>CAZKAZ010000075.1:0-18982 GCA_964550765.1 uncultured bacterium | reverse complement strand
AAGAAGGGTTCATCGCCAAGCCACTTGCGCACCCGCTTGAGGCGTCCGCCGGTCATGGTGTTGAGACCTGTATCGACCAAGTGAATTTTCCAATCGGGTTGTTTGCCTTCGTGGATGGTGGTTTTGCCACTTGCTAGGTCAACGGTGATGTCATTGTTGATGGCATAGAAGTTAAGAAAATACTCTTTAATGACTTCGCTTTTGTAGCCCAAAGCAATCACGAACTCGTTGACGTCATACGTCGAAAAGATTTTCATGATGTGCCACAAAATGGGCTTACCACCGATTTCGACCATCGGTTTGGGTTTGAGCGTCGTTTCCTCAGAGAGGCGGGTGCAGAAGCCCCCAGCTAAAATGACCGCTTTCATGGTATCCCTACTTTCGTGACAGTCTATACAAGGTCTTTCTATACCTAATACTTCTATACTTATACTTCTAGTATTGCTGTGATTAGCGTCTACATAGTTGAACGCGGTTGACGTCGATGTGACATTGGTAAAAATCATTAACGGCAAAAACGACACGTGGAATTGCTATTTTATACCCATATAACGCCTTTGCAGGCATGATGCCAAACCGTGCGTCCCGTGGGCGTGTCAGTAACCAGTTAGGTGTGACAGGGTAGTGGCAGGGTATGGGTGGTGGACTAGCCGTGTAACACTTCAAGTGACTCGAGCCCTACTAACTTGCCGTCTTTGATAATCTTCAAAAAAGCATTGACAACCTTGGGGTCAAATTGACTACCGCGCATATCACACAGTTCGTTGATGACCCGTTCAAAGTGCCATGCGTCTTTGTAGGGGCGTTCATGGGTAAGGGCATCAAACACGTCTGCGACCGCCACAATCCGTCCTGACAAAGGAATATCGCGGCCAGCTAAACCTCGAGGGTAGCCTTTGCCATCCCAACGTTCGTGGTGGCTTGAGGCAATTTCTTCTGCCAAGCGCATCAGTGGTGAACTGCTGCCTGAGAGCATCTCCGCGCCGATGGTGGTGTGCTCTTTCATGAGGCTGTATTCTTCGTTGGTCAGCTTGCCCGGTTTGAGCAGTATCTGATCGGGGATGCCGATTTTGCCAATGTCGTGTAAGCGTGCTGCCAAGCGAATCATGTCTGCTGCTTGCTGTGATTGCCCCAAGGTGGTGGTGATGAGGCTCGAGACATAGCCAACGCGCAAGGTGTGTTTGCTCGTGTCGTCGTCGCGGCGTTCGCCAGCCAGAGAGAGGCGCTCGAGAATCTCTAACTGTGCCCGTTCTAAGTCTTGAGTGCGGGCGCGCACTTTGGCTTCTAAGTTGGCGTTGAGCTTACGAATTTCGGCTTCAACGGCTTGGCGCTTGCGAATTTCACTGATGAGTTGGCTGTTTTTGTCTTCTAAGATGTCGTTTTGGGCTTTGAGTTGTTGCTGCAACCGACGCAGGTCGATTTGATTGCGCACCCGGGCGACGAGTTCTTGTACTTGAATGGGCTTGGGGATATAGTCCGCGCCGCCTACCTTGAAGGCTTTGACTTTGTCAATTACAGCATCGAGGGCGCTGATAAAAATAATGGGCACGTCGGCAGTGCGGCTGTCAGCTTTGAGTTGCTGACACACTTCGTAACCGTCAACATCGGGCATGGTGATGTCGAGCAAAATCACTTCGGGCAAGGTTTCTTTGACGGCAGCCAAGGCTTCTTGGCCGGAATTCACTGCTCGAGTTTGATAGCCCTCTTTGCGCAGCACCTGCGAAATCATCCGCAAATTCAGTTCGGTGTCATCGACAACGAGTACATCCCCTTGATGGCTAGGGGTGTCTGACCGTGTTGTGACTGAAGTCGCAGGCAGGTGCTGGTCCATTAGCCTCACCTAAGGGTTATATACAACTTAGGGGTTATATACAACCTAGGGGTTATATACCATCGGCGAAACAAGCAGCGATAAGCGTCAACACCATGCCAATACCCTACCGAACCCCCTACCGAACCCAAGCTATTACAAACGCGCTGAGCGTGACCGCGCGTTACCCTCAGCGGGTGACACCAAAGTAGGGCAAGTGAGCACGACAGCACAACTGAGAACCAGCTAGATAAAAAGGGTGTGAATTCCATGAACGTGTCCATTGTATCTTAAGATGCCATCGTAACGTCTAACATATCCCACCTTGTACTAAGTAAAGCTATGCTTGTAAAAGACTTCTTGCGAAAGTATCAACCGAACTGTGGAATAGCCCTCTGCCATCATCGACAAATTGATTTTTGCAAGAGTTCTAAAACTTTTTCGCGTGTACTTGTGGCATTAAAATATACATGCATTTGCGGCTCTAAAAGGTGCTTGCATTCTCAATAGCAAAAATAAAAATGATTGAGTAAAGACCCTCATTAGCAACATCACTAAACATAAGCTAAATCGCCTGTTTGGGCAAGTACAATACTAACAGGCCTTCGCGCAGTTGGGCGCTGATGTGTTCGCGTTCGACGTCGTTTGGCAGGGTGATGGTGCGTTGAAAATGACCGCTGGGGCGTTCGTGGATGAGCAGGGTATCGGCAGCGTCGCCGCTACTCTCACGCACGCCTGCAATGGTTAAGTCGCGCCCTTGTAAGGCTACCTCGAGCTTATCCTGACTGACCCCCGGCACTTCGGCAATGACTCGCAGGGCGTCCCCTTCGTCCATGAGGTTGAGTCGCAAGGGCACTTCATCAGGGGAGATGCTTAAGGTGTTGTGCAATTCGCTAATTTCATCGCGCAAACGCAACAACTTGCTCAAGTTACGGCGTGTTTCTTGGTGATCAAGTTCCATAAGCTGAGTCTAGCAAGGGTATGGGGGCGGTGTTTTGCTTCCGCTCACAGGGAGGCGCTTTTCCTGCACCAAGGTTGCCGTTTATGTTGAGGGTAGTCGTAAAGGTTATACAGAATTAAACAGAAATGGTCGTTGCGTCGCGCACGGTGATGGTGTCGCCTGCCATGCTGTCAATAATCGCTAAACTGACGATGGGCACGCCAACTGGCTCGAGCCGCTGCCTACCTTCTTCAAATGACTTTTCAACCACACAGCCAATACCTGCGAGTTCTGCACCGCACTGGTTAATTAGTTCGACGAGCGCAAAAATGGTTTTGCCAGAGGCCAGAAAGTCATCAATCAACAGCACTTTGTCGCTTGGTAACAAGTACTCTGGCGAGATGATCAACTTGGTGATGCCGCCTTTGGTGTGGCTAGGGGCGCTGCTTTCAAAGACGCCGTCGGCCATGGTGACGGGGCGGGTTTTGCGGGCATAGACCACTGGCACGCCGAGCGCCATGCCTGTTGTGAGCGCGGGGGCAATACCGCTCACTTCGGCGGTGACAATTTTGGTGATACCAGATACACCAGCTTCTGCAAAGCGGGCAGCAAAGTGTTTGCCCATGTTGGCTGTCAGGTCTGGCTCGAGCTTGTGGTTAATAAACCCATCTACCTTGAGAATACCCTTACCGAGGTTGCGCCCTTCTTGGCGGATGCGTTCAACGAGTTCTTGCATGTGTAAACTCCCTTGCTGTGCGGCTAGCAGATAGCGGTTGCTGTGTGTTGTCACGGGGTGTATCAAGCTGTGTTTGATCGTGTTTGGTCGGCATCAGGTTCTTGACAGTTACAGGTTCTTGACGGTTATAGGCGTTATATAGGCGTTGCGGTAGCGTCGGAAGAACGGTTAGCAGCAACGCCCACACATCCCCTAACTAATCCCCTAACTAATCCCCTAACTAAGTTGCATCACCCGATAATCAAGGCGGTCATCATCAAGAATCATTTCGAGATATTGCCCGTGTGCGAGGGCGTCAATCATGGCAAAGTGGTGTTCTTCGTCGAGGTAGATGCCATCGGTGGGGGTGTGGCCATAGACGCCAAAACGGTACTTGGTCTGTTCAAACAACCACGGTTTTTCCTGCCACCACCTTTTGGTATCACTGTCGTTGTAGAAAAAGTCATCAAAAGACTGCATGCCTGGTAACGGGCCTGCGTGGGCAAATTGCACATTGTGGAAAATGCGCTCTCTGGGGAAACTTGCCATCCAAGTAGCAAGGGCGTCTGGCAGTGCCATGCCTCCTTTATCGACGTTGAATTCATCGTGTTTGAGGCCTTCTCGAGTGCGCAAAATATATTCGTGATTGAGCGCTGATTCGTCGTGGTTGCCCAAAATCACCGTGACGTTGCCGTTGGCGGCATCCATGTAGTGCTTAAAGCGATACAGTTCTCGAATTTGCGCTTTGGCAGCCCGTTTGAGTTGCCCTTCGTCAGTAGGGTCATAACTGTCGACACCCACCACATCGGCATAGGTAGCGGCATCTTTGTAGTGCACCAAGTCGCCAATGAACACCACTTGCAAACGGCCTTCGACCACTGGGGCTGTCGGTTGGCCTTGTTCGTCTGCGGCCAAAGTGGCTTTGAGAATGCGCCACACGGTTGCCCACGACCCATGCACGTCACCGATGGCTACGACCTTAATCACAGGCATCAACCCTAAGCACAGGTTACAACCTTCGTCACTGATTGGTTATTCACAACACCCACCCCTCATCACATGACCCTCATCACAGGGCATAGTTGGCTATGCATAACTACACATTGCACGGTTACACATCGCACGGTTACACGTTGCACGACTACACGTTGCATGACTACACAGTGCACGGTTACCTCGCATCACGTCTTCGCTGAACCATCATGTTTGAACACTAAGCTGTTTGCACTAAGCTGTTTGCACCAAGCTGTTTGCCAAGCTGTTGGTAGGCGCACAGGGGCTTACGAGGTTTCCTGCAAGAGCAGTTCGCGCAGTTTGCCGTAAAATTCTCGAGCCATCTGCGGGTTATCGCCGTAACCTCTGTACTCGAGGGCTACTTTGGCAGCATCTAACCCCCGTCCTTGTTGGGCAAGTTTGTCCATGAGTTTGTCGATGGCTTGATGCCCAGCGGATTTGTCAGTTGTTTCTGGGGTGACGGGCGCAGTGGGTGCACTTTCTGGTTCGTACAAAATCACCTGTTGCTCAGGGTCAAATTCCACCCAATATTGGGCGTCAATAGCAGCAGGCGGCAAGATACCAAACCCTTCAGCGGCGTGTACCAAAGCATCTTGGGCGCGTTCACTAGCGGTTACGGGGGCGGGTGTATCCATGCTCACTACCGCAGCGCGGCTCACCGTGTCCAATGTCGTCGTGCCCAATGTTGCCGTGCCTAGTGTCAAGGTGCAACTGATGCCACTGCCTACGGGCGCAAAACTATACGACCAGTGCAACGTGCCGAGCACGTGATTGAGACGTTTTTGTAAGGCGGTAGCGGTAATTTGCGGGCGCACTCTGGCGTGCCTAGCGTCGTCTGCTACTTCTACGACCCGCCACGTGACATGTTCGGGGTCAAATGGCTGGCGCAGTTGTAACAGGATATCAGCGTCCATGGTGACATTATACCCAGCGACAGGGTGTCTTTACAAAATCTGAATCCCGTGTTCTTAATCCCCTTCTCCTAACCCCGTGTTCCTAACGTTGTCAGGATGATGCTCGAGCCAAGCGCCGTTGGCTATGCTAGACCAACCGTCAACGCTCCATTCCTATGAACCCCATGCTAGAAACCCCCTGAAGCGAGGATTGTATGCAACTCACCTGGTACGGACACGCCACCTTTCGCATCGAAACGCCCACCATCAGCATTATGACTGACCCGCACAACCCCGATACCTCGGGCTACAAGCCTTACGACCAACCCGCCGATGTGGTGTTGATGTCGTCAGCTAGCGATGACTTTCACAACAACGGTCACCTCATCCCTGGCAATCCCGAGGTGGTAAACACCTTAGATATTGCCGTCAAAGACGGCGGCGACACGGGCGCAAGTATTGTTCAGGGCATGCCTGTTCAGGCCATTACTGCCATGGAAGTGCACAACCACCCCAGTCACGACCCCGAACAAAACGCCATGTACCGCTTTGAAGTGGGTGGCTTACACATCGGGCATATGGGAGATGTGGGCAATCCGCTCACTGAACAGCAGCTCGAGTTTTTTGCTGGCGTCGATGTGTTGCTTGCTCTTACGGGCGGCTTTCCGACCATCGCTTTAGACGACTTGATGGTGCTCATTGACCGCGTACAACCCCAAGTAACAGTACCGATGCACTTTCGCACTTTGCGCTATAAGCCCCGTAACAGCTTGTGGATTGATTCGTTTTTGGACTACTTCGACCACAACGAAGTGGCGTTTGCTTGTGATAGTACTGTGAGTTTAGAGGCGGGCAACTTGCCAGCAGAACGGGTGTTAGTGCTCGATTATCGTTAGTAGGGATTGACGTGCGCGGCTAGGTGATAGCCTGCTCGAGCCAGCCGAATGCGATACACTAAGCCTCATGGCAGAAGACACCTCCGCAGACACCTCCGCACAGCATGAAGTTATCTTAGAAGACAAACTCACCGAAGAAGACCGCAAGTTCTATGGCAAGTGGGCGGAATTGCTCGAGTGGATGCGCGAATATGCTAGTAGTCACGACGGCGTCATGTTTGAAAAAGAAGCGGATTTTACCGACTACATCTACCGCATGTCGCGCCCTTACGACCTGCCCACCACGATTATGAGTGCCAGCCTGTCTGATTTGAACGGCAAACCGGTGTTGCTCTTAAACGCCAGTCCGCGCCATGCCGTCTTCAAAGAGGTCACCTTGCACCCGTTTGAATCGCACACGTATCGCACGTTGCGTTATTTTGCTCCCAAAGACGCCCTCGCCGAAGGCAAGCGGGTCTTTACCAAGACGATGCTGTCTGAACTTGCCGACGAACTTTTCGCCGCCCACGCCCACTGACGCCCTAACAAAAACAGCCACATAAAAAACCTCCCCCTGTCCGTTCTGATGAATGTCGGATAGGGGAGATGTTTTTTGTCCTAACGGTGCATACCGTAATATTCCGGATTCGGTTTCCAACCCAAGGCGTTTGCCAAACGATTCGTGAAGTTGAACATGGCCGCAACTTGGGCAAGTTCGCTAATTTCAGCATCGCTCAGGCCGACGTCTTGCAGTGGCTCGAGGTCACGTTCGGTCATCTCGTGTGCTGCTACCGTCATCTTCATCGCAAAATCACACATCGCCCGTTCCCGCTGGCTTAGGTCTGCGCGGCGGTAATTGTGAATCAAAACATCGGTGTTGATCTTGGCTGCTTCGCTGCCATCGAGCGCCCGCAAAAATGCGCTGTGGGTCGCTAGACAATACTCACAGCTATTTTCAGCCGACACCACTAACGCCACCATTTCCCGTTCTTTGCGGGTTAAGGTGCTGTCATCACGTTTTTGCAAAAAATTGTAATAATAAAACCACTTCACAAAATGCTCAGGGGTAAGGGCAAAGTTGCGCATGACGTTGGGCACGAAACCCGTTTGCTCGCGGGCAGCAGCAAACATCTCGCGGACATGCTCGGGCAATTCGGCGTCTGTGGGGGTGTGGAGATAGCTCGAGGATTCGGTTTTGGTCATATGTTTATTGTCGCATAGCTTGCCCCGCTAGGCGTAGGATACTTGCGTGGCACGGCACGACGCGACCCTGTTTGATTTTGCCCGTTGGTGGCTCGAGCACGACACTTATAGTGTCAAAGACCTGGCTGCGCACTTGGGTGTATCGCTCAAGCATGTCTATGACTTGAAAAAAAAGCTGGTTGACAGTTGGGGCATTGACTTGGCGCTTGCTAAAGAAAACCCAACCGTGCCTCGAGGAAACATCGGTATTTCTGAAGCAGGACGTGACAAACTGCGGGCGGTGCTAGAACTCGTTGACAGTTTACCCTTCGCCACTGGTGAACCGGATTATCAGGCGTTGGCAGCGGCGCTGTACGTACCCCTTAACAACGAATACGAAGAAGAAGACCTCGTTGCCAAGGTGCTTTTTGCGATTAACCGTCGCCGTGTTGCCCACATGACCTATCGCAACAGCAAGGGAGACACCAACCGCTATCACATCAATGTGTTTCGCTTATTCATTCACCGCAATTACTTGTATCTTTGTGGTATTGACCACGACACCCTCTATCAAGCCAACAAACCCACTGATTACCAATTTCGTAGGCTTGACCGTGTGTTGGCCTTTACACCCACAGAGCAAACCTTTGCAGCCCTGTCTGAGGCTGATATAAACACCATCATTGACAAGCGTTTTGGAGCGTTTCGTTATCAAGACACCTTGCCCGATTATCAGGTACGTGTACGTTTTAGCCCTGAGGTTGCCCACGTCGTGCGCAGCACCAAACGCCACATTACCGATAACGCAGGCAAAGATGACGCTGCGCCCCTCGAGCCAGATGGCAGTTTCATCTGGCAAGCCGAAGTGCCGCTCGTGAATCGTTTGGTGCAGTGGTTGGTTTCGTATGGGGCAGATGCTGAGGTGCTCGAGCCAGCTGAACTGCGGACGATGGTGCGGGAGTTTGCTGAGGGAACGGTACGAGCAAACGCACCAAAATAAGAAAGCTCGAGTGTGGTGGCTCGAGCCTGTTGGCATCCTCTACGAGGATAAAGTGAAATTCCGAGCGGTTAGGGGAGAGTGTTTCAATCCTCTACGAGGAAGATGAGCTCGGAATCAAAATTTCTTATGTTACTCTACCTATCCTCTAAGAATAAAGGCGTCGCGTATATGACGTAGCCAATACGCGTAGTGTAGTAAAAATGAAAATCAGGCGACCAGTTTAGCAGCAGCCGCCTGAAACGTTGAGGTCATCATCTGCTACCAACAGGTGATGATTTCCTCCTATCCACACAGAAAGGAGGTGTTTGTTTTGCATAACGTATTCTACAACGATATTGACCTCGAGGCTGTTTTCTATGAGCTAGCAACTGCCTTTGTAGCTTTGCTACCCCCTGAGCAGCAGTCCGCAGTCGAAAATGACGTTTGGCAACTACTCTCTGACAAACTATTTGAAATACAGCAGTATACGTACAGCGATTAGTCATACACGGGGTGTCAACACTAGGCATCCCACTGTAAATAAAATTTTTACCTTTATAGGTAAAAACAGGCGTGTATTGTCTTTTTGGAGTGGACATGGAGAGATTTTCTACATACAAAGCCGCTGCGACAGTGGCAAATGCGATGCGCCGTGGAGCATCGCCACCTGCTGATGCGCTGTCGTGGCTCAGTTGGAATGAAGCCCAGGCAAAAAACGCACTAGCTGATTTTGGGGCAACGCGTTTTTTGCGGCAATTACCCAAGAAACCACTACAAGCTCCGGCAGCTTTGTCCGGTCAAAACTTGATGCTGTACAAAGCTCCACAACCCGGCGAACAACAAGCGAAGTTGAGTTATGAGTATTTGCTCGAGCAATTTACGCAATACCTACGCCGAAAAATCAGTGCTGTTGTCATCAGCGAAAGCCCAGCTCACCTTGCTCTGTGGCTACCTGAAGGGGTAACGCTCGACCTGCCCGAACTTTGGCAAGCGTTTATTACCGAGATGACCAGCCCGGAAGGATTCAGCAAAGGCTTTGGATTGGTGATGAACTCGAGCAAACTTAGCGACCGAGGTTTTGGCACGTTGGAAACGCCGATGGTGTCGAAGTCACAACCGTTAGCCGTCGCCAGTTTTTACGTCGCTAACCTTGAGCAGGTGCGTAAAC
This sequence comes from uncultured bacterium, assembly GCA_964550765.1. Classification (GTDB taxonomy): domain Bacteria; phylum Deinococcota; class Deinococci; order Deinococcales; family Trueperaceae; genus JBCCBI01. The sequence continues at coordinate 9,406 of CAZKAZ010000075.1, read as the reverse complement.
GCCTCAAACAGCGGCAAAGCAAAATCAATGCTGCTACTCGGGACATTGAGCAAGCCAAAGACGACAAAGAACACGAACGCCTTGGAAAACAACGCGAAAAAGACCAAGCCATGCAGGACAAAGAACAGACGAAATATGCGGCTGAATTCGTCAAGATGTTCGGTAAGTTGCTGGCAGCAGAACGTAAAACGCACGAAGAGGTAAGGACGCTCGAGCAAGACATCACCCAAGCCGAAGCAGAGGGTGATAGTCGAACCAAGAAAAAGCTCGAGAAAAAACGTGCCAAACTCACCACTACGTTTGCTTTTGAGAAGGTTGAAGCCTTACAAAGCCTCGACCTGTCTGATCCGTTCGTGTTTATGGATGCTTTGAGTGAACACGAGATGTTTCGCCAATCTTGGCAACAAGCCAAACAAACCGCTAAACGCTTCACAACAACCGCCGCCAGTCAGTTGAGCACGCAAAAAGGTGACATTTATGCCAAGGTGATTTGGGAAACCTGTGTGCTGCTTTTTGGTGAGCCGCACGTGGTGACGCTCGAGCCACTGCTGCAAGAAAAGCCGATACTCTGGCAAGCGCGCAGCGCAGGTGATGACGCTAGGGGTACGTGTTACTCGTGTGGGCGCTCGCTCGAGCAGGGGGCGTATGACTCGAGGCGCTTGGCGTTTCAAAGTCCTGACCAGCGGGCGCAAAGTTCTGGCTCGAGTAGTCCGGTGAAAATCTGTCATGCGTGCGCTGCTCTATCGATTCTTTGCCCAGTCAAATTTGCACCCGATACCCTGGTGATTCGCTTCGATCCTGAATCACGCCAGGTGAATGACTTTGTGCAGCAAGCACTCGAGCAACAAGCCCTCAACGAAATTGGGGCTGCTGCTGGGCGTTACATCAACCTCACCTGTACCGAACGACAAACCGATGGCACGCTGGCGGTGCAGAAATTGGGCATGAAGCAATATGCTACCGCCAAACTTGCCAGCCTGTATCCGGCGACTGTCTTAGAACGTTTGCGTCCCAGTCTTTATGACGGTGGTACGGAAGTGCGCCTTCGTCCGGCGGTACTCGTAGGGACAGCGGCGCTCATGGCGACGTTTGGTCAGCGCATCATGCAGGTTAACGAGAAAAAAGGGCAATATGCCATCAACGACAAACTCGGTACAGCAGTGCGGTTGCTCGAGGCAGACGCGTTTGTTGAAGCCAGTTACACCCTTGCAAAAGTCGCTGGCAGACAGCAACCGATACAACTGGAAAATGGTACGGAAAGTTACCTAAACGCCCTAACTCAGGAGGGAAATATGACGGATTCGCCAGAAGAAAAACTTGCCAAAGTTCAGGTGCTTGCCGATGTGCACGCGATGGTGGGGCTGATGATGCCATTTTGCCGCCAACTTTTGGCTCGAGAAGACTTGGGCATGGACATCGACACCAAGTGGCGGGAAATTGGCAAACTCATTCAATCCATCGACGAAAACCCGACGGTGTTCAGTTATCGCGCCAGCAAAACCGTTGGTGGGGTGGGCAATCTGGTGCGTGATAGCAATACGCATTTTGTGTTTGATAAAGCCAAAGCCCTCATCGATGAGATTGATGCCCTCGTAGACATTCCCGAATTTGTCCCCAAAGCTAAAAAAGACACCCAAGCAGAAGAGCAGGCAAATGCAGAAGACGCCAAAGAAGAAACCCCCATCCCTGATGGCAACAAACTTCGCGTGACGACAGATTTGATTGCTCGAGCTTACGAACACATCCTCAACCGAGAAGTAAACGGCAGACGACTTTACGCTACGGATTACGACCTCAAAAACTTCTTGTACCAAGTTCGCCTTGGTTTGTACGCCCGCTTCCCGAAAGCCGCGTAGTTCTAACAAGGGAGATAAGACATGGCAGACAACGTTGCAACTGGTATCAAAGAAAGCAAAGCCGTTATAAAAATAAAGTCCTTCCAATAAGTAGTTCGCAATCAAAGCCCCGCGTTTTCACTTCGATATTTATGCGCTGCTCGAGGGCGCACAAGAGATGTATTTTGGTCACGAAACCCAAGTCAACGTTAACCAAGTTGAACGCGTCACCATCGAAAGTGGCGACGGCAAAAAGATGCTCAAGTGCTATTTGTCACCCACCAAACGGCGCGGCGTAGAAAGACGTGCGCTGCTTTGGTCACCGCACAAAGACGGTAAACTCTTAGGTGATCACCTCAACTGCGGCATTCCCAAAACTTGCGCCGAAGAAACCTGCCCCATTTGTTATGTGTATGGGGCGCTCGAGGCAGGTAGCAAGACCTTAATCGGACGGGTCACGCACGGTGGTGGCGTGGCAGTACAAGGACTCGACGCCGAAGAAAAACAACGGGCGATGCACCCAGCGGGCATGGTGCGCGGCAAAGGTGGTGACACGCCTACCCCTTTCCGGCGTGAATATAACGAACCAGGTTTGTATTATCCGGTGTACAACCACGCTCTGTCAGTGAGTGAAGATGAATTTGCTCCCGTCGCTTATGCGTTTTTGGATTCGTTGGCGCGGCTAGGGGCGGGCAATCCCAAGGGTGCTAAGTTGGCAGAAGCCGAGGGTATGCCGTTATTGGTGGTTGATCAGTATTTAGTGCCCAAAGGCAAACGCCCAGTGATTAGCCCTCACGAAACCAATCCCACAGCAGCCATTGACTACTTCACAACCCAAGCTACGCAGGTGCGGGGTTCGGCCTTGACCTTTGGTGAGACGGCAAAAGTTGACCACTTTGAACGCTGGACAGGCGATAAAGCATTAGAAAAGCTCGAGGCATGGTCAGAAGCCTTCGTGAATGCGCACCTTGCCTGAATCATGTACGGACTACGCCTCACCTTACGCGCCAGTGCTGCGCTCACTATGCGGGTGCTACCCAGTGGCATCTTAGACATCATCAGCTATCCATTTGTGCCACCTACGACGTTGTCGGGTTGGTTGCGGCGGGTGTGGATGTTGGCAGAAGGTTTGGATTTGCCTGAAACCACCGCCAGCAAAGACGCGCCTTTTTATGTGTTGCCGTCCAGCATCGTGAGTTTGGGTGCTTATCCCAAAACGCCGAGTTACATTCACAAAACCAAACGCAAAGGCACAAAACACTTCCGCGATACCAGTTTTACGCGGCTCATTTTCGATAAAAAAACTGCTCCGCTGTTTCAACTTCATACGTGGGAATACCTCACGACGGATGTGCTCGAGGGTTTCGTAGTCAGTGAAGATAAGGAAACGCTCGAGCGCCTCCATGCCGCCTTGCAAGAACACGACGAAGCCTTGCCATGGGGTTGCAAACTCGGTAAAGAAGGGTTTGCGTACGTGCATGACGTGAGCAAGGTGCAAGTGCTCGAGGCACGCGAAGATACCCTAGCGCCGACAACGCTTTTGTCTATCAACACAGTTGTCAATCAAAGCGACCATTTGGATTTTGCCATTCATAATATCTACCGCTTTGCATGGCAGGAAGATGCTGATGACGAGAATTTGCAAACCCCCAGCCCCGTGCAAGGTTATGACATTCTTCCACTGGCATTAGCGAGTAACGGTAAGGTCAATACGTCTTGGTGGTGTGGTGAGGATATGCACTTTCCGCAAGGTCTGGAAACCACGTTGGGAGTCGCGCATGACTGACGCAAGCAAAGGACCTGGGCGGGTGTTTTTTTGTCCTGAGCAAGGGCATGACCTCGAGTGGGTAGCCTATCAACCGCTCGAGAACCACGTGGGCAACGTCGTCAAACTCATGTCCTGCTGGCGCACTGATAAAGATACGTTTGACTTGGCGATTGCCGAAGCTGACTTGTGTGCGTTAGTCAAAGGCGCTGAGTACCACGACTGGGGCAAAACGCAAAAATTCGCCATCAGAAAAGAGGATAAGGGCTGGACGTATACCTATGCCGGACACCGCTTTTTGAATCCTGCTGATTGGCATCAGAAAGCAGAACACGACCAAGAAGCTCGCTATCATCTGACGCTCGAGCGTGCCCATCATGATTACTCGGTGCAAGAAATCATCCGCGATGCTTACGACCTTAAGCAAAAAGAGATTGCTAACAAAGACGGTGTAGCCGATTACCGTAAGTATCCGCAGCATCTTTTTGTATTGGAAATGTGCGACCAGATTGAAGCTGAAGTTGCTGTGATGGCAATCGAGGGTAAAGAAGTAGGTCGTAACAGTTCATTTATGGAGTTTGAGGTATCTCGAGAGCAAGATGCTCCGAAACATAAGGTGTTTACGCTCGAGCCATATCCTTTTGCAGGCGAAGTTAATTATGATGTGACGTTTCGTAAAGACGACGTTCAAGGGCAAGCATGTGATGCAAAAACCTTAACTGAGCGCGGTTTTACCGACTACGAACCGCTCGAGCGCATCAACATCACCCTGAAACCTAAATATGCAGCTGATGAGGTGGGTGGCTCGAGGCAACCTGACCTCGAAACCTTCTATCAAACTGCCAGCCAGTTTTCTCCAAATGCCTTGCAACGTGAAGTCTGGGAGCAGTGGCAGCAGCAACCCGCGCAACCCGCCGGACTCATCGTTAAAGCGCCGACGGGAGTAGGCAAAACTGAAGCTTGTGTCTATCCACCTCTTGCTCAAGGTAACCGCGTGGTGTTGGTGCTACCTGCTAAAGCCTTGGTCGATGACCACAAAAAACGTCTTGCGGGGGTGTTGCAAAACTTATCAACCAATGACAGGAAAAAGCGGCGTTTGTTGGTTGACACAGGTGATGAGGCACTATTACAAGTGTTTACAGAAAAAGCACCAGAAGCAACAAGTGAAACAACCAACCGCAAAAAAGACACCCGACACCTTTATCGGGCAGATGTCATCATCACCACACTAGACAAGTTTTTGTATCGCTTTTTCGGTTTCGGTGGCGGCAAAAAGTCCTACACGTATCCGCTTCGTATTGGCGACACGTCACGCATGGCGTTTATTTTTGACGAAGCGCACAGCTACGAAGGTACGGCGTTTACGAACTTTCAGCGCCTAGTGACAACCCTTTACGACAACAAACACAACATCGTCTTGATGACGGCGACGCTACCCGAAAAATACCAGTTAGCCCTGCAAGACCCGGAAGACTTTGGTATGCCCGGTCGCTGGGAAATCGTAGACTTTCTACGCGATGAAAAGCAAACGCAACTGTCTATAGGTAAGCATAACGGCAAACGTCACCTGACATTTATCGCCGATGATGCCAAACCCCAAGAAGCTGACCCCGAAGACCCAGAGAGTTTTGAAGCTGCCAAAGAAGCGTTTGATAAGCACAAAAAAGACCGTATCGCCATACTTCAAGAGCAACTAAATGAGCACTGGTCGGGTAATGAGCGCATCATCGTCACCCTTGACCGCGTGCAAGATGCCGCTGAGCTTTACACGTCTTTGGCTGAAGAATCGGGTTATAAACTTGTGGCTCGAGCCACCAACACCCAACCCGATAACATCGACGCCGATGCGGTCAACCTGTTTTTGTATCACGGACGTCTGGACAGGGATTGGCGTTCTAAGGTTTACGGTGCTGTAAAAACACGCGACGAACACAGGAAACCTTACGTGTTGGTTAGCACTAGTGCCATTGAAATCGGTGTTGACCTCGATGCAGACGTGCTGATTACCGAAGTCTGTAATCCCGACTCACTGGTGCAGCGCATGGGGCGGTGTAATCGTCGCGGTGAAAAAGACAATGCCAAGGTTGTGGTGGTGGGGTCACATATCCCGGCGTACTTGGATGCGTTTGGAGAAGACGAGGGTGCTCGAACAACGTACATCGACAAGCTCGAGCAACACCACCAACAAACCATCGACAAAACCTTTTCGTATGCCATCATGGCGGCGTTTCCCAAACCCGTTTTGACCGATCCTCGAGCTGCTACCGCCTACGACATGCTTTATAAGTATGTTTACGAGTTTGCGCTCGAGTACCAAAACCTTCACGACCTCGGCTTCATCGCTACACGTAGTTTTGAACCTACAGTCGATGTGCGCATTCCTGTAAGTGATGACGCTTTTGATGTTGTCACCATGTCAGTAGGCAGAATGTCACGGCATGCTGAAGATGCAGCAGGGGTACGGCTCGAGCGTTACGTCGTTCACCGCGACAAAGACAAAAGCTGGCGGGGGCAGTGGGAACTCGTCACCTCGGGTGGAGACTTGTACAAGGGTAGCTATCGGGTGGAATTGCTAAACGATTCGCAACATGTCCAAAATTATCGCCGTGATGTGGGCTTGGTAGACATCCCGCAGATTTTTCAGCGTAGTCATTGGCGCAATGACCCCCCTTTGAAGTATCGCTTGAAATATTCGTTAAGTGCATCGCTGCAAGATAGTCAAACGGCGGGTGGTGTGTTGCATATTCCTTCTAAAGATGACAAAAAAGGCAAGTCCATTGTACTTACGTACCTTGCTGACCCTGAACTTCATGTGGGAGTGTTTTGAATGCCGCACGCCTTCGTCCTCGAGCTAACCGCTACCTCCCCCAACCCCAGCCTTCTGTACCCCAGCCAATACGCTCAAGGCCTTTTCTACAGCCTGCTCGAGCAAGTAGACCCCAACTTGAGCAAAGAAGTGCACGCCAGCAAACAACGCAACCCGTTCACGCTCTGGTGCAAACCCATCCGCTACCACAACACCCTCACAGGGGCACGCCTCCGGGTGACGCTCCTCGATGATGGTTTGTTTCAGCCGTTACTTCAAACTGCGATTTATAGGTCGCTCGAGGGGCTTACCTTGGGGCAAAGTGCGTTTGCGGTGCGGCGGGTGCTAGCAACGCCTGAGGGTGACCGCGACGCGGGCGTACTGCCGTGGCAGGACTTGGCGCAGATGACCCGCTCGGGGCAGGGGTGCGAGGTGTTGAAGCTGCGCTTTATTACCCCGACGGTGTTTACAACATCCGCACCAGCAGGCGACAGGCTCTACCATCCGCTGCCCGAACCGCGTTTACTGTGCTCGAGCTTGCTGCGGGTCTATCAGAAATTTCAACCAGAACCATTCGATGATCACTTGGTGTGTCAGCTTAACGAGGTGTTTGCCCATTACCTTGAAGTGCAAACAGTGAATATTGAGAGTGAACGCACCCATGCAGGTAAAACCAAACTGACAGGCTTTCGCGGCACCGTCACCATAAGAACGCATCGGTGTGCTCCTGAAGTGACAAGAGCCTTGGCAGCACTAGCGCAACTGGCGTTTTACAGCGGCGTCGGTGCCAAGACCAGTTACGGCATGGGACAAGTGCGCCTCATTGGGTGACGTCACCGAGTAGAAGACCGCGTAGAGGTATGGGGCGTTAATGCCAGTGAAACCGCGAAAGGACGTAAGCATGTCAGAAGGCGGGTATTTGCTCATCAGCAAGGTCAACACGGTGGTGTTTTGTCCGCGTCGCTATTTTATCGAGGTGGTCTTGGGTGAACAGCACGCCAACCATCACATCATTGAGGGGACGAATTTGCACGAACGCAGCCAGAGGCGCGGGGTACGCTGGGTCTGGAGTGACCGTTTGCGCTTGGTGGGTATCGTTGACCAAGTAACAACTGAAAACGGCCACACGGTCATTACTGAATTCAAAAAAGGGCGCATGGGTGACCACGCCAGCGATCAGGTGCAACTTTGCGCGCAGGCTATGTGCTTTGAGGAAAATACGGGAAAAACGCTTACTTACGGAACGATTCACTATCACAGTACCCGCCGCAACATGCGGGTGGACTTTACGCCCGAACTGCGTTTGGCAGTAGAAAAAGCCGTTAGCAACATGCACGCCCTGAATGCCTCGAGCCACTACCCAGCCGTGACCGACAACCCCAAGAAGTGCGCCGGTTGCAGCGTCAAAGAGGTGTGTCAACCCAAGTTGGCGCGTGTGAGCAGGCGGCAGCTCGAGCACCTTTTGAAAGGAAACTAATGGGCACGTTGTACGTTTTTGAACCCGATGTGTATGTAAGTAAAGATGGGGGCGAGTTGAAGGTATCGCGGCGCAAAGGTCGTGAGGTACTGACCCGCAAACCACTGGTGCATGTTTCAGAATTGGTCGTGTTTGGCAACGCCACCGTGACGTCTTCGGCACTTTATGCGCTAATGGAACAAGACAGCCCAGTGCACTACCTGACGCGGGGTGGTACGTACTTTGCGCAGACCATCCCCAGTGAAAACAAAAACGTGCCCCTTAGGCTCGAGCAACTGCGTGCTCACCTAGATGATGACCAAAAACACTGTCTGGCGCGGCGTTTCGTCTTGGGCAAAATTCACAATGCCAGCGTGTTCGCTAGGCGGGGTGGCGCAGATGTTTATCCCCTTACCGATGTTGCGCGCGATATTGAAACCTGTGCTGACACCGAGGCGTTGCGCGGGTTGGAGGGTAACGCGGCTAGGGCGTATTTTGAGCTAATTCGTGACCGCTTTCCGGCAGATTTTGCTTTTATGAACCGCAACAAACGGCCGCCTCGAGATCCTGTGAATAGCTTGCTCAGTTTGGCGTATACCTTTCTCGAGAAAGAAATCCGCACCGCGATTCGCATCGCCGGGTTAGACCCGTATGTGGGCTTTTTGCATGAAGTCAAATACGGCAAACCTGCTCTGTCGCTGGACTTGATGGAAGAATTCCGAGCGATTTTGGCCGACAGCGTCGTGCTTGCCCTTTTCAACAAAAACATGATCACCACAGAACATTTTGATGATAGCGAAGGCTTTCCCAAACTGACCGAAGACGGTTTCAAGCAATTTTTGCGTGCTTGGGAAGACCGCCTCAGCCAAAAAGTGACCCACCCACTCCTCAAACAAAAACGCCACTACCGTCAGATTCTCGTTGACCAAGCCCGCATCCTCGGTAAGCACCTGATGGGCGAACTACCCGATTACGTGCCGTTTGTGGTGCGTTAATGACAACACCCAAAACGTCTTTGTACGTCGTCATCGCCTATGACTGCCCCAGTGACAAACGCCGCAATCGTCTCGCCAAAGTCCTCAAAGGCTACGGCGAACGGCGACAATACAGCCTTTTTGAAGCCCGCCTCAGTAGAGAACAGTGGCAACGCCTCAAGGGCAAGCTGGTAAAAATTGTCGATGAAGCTGAGGATACGTTAGCGGTGTATTTTTTATCACCTGAAAGTGTCGAACGCACCTGGCGCATTGGTCACGAAGCCATCAAACCCACAAACGAACCTGATTTCGTCTGACGACAACCCAAGCAGCGCGTGCTTTGAGTTTGCTAGAATTAGCTCGAGCACGCATTTTTTCGCCATCACCCCAGAAAGGATGCTCGCACATGTCCCTCACGCAAAAACGCCCTTTTCCCCTGTCTCAGCCAGCGCTGACTATCTCCCACTTAGGTAGGCGCTCGCAAGTTGCCCCATTTTCCCCGTCTGTGATAGACTTTGCGAAGGGCGCAGTCGAAACGCTAAATTGCCTCGTAGAGGATTGAAACCCTGC
>CAZKAZ010000074.1:17409-19864 GCA_964550765.1 uncultured bacterium | reverse complement strand
GCTTTCAGAGCTGACGACCTTTTTTTCTGTATTCAGCTTTTGTCCCGTACTTAGCCTACCGACACAAACGGCTGCTCGAGCGGTGGCGGTGGTGGCTGATACCAATAATGCTGCGTCTCGTGATGCGCTGTTTAACTGGTCGTTTATTAATAACACTGGTCAGGGGTGCGCGTTGATGGCGCAGGGGCGGTTGGATTTGAATGCCTACGGGGTCAGCTACGGTGCGCCTGCACCTGCGGCTAACTCGGTGCGCCTGCATGTGCTTAGCCTTCCTGAGAATCCCACCTTAGCAACGGCGCACTATACGCAGGATGGGCAAGGTTATCTGCCAACATCGGCTGTTACTAACAATGTGGTTACACCAACTTACTCAGGTTGCAGCATTGGCTTTGGCATGGGTCAATATCTGGTTGGCAGAATCTACGCTTTTGCTCTCTGGGATGGCTATTTGACACCTGAAGAAGCGGCAACTATCACGCCCGAATTGCTACTAGCGGCATAAAAAACCCCCAAAGCATGAAGCCTCGGGGGATGGCTACTAGGTGGCTTAGCTAGCTGGTACGAAAGCGGTCAGGTCGGGTGCGTCGACACCATGTGCTACGACTGCATCACCTGCGGTGGCGTTGGCTGCGAGTGCAGGGCTAATATCCACAGTGTTTGCGACATCATCAACCGCAGTGACGGTGTACACGGTGGCATCTGCGCCAATGCGAATGCGGGTGTTAACCACGAAACCAGTGCTATCAAGGAAACTGGGCATCGACGAGGGTTGAACGGCGGTCAAGTCTAAAGTGGTCGCTCCTGCCGTGGCTGGGCTTGCAATGGTGGTGGCATAATCCCTGTACGCAAGGTTGGCCGCTCGAAGCTCGGTGATGTAGCGGTTGAACCCACTGTAAGACTGGCCTGATGCCGTCTCGTTAAACGATGCTTTGAACGCTGCAGATTGCCTGCTCCAAGACTTAGTGGCTGCACTGAAGAAAGCGCGGATGCTTTGCTGCGCGGGGGTGGATGGGTTGCCTGGGGTGACTCGAGCGCGTAGGGTGTTGATACCGCGCCATTTGCTAAAGACTGCATCGGCGACTTTGCCTCGAATGTCGGTGATGATGGGACTAAGGGTGATACGTGCCATGAGATTGCCTCCTTCACCATGTCATAAACCTTACATTGGGAAAACATCAAGGTTGTGGCGTAGCTCGAGCGGCAATCTCGTCTGCTATCGCTAGTCTGTAGGCATCGGCGACAGCCTTGAACCACGCTTCTGCATCGGCTTGAGTGTCAAGGATGCCTGTGCTGTGAATCTGGCTGCGAGCGTAGTGCTTCACCTCAACCTTTTTGAAAGGATCATAGAGCGGCACTGTGATATTGCCAGGGCCAACTACCCATGTGACGGTAACGCTTGTGTACTCGTTGCCATCATCCAAGCGCACAGCGTCCACCCAAACATCCGCCCAAACAACTTCAGGGCTGCCGTCGTCGGGTTCAAAGATGCCGCAGGGTGGCATGGGTGATATGCGAAAGATGCTGCCGTAGGCGCGGGGTTTGGACAGGCAACACTTGAAAAATTGTGTGCGGCTGACGCCCGTTAGATGCTTGATGCGTCGCCACCGCTCAGCGCAGGCACTGAAGCGTTTCTGTTGGCGGCTGTTGGGAATGTACTTGCGGCTCATGGCTCGTCTGGCTCGGCAACTTGCATGGTGCTGCGAACGGCGTAGAGGTCAACGACCCAAAAGGGGCGGCGCTTGTGTTGGTAGGTGAGGGTCTTTGGCTTGAGGATGACGTTACCGCTGCGGGTGACTTGGATGCTCGAGCTTATGGTGCTGCCTGCAATGAGGTCTGGGTTGGGGCTGGTGATTTTTGCCATCAGTAGAGCACTTCGACTTTGGCTTGGCTTACGACAAACTCTCCGCCTCCGCTAGCCAGTGTCAGGCTGACTGTCTGGGCGTTGCCAGTGCTGCGATACTTTGTCCCCATTGACCACGATAGGGGTTTGCCTGTGCCGACGGTGAGGGTGGCGCTTTCCTGAAGGGGTAGGGTTGGCATCCCTTCATCGGCTTGCAGGGTAACAGTGATAGGCACGTCTGGATTTGTACCTATCATGTAGGCGCTCATGGTGACACGCACAAGTAGATTGGTTGGGTGGTCGTCGGTGAGGGTGATTAAGAGGGGGGTTCTCGAGCTTCCTGCTGGCACGGTTAGGTTGCTCGAGAGTTCTGTTGCGGCGAATTGCATCGTCGTAGCCTCCTTGAGATAAAGCCCGATAAACCAATTCCAACCAGTGGCGTGCTTGCTCCATGCCCCACGATTTTTGCGTGACATGGTTCGTATGGGGGGGTTTTCGCGCCATTCATCCTGTTCAAATGGCTCGAGCCTGCGCCATGCGGGGGCGGCTGATTGCATCGCTTTCATGGTGCGCTGCTGGGCTTCGGTGCGGCGTCGGGGATAGTCTGGATGTGCT
>CAZKAZ010000074.1:15453-17394 GCA_964550765.1 uncultured bacterium | reverse complement strand
CGTATACAGTGTTACCTGTCCACGACCGCAAATAGACCTGTTTGCCTACCTTCCCTTGAGGTTCGCCGATGCTCGGGAAGATGCCCGGTAAGCGTCGCTTTGCCCCTTGATTGTCGGTTGGTGTCCAACTCATCATCATTATGATAGGCGACATGGCACGAATCACGTTAAGCCCGTTTATCACTGACATACGCGGCAGCGTCAAGGGCAAGCTTATTTTCAGTAAAAATCAGCATGGTCACATGGTGCATACGCGCAAGGAAAGTAACAAGCCACCAACGGAAGCGCAGCTAGTGACGCGGCAAGCCTATTCGGACGCACTTGATGGCTGGCGTGCGCTACCGAACGCTACAAAGCTCGAGTATCACGTGATGGCTGGGGGGTTGGGGCTACCTCACGGTATGAATCTGTACTTGCGTGAGGTGCTTGGTGGTGGGACGGGTGGCACAGTGCCGACAGAAACCACATTGACTGCCGCCATCAATCCTGACGGTAATCAAGAAAGTATCAGGCTGCCGCCTGAAGGTGACGGTGGCTATTACAACTTTCGCTACACGTTCGAGGTGCTAGCTGACGGCAACGTGGTGATTGAAGTTAGTGGGACGGCTGACCCTATCATCTGGCTCGATGATGCCAGTGGTAATGAGATTGCTTCGGACGATGACAGTGGGGACAATTTGGGGTCACGCATAGATATGGCGCTGACGGTTGGCACGTACACGCTTGAGGTTGGGGTGTATTGGGATAGGGATGTTGACTCGACGAGTCTCACGTTAGCAATCACTGGTTTGGTGGGTAACTTGGTTGACATCACGGTGGTGTGAATGCGGTAGGTGTGCTGTACGTCAGGTATGAGCGAAGCGCCGCCGCGAGCGGCTGCCAACCCTATACGGTGATGGTGTCATGGCGTGGGTGTTTTCGGACGCAATCATGTAAGCCCCTTTTGACATGCTCGGGTACTTTCAGACGTAGGCACAGCTTTGCTGTGCTAGCCTCGCGGGTGATTTCGCCTGGGCGGGTGTGTGTATGCTCGAGCACTGCATAAGCATTCAATTTGCCCAGGCGTTTTGGTATTGCCTCGGCGGTTCAAAGCCCTTCAATCGGCTCTCATTGCGTCATTTTTTGAATCTGTCGCGCTTTTTTTTAGAATGCTGCGACATCAGCGAGTAAATTGCTATCACATCGACTTCACCCGAGAAGGTAAAAGTCGCTCGAGCCTTTTTGTTGACATCACCAACATGGTCAGCGTCGGGGGCGGCTGGCAGACTTGGCTACGGCAAACTGAGCGTTGAAGTATCGCTCGAGCCGTTGGGCTAACTGTCTGGACTCAATCCGTAGGGATGTCTCCTTGTTGCGCATGGCTGCGTTGTAGGTGATGTTGTGGCTACCCAGCAGGACTGAACGCGAATCCACCACGACAAACTTAGCGTGATAGATGCCGTCTCCCGTGTATGTTCTCACGTCAACATTCGCGCCTGCAAAGAGGTCGGTGTGCATGGTCTTGGAGCAAAGTAACCGAATGCCTACCCGACGATTAGATGCGGACTGAAGTTCTGCAAGTAATGCCCTTGATTGTCTGCTCTTTTTGTACTCGAGCAGGTTGCCCATGAATGTGCTAATCGCAATGTTCTGTCGCGCTTCTTTGATGATGTCTAGTAGATGAAATAGATACTGGTTGTCTGGAATGAAGGTGATGCTCGAGGCGTCGGTGATGGTGTGGTCGTCGCCTGGTGTCGGCATAGTTAAACCCTCCTGATGATTGCCGTCGCCCTCGGGTCTCAATCTTTCTGGGCTAGGTGCAGGAGGGTTCGCATGGATGCTGCTGGTGCTCTTTAGGAGGTCTGCACTGTGATGGAAGTGTGTGGTGCAGACATGAGCGTTTTGGCTGGGTGTGGGCGTACCCGTGCTTGCTCGAGCGACATTATAGCAGTGGGGGACGGG
>CAZKAZ010000074.1:0-15443 GCA_964550765.1 uncultured bacterium | reverse complement strand
AGAGAAAGAAGAGAAAGAAGAGAAAGAAGAGAACGAAGAGAAAGAAGAGAAGGAGATGAGGGGTTGCGTGTGAGCGTGCGCGGGTATGTGAGGTGTGTGTGTAGGGGTGGGTGCTCGAGGGGGTGGCTGGTGGTAGATGTCGAGTTGGTAGGTGAGGGGGTGGCTCGAGGGGGAATAAAAGGATGCTTACAGCAAAAAACACACTAAGAGATGGTTAATCTCTTCCCCTTTCTTGTGGCGACTGACAGTGGCGTGTGGCGTATTTGTCCTATCGGGTGTTGGCGGGGGTGTGGGGTGTTGATTTCCTCAGAGAATGTCAAACGTGACTAGCTCGATGACATAACCTGTTTTTGCAATGTCGTCTTCGCTGCCCTTTTTGACCTTGCGGCGGCGGCAGAACACGAATCTATCACCCTTGTCGAAGTCTAGCGGGTAGGTGAGGGGTTGTGCTTCCAGTGATAACAACTTGACCACCTCGGCTTCGAGGTCGGAATCTTCAAAATGGGTTGACACCCGCTTGCCTTGCAACTCGGTGCTTGGGCAGTCTTGGGACACGAGAGAGACTTCGTGTGTGTTCACGATTTGCTTCAGGTTAAAGCTATCAATGATGGTGATGGGCTGTTCTTCAGGCATAGGGTGTTGCGTCCTTTCGTGGCAATAGGCTGTTGCTGGTTTTTTCGCAGCTGTCACCGCCTGATGATGCGGCTGCTGCTGGTTTTTTCGCGGTTCTGTCGAGGCTAGGATGCTCGAGCATTGCCAGTGGATACCTAGAACGAAATCTCATCAGCTGGGGGAAATTCATCCTCAAGCTGGTTTTTTCGTGGTTGTGATGTGGTGGTGTCGGGCTTACCGTGTACCTCGCGGTGAATCGGCAGGCGCTTCACGTAATACTCGTTGCGCCTGCGTTCCTCTTGTTCTGACACGTCTTTGAGTAAGCCTTTTTCCCGCAATGTTTGCAGATTTTGCACCACAGTCTTCTTGGTGATGCCTAGCTTGTCGGCGATTTCTTGACTAGACCAGTTAACGACACCTTGTGGCTCGAGCCAAACATACATCAATTTGAGGGTGTGACCATCTCCTACAATTTCCGGTGGTAGTGAATAGCTGGTGTTTTTGTCTCCCATAGTTGACAGAGTGTAGCAGACGCAGTGGTGTAGTGGCAACCTGACTACGCCAAACTGGTGATTGGTGTTTAACGAGATAAAGCACAATCTTATTTTCGCCAATTTGGTGTAAACAACGTTCAAACTGGTGTAGTTTTATTTGCCGTTTCCCTTGGTGTAGTGGCTGCTCATTTCCCCACACTAATTAAGGTATTTGGGGGGTGTAGTGATTACCCCAGAGGGGAGGCGTAGTAGTTACACCAACAGTTGGGGTGTAATTGTGTCGGTAGTTTGTCGGTAGTTTTGTGGAGTTTTGTGGTGGTGATGGCTCGAGCGACGTTAGAGTGAATGCAAAGCAGGACGTGTTGTGGATAGAAACGGTGTGTAGTGGCACTCGAAAGCGACTCTTTTGCAAGCAGGATGTCATCAGTTCGAGTCTGATAGGCTCCACCACAAAATCAACAGCGTCCTAGACGCTAAAAGCGGTGAAGGTGTAGAGATGCCCTCACCGCCTTTTTTATGAGTTTGACCCCAACGCTGACCTCAACGCGGTCAAGACAGCCTATTGTAGCCACCTCATACGGATTCCAACTAAACACTTCAAAACGTCCTACAGACTTTCTTCCATTGCCGCCTGCATCCGTAGCTTTTCCTAGGCGCGCTGCGTGATACGGATTCCAACTAAACACTGCTTAAAGTCCTGCGGACTTTCTTTCGTTCCTGTCGGAATCCGTAGCTTGTCCTACGCGCTCTGCGCGAATTGATTCCTGAAGGAATCAATTGGAATGGGTATGAATTGATTTCGCGAATCAATTGGAATGGGTTTTACTGCAATTGGCAATTCTACGTGTCGTTGCTACAGGGGTAGATTTTTAGCAATTCCACATGTCGTTGCTACGATTGCTGAGTTTTACCAATGTCACATCGACATCAATCGCGTTCGACTTTATAGACGTCAATCGTGGAGATGCTATTTTACCTGATATCAGCATCAATCGCATTCAACTATGTAGACGTCAATCATGGAAATGCCATGTAGGGCAATTCCACGTGTTGTTTCTACGGTTGCTAATGTCTGCCCTGATGTTTAACGCCCTGATGTTTAACAACGTCACACTGACATAAAACGCGTTCAACTGTGTAGGCATCAGTCATGGAAATGCCACATACCATCCTCGAGCCACAAAAAAACCCCGCCATGGCAGCGAGGTTATTAAACGCTTACGTTACTTTAGTAGTGACTTAGTGGTGATGTAAAGCGTCACCGTAGATGGCTTCGCCGCGCTTTTCGCGGTTGCGCACAAATGTGTATAGGGCAAACATGATGCCGCCTAAGCACAACACGCTCGTGAGAGTGTTGACAATCATCGCTGTGGGATAAACGATAAACTCACCCGAGAACGCCTGAGCGAGTTCAGCAAGACCCGGAAACGACAAAAAGAAACCCAAAATGACCGTAGCGAGGATGCCTTGTTGCACTTGGCTCGAGGGATAATCGCGGTCGAGTGTCGTGCCACACAAAGCGAGCAGTGCGCCTGTCACCACGGGCGCAAGGGCAACGACATGCGCAGTGTAGGAAAACAAAAACGCCAAACAACTCAAAACGACCAACAACAAGCCCATAAACGTGAGCCACGTCCCAAGGGGCATAATTTTCAACATGCGGGTGATGGTTTGCACCGTGATTCCTCCTTCAGCCTGTTCAGCATACTAAAGGCAGCAGGCTTTGACAACTACTAAAGACAACGTTTTGCCGCCTCGAGGCAGGGTTTGCTCCGTTCTTGTTGGGTTTGTGCAACATCATCTTGGTCATGTGATCTTGCTCATGTGGATATGCTGATATGTATCGCCTGCTCGAGGTGACATTGAGGCAATTGAAGCGACATTGAGGCAATTGAAGCGATTAGGGTAGATACTCGAGCACCCCCCGCAAATCCTTGTCATCCACACAAGCCGTTGCTGCTTCTCGCAACACTGGCTTGGCACAAAAGGCAATGCGCGTCTCACTGTGGGTAAACATCGCCAAGTCGTTAGCACCGTCGCCGACAGCTACCGTATCTCGCGGTTGCACGCCGAGAAGATGCTGTAAGCGCTCGAGCATCGTCCCCTTGGCCTCAGCACGCATCATTTCGCCCCCGACCAGTCCGGTAAGTTTACCTTCTTTATGATGCAAAAAATTGGCAAAATCGGCGTCAGCACCTAACTTGTGAGCAAGGGGTGTGGTGGCTTCACGAAAGCCGCCTGAGAAGATAATGACGCGATAGGCTCGAGTTTTCAGTTCAGCGATGACTTCCTCAGCACCGGGCATGAGCGGCAAACTGTGACACACTTCACAAGCTGTTTGATAGTCAACCCCACGCAATAATTTTACCCGTTCGCTGAGGGCTTCAAAAAAATCTAACTCGCCTGCCATCGCCCGCTTGGTAATGGCACTAACAGCGGCGTTTTGCCCATTGAGACGGGCTAACTCGTCGATGGTTTCGGCGTCCACCAAGGTTGAATCACAGTCGAATACACATAATTTCACAGGCTACTCCTTTACTGGGCTCGAGCCACATACAAAACCGCTTCACTCTCAATCACGATTACTTTACACACCGCCCCACGCGTTTCTTGCTAAAGTCTGTGCAGGGGTATTTTATGGCGATAGTACGTAGTTTGACACTCACCATCACACTTTGTCTGGCGTGGTTGACCGCGACGGGCGCAGCCCAAGACACCAGCCTGTTTATCGCTGCGCGCACCGCCTCACCACAAGAAATCCAAGCCACTATTAACGCAGGTTTTAACGTAAACGCTCAAGATCAGTACGGACAAACACCACTGATGTATGCAGCCGCAGGTAACACCAACCCGGATGCTGTCTCGCTGCTAGTGAACGCTGGTGCCAATGTCAATGCCAGCACACCCGCTGGTTGGACGGCGTTAATGTTTGCTGCTAGGGATAATCCCAACCGCGCCGTGGCCGCAAGGCTTTTTGAACTTGGCGCTGATTTGGACGCTCGCAACAACGAAGGCATGCGGGCTGAAGACTATGCCGTTGCCCGCAGTAGCTTCAACGCCAGTGCTGCAACCACCACAACCACCGCCAATACCGGCATGCCAAATATGAATACTGGTATGGGTATGGCAGGTACAGGCACAACCATGACCAGCACGGGTTTGACCCAGTTGCCGAGTAGCTTCTCGAGGCAACGTGCCATCAACTATTACAGCCCAGCAGGCAACACCATGGGTATGTCTGGCATGGGCACGTCTGGCATGGGCACGTCTGGCATGGGTATGTCTGGCATGGGTATGTCTGGCACTGTCACACCAGCTACCAGCATGTCCGCCGCCGTGAACGCCAGTTGGCAAAACCCAGCCGCCAACAACCGCGCTTACACCATGGCCAGCAACCTACCGAGCCGCTTGATGACGCGTGCACCGACTGACATCACCATTCCAACTTACACGTCAGGTTACGTGTCGGGGCAAGCTATGTCGGGGCAAGCTATGTCAGGGCAATATATGACACCCTCTGGACAAATGGCCTATGGGCAAGTTAACCGTCAACCACTGGGTTTGGCACAAACCAATAACGTCTACACACCCACCGCACCACAAGGCTACATGTACGCACCCACACAAACATCCAACATGGGTTTCACTAATATTTCTGGGGTGGGTCAGCGGCAGTATTACGGCACGCGCCTTGGTGATTCATTTGCGGGTAACTATGCCCCCAATAACGTCATCTATGGCACACAACCCGCAACGACCTTGCGCAATATCAATCAACCTGTACAGACTGCGCAGCAGCCCATCACCAACGGCGGTAGTGGTGTCATCATGACGTCGACGGGCATGCAAAATATCAACCGCATGAACGAAAACATGTTCAGCCAAGCGCCTGGTCAAGGGATTGCCACACCACTGTTTGATATTCCTGCCAATAACGGCGTGCAACCACCCGCCCAAGCGCCCACTGAGTCAGCACCACCCGCCCGTGTGCAGCGCACGCAGAACCGACAACTGCTCACCCAACCGAGCCGCTTGTTATACGGGCCAAACGCAGGCATGGGGGCGCAACCTTTCTACTACCAACCGTATGCGCTCACTTACACGGCTTCTTATGGGCGGCAGTACAACCAAATGACGCCTGTCAACGAACAGATTGCCCCTAATGACTTGTCACCTTGCGTGAATATCAACCGAGCGGCTGCGCCTGCGCTTTTGCAAATTGTGCATATCAACTCGGCGGCGCAAGTTGCAGATATTACCGTTGAGCGGGGTTATCAGCTATTTAGTTCAGTTGATGAGCTAGCAGCTCGAGTTGACGGCATCGGCGCGGCACAAATGGCAGACATTCGCGCCCAAGGCTTGGCGTGTATTATCTTTGAGTAATTTGCTTTAGGCTTTGAGGGTTGACTTTGAGGGTTAACAGGGGCTGTGTTTTGAGGAACATGTCTTGCGAAGCTACCTAGGGCGTACAATGCCTCAATGTCAACTTTGCAATCCTCGAGCCACACCTTGCAATCCCTCACTGACTACGCTTACTATCTGCCAGCAGACGCCAGTACAGACAGACCCATCCTTGGTGTAGTGCACGGAACGCGCTACACCTTGTTGATTGATGGGGGCAACTCCCTTGCCCACGCACAACTTCTGCAAGATGCGTTGGAAAATGCCACCTTGCCGCACCCGGATTTTTTAACGCTCACGCACAGCCACTGGGATCACATCTTTGGGGCAGTCGCGTGGGGTGCACCCTTGCTAGCAGAAAAGCGCGTCGCGGAGAATTTGCAGGCTCAGCAGCAGCTCGAGTGGCATGATGAAGCACTTGAAGCCCGCGTTCAAGACGGCACAGAAATCCCCTTTTGCCGCGATATGATTCACGCCGAACTGCCCGATAACAACCGCCGTGTCACCATTCGCACGGCGGATATTGTCTTTGACAATAAACTCACCTTAGACCTTGGTGGGATAACATGCGAACTCGTCCACGTAGGCGGTGAACACGCCCCTGACAGTGTGGTGGTCTATGCCTATGCGAGTGACGAGCGAA
Source organism: uncultured bacterium (assembly GCA_964550765.1). Taxonomy (GTDB): domain Bacteria; phylum Deinococcota; class Deinococci; order Deinococcales; family Trueperaceae; genus JBCCBI01. The sequence continues at coordinate 9,293 of CAZKAZ010000074.1, read as the reverse complement.
CGGGTGGGGTGTTGTTTTTGGGAGATTGCACCTACCACAACCTCTACAACCGCCAAGCTGACGGCAGTTACGACATGCAAGCTTTGCAAAAACTGCTCAAAAACCTAGCCGCGTTTCCAGCGTCGCACTACCTTGCTTCACACGATGACACCCCCCAGGACGTATATGCGTTTCGCCAAGCGATGGAGTATTTGAGTGCGATTGGCATGACAGTAGAAGCCCACGGGTTTGATGGTGACTTGGTGTTAGAGATGCTCAGCCGCCGCTACGGCATGCGCCCCGATGATGATGTGCGCAGCACCGTGCGTTCGTTTCAGTTGGGACTGCGTCTGCGCAAAGACGCCGAACGAAAAGCCAAAAGCGACGGCTCAGCAAGTACAAACTCACATACAGGCTAACGAGGTTTTTGGGCGTTGCTAATAAAGTCATAAGGATAGGGAAGGGGCAATTTGCTAACCTCGTTGAGAGTGTTCATGTGGGCTTCAGATAGTTCCCAGTCCACCACGGCAAGGTTGGTCTCGAGCTGCCCCATCGTCCTTGCGCCCACAATCGGTGACGTCACCCCGGGGCGTTGCAGCAACCAGCGCACTGCCACTTGCGCCGGGTGTTTACCGGTTTCTTCAGCGACTGCATGCAGGGCGTCGAGCACGTTCCAGGTGTGGTCGTTGTTGTAGTTTTCCCACGACTCACTCCAACCGTTTTCGGCGGCGATAGCAATGCGGCTATCTTCAGGCGGTTTTTCCATGCCGCGCTTAAATTTGCCACTGAGCCACCCACCCCGCAACGGACTCCACGGCAACACGCCCAAGCCTTCTTCAAGGCACAGTTCAATCAGTTCCCACTCGGTGCTGCGGCACAACAAGTTGTACTGCGGTTGCAGGGATACAAAGGCTTCTAGCCCTAATTCACGGCTGGTGTCCAAGGCTTTTTGCAATTGCCACCCCGAAAAGTTACTGGCCCCGATGTAGCGCACGACGCCTTGGCGCACCAAGTCATTGAGGGTCGTGAGCGTTTCTGCTAGGGGCGTCCCCCGATCCCAGCAGTGCACCTGCAATAGGTCGAGGTAGTCGGTTTGCAGACGCTCGAGGCTAGCGTGCACCGACGCCACAATATGCTTGCGGCTCAAGCCCAAATCATTAACGCTTTCGCCCATTGGAAAACGCACTTTGGTAGCAATTACCAAATCATCACGGTTTTGACGCGCCAGCCAGCGCCCAGTGATGCTCTCAGAAATCCCTCGACTGTAGACGTTGGCGGTGTCGATAAAATTGCCGCCCGCTGCCACAAACGCGTCAAGCATGGCGTGGCTGGTGCTTTCGTCGCTTTCGCGCCCGAAGGTCATGGTGCCAAGGCATAGTTCGCTAACCTTGAGGCCGCTGCGTCCTAGATAACGATAGTTCATAGTGTCTCCTTTGTTGGTTTTGTCTTCAGTGTGGCACACAACCCGCCCATGCTGTGCACTTTGACAGCACACCAACAAAAAAACGCACCTCGAGCTACCTCAAGATGCGTCTCGTCACACAATGATTGCTACTGCTACAAACTACGATTGCTACAAAAAGCGCACCAGGGGTGTTTCTGGCAGCATGTGGTCAGCGAGCACGTCCCACGGCACAACGACTTCAAACGAGCCTTGTACATATGGCCCGACGGCATAGGGGGCAAAGTGTATATGGAGTCCTTGGGGTGATACGACGAACGCCGACATGTCTTGTTCGTTTAAGTAGGTCATACCGTCATTCACGACAAATTGGGCGTCTTGCGCGCTGAGTTGCTCGAGCACATAATCACTCAGCACCATCAACCCTTGCTTGCTGAGCACGTCGCTGAGGGTCAGTTCTACGGCGTCTTGCCCGATGCCCACGTTGCGTGCGCCATAAAACACATTCGGGTGTGCGCCCCCGCCGTACACGTTGTAGACTTGCAGCACACTCACGAAATCATCGGCGTAGTAAGCGATATCAAAGGTGTCCTCGAGCCAATACCCAAACAGGTCGTATTCGGGCACGTCGCGCTGCCCCTCACGGGCAAACTGCAGGGTTTCCTCAAAGGCTTGGGCTTGCCACGGTTCGTTGAGGATGCTGGCACGCGTTGTAAAGTGTGGTACATAACTCGTTGCTTCGATGCGCCCTTGCTGAAAGCGCAAACTGGCATATACGGCAACTACTTGCCAGTTAATAGGCATTGCTTCAGCGTCAAGTGGGGTGTAGTTGCCCTCGAGCGCTTGCGCTGTGAGTGTTCCGGTGACACTGCCGATGATTTCCCCGGCGCGGGTCAGTTGCAACACCACGCTGTCCTGCTGGTCAATATTGCCCGTCACCGTAACAGTTTCGCCTGTGGTTTCGTAAAAAAAATCCCCTGAGACCTCACCCTGCGCAGCCCAAGCGGATTGCATGGTCACATCGACTTGAATAGGTTCTCCAGCGAGCTCCCCAAGCAAGTAGTAACGTTGCCCCACGGGTTCGCTAAACTGGGCAAACACCGCCGTCACCAGCAACAACGTCATCATTATCAAGGTAAAACGTGATTTTCTAGGCATGGCTCGAGTATACGCTCTCAAACTGAACCAGAAATGAAGCTACTTGCCGCCATCAACGGATAACACCTGCCCCGAAATCCAGCCCGCATAGTCTGAGGCCAAAAAGAGCGCCGCGTAGGCAATGTCTTCCGGTGTACCAAGGCGCTTAAGGGCAATGTTGTTAATCACTTGCTGCTGCTTTGGTTCGCCAAACGCCTGCCACTGCCTTGCGGTACTAGGGTTCGACAGCACAAACCCTGGGGCGACACTGTTGACAGTGATGTTCCACGCGCCAAGTTCGTGGGCTAGTTGCCGCGTAAGCCCAATTAACGCGGCTTTGGCAGACGCGTAGGCTTGAATCCCCGTGAGGCTTACGCCCAGTCCGGCGCCGCTCGAGATAGTAATAATCCGCCCGTTTTTCACTCGTTTCATAGCAGGAACAGCCGCCCTTGCCAAATAAAACGCCCCACTGACGTTAATATCAAACAGGGCTTGCCAGTCACCAACACTAACTTTCTCGAGCACCTGCCCTACCTGTCCACCTACGCCACCTGCGTTACTCACCACAATGTCCACGTGTCCTACTTCGTCTACAAACGCATTCACCGCTTCAGCATCGGTAATATCGACCACGCGCCCGTGACAGATACCCGGGGCAGTACTAGCAGTCTCGAGCATCTCGTTTTCCAAGACATCACACCCCCACACCACCGCCCCCCGTTCGGCAAACGCGTGACACATCGCCCTACCAAACCCGTGTGCGCCCCCTGTGACGATGACGGTTTTACCAAAAAATTCGATGTTCACGGTAACCTCGCTTGCAAGTCATCAAGGTGCTGCCAGCCTTGTGCTGCACCATCTTCTACCGCGTGAATCAGTTCAATCAAACGCGAGAGGAGGGGCGTTGCTACGTTGACCTCGTCAGCAAGTGGCAACACCAGACCGAGTTGCACGTCAATTTCGGTTTTACGCTTGCGCACCGCCAAGTCGCGCCACACGCCGCTGTGTGTTTTGGCAGATTTGCGGTTGAAGGCCACCATCGCCCCCAAAGACTGTTCTGCTTGTTCGCGGGTGCTATCAGGTAAAAACGCCGTCGGGTCAAAGCCGTTGAACGGTTCGGGGGAAATGTCCCTAGCTAACGCTACCCGCAAGACTTCTTTGGGTAGGGCAATAAACAAATCACGGTACTTGGGTTCGGCTAGCGCATCGGCAATAGACGCATTGGTCAACGCCGTGGCAAACAACATCGCCCCATACGCCAACTTACTCCACAAGTACCCCCAGATGTTAGCTGTCAAGATGGCAGCATCATCGAAGTCTAATAGTGCTTGATGTAACGCTTGCACGCGTTCGCTTTTTTGTCCGTCAAGTTCACCCACGACAACAGCACCCCGTCCACCGTAGTGAATGAGACCGGGTGCTAAATAATCCGCGCCAAAGTTGACAAAACAGCCCACCGTCCGTTCAGCCCCAACAACCTTGGCGATGATGGTTTCGTTGAGGCCGTTTTGGGCAGACACCACGCAACCATCAGCAGTGAGGTGTGGCTCGAGCTGCTTGGTCGCCGCTTCGGTGTGATGGGCTTTGACCGCCAAAATAACCACTTCAAACGTCCCCGACAGGTCTTCAGGTATAAACGCAGGCACGCGAGCGGTAAACGTGTCAATAGGGCCTTCAATGGTTAACCCTTGGTCGTTGATGGCGTCCACATGCTCAGCCACCACATCTACCAAGGTGATGTCGTGACCCGCTCGAGCCAAATACGCCCCCATCGTGCCGCCAATCGCCCCTGCGCCCCAGATGAGTACTTTCATGCCCAACCGCCAGCAATTAATTCACGGGTTTCTGCAACAGCCACCTCCCACAGTGCCAGCATCACCTCGTCAGATTTTGCAAATTCGCCACCAAAATTGCCTTCCGCTAGCATCTTTTTCACTTCGCCTGGGTCTTGTTGCCGCATCAGTGCCAAGTCCGTCATGGGTTTGCGCTCATTGGGTAATGCCACCTCAGCGAGTCGCGTCCAAGGGAAATTTTCCATCCACGACGCGTGTGAGGCTAATGGGTCAATATCTTGCACTTTTTGCCACACGTTGGGCGCTTGCCACCAGTGATGCACTTTGACCTGACAACCGCGATGCGCTGCCAACCACTCGAGCACCTTGCCTTCTACCGGACGGTTGCCGCCGTGCCCATTGACGATGACAAAACGTTTGAAACCGACGTGCTCGAGGCTATTCAAAATGTCTTCGACTAGGTTGAGATACGTCCCTACCCGCAAGTTGACCGAGCCCGGATAGTCCAAAAAATAGGGCGTTAAGCCGTAGGGTAACCCCGGAAACACTGGCACACCGAGGGGTTCAGCGGCGTCACTGGCCACTTTGCTAGAAAGAATCGTGTCGGTAGCGAGACTGAGGTAAGCGTGTTGTTCGGTTGACCCCAGTGGCAACACGGCGCGGTCGTCGTTTTTGAGGTAGTCAGCGACCTGTTGCCAGTGCATGGCGGCAATGTTCATAGGTATCCTCCAGAGGTTGAGAGACGTTTTTACAAAATACTTACAAAACACCTTATGGTTACAGTGGCTAGGTGATGGGGATGCTCGAGCCTTACAGCAACACACCCATCACGTTAAAATTCAGCAAACGATATTCATAAGCACATGACGTTATAACCAAACCACATCAACGCAAATCGGTTATGTCCCTGTATCGGTTATGTCCTTATCATGTCAGGGCGGCAACATTTAACGCGACATGGTGCGCGGGTCGAGGGCGTCTCGCAACGCATCACCAAGAAGATTGAATCCCAAAACGGCTACAGCGATGGCGATACCCGGAATGGTGGCAATGTGCGGGGCGCTGGTGATGTAGTTGCGACCTGATGAGATCATCACTGCCCAAGACGGGGTAGGTGGTTGCACGCCCAAACCCAAAAACGACAACGCCGATTCCATCAAAATGGCATACGCCAAATACAAACTGGCATACACGAGCAGCGTGGCTAAGGTGTTGGGCAAAATGTGCCGCCAGATAATACGCGGGCGTTGGTTACCGAGGGCTTTGGCGGCTTGTACAAAATCGCGTTCGCGGATGCTGGCCACTGCCCCCCTTGCTACCCTCGCAAAGGCAGGCACCGTCCAAATGCCAATCGCGATGATGGTATTGCGCACACCCGGCCCCAACGCACTGACGATGATGATAGCAAGCAGCAAATAGGGAAACGCCAACAGCAAGTCCATTAACCGCATAATGACGCCACTGGTCAACCCGCCCGCGTAGCCTGCAATGATGCCAAGCACGCTGCCAATAACGAGACCAATACTCACCGAGGTGATGCTGATGAGCAAGGTGAAACGGGTGCCAAAAAGTAGCCTCGAGAAAATATCCCTGCCAAACTCATCGGTACCGAGCCAAAATTCTTGACTAGGTGGTTGCCGCCGCGCTAGCAAACTCTGTTCAGACGGGTCGTAAGGGGCAAGTTGAGGGGCAAAAATCGCCAAGATAAGCAATGTAAGTACAATAATCGCACCTAAAACGCCCAATTGATTGCGCCGGAAGCGCCGCCAAGCGTTGGGTTGGGAAGGGCGTGGCGTTGCTGCAGTCGCTTGCGTCATTGATAACTTACCCTCGGGTCAATCAGACCGTAAGACACGTCCACAAGCAGGTTCACGAACACGTAAATAAGAGCAAGCACGAGCACCACCCCTTGCACCAAAATGAAATCGCGGTTGAAGATGGCAAACACCGTAAGCCGCCCCAAACCCGGCCAGGCGAACACGGTTTCTGTTAACACTGCCCCGCCCAACATCTGCCCGAGTTGTAAACCCAAAGCGGTGACGACAGGAATAAGGGCACTACGCAGACCGTGTTTGTAGAGAATCAACCTTTCGCCGATGCCTTTAGCCCTTGCGGTGCGCACATAGTCTTCTTGTAAGACATCTAAGAGGCTCGAGCGGGTCATGCGTGCCAAAATCGCCACCGACGGTAGCGCCAAGGTAGTCGCAGGTAACACCACATGCCGCCATGTGCCCCGTCCGGCTACTGGAAACCACCCCAATTCCACACTAAAAATCACAATAAACACCAACCCCGTCCAAAACACCGGCATCGACAAACCCGCGAGTGACAGCACCCGCACAAGATTATCAAGCACTGAGTTAGGACGGGCAGCCGAGGCCACCCCGAGCGGCACACCCACCAGTAAAGCAATGGCGATAGCTGCCCCGGCAAGTTGTAAGGTCGCAGGTAGCGTCTCACCGATGGCATCAACCACGCGGCGGTTATCTTTGATAGAACGTCCCAAATCACCCTGAGCTAAGTCAGCCACGTATAGCACATAGCGCTGCCACAGGGGTTTATCGAGGTCAAGGGACGCTTTGGTCTCAGCAATCAGTTCAGGAGAAGCAAATTCACCCAACATGAGCGCGACTGGGTCACCGGGAATCAATTCTAGGCTTAAAGCCACAATGAAAATCACCCCCAAGACGATGGGAATGGTCAGTAGCAAGCGGCGGATGAGATAAGTTAGCACCGTATCACCTTCATAAACGACAAAAAAGGGCTAAGCACGCGCCTAGCCCCGGTGAGTGATGTGGCAAGTTATTCGCCCGTGAGTGTCACAGGATAAAGGTCGAGGTTGTACTCGATAGGGTGAGCGACAAACCCTTCAACCTCATCAGCAGTGACCATCACTTCGATAGTGTTGTACAGCGGCAGTGCAGGCAACTCTGCTGCCAAAATGTCTTGCACGCGGGCATAGAGCACTTCCCGCTCTGCTGTGTCTACACTAGCTCTGGCGTCTGTTAACAGGGTGTCCACTTCGTCGTTAGCGTAGCGCCAAGAGTTCCAACTGTTAGGCGGCAGTTGGTCGGAGCGGTAGTTGGAAAACATGGTGTAATCGGCGTCTGCAGTGGTCGTCAGCCACCCAAAACTGAACAGATGATAGTCCAAACTGGCTTCACGCAAAGCTGTAAACGTCGTGGCCCACTCAAAGATATCGAGTTCTACAACGATGCCAACTTGCCGCAAGAATTCTTGTAACACTTCGGCAATTTCGCGGTCTTTGAGGTAGCGACCCGCTGCCGGTAGCATCTCGAGCACCAACGGTTCCCCATCACGCTCCATAATGCCGTCACCATTCATGGTGTAGCCAGCTTCTTCTAACAGGGCAATGGCGGCAGCTGGATCATACGGATAAAGCTCATCTAAGTTCATGTCGCTGTAACCCAGCACCCCCGGCGCAATCACGCTGGTAGGCACAGTGGCTGCGTCTTCTAACACGGCTTCGACCAAGAGCGGCACATTAACCGCGTGGGCAATGGCTTGGCGCACCCGTACGTCGTCCATAGGGGCACGGTCAAGATTGAACCCAAGGTAGAACACCCGAAGTCCCGTGGCTGCGTTCACATCAAAATCAGGATTGGCTTCTAAGGCGGGCAAGTCCGCTGGTGCTGGTTTGAGAACCATTTGCGCTTCGCCCGATTGCAGCGCCAACATGCGGGCACCTTCTTCAGGGACAACCCGGAAAATCACCCGATCGAGCGAGGGACGTCCGCGCCAGTAATCTTCGTTGGCTTCGATAACCACGCGGTCGTTGGTGCGCCACTCAACAAACTGGAAAGGCCCTGTACCCACGGGATTGCGCCCATAGTCTTCACCAAATTCTTCGACCGCAGCCGGGCTAACTACGCCCGTGTAGACCATGGTGGTCGTAAGTAGCAACGGACCATAAGGACGTTCGGCGATGATATCAACGGTGTATTCGTCTACTACCTCAACGCCGGCAATGGGGCCTGCCAAACTTGCCCAACGCCCAGGTGGGTCAGCGTTGATGGCACGATCCCAAGTGAATTTCACGGCGTCAGCGTTAAAGGGCGTGCCGTCGTGAAAGGTGACCCCTTCCCGCAAGGTAAACCGCAACCGCTCGGGTGAGACAAACTCCCAGTCAGTAGCGAGGCGCGGTTCGATTTCCATATCGGCATTCAAGGTAATGAGCGGTTCGATGATGTTACCGAATACCCACGCCCCTGGGGCGGTGGTTTCTAGGTTGGCATCGAGCGACACCGGGTCAGAAGGGCGGACGATGACCAGTTCGCCATCGGCCAACGCCAATGACGTGACCAACAATGCGATAACAGTTAACAATTTTATGCGCTTCATAGCTTGCCTCCTAGATCGTAGCTAGCTTCAGTGCTGTCTTCAGTAACTATCTGAACGTTGTTGAACGTTGTCGTGACCTCAACAAGTCTAACAAACTTGGCTGGGTTGTTAGAAGACCTATCGCCAACAGCAGCCAACCCTGCAACAGCATCATCAACCAACAGCATCATCAACCTAGCCCCAGTCTACCCCAGACAGTTGGTGAGAAGAAGACGCAGCAGATATGCAGGTCGCGTTTAAACATGTAAGAAATATGCTTCTATCAAGCGCTAGTGAGACTATTAATACTAAACTCATCCGCTATCATTACATTAAAGTATTGACTCGAGCCACCACCCTGATGTTTGCAATTACGGGTTTGCAGCTACGGGTTTGCAGCTACGGGTTTGCAGCTACATACTTTCAGCCAAGACGTCAACAGGTGAGATGTCAGCATGTGAGGTGCTCATAACACTTTATGTCGTATTTTTCGTCTTAAAAAACGCGTTGTAAGATTCTTGTGACAGTTTGTCTGCTACCCTACTAAGGCAGTTTTTTCGTTAGACACCTGCCTAGCTACAAACATCTCACCTCAAAGGAGTTTCCATGACTATCACTCGCCGTCTCGGTCTTGTTGTCTT
>CAZKAZ010000073.1:0-19870 GCA_964550765.1 uncultured bacterium | reverse complement strand
TACCGCCGATGGAAACCTCTGGGCGTGGGGAGGTAATGGCTTTGGGCAGCTTGGTAACGGTACTGCTGGTATTGACAATGACAGTAACGTACCCGTCCGTGTCGCTGGGCTGAGCAACGTCCAACAAATCGCTGCAGGAGGAGGCGGGTTTTCCTTTTCCTTGGCAGTTACCGACGATGGAAACCTCTGGGCGTGGGGAAGTAATCGCATTAGGCAGCTTGGTGATGGTACAAACAATGACAGTAACGTACCCGTCCGTGTCGCTGGGCTGAGCAACGTCCAGCAAATCGCTGCAGGATCAAATCATTCCTTGGCAATTACCGCCGATGGAAACCTCTGGGCGTGGGGAGATAATTTTGATGGGCAGCTTGGTGATGGTACAACTACTAGTAGCAGCGTACCCGTCCGTGTCGCTGGGCTACGTGCCACTCAGCAGACCTCGCTGGTTCGGTAGATATGCTGTTCCTTTAACTCGTAAACTCAGCAATGTAAATTTTTTAGAGAGCGGACTTCGGTTCGCTCTTTTTTTGGCTAGTCAACCTGCAAAACAAGCCGCCGCACAGTGGCAATTTCATCATGTTCAAGGCTGCGTATTTGCGCTGGATACACAGAGACAAGCCTAATCAATGAACCGTCCAGCGTCACAAACGTAACTTTCTCAGTCTGCTGACCACATTGAACCTGCAAATCATACTCATATCGGCCACCTATGCCCCTGCTTCATCGGCCAGTTCAGTGCTGATGCGAATGTCGGATTCTAGCGTCCTGTGCACTGGGCAGCGGTTGGCGATTTCTTTGAGGCGGGTGCGTTGTTCGTCGTCTAGGTCGCCTGCTAAGTAGAGGGTGCGGCTAAAGTGGTCAACCTTGGCAGATTTTTTCTCACAGTCTTGACAGTCTTCAGCGTGTACCTTTTGGTGTTTGACGCCCACAGTGACCGAGGTAAGCGGCCATTTTTTGCGGTCAGCGTACATCCTAAGCGTCATCGAGGTGCACGTGCCGAGGGCGGCGGCGAGTAGGTCGTAGGGGGTGGGGCCAGTGTCGGTGCCGCCCACGGATTCGGGTTCGTCGGCGACGAGGGCGTGGTCGTTGGCCATGATGTCGGTGCGCAGTTCACTTTCGGTGTGGACGGTGACGCGGTTGTCGCGGATGTCTTTGTGCCAAGCGGGCTTGGGTAGTTCGTCAAAGTAGCGCTCTGCCCACGCGGCGATGGTTGCACCGGCATAACGGGAGTCGCTGTCGCGGGTGAGCAAATGGTCGGCGTTGTCTAAACTTACAAAGCTTTTGGGGTGCTTGGCGGCTTGAAAGATATCAGCGGCGTTGCTGATGCCGACGGTGTTATCGGTAGGGGCGTGCAAGATGAGCAGGGCTTTTTTGAGGTCGTGAATAATCGGATGGAGGGTGGTTTGCTCGAGGTCATCCAAAAACTGCTTCTTTATCGTAAACGCCCGTCCTGCAAGGCTCACTTCAGCGATACCCTGTTCTTCAATCACGTCTTCTTTACCCGTAAATAATTTGCGCACGTGTTCCGGATCAGCAGGCGCAGCCACAGTCGCAATGGCTCGCACAGCAGGAAGCTGGCTGGCTGCTTGCAACACGGCAGCACCCCCGAGTGAGTGACCTACCAATAGCTGCGGGGCGTCAAATTCGTCCTCGAGATACTTCGCTGCTGCTACTAAATCTTCTACGTTAGAAGAAAAGTTAGTGTCGGCAAAGTCGCCTTCGCTTTCACCTAAGCCTGTGAAGTCAAACCGCAACACGGCGATGCCTGCTTGGGTGAGGGCGCGGCTAATGTTAACAGCGGCGTTTAAGTTTTTGGAGCAGGTAAAACAGTGGGCGAACAACGCATACGCCCGGATGGGGTAAGCAAGGGGGCGCTCGAGGCGAGCAGCGAGTTGTACGCCCTCGGCGTTGGGAAAGGTGATTTTCATGGTCTTACTCCTTTTGCGCTAACTGATACGCGAACTAATACGCGTGTTGATGACGTGAATCTGATGCCAACTCAACCGCTTGATTGCGTGGATGAAAGCATAACAATCTCACCGTTAAACGCCATAAACTGCTTGACAGCAGCGTGGGGTGGCTCGAGTCACAGCCTTTGCTCCGCTCCTTGTCGGCAAACATACGCCGGACTGCAGTGTTTTAACTCGATTTACAATCTCATGGTTTGACTAAATTTGTATACCAAGACAATATGATATTTGTGTAACGCTCACTCTATCACCATCACGTGACATGTTGAGAAGACACCTGCTCGAGCACGCTAGATTCTTAGCAGCGTGCTGCTTTCACTTGTGCTAGCCTCGCATCATGAAAGCAACCCTCGTGACCATCTGTGTTTATGTTTTGTCGCTCAGCATTGCTGGAGCGCAGCAGGTGATGGGCTGGCAAGAAGGTGGGTTTAACTATTTGGCACTCGAGGACATAGCCCGGCTCGAGGGTTTCCCCGTCAGCCAAGATGCCACCAGTTTGAGTGTGCAAAGCCCCGATGGGGTGCTAGTGGTGTTTGCAGGGTCGCCGGATGTTTCATGGCGACCCGTAAGTGGCCGTGGTGGTGGTGATATTGGTTTGAGTGTGCCTGTGATTGCCAGAAATGGCACATGGTACGTGCCACCCGATGCCGTGGAACTGTTGGGGGTAATGGTGTTGGGCAATAGTGTGCAGCTCACCGATGGTAAGCAAGTAGGGGTAGATTATCGCTCGAGCAACACCTTGCAAACCCGCGTGGGTCGTTCTGAACAAGTTGACCTCGGTAACAGTGTGTCCGCGCTAGCACTCTATGCCCCCGGGGGTGCAGGCGAAGATAGCGTCAGCATGCTACTGGCTGATATGGGTATGTTGTCGTTGGCGTTTCCCGAACAGCGGCGCGATTTTGACGGTATTTTGAATCAGTTTACCGACGCTCGGCCACTGTTTTTTAGTGTCACGGCTGTGGCTGCCAGTCCGTGGCAAAGCGAAGTGACCTTTCAACAACAAGGGCGGCGCTTTATTGCAACAAACCCAGATACCCTCGTCATCCTCTCGGGGAATAATAACCGCGTTAGCCCCGAACAACCTGCTACTGGCGTGATTTTGCTGCCGACCTCGTTTGACCTGCGCAGGCCGATGAACGTCCGCTGGCAAGATGCCAGCACTGCCATGCAGTTTCGGCAGTGAGCCATCATCAACTTGGGGCGTTACATCCCAATCACACGTTTGTGATAGTGAGGCTGAAGATTGAGCGTTCTTGAATGTTATGGCGATTCCACGTGTTGTTTCTACAGTTGCTGATGGTTACCAACGTTACGCCGCTATCCATCACGCAATCTATCACGCTCAACTGTGTAGACGTCAATAATGGAAACGCTATTGATTAGCAGCGATACATTCCGCGATACATTCAGCACACCCTGCGCCCACTGGGGTAGGCTTGTAGGGTTACATCAGGACATCTAGCAAGGAGTCAGGTATGAATCTTGCCCAACAGCGCACGGCTGAAGGTTTTTTGTTCACCGATATGTATCAACTGACCATGGCGCAGTTGTACTTTCATGAGGGGTTGCACGAAACCAACGCCCAGTTTGATCACTTTTTTCGCGATTACCCGAACTATGGCACGCATCGGGCAGGGTTTTGTATTAACGCGGGCATGGGGTGGTTTTTGGACTGGCTCGACAGCGCCTGTGTGCGTGATGAAGACCTCGAGTACTTGCGTCAGCACACCAACAGTAGCGGTGAACGCACCTTCGATGAAGCCTTTTTGCAGTGGCTCAAAAAAAATGGCGACTTTGCCAGCCTCACCATTCGCGCCGTCGCCGAAGGGCGGGTGGTACATCCACAAACGCCCATTACTGTGGTAGAAGGCCCTTTGGCGATTGCACAAATTGTCGAAACGGCACTGCTAGCACAGCTTAATTATCAAACCCTCATCGCTACCAAAGCAGCCAGGATTCGCGAGAGTTGTGAGGGGAACATGATGCTCGAGTTTGGGGTGCGCCGGTCACACGACAAAGGTGGCAACGCCGGCACCAGGGCAGCGCTCATTGGCGGAGCGGATTTCACGTCTAATACGGGCACATCGTTTGTGTTGGGCTACCCCCCCAAGGGCACGCACGCTCACAGCATGGTGCAGGTCTTTTTGGCGCTCGGACGGGGCGAATTGGCGGCGTTTCGGGCCTATGCTGAACTGTATCCCGACAACTGCTTATTGCTCATAGACACCATCGACACGCTAGGTAGTGGCCTTCCTAATGCCATTACTGTCTTTGAAGAACTGCGTGCCAAAGGTTACGCGCCAGCGGGCGTGCGCATCGACTCGGGTGACTTGGCCTATTTGAGCATTCAAGCCGCCGTCATGCTCAACGAAGCCGGTTTTGAAGATGTCCCGATTGTTCTCAGTAGCGACCTTGACGAGTTGGTCATCTGGCAAATTCTCACCCAAATTCGCCAAGAAGCTGCTAGCTATGGTGTTGACCCAAACCACCTCAGCAAGCGCCTTGTGTATGGGGTGGGTACGCGCCTCATCACTTCGGAAGGGGCATCGTCACTCGGGGGGGTGTATAAACTCGTTGCCCTAGAAAAAAACACGTGGCAACCTGCTATCAAACTTTCCAATTCACCAGCCAAAACACCTAACCCAGGTGACAAACGCATCCACCGCGTCTACCGCACCGGAGGACGTGCCACGGCTGATTTACTCAGTTTGTCTCACGAAACCCTCCTCGCCAATGAACCCGTCACCTTGCAACACTACGCTGACTCACCCAAACGCCGCACGTTGCAACCTGAGCACATCGAACGTTTAGAACCCTTGCATGAATTGACCTATCAACACGGCCAAAGTCATATTGATCGCCACGATATTGACGCCATGCGAACGCGTCGTGAACACGATTTGGCACGGTTGGATTCTGGGGTAAAACGTCTGGTAAACCCGCATATTTATCATGTGTCGTTAACACCTGCACTGTGGCAACTCAAACAGGATTTGCTCGAGTCACTACACCACTAACCATCACAGGCACGAACGGGCACGAGCCGTTATCTGTTTGGCAGCCATGGGTCACATGCAGCGGTAGGATAACGCCATTAAGCAACTCGAGCAGGTCACGACATAACGCGCCAAATAACTGGCTAAACGACTTGCCAAATGACCTGCTAAGTATCGTCAATGTGTATATAAAAACGTATGTATTAATATATTAAAAAGGAGACCATTATGACGGTTGTGATTGCTGCGGCAGCACGCACGCCGATTGGATCGTTTCAAGGGGCATTTCGCTCGCTCAAAGCCTCCGAATTGGGGGCAATAGCCATCAAAGAAGCCGTGCGCCGCGCCCAAATTGACCCAGCAGATGTGGGCTTAGTCGTGATGGGCAACGTGTTGCCAGCAGGCATGGGACAAGCACCTGCCCGTCAAGCGGCACTGTATGGCGGCTTGCCTGCTAGCACCCCGGCTGTTACCGTCAATAAGATGTGTGGCAGTGGGCTAGAAGCGGTGATTCAAGCAGCTCGAGCCGTTGCTCTCGGCGACGTAGACATTGCCGTAGCAGGCGGTATGGAATCGATGAGCAACGCACCCTTTTTGTTACCCGGTGCCCGTGACGGTTTACGCCTTGGGGATGCCACATTAATTGACTCGATGTTGCATGATGGTTTGGTCGATACCTACAAACACATCCACATGGGCAACTGCGCGGAGATGTGCGCCCAAAAATACCACTTTAGCCGCGAAGACCAAGACGCGTTTGCCACTGAAAGCTATAAGCGCGCCCTTGCTGCTATTCGTGAGGGTGCGTTTGAAGATGAAATCATCCCGGTAGAAGTCAGTGGCCGCAAAGGTAACGTCACGGTGGTTGCCGAAGACGAAGAACCCTCGAGGGTTAACTTCGATAAACTGCCGAGCTTGCGGCCTGCGTTTGCAGAAGGCGGCACGGTGACAGCCGCCAACGCGTCTAGTATCAATGACGGTGCAGCCGCGCTGGTACTTTGCCGCGAAGAAACTGCCCGAGCACAGGGTTTACCTATCTTGGCACGTATTGCCGGCAACACCGTACACGCTACCGAACCTGAGTGGTTCACAGTAGCACCCGTGGGTGCCATGCAAAAACTCTATAAAAAACTCGACTGGACACCGGATTCAGTTGACTTGTACGAAATTAACGAAGCCTTTTCCGTGGTGACGATGGCCGCTGCCCAAGAACACGGTTTGGACAGTGCAGCAGTCAATATTCACGGTGGTGCAGTAGCGCTCGGGCATCCCATCGGCGCGTCTGCAGCACGCATTTTGGTGACGCTCTTGTACGCCCTCAAACGCCACGACAAACAGCGCGGTATGGCGGCCATTTGTTTGGGTGGCGGTGAAGCGTTAGCGCTCGGCGTGGAGATGGGCAGCACATCAGCTTAGGAATCGTGGAATGTGTCAGCGTCACGTTTATTGGTAGGCGCAACACATGCTGATGCTGACAACTTTGCTGCTGTCGTTTGCTTATAGTCAACGTCAGGTCAAAATGTACGCCCTGACTAGAACTTAACGCCCTAGACTAGACGTGTTTACGTGACACTCAGCGCATTGATTGCCTCGTCTACTGCTATATCGTCTACTGCTTAGGAGTTACGCACTTGGACGTAGTGTATAGTCTAAAAATGCGTGGACAGCGAGAATTACCTCGCGCACACTAGACGGACTGCAAAAACCACTTTGCGCGTCACAGACAATATAGACGATTTCAACTGCGTAAGTCCTACTGCTATATTGTCTACTGCTATAGATTGCACTCGAGCCACCACAACATCAGCAACCAGTCAACACACAACCAACACAGCCCTCTGAGCAAATATCAGCAACAATAAAACGGCAACAACGAAACCCCACATCCTGCTGTCTGTGGGGTCTTTTTTTACGTGTTTCATTGAGCCTACACACATCATCATGACGGTTTTTTGGCGTTGCGCCCAATGGCAGGCGGGTCTTTGGGTTTTTCAGGGGGTTTAGGTTTTTCGGGTTGCCCCATCTTACCGTGGCGAACGGCATAAGCAACCACTTCAGGCAAGTCCCACGAGCCAATATCAAATGCTACCGCGTCGTAGTCATAGGGCACTTTGTGGATGCTAGCACGCACGTTCGTTTTGGTAATTTCTACTAGAGCATAATCTGCACCAGGTTCGCCACTTAGCGATAAACCCACCGAACCTGGGTTGATAATGCAACCGTTGGGCAGTTCGACAACACTCGGAATATGCGTCTTGCCACAGGCGATGATGCTGCAACGGGCTTCTTCAAGTTCATGCTGCAAAGCAGCATCACCCTGCGTGAGGTCAAGGGGTTCGGCGTTGCTCTCGAGCGTCCCATGAAAAAACCGCAAGCGCCCATACGGGGTTCTGAGTCGCTGTTGCACGGGCAGTGTCTTGAGATATTCGATGCTCTCGGGTTTGGTCATGCGGCGCGTCCATTCAATGGTGACATCGCCCACACCCGACGCTTTGTCTTTAGCAAAATTAAACGCCAACTGTTCATCGGCACTGCCGAGGGTGCACTGGATGTTGCGCTTGCGAATGGCGCTGATGACCGCGTCTGGGTAGGGACCATAACCCACTAAGTCCCCGAGGCAAATGATGGTGTCCGCACCTTGTTGCTCGAGCGCGTTAAACACCGCGTCAAGCGCCAAGATGTTGGCTTGGATGTCGCTAATGATGCCCAGAATCACAGTTTGATTCTATCACGTACAGAGGCAATTTCCATAGCATTTGCCGCATTTTCGCCATTATCACGTTAGCTATTTAGACATTTTTCAACAAACGCCTCATTGAGTTATATAGATAAGTAGTGAGTTAATAGCGTAATCGACGCTTCTAAGTCACTTTTGGCCACCATCTCGGTAACGGTGTGCACGTAACGCGACGGGATAGAGAGGGTAATGGACGGTACACCTGCACGGCTGCGCTGCATCGCACCTGCGTCTGTACCACCCAAAGGAAGAACCTCGAGCTGATAGGTCACTTCTTTGGCTTCGGCCAGTGCAATAAACGCATCGAGCAACCAGCGGGTACTAATGGACGCCCTGTCCATCACTTTGAGCGCTACCCCTTCACCCATTTTAGTGATGCTCTGGTCTGGTGCACTTCCGGGGGTATCGACTGCGAGGGTGGTGTCTAGGGCAATGCCAATATCGGGGTCAACTGCAAACGCGCTAGTCGTTGCCCCACGCAAACCCACTTCTTCTTGCACGCTAAACACCGCGTGAACATTCACCGTGGGCTTGTCTAGGCGTTTCAGCGTTTCAAGGAGCACGTAACAGTTGCAGCGATCATCAAGGGCTTTACCCGTGACAATCTCGCCTAAATCATGAAATTCTTGGCGCAGCGTCACCATGTCGCCAATGCGTACTTTTTCTTTGACAGTGTCGGCATCAAGCCCCAAATCCACCATAAATTCTTGCATCTCCGGCACCCGCTTACGCTCTTCGGCTGAGGCGATGTGAATGGGTTTGGTGGCCGGGTTCATCACGCCAATCAGCTCGTCACCACTGCTGGTAAACACCGTCACCTGACGGGCAAACAGGTTACGCATATCGAACCCGCCCACGTTTTGCAGTCGCAAAAAGCCTTTGTCATCGATGTACTTAACGTAAAAACCAATTTCGTCCATGTGGGCTATCAACATGACATTTTTGGCGTTCGCAGCAGAGGCTTTTTTAACGGCAATCAAGTTACCTAGTTCGTCAGTACGCACTTCATCAACTAGACCGTCGAGTTGACTTTCGATAAACGCACGCACGCGTTCTTCGCGGCCAGGGACACCGGACATTTCGGAGAGAGTTTTAAGAAGTTGCATAAGCTCGACTTTATCACGCGCTAAGGTGCGATGAAGTAGCCATCAGCAATGGTCGCTGACCGTGACGCCTTTGCTTGTGATGACGTTGATGGTAATGACGTTGCTTGTGATGCCTTTTGCTTTGATGCCTTTTGCTTTGATGTTTTGTGCAACGCTGAGCTTACGAAGCTTGATAGCGGATTAACGCGTCTGCATAAGCACTGTTACCTTGTGGCTCGAGCACCTCCCCTGTCACTGCAGGTTGCACCCGCTGCCCTTGTCCCCAAAACGCCAGTAGCGCCGCCCCATAGGCCACACCTTGGTTGAACGTCGGTTGCAAAAGCGGCATTTCCAACACATCACTGACCATCTGCAACCAAAAGCTCGAGGTTGACCCGCCACCGGTAGTGAGCAGTTCTTGCAAGCCAGCTAGCGGCTTAATGACATCTAGTGTGTCGCGCAAGCTAAAGGTGACGCCCTCGAGCACAGAACGCACCACATCAGCTTGCGTGGTAGCCAAACTTAGCCCTGTCCACGAACCACGCAAATCTGGGTTCATGTGTGGGGTGCGTTCGCCTGCAAGATATGGCTTAAACGTCACCCCATTAGCGCCCGCTTGGCTGGTTTCAGCAAGCTTGGTTAGCTCATCAAAACTGCGCTCTGGGTAGAACGTATCGCGATACCACTGAAAACTACCCGCCGCAGCCAGCGTCACACCAAGGAGGTTGTAGCCGCCATCGGCGTGACAAAACAAATGCACCCGTCCATCGGGGTCAGGCGTAGCTGTCTCGAGGGGGGCAAAAATGACACCAGACGTACCGAGGCTGAGGCTGCCCCGCGCCAAATTATCTTTGGAGAGTCCTAAGCCAAACGCGGCTGAGGCGTTGTCGCCTGCGCCTGCTATCACGGGCAAACCCTCAGGTAGTCCCGTGTCTTTGGCAGCTTGGGCGGTAACGTTACCTGCGACATCATGTGAAGCGACAACCTGCGCAAATAGGTTCGTGTCAATGTCAAGCGCCCCTAGCACCTCATCATCCCACTGCTTGCTGGCTAGGTGAAAACCGTTCGAGCCGGACGCGTCAGCAGGTTCGGCAACCATCTCACCGGTGAGTTTGTAGGTAATGAAGTCTTTGGGAAAAAGTACGTGCGCTGTGCGGGCAAAAGCATCGGGTTCGTTATCGCGTAACCAGACCAACTTGGGCAGTTGAAAGCCTGTAATCGCTGGGTTGCCGCCGCGTTCAATCAAGGTGTGCCGCCCGACCCGTTCGGTAATGGTGTCAACGGCGGCACCGGTGCGTTGGTCGTTCCAGAGAATGGCGGGGCGCACCACGTCACCTCGAGCATCTAGCGGCGTCATGCCGTGCATCTGTCCGGCCATACCGAGGGCGATGATAGTGTGACCTGCGAGTGCTTGGGTAATGTCAGTGAGGGCAATGCAACTCGAGCGCCACCAGTCTGCTGGCTGTTGTTCTGTCCAACCCGGTTGAGGCGTAAGCAAGGGATGGTTAGCCGTCGCCTCAGCGATGACTTTACCGTCGCTATCAACCGCCAATACCCGCACGCCGCTGGTGCCAACGTCTAAACCTAGGGCAACGTCACTCATGATTCACTCCTTCATACATATAGCAATTCCACGTGTTGTTGCTACAGTTACTGTTGTTTAGCCATGTCACATCGACATAAAACACGTTCAACTATGTAGACGTCAATCATAGAAATACTAATAATTTTGTACACCCTTTTGCAAATTTTTAAAGGTGTCTCTGGCTTGTGTTGTGCCTACTTGTGCTGTGTCATACCCATTCTAATTGATGCCACGAATCAATTCGTGTAGAGCGCGTAGGAAAAACGACGGATGCAGGTGAAAAAAAGAAAATCTGTAGGACTTTTTGAAGTGTTTAGTTGGAATCCGCATCAAAAGTATAACGCACCCTGCCAGCAACACCCTGCTACGTTCGCATAACCCACCAACCCGCTAACACCCCAGCACAAAAAATCCCCACAAAAAATCCCCCACAAAAAATCCCCCACGGTAAACACCGCAGGGGAAATAAGCAAGGGTTAAGTCAGCAGGCTTATTCGTGTATGTCTTCGCCGATGTCCCAGTCTTCGGGTGAACGCCACAAGTTAGAAATCAGCAACTCGCGCATGGCTAAGAACTCCGAGGGCATGCGGTCGTAGAGCTTCATGAACAACTCTTCGTGCGAGAGAATCTCTTGCAACCACTCGTCGCGGTGCACGGTCATGAGCTCGTTAAACTGTTCGCGGGTAAAGTCCGAACCGCGCCAGTCAAGGTCGTCGTAGTGAGGCATGTAACCCAAGGGTGACTCGGTGCTGCGGGCTTTACCGTTGGCACGCTCGACAACCCACTTGAGCACGCGCATGTTTTCACCGAAACCGGGCCAAATAAACTTGCCGTCTTCGTCTTTGCGGAACCAGTTGACGTTGAACATCTTAGGTGGATCCACAATGCGGCGGCCCGTGTTGAGCCAGTGATTGAAGTAGCTTGCCATGTGATAGCCAATGAACGGCAACATAGCAAAGGGATCGCGGCGCACCACACCGAGTTTACCGAAAGCAGCCGCAGTCATCTCCGAACCCATCGTGGCACCCAGGTAGACACCAAACGACCAGTTGAACGATTGATAGACCAAAGGCACCACACTGGCGCGGCGGCCACCGAACATAATGGCTTTAATGAGCACGCCATCGGGGTTATCCCACTCGGGGTCAATCACTGGGTTTTGGGCAGAAGGTGCAGTGAAACGGGCGTTGGGGTGAGCAGCTTTGCGGTCGCTATCGGGCGTCCAGTCGTTGCCTTGCCAGTCGATGGCGCTTGTAGGCGGCTCGCCGTCCATACCTTCCCACCAGACGTCACCTTCGGGGGTAAGGGCAACGTTGGTAAAGATACAGTTTTCTTTGATGGATTCCATAGCACTCGGGTTGGTGTCATACGATGTCCCTGGTGCCACCCCAAAGTAACCTGATTCGGGGTTGATGGCGTACAGTCGGCCATCTGTACTGGGTTTAATCCAAGCGATGTCATCGCCCACGGTAGTAACTTTCCAGCCTTCCATCTCTTTGGGCGGAACGAGCATGGCAAAGTTAGTCTTACCGCACTGACTTGGGAAAGCCGCCGCTACGTAGGTTTTGTGGCCTTCGGGGTCTTCAACGCCCAAAATGAGCATGTGCTCAGCCAGCCAGCCTTCATCGCGGCCAATCACTGACGCGATGCGCAGTGCCAAGCATTTTTTACCCAACAGGGCGTTGCCGCCGTAACCACTGCCGTACGACCAGATGGAGCGTTCTTCGGGGAAGTGCACGATGTATTTTTCGTCGGGGTTGCACGGCCACGGCACGTCTTGTTGGCCTGGCTCGAGCGGTGCTCCTACTGTGTGCGCGCAAGGCACAAACACGTCACTGTCGCCTAATTCTTCTAGTACGGCTTGCCCCATGCGAGTCATGATGCGCATATTCGTCACCACATATGGCGAATCGGTAATCTCCACACCAATGTAACTAATCGGCGAACCAATCGGCCCCATCGAAAAGGGAATCACATACAGGGTGCGCCCGCGCATACAACCATCGAACAAATCATCGAGCTTGTCATGCATCTCTTTGGGGTTCATCCAATTGTTGGTGGGGCCTGCGTCTGCTTTGTTGATGCTGCAGATGAAGGTGCGGTTTTCAACCCGTGCCACATCGCTAGGGTCTGAACGGGCTAAAAAGCTGTTGGGGCGCAGTTCGGGGTTAAGGCGAATGAACGTGCCACTATCGACCATGAGGTCGCAGAGGCGATCGTATTCTTCTTGGCTGCCGTCGCAAAAGTGGACATCATCAGGCTTGCAACGTCCCACCATGTCGCGCAACCACGATTTCAAGCGTTCGCTCGTGAGATAACTGGGAAACTCGAGCGTATCTGGATTGATAGCATTGCTTGTTGTTGACATATGCTTCCTCCTAGGTTTCCTAACCGCGTGTCTTGAGACTTTAACCACGGGTCTTGAGACTTTAACGAGGCCTGCGCTCGTGCCAAAACGCGCAAACGCTCGGCCTCAACCTTTGATATGACTTTATCTGTAAGCGTAGCTAAGATTACAGAGACATTTAACCCGATTGTAGGGAAACGCTCATCACGGTTTCATGTGTGGATGTAGAAAACGCATAAGCACCCCCAAAAAATCAAGTCATCTGTAAGCTAACATACAAAATACACTCTAGTCCAACGATTGATACCCATTCCAATTGATTCCAAGAATCCATCCGCACAGAGCGCGTAGGAAAAGCTACAGATGCAGACGGAAACTGAAGAAAGTCTGTAGGACGTTTTAACGTGTTTAGTTAGCATCCATAGGGCATCACCAAGGTAGACATCGAACAAAGGTGTTGAGTACTCGAGGCGGTGATGTTATCTCAGGGATGTTGTCTTAGGGATGCTGTCTTAGGGATGTTGTCTTAGGCACAAAGTATAGCCATCGTCAAGTGAACCCACACACCTTAATGACCATCACGAATGACTATCACGTTTATCTTGATGCTTACTCAAAGTAAAAAAACCATCTCCTAAGTGTCCTGATTAAGTTGGCGACTGCTATTCTCGAGGCGATAATGTTATTTTAGGAATGTTGTTTTAGGCACAAGATATGATAAAAAATTTAATGGACAAATCAGCTTGGTGATACAGTATGAGGTAAGAAAAAACCCACCTCGAGGTAGGCCTATGAGGTAGGCCTATCATGAGCTGGGTCTGTCCTTGTCGTGGCTTAGGAAAAGTCGTGGCTTAGAAAAAGTCGTGGCTTAGGAAAGTGCTTAATCCGTTTCCTGTGGGCGAATGACGTTGACCCGCGTGCCTGCACGTAAGTCAGCAGGTACGGGGAAGATAACATCGCGGCCAATGTCAATACCAGATAGCGCTACCTGCCCCCCTGCTTCGGCAAGGATGTCCACGTTTTGCCGCTGGGCACGTTCGTCTTCAATGACGTACACAAAGTTACTGCCCGCTTCAGCTTGTACTGCCCCTGAGGGTAGTAGCCCACCTTCGGCCAAATCGAGTTGGTAGGGAAGCTGCGTCACCGTGCCAATGGGAATGCGCGTTTCTGACTGATATAACTGGGCGGTAATATCGACTAAGCGGCTTTGGCCGGACACTTGGCTGTTGCGGATGATTTGTGCGGCGTAGTCTAAGCCGTTATAGGGAATGTAGATAATCCCCTGTGCAACTAAGTTGTCAGCATCAGAGGGTGGCACACTAAAACGGGCCAGTTGTTCTTCGCTACTAGCAATGCGAAACGCGGGGCTGCCTGCACCAATAAATTCGCCTTCTTCAACCAAAATTTCAGCGATTTCACCCGTGAAAGGCGCAGTGATGTTGGCGTCTGCTAGGGCTTCTCGAGCTTGGTCTAAGGTGTTTTGGGCGTTTTGCACGGCAATGCGCGCTAGCGCCAAACCTTCTTCGTTGGCGCGCAAACTACGTGCATAGGCGTTACTGGCTTGTTGGAAACTGCTGCGGGCTTGTTGCAGATTGGCTTCTAGGCTGGTCACTTCGGTGCTAGAAATACCTCCGGCAGCGAGCAGGGCTTGGCCTTCTTGGTAGCGCGTTTCGGCGAGTTGCAAGTTGGTTTCTGCCGCCCGCAAGGCCGCTTGGGCTTGAGATTGGTTTTCACTGCTGGCCAGTTCGGCGCTGCGCAAGTCAACCCGGGTACGTTCGACGGCCAACGCAGCGTTATCAGCTTGCAGACGCAAATTGGTGTCATCGAGTTGAATCACCACGTCGCCTACGGTGACAGTACTACCTTCGCGTTGGGTGATGTTGGCCACTTGCCCAGACGTGCCTGCGGCCACGGTGCTTTCTTGGGCAGGATCGATGGTCACAGACGTACTGCGTGAGGTGCTGAGCACACCCTCTTCTACGGTGACTACACGCACTTGGCGAGCAGGTTCTTGGCCAGTTTGGCTGTTGTTTTGGTTGCCCTCGGGGGCTTGAGCGGCCACCTCAGGGTTACAGGCTACTAGCAACAACGACGCGGCTGCCCAGAGTACAAGTAGGGTATACGGTCTATTCATCCGCCTCACCTACTTCGTTGTCGAGTTGTAGCGCAGGGGGAGTGCCAGTGATGTTTACGAAGCTGGCGTCTTGCAGCTCGAGCAATGCCACCAAATAGTTATTGCGCGCTTGCAAGGCACTGAAGGCGGCTTGTTGTTGGGTGAGTTCTTGTTGGTTGAGGGTAAACGCCGAAATTAACCCAGCTTCAAAGCGCTGTTGTTCGGTATCTAAGCGCTCGTTGGCGTTGCTGAGGCGGTAAATTTCATCAGTGAACACTTCAGCGGCGTTTTCAGCTTGGGTGTGCAAGTTGCGAATCAAGATGCTGTAGGCTCGCAAGGCTTCTTGTGCACCCTCTTGGGCGGTTTCGACTTGGTTGCGGGCGTCGTCGATTTGTGAAGCGGACGCATAAAGGGGATCGAGCACATCAAGGCCAGCTGAGGCCAGTTCAAAACCTTGTTGGGCTTGCAAGATATTCGGATGCCCCAAAGCGGCTGCTAGTGCTGCTTCTAAGGGCGGGACAGCCACCAAACGCGCTTCGGGGATGACCTCGAGCTGATTAGGCTCAACGCTCCTGCCGAGGATACTCTCAAGGTTATTTTGCGCTACGGCCAGGGTGTTTTGGCTGTTCATCACTTGGGTGCGGGCGCTTTCTAGTTCGGTGCGGGCTTCTTGCAATTCCAGTTGGGTGATGCTGCCGTTGTCAAAGCGAATTTGTGCCACTTGGGCAGCTTGTTGGGCAACGTCGAGCCCTTTTTGCGCCACACCCAAACCACGTGCGGCGTTTTGCAAGTTGGTGTACGCACTGGCAATTTCGGTTAAGGCTTCGTAGTACACCCGTTCAAAATCTGCGAGTGCGGTAGCAAAACGCTGTTCGGCTTGCAGCAGCGGAATGCGGGTAATCAGCGGGTCAGCTTGGGCGCGTTCTAGGTCAGCTCGAGCATTGGCTAGTTCCAAGCGAGCGTTGACCACGTTGGTGCGGTTTTCGGCGCTGGTAAAAGCTTGTTCTAAGGTGACGGTTTGGCCAAAGCTGAACGTGAACGCAGCCATGAATGTAGCCATGAATGTAGCCAGAAGTAATGCCGCTGTGCACGCCCGCAAGCGTGTTGCCACAAGACGACTCACTGATGAAAAAGTTGACACAATCACTGTAAAACCTCCGAAACGGGAATGCCATAAAATTCATACAGATTAAGTAAACGCGTGAGCGCGTCCAAGCGAGCTTGCTGTAGTTCGTTGCTGGCTTCGGTGCGGTTGTTGCTGGTTTCTTGTAACTCGAGTGGGGTAATCAAACCCAGTTCAGCACGCACCATGTCTTCCTCGAGTTCTAGTGCAGCATTGGCAAACTCGAGCTCCTCGAGTTGCAAGTTGCGCAGGGCGTTGGCAAGTTGGTTGCTGAGATTGGCCAGTTGAATATTGGCACCATCCTGAGCCGCCCGCAAACCCTCAGCAGCAGCTTCACGCACGTCTCTAGCAGCAGCCGTAGCCTCGATACTGCTGATGGGTAAGTTGATGCCAATACCCACGGTGAACACGCTATTGACAGTGTTGCCACCACCTTGGGTGCTTTCGTTATAGCTGTAAGCAATTTCCGGTTGCAAGTTGCGTGAATCCAGCGAGAAGTCTAGGCTGCTCTCGCCGTCGAAGTTGTAGGTGTAGCCCACTCTGGCAACCGGATAGAGGTTGCGCAGGTTGCGGCTAATACCCACTTCAGCACGGTCAATGTTGATTTCTGAACGCAGCACACTCAACGGTATACCGTCTGGTACAGGCAGTTCGGGAATGGTCGCAGGCACGATAGCGCGGCCTGTTAGGTTGAGAAGATTATCTCTAGCAAACAGAAGTTGGTCTTCAGCACTGCGCACAAAGTTGCGGGCTTGTACGGTGCGAGCTTGCGCTTGGCGCAGTTCACGTTCGTTAGCAGCCCCGCGTGCAAAGCGAATTTCGGTAGCCCGCAAACCTTCTTCAGCCAGTTCTGTGCCTTGTCTGGCCAGTGTCACCGACTCAGCAGCGAGTTGTACTTGCAACGCAGCTAATAAGGCGTTGGCTTGCAAGCTGGTGAGCGTTTCGCGGGCATCAAGTTCGGCAGCCCGCACGTCCAAACGGCTGTTGGCTACCGCATCGCGGGTGTCGCCAAATTCAAAAGGTGCGACTGTCACGCTAGCTTCGGCTTGGATGCTGTCGTTATCTAAATCATCGACTGACGCATCAGGGGGCAGTGAGTCAGGGGGATTATCTTCGTTAAAGTCAGTAATGCCATAACCAACGCTAGCAGCCGCGCCGACGATATTACGCGCTGCACTGACACCACGTTGATTGGCGGATACGCTGGCTCTTGCGGCGGTGAGTTGCGGGTTGTCATCTAAACTGGCCAAAAAGACCGCTAGGTCAACCTGTTCCAAGTTAAGCGCCGTGAGAATAGCGGGGTTTAAGGGGGTTGGCTCGAGGAATTCACCAATATCCTCAGCGGCGTCAATATCTTCTAGGATGATATCAATCGGTGTAGCAGGCAAAGCGTCAACGGCAGGTATCTCAAGGGCGATAGTGTCAGTATCGGTGCTGGTGTCTGCGGCAATTTCGTTGCTCATAGCAGCTTCTGTGTCTTCTGCCGTATCTTCTGCTGCGTCCATATCCTCTGCTGCGTCCGTCTCATCAACTGTGTCTTCTGCAACCGTGTCTTCTGCTGTGTCTTCTGCTGTGTCTTCTGCTGTAACCTCGTCCATCATGGAGGTGTCTGTTGTGGTGGGGTCACTGGTTTCTGCCTCTGTTTCGGCTCGAGGGTCATCTGCAGCGGCGTTGCTTGTTTCGTTAGTGGCAGGCGGTGCAGTTTCGTCTGTGGTTGTATCTGCTGGCGTTTCAGTGACGGGCGTTTCACGAACGGGCGGGGTTGGGGTGATGACCTCGCGAGGGGTGCTCTCGAGTGGGTTGTTATTTTGCAAGGCCACCAAGGTGTTGCGCAAGGTGTCGCGCTCGAGGGCTAAATCACGTTCGCGCCGTTCAAAACCACTGGCCAAACTATCGAGCTGATTGCTTTCACTAGCAAGTTGCTGTTCGCGTTGCGCCAACGTTTGCTGTTGGCTATCAAGGTCACGTTCTTGGGCGAACAACTGCCCTCGGCGTTCTTCGATGGCCACTTCTTGCGCATTAATGGCGGCGCGTTGGGCATCGACGGCAGCTTGTTGGGCAGGCGTGATGGTGTCCTGCATGGCCAAAGCGTTTTCTTGAGCGCTTAAGGCGTCGCGCTGGGCTTGTAAGGCGTCTTCTTGGGCGCCCAAGATATTGCGCTGCCCTGCTAGGGTACTGCGGGCTTGTTCTAATTGGCTGCGTTCGCGGTTCAGTTCGCTTTGGGCTTGGGTCAACGCTTGACGGCGTGTTGTCAGCTCGCGGCGCTGTTGGGCGAGGGTGGCTTCGCGGGTTTCAATGTCGCGTAAGCGGGCGGCTTCGTTTTCGACTTGGTTGCGAAAACGCTCGACTTGGGCGCTTCGGCTGGCAAGGGCGCTACTGTCAGCTTGGAGGTCGCGGCGCTGTTGGGCGAGATTATCGCGGCGGCTGCGTAGGATTTGTTCTTGGCTGGCAATGGCGTCACGTTCGCGGCTGAGTTGGGCTTGTTGGCTCTCGAGCTGCTGAGTCGCTTGCTCGAGGTCACTGCGCTGCCTATCTAAAGCGCGCTGGTCTTGGTCTAAACTCAAGCGACGTTCATCGAGCGCGATTTCTTGGGCGTTAATAGCCGCCCGTTGCGCGTCGATGGCGGCTTGTTGCGCCGGGGTGATGGTGTCTTGCATGGCCAAAGCGTTTTCTTGGGCACGTAAAGCTTGACGTTGTGCCTCGAGGGCATTTTCTTGCATCACCAAGATGTTTTGCCCCGCTTCAAGGTTCGCCGCCAAACGTTGAATATCAGCCCGCAATACATCTAAGCGGGAACGTTCGCTGGCTAAGCGGGTGTTTTCTTGTTGAAGGGCTTGCCGTCTTTGAGCGAGTTGGGCTTCTTCAGCGGCAAGGGTGTCGGTTTCGCGCTCGAGCCGTTGCTGCTCCGCACTGAAAAGTTGTTCTTGGCGTTGCAGTTGGCTGGTTTCTGCCTCGAGCCTGCTGAGGAGCACCTGAAGTGCTTGGTCTTGTGCCCAACCAGAACTAAATAGCCAAAATCCGAGCAGGATGAGCAGGTGCTTTGGTTTCATGTTGCCTCCATCATCACGTTCATATACTGAATACTTTTTACATCCACCACGAGGTCTTTATATTGATACTGTTGCCTCGGGTTTTGCTGTTTCGGGTTTTGCTGTTGGTGTCTTTGTGACAATTTGTGCGACGATACGCGTTGGTTTATTGGCGACTTACCCAATGATTTACCCAATGATACGAACATACTGTGTAGAGAATTTTGAGAATATTGTTTCAAGTCTCCTGTGTTAAATTCACCGTATCTTATTGCTTCAATCACCCAACCCAACGCATACTTATGTATACACAACCTTGTAGCGTACATCCCACGGCATGCTCTTGTCACTTATATCACTATGTTTTCTATCGCGATGTCTTCATCACGATGTCACCCAAAGCGTCACCTAAAGACGCGACAAGCGTGCTGTACAACGTGTGTCAGCCTCAATTAGCAGATATTAAAACACGCGTGAAAGACCTCGTGATACACAGAGCATCTCCGACGCGTTAAAAGCCTTTGAGTGACGCAGTAAACACCTGTGCGTCAACACCTGTGCGTGAATACCTACAGGGGCGTTTACCTAGGTAGGCCGTATTTAGCATAACTGAAAAAATCAGCCGAAACAGCGCCTAGCGCCCTTAATGTCAGGCTGAAGTTTATGGTGCGATTGTCAAGATTATCTGAAGGATGTGCGCATGTAGGCAGGTATGCTCGAGCCACCGTAGGTATCACCCTACAATTAGATATCGCCCTACAATGATGTAAGCGTGATTCAGTAGGCAGCGTCCTACAACACAAAAGACCTGACCCAGCCTGATTGAAGGTGAGATTGAACCATTGCCCTGCTGTCTACATTGCCCTGCCGTCTACATTGCCCTGC
>CAZKAZ010000072.1:0-20181 GCA_964550765.1 uncultured bacterium | reverse complement strand
ACCCATTCCAATTGATTCCGCGAATCAATTCGCGCAGAGCGCGTAGGAAAAGCTACGGATGCAGGCAGGACCGGAAGAAAGTCTGTAGGACTTTTTGAAGTGTTTAGTTGGAATCCGTATAATAGAATGTTTTAGCTGAGCGGCAACAACGAGCTAGCCAGAGATTTTGTTGACGTTGAACGACAAGGTAGTCATCGCCCCAGCGGGTTTCTCGGTGTTTCCCACAGTCAATTCTGCCTCGAGCTGCCGACTCAACAAGCTCACGATGCGGTAGCCCAAACTTTCTGAGCCTTCGGGCGTAAACCCTGCGGGAAAACCCACCCCGTTATCGCGGACACTCAAAATCACCCTTTCGTCGTCGCTGTCAAAATCTTGTTTGAGGTCAATCCACAACTTGCCTGCGTCTCTACCCTTAAACGCATATTTGAAGGCATTAGAAAGCAGTTCATTGCTAATGAGGCCGCACGGGATGGCTTGTTCGATGGTTAAGTACACCGGGTCGGTGTTGAACTCGAGGTTAATGTCACTGGCTTCATAAATGGCACGAGCGCTGTTGGCTAGTTCGGTGAGGTAGCCCGCAAAGTCGATGTAACCAAGGTCATCGCTTTGATATAACCTTTCGTGGACGAGCGCCATGGCTTGCACCCGTTCTTGGCTGTCTTGCAGTGCGCTCAAGACGTTGTCATCGGTGATGCGCTTACTTTGCAAACTGAGCAAGCTCGAGATAATTTGCATGTTATTTTTGACGCGGTGATGCACCTCTTGCAAGAGGACTTCTTTTTCACTCAAAGACGCAGCAATCTGCTGTTCGATGAGTTTGCGTTCGGTGATGTCTTGCAGCAGCACCATGCCGGCTTCGACCTGCGCATTGCCGCTACCGAAGATGGGTACTGCCCGCAAACTGAAGTAGCGAACGTCGTCATTAGCACCGTCACTGGGGTTGGTGGTGTGGTTGGTGGTGTGAGAGGAAAGCACAGGGTAGCGCAGTTCGC
This sequence comes from uncultured bacterium, assembly GCA_964550765.1. GTDB lineage: Bacteria > Deinococcota > Deinococci > Deinococcales > Trueperaceae > JBCCBI01. Next base: position 19,189 of record CAZKAZ010000072.1, on the reverse strand, counting down.
TCGAGGCTTCTTGGCCTGCTAGCGCTTGCCGGCACAGTGGCTCGAGTGCACCTGCAAGCGTGTCTGCAAACGCCTCTAAAATGGCTTGGCCTTCGAGGTTGCGGACATCTAAGCCAATTTGTTTGGTGGCCGTGCCATCAGCCAAAAGAATGCGCAAGTCGCGGTCAAACAAATACAAGTCGCTGTTGGGAATATTCGCAGCAAGTAAGCGGTGGCGGCGTTCGCTGCGGGCGAGGGCGCGTTCTTTGGCTTGTCCCTCGAGCACCTCTGCTTTGAGTTGATTGTTCAGGTGTTCTAACTCAGTAGTCCGCTGGCGCACGCGCTGTTCTAGGGTCTCGTTAAGTTCTTGCAGTTTGCGTTCGGTGCGTTTGCGTTCGGTGATTTCGTTCATCATGAACACCGCGTGGCTGATATTGCCGTCACCGTCAAGCACGGGTGCGCCGTTCACCGCCAGGATTTTGCTGTTGCCATCGGGCAAGTTGACCACGAGTTGCATGTCGTTAACGGGGGCTTTGAGCTCGAGCACACGGGCAAAAGGCATCTCGTGGCTAGCAATGGCGTCACCCTCGAGGCTAGTGACATTCCACTCTTCAGCATCAAAACGCCTGTGCAACATGGCGTTTTGGGGCAACTGAAACAGGTCTTGGGCATATTCATTAACAAATGTCACTTCACCTTGCGCATCAAATACCGTGATGGCAGCAACGCTCGTTTGCATGATGGCGCTGAGCAAGTTGCGCTCGCGGCGCAGGGCTTCTTCGACTTCGCGGTGCGGCGTTAAGTCGGTCACAGCGGTGACTTTGTACCACTGTCCGTAACGTTCCATGCGCGACGCCGTAACCAAGATATGAAACGGGGTGCCATCGCGGTGTTGTACCACCCATTCACCAGGCATTTCCTCGGCCTTACCTGCCAAAAAGTCAGTGTGTAACCGTTCGGCGGCAGCACGGGTTTCCGGTGGCAGCATCATGGTGAAGTGTTGACCCAACAGTTCGTCTTCTTGATACCCATACAAACGGCAGTAACCTTCGTTGACCTTAGCAAAGTTGCCGTCACTATCTGTGAGGCAAAAACCCACATCAGTCACCGAAAAAATAGTGCTGATAAAGCGCTCACTGTCTTCGAGTTCTAACAGCGCTTGTTTTTCTGTGGTGACATCAAGTAACGCTAGCGACACCGACAGCACCACGTTTGACTCTTCGTCTTCAACTGGGGTGTAGCAGTAGCGATAAGTGCGTTCTTGGCCGGCAGCAGTTGTCAGGGTCATCTCACCAGCGAGTTCTTGATTGTTAAGGGCTTGCTTGAACTTTTGATGGAAGGTTTTGACGTAAGCATCGGGCAAAAAATCGAAGATAGTATCGCCTTCAAGTAGGTGGCGTTTGCGTTCACTGTTTTGATTGGAGTTTTGATTAGGGGTTTGAGCGGTTTCAAAACGCGCCATCCACGCCCGCATTTCTTCATTAAACGCCAGCACGTGATAGTTGCGGTCAATGAGCACAAACGCTTGCAAGGTGTTGCCTAAAAGTGCCCGCACGTTGGCTTCGGACTCGAGCAAGGCGGCTTCTTTTTCTTCTAGGGCGGCGTTGACGCTGCGCAGTTCGTCGTATGCCATTTGCAGTTCTTCATTGGATGACTGCAATTCTTCGTTGGATGTTTCGAGTTCTTCGTTGGCAGTTTGCAGTTCTTCATTGGATGACTGCAATTCTTCGTTGAGTGACTGCAATTCTTCATTAGACGTTTCTAGTTCTTCAATGAATGTTTGTAAGTGTTCTTTGGTCGCCGCCAGTTCTTGCTCGAGCTCAACATAGTTAGGTGAACCCTCATCGGCACGTTCACTAGCGGTAAGGGGCGCTTGTTCGCTCAGTTCGCGTTTTTCAAAGATAATCATCATCAAACTGTCGTGGTTTTCGTCGGTCACTAGCGGTTTAGCCACAATATTCACGTTCATCGCATCGTCTTTGCCGTAACGCACCAAGCGGTTTTCGGTTTGATGCGACTTGAGGGCTTTGGAGATGAGCGCTCGCAGTTCAATACGCACGTCTTCTTGGGCGAGTTTCACCACGTTGACGTTGACGGTGCCTTCACGCAAGCTCAAGTAGGGCGTGATTTCACCGCGAATTTCTAAGACGTCCAAGTTGTCGTTGATGACTACATAAGGGTGTTCAAAGGTTTGAAACAGGGTGGCTTGCACCAGTTCGCTGATAGATTTTTCTTCACGCGGACGGGGCATGGGACGGGGCGACCGTTGCGACTTAAAAGCTGAAAACTTAATAGCATGCAAACTGTTGGCCGAACGCCTGCGGAAGATTTTGTATTTGCTATCAGCCGTAGAAAACAAGTCGCTAAATACACCAATGGTTTCTGAACGTCCCAAAAACAAGTAGCCATTGGGATTGAGCGAATAGTGAAATACAGGAATCACATGTTTTTGCAAGTGGCTATCAAAATAAATCAGCAAGTTACGGCAACTAATCAGGTCAACCCGCAAAAAGGGCGGGTTACTAGCAACATCGTGTTTGGAAAAGAGCACTTTAGCACGAATAGTGCTCGAGACTTCATAACCTTGGGGCACTTCGGTAAAAAAGCGCTCAAAGTATTTTTCGGGCAGTGAGTGCAGTTGCTCAATGCTGTAAATGCCACGCCGCGCTTGGTTGAGGGCGCGTTTGTCAATATCAGTAGCAAACACTTGCATATCCAAGTTTTCGGCGCGTTCGCCCAACAGGTCATAGACAATCATGGCGATGGTGTAGGCTTCTTCGCCAGACGCGCAACCAGCTACCCAAATGCGCAAGGTATCGCCGCTTTTTTTGCGTTCGACCAGTTCGCGCAAGTAGCCTTCTAACATCTCAAAGGCTTTAGGATCGCGGTAGAAACTAGTAACGCCAATGAGCACAGTGCTAAACAAAGCATCAAGTTCTTCAGGGTGGTCGTCGATGTAGGCCAAGTAGCTGTCGACGTCGTTCATTTCCAAAGCAGACAAGCGTTTCTCGAGCCGCCTAAAAATGGTTGATACCTTGTAATGGGTAAAATCAGTGCCAGTTTTTTCAGCCAGAAGTGACAAAAGCTGGTCAAAACTGTTGCGTTCTTGCGGCAATGTGCTTGGTTGTTGCAACAACAACAACAGTTGCCGCCCCATTTCATGAGGGCGCAAGGTAGCACTGACCGCGCCTGTGGCAATAGCGGCTTGGGGCATACCGTCGTATTTGGCGGTTTGGGGCAACTGCACCAAGGTAGTGCCCCCCGCGTCATAAATCGCTCGCACCCCCCGCGCCCCATCCGAACCCGTGCCCGACAGGATGATGCCTGCAGCATACCCGCCTTTTTCGGACGCTAACGACTCAAAAAAGTGGTTCACCGAAGGTTTAGGCCCCCATGAATCGCTGGGCTTACTCAGTACAAAGCTGTCACCGTGCAAGGTGATGTTGTTATCTGGCGGGGTGACGTAAATGTGGCCAGCGCGCACCTCTTGGTGGTCTTTGACTTCAAGTACAGGGTGTTGGGTTTCGCGACTCAACAGTTCGACTAGCATACTTTTGTACGTTGGGCTGAGGTGTTGGGCGATGATGAGGGCGGTGTTCTCGAGCCTATCTGGCAAGTGATTAATCAACTCACTGAGGGCTTCAAGTCCACCTGCTGACGCGCCAATGCCCACGATATAACGGGCGCTGTTATCGTGGTTGATATCGCTGGTGTCATCAGGTTGGGGCAGGTTGTGGTCTGGTGTGCTGGTTTTGCCACTAGCCACATCACCATCCACATCACCATCAAGGTCATCGTCCACATCGCTATTCACATCGCTATTGTCGTCGATGTTGTTGTGATTGTTGTTTTCGTCGTAATCGCCGCGATTATCGTCACTTTGTTGATTACTTTGTTTATCATTGTGCTCATCGCTATGGTCGTCATTGTGCTCATCGCTATGGTCGTCATTGTGCTCATCGCTGGTAGGGGTGTCTTTGCTGGCGCTTATGCTCGCTGGCAGGGCTGCAACTTTACGTACCGCGTCAATCACGGCGGTAGATGCATCAATAAATGATGTCACCCGAGCATGACGCTGCTGGACGAATGCTGCTGAGGGCAACATATCAGCGTTAGTAGACATGTGTTGCTCGAGATGTGCTGTGGCAGTGACATCACGCTTTGCTGGTGCTAACGGCGCTGATGTTGACGGTGCTGATGTTGACGGTGCTGATGTTAATGATTCTGATGACATTAGCTTCACATTATCACTTTCGATAGTCATTCTTTTTGATGTTCATCAAAGCGTTATATGCGATACCTTACAAGACCGCTGAGCCAGAGACCATCAAGAAAAGACCTATAAGCATTTGTGTTACCCATGAGGGTTATGTAACACCCCAAAGTTAAGTAAACCGTGTCGTCAAACCAAAAACAACACTAGCCACAAACATTTTTAGATGACTGAAGCCTCGAGCCACTGTCGCTCTAAACAACTGTAGTCTAATGTCAATGGCTAAGTAACCCCATACAAAAAAACATCAACACAGCTCAGGCACTCTTGAAAAATATGCTCCGTGAGACCTGCTACATCCACGGTAGCAATCCACGGTAGCAATCCACAGTAGCAATGGTGTGGCGGTAGCGTGGCAGTAGTATGGCGACGGCTCGAACTTGGCGTGTGTACCAAGACGTGTATACCAATACGAACGTCACTTTACCATACACCAAGAATCGCCTCTGAAGCACGACAAAGGCATCTTTACTTACCCGCCACGACGAACATCACGACGAACATCACGGCGAACATCACGACGAACATCACGGCGGGCGTTATGGCGGGCGTTATGGCGGGGTGCTACCGAGTGCTAAGCGGCATCACAATGAGATGGCTTGATGCTACGGCCTGATGCTATGGCTTGATGCTACGGCCTGATGCTACGGCTTGATGCTATGGCTTGATGCTATGGCCTGTGTTATCACCTGCAAGGCTATAACTGCAGAGCCATGACTTTAGCATTTTCATGATTGACACCCACACAGTTGAACGCGTTTTGTGTCGATGTTTTTATGTCGACATGAACGTACACCTGCCAAGTAGTCAAGACGTTTTGTTGAACGCGTTTTGTGTCGATGTTTTTATGTCGACGTGATGTTAGTAAACACCAGCAACTATAGAAACAAAACACAGAATTGCTACTTTATGGCCCTGACAGTGTTGTGTTTAGTCTTGTAAACGTACAATCACCGGGGTGTCGGCGTTGTAACGCAAACTCTCGCGGGCGCTGCCGTCACGAATGGCAATTTCGATAAAACCTGTGCTGCCAATGTAAGCAAGTGGCATGCGCGGGGGTACATCAGCAAACGTGCGCCGCAACGGGCCAATGTCAATATCACCTAAGCAGACATGCCACAGCTCGAGGGGGATGTGGGGGGCGCGTGACGCCCGAAAGGTGTTGGCACGCATGTTGGTGACCAAGTTACCAAAGCGATCGGCATAGATAATATCAGCATACCAGTTACCCTCTTCTTGGCGTGGTGTTGGCCAGTTGAGGCGGGTGAGCAAGTGAGGCGCAAGCACAGGTCCTAGGTTCTCGAGCGTTTCCCCATTGGCGACATGCGCGGCTGCGGGGGCAAAAATATCGCGGCCATGAAAGGTATTACTAATCACAGGCAAGTGGTATCGGGCGTTCTCGAGCGACACGACCTGTTGCGTTTCAATATCACTATCAGCTAGCACCCCAGTGGCAATGCCATTATCAGGACACACAATGGTGTAGTGGCGCTCTTGGCGCTTAACGCGAATGGCCACAGCTCTGCGGTCACTGCCCACCCCAGGGTCAATCACACAGCAAAACACTGTCTCCGACGGGAAATAGTCGTAACTGAGCATGAGCATAAACGCCGCTTCACGCACGTCTTGGGGTTGAATGTGGTGGCTAATGTCGACCAGACGCGTGTCCGGGGCAACGCGTAACATCACCCCTTTCATCACACCAACATAGTTATCTTGTGTTCCCAAATCACTTAACAGAGCAATCACGGGTGTAGCCATACGTCATCATCCTTTCTTCCAAAATACCTAGTTCATCACGTCAAATCACATCAATACATCTCGTCGATAAATTGCATTAATAAACTTCATTAATACTAAATAATATGTATTTTGACAGAATACGCTACAAACTTATGAACGCTATGTCCTTTCCTAGGCATGTAGTAGCATCAATTCCTAGGGGAATCACATGAAATCGGTAGTGCATCACCAAACCGTCCATTAAGTCTTTGTGTCTAAGACAACACCATCACCTCGAGTACAAGACACCCTCATTAAAAGACACGCTCATTAGATGTCTACCTTGGTTTAGCAGTATGGCCTAGCAGTACGGTCTAGCAATATCATCGGCGTCCTGATTGCGTTGGCAACTGCGATATGTACAAAAAAGAGGAGTCCGACGACTCCTCGAGCATGGCAGCACTGATGCGCTTGCTTGTTTCACATACTAAACCGTTGATGTGCTTTAGTCAGCTGCAACGGTAGCTTGGGCTTCTTGGCTGTTACTTAGTTCGTGTTCAGCTAACCACCGTTCGGCGGCCATAGCGGCTCTGGTGCCTGCACCCACGCTAGTACCAAGTTGGCGGTAGACTTCGTCGGATACGTCTCCGGCTGCAAAAATGCCTTCAACACTAGTGTAGATTTCATCGCTAACATCAACGTAGCCACTGTCACGCAAGCTAACAACACCCTCGAGATAGCCCGTATTGGGCACATGCCCGATGTAGATAAACACCCCATCTGTTGCCAGTTCGCCCGTCTCTCCGGTGATGACATCGCGGGTTTTGACGGCAGTGACTTGACCATTGTCGCCGACCACTTCTTCAACCACGGTGTTCCAGAGCCAGTGCATTTTGGGGTTGGCAAACGCCCGTTTTTGGGCTTCTTTGTTGGCACGCAGTTCAGCGCGGCGGTGAACAACCGTGACGCTATCAGCAAACTTGGTTAAAAAACCGCCTTCTTCCACCGCAGCGTCGCCGCCGCCTACAACCACCACGTTTTTGCCGCGATAGAAAAAACCATCACAGGTCGCACAGGTCGATACGCCTCGTCCGTAAAATTCATCTTCACCTGGTACACCCAAACGGCGTGGGTTAGCACCAGTTGCAATAACAACCGCCCTAGCATAGTATTCCGTGTCATAACCGGTCACGACAAAGTGTTCGCCTTCTTTGCGCAAGCGGCTCACTTCGTCCATGACGATTTCTGCTCCGAATTTTTCCGCTTGACGCACCATCCGCTCAGACAGTTCCGGACCGGTGATACCTTCATCAAAACCGGGGTAGTTTTCGACTTCTTCGGTTTGGGCAATTTGCCCCCCCGGGAGGCCTTTTTCTAAAATGACCGTTTTCAGTTGGCCACGTCCGGCATAAATACCTGCGGTTAGCCCGGCGGGACCGCCACCGATGACGACGACATCATAGTGTTGTTCGTTGTGGTGCTGTTCGTTGTTTGCCATAAAACTCCTCCAAAACAATGCCTATAACTAGGCTAGCTAGGTTCAAAAATGTTTGTTAGTCTTAGTTGATGCCAACGTGCACGTCACCAACTTTTATTGCTTTTATTGCCAACTTTCATTGAACGTAGGGTAGCACTGTCACCAACCAGCGTTTGTACAACTAAATACCTAATGGGGGTATTACCCAACATGACTGGCACACCACCAACACGGCTAAGCAGGTGCTCGAGCCACCCCAGTGTCTCACACTAGCGCAGCAAAAAGCCTTCTCCTACTGGATCGCGTTCGTCAACGACCCACTGTGCGAACCCTGTGATGTGAGCACTACCACGCACTTCGACGCTCACCGCAGGATACGACCCCACAGTGGACGTTGCTAGGGGCGTGCCTGTAAACACGGTGTCGATGATGCTGGCGTTACGAAGCACATCCCCCACGGCAAGTTCCCCTTTGGCACACAACTGTGCTATGCGCCCAGCGGTAGCTGTCCCTGTGGGCGAGCGGTCAACTTCTCGGTCGGCAAACACACACACGTTGCGCTGGGCACGCGTTATGCCCGTTGGTGGGGTTTGCGCTTGGCTGATGACGGTACCGTAGATGCCGCGCAGTTCTGGCTCGAGCGGGTGCACGACCTCGAGCGCCGCTTCAGTGGCGTGCTTGACCTCATCACCGAGTTGAATCAGTTGGTTAGCGTTGGCAGGTGTAACGTCAATACCAAGTTGTTCGGCTTCAAGATAGGCATAAAACGCCCCTCCATAGGACACGTCGATGGTGAGCGAACCAAAATTTTCCGTCTCAACGGTGACGTCGCGGGCATATAAAAACGACGGTACATTGACAAAACGCACCCCACCCACGTGCTGGCCATCCCACTGCACGAACGCTTCAATAAACCCCGCCGGGCTATCGATACCAATGCGGGTTTCTGGCGCTGATGCCACTACCATGCCTGTTTCTACCGCCACACTAGCAAGGGCAATAATACCGTGACCACACATGCTGCTATAACCTTCGTTGTGCATAAAAATCACTCCCAGGTCGGCGTCTGGTGTGACAGGCGGCGTGAGGTAACAACCGTACATATCAGCATGACCGCGCGGTTCGTGCATCAGGGCGGTGCGCACATGATCAAGGTGGGTTTTGACCCAACGGCGCTTTGCGAGGATGGTCTCTCCAGGAATAAAAGGAATACCAGCAGTGACAATGCGCAAAGGTTCACCAGCGGTGTGAACGTCAATGGTCGAATAAGTACGTTTGAACTGCATGGGTCATTGTAGCGCGTGAGGTGTTGGTCACGATGCAGCACGTGTTTGGTATGCAGCACGTGTTTAGTATGACGCAATTAGGCCAATCCCCTCAGAGACTATACACAACCCACCCAAAACCGACTCACTGGCTGACGGAAGCAAAGCAAACGCGTATACTTTACAGCATGATTGACAATTCCATGAACTTGCTGGACATGCTCAACTTGCATCCGCGCCAAGTGAGTACCCAACGCGAGGTGCTCGAGCAACATGGTCAAGGTGAATCCTATGACGGCATGTTTTTGCCCGATGTGGTGGTCTATCCGGAATGCACTGCCGACGTGCAACAGGTCTTGCGTTATGCCCATGACACCCACACCCCTGTCACACCCGTAGCCGTCAACTCGAGCTTAGAAGGTATCACCGTCCCTTTGCGCGGGGGTATTTCGCTCGATATGACCCGCATGAACCGCATGATTGAACTGCGCCCGCAGGACTTACTGACCGTGGTGCAACCGGGGCTGCCTTATCCTACGTTAAACGAACACTTAAGCGAACACGGGCTATTTTTCCCGATGGATCCGGGTGCGCCTGCGTCCATTGGTGGCATGGTGTCTACCAACGCTTCTGGCACAGCTGCCGTGCGCTACGGCACCACGACAGATTATGTGATGGCACTCGAGGTAGTCCTTGCAAGTGGCGAAGTGATTCGCACAGGTTCGCGGGCGCGCAAGTCCTCGAGCGGTTACAACCTCACCAAGCTCTTTTGTGGCGCTGAAGGCACCCTTGGCATCATCACCGAAGTGACCCTCAAAGTCGTGGGCATCCCGAAAGCGCTGATGGCAGCGCGTGTCCCTTTTCCCGACCTCACCCAAGCCACCGCGTTTGCAACCAGCATCATCCAACAAGCCGTACCCATTGCCCGCTGCGAAGCCGTGTGTGATAAATCCATCGCGGCAGTTAACGCCTATTCGGGAACAGAATACCCTGAAGAAATCACCATCTTTTTGGAGTTTGCTGGCACGTCCCAAGAAGGCCTCGAAGCCGACCTTGACGTCGTGCGGGCGCTGGCCAAACGCCATGGGGCGCGCACCTTTGAAAGCAGCCACCAAGACACCGAACGGCAGCGCTTGTGGGACGCTCGCCATAACGCCTATTACGCCCAAAAAGCCGCCAACCCCGGCAAGCGTGTGTTCGTTACGGACTTAGCAGTACCTTTATCGCAACTGCCCGAGGTCGTCACTACGTCTATTGAGCGTTTTGAGGCAGCAGGTTTTGCGGCGTATTTGCTTGGTCATGTGGGTGATGGCAACTTTCATCTGTCAATTTTTTATGATGAAGACGCTGACCACGTTACCCTCAAGCAACTTGGCGAAGCGATGGTACAAGACGCCTTAGCCGCAGGCGGCACATGCAGCGGAGAACATGGCATTGGCGTGCGCAAACTGCCCTACATGGCGCAAGAACACGGCGCGTCACTAGCAATCATGCAAGAACTCAAAAAACAATTTGACCCCAAAGGTATTTTAAATCCAGGCAAGAAAATCCCCTTAGTCCCATAAAATGCAGCACATTAGTCCCACGTTTATGAGAAACGTTATACTCTAATGAATGCTAACTGACGCTGACCTGCAAACGTGGCAAGGCCTGCAAACGCTATCTTCGCCGCGGCAACGGGTGCTTGACGCCAGTGCGTTTTTGTGGCGGTTTTATGATGCGTTGCAACACGCTGATTTAGGCGTGCTCGAGCGCGCCGAAGCCACCTTGGTCGACGTGCAGAAACTCGAGTTTGCTTCTGACCCGGCACTTTTGTGTGCGTTTTTCCAAGTGTCGGTAGTGTGTGGTAAACACGCAACAGCAGCCAAACACCACCAAAAAGCGCAAACCTACCTCGAAAACGCCCTCAGCTACTTACCCGTAGCGGATACCTGCGACGGGCGTTTGGCGTATCACATCGCGGTGCCGTTGAGTGTCTGTTGGTACGTAGCCGCCCGTTATCGCGATGTGGTTGAGCTCACCGAGACGTACTTGCCGCTGACCCAGCAGTGGGCAGATCCCCTCAACGAAGCCCGCTTGCTCAACACTCGAGGCATCACGCTGCGGGTGTTGGGGCGTTACCGACCTGCCCTCGAGGCACTACAAAGCAGTTATCGCCTTTATGTAGCCCTCGATCACCCCGAGCTCGAGCGCCCTACTGCCAACTTGGCGTCTTTTTATAACCACTTGGGGCAAATCGAGCAGTCCAAACACTACTTTGCCCGTTCGCTCGAGTTGAGCCGCCGCTACGGACTGGTATTCGACGAAGCCCTCACGACCGCCCAACTAGGTGACCAGCAGCTCGAGCTCGATAACGACGATGACGCCCTCGCCTACTATCAGGTGGCCATTACTAAACTCGCAGCCGCAGAAGCCTACGACGTGCTAGCGGTGATTCTTGCCAACGCCGCTATTATCTACACCCGCCGCGGCGAGCTTGAACGGGCTGATGAGCACTTGCAACAGGCGCTGACGCTCATTGAACACCATCCCCACAAGCGTTATCACATGGTCATTTTGTACAGTCTAGGGCTGTTGCAACAGGCTCGCGGCGACGCTTGCGCCCGCGATACCCTCGAGGACGCCCTAGCGCGCGCCATTGACATTGAAGAACAACGCTTTCAAACGTTCATCCACCAAGCGCTCGCAGACGTCTACCGCCACCAAGGTGACTTTGCCAACGCCTTTGAACACCTATCTATCTTTCAAGAACGACACAGCGCCCAACTCGAGCAAAAACGCCACCGCACCATGGCAGGGTTAACCCTCGAGTTTGAAGTCGAACGCGAACAACAAGCCCGCGCCCAAGCCGAATATGCCCTTAAAACGCAAACCGAGTTGCTCGAGCGCATTACCGATGGCTTTTTGGCCATTGACGAAGCGGGTCTCATCATCTATGCCAACCATGTGATTAGCGAACTGAGTGGCAAAACCCGCCTTGAACTCATCGGTCAGTACGCCAGCGACTGTTTTCCCAACTTGCCTGTGTTCGTGCGCCAGCGCTACCGCGAAGCCATCAAGCAAAAACACGGCACGACGTTTGAATTTTACTTTGACCACCAGCAACGTTGGTATGACTTGCGCATCTATCCTAGTCAAGTAGGCACAACGGTTTACATGCTTGATGTGAGTGAACGCAAACAGCAAGACGCCGCTTTGCGTTCGACCCATGTGCAGCTCGAGCATGCTTATACTGAAACTGCTTCTAAGGTGCGCGAGCTCGAGCAATTACACCACGAACTCGCTAGCAAAAATCGTGCCCTAGAGCGCCTCAGTCAGCAAGATGGCCTCACCAAACTCTTCAACCGTCGCACCTTAGATACCCTACTCGGCCAAGAATTTCAGCGCGCCAATCGCTATCACGACCCTTTGAGCGTCATGCTGTGTGACATCGACAACTTCAAGCAAATCAACGACCGACTGTCACACGCCATTGGCGATGAGGTGTTGCGGCAGCTTGCAGTGCTTTTTTCTCACCACACTCGCGATCAAGACATCGTTGCCCGCTACGGGGGCGAAGAATTCGTGATTGTTTTTCCAGAAACCTCTTTAGAAAACGCAGCGGCAGCCTGCGAAAAGCTACGTCAGCACGTCACTGATTATGCTTGGCAGGCAATTCATCCCGAGCTTAGTGTCACGCTCAGCATGGGACTAACAGGTAAACACCCCCACTTTGCTGATTACGAAGCCATGCTCAAAGCCGCCGATGCGCAGATGTATCGCGCGAAGACCTCAGGTAAAAATCGGCTGTGTTTTTAGTGCTTTTATAGATTTGTCACGCTAATGACTGAGCACAACCCTGCTGATATAACGCGTTATGCTGATGGATATGCTCGAGCAACCCTGGTCACACCCTGAAGAGCTACACACGACCGATGCCAAAACCATCGGGACATTTTTGTGGCGTTTTCATGATGTTGAGGGTGCCAACCAAGCCAACGATACCATCGTAGCGCTGTGCGAACAGGCTGTTGCCGTCTTGTGTCAGCAACTCGCCGAGCACGCTCGCCAAACACGTAGCCATCACTCTCGAGCCAGCACAGGCCGCAGCCAGCAGCTCATTCACCAACCCAACAACCATGATAGTAACCATGACAATAATCATGAAACCAAGCGCCACCGTCTTGATCCGTGTCTCCACAGTGACACCCTCAACCAAGATACCTTCAACCAAGATACCTTCAACCAAGATGCCTTCAACCAAGATGCCCTCGCCAATGACATTGCCCAGCAACGTGACGCTCAGCCACTAAACGCAAATAACATCAGTGCAGAAGCCGCTAGGACAGCTATGGCTGTTGCCAATCATAATGTTGCCGATGATGATGTGGTGAATGTAGTGCGGGCATTGGTGCAAGCGTTAATTACCTGGGCAAAACACGTGATGGCAGCAGGTTTTGAACATCGCGCTCAAGAACACCTCGAGCACGCCCTCATCCGCTTGCGGGCTTGCCCTGCGTTGGTTGCTTCACCGCTGCATTACTACTTGCGTGTCCCGCTGTGTATCTGTTGGTACATCGACGGGCGCTACCACGAGGTCATTGCTTGCGCTGAGGCGGGCATTGCTAGCGCCCAGCGGCACGATGACCTACTCTACGAAGCCCGCTTGCGCAACACCCAAGGCTTGGCGTTCAGGGTACTCGGTGACTACCGTCAGGCGGTGAATGCCTTAACGACCAGCCAACACCTCTACGAACGCCTTGACCACGCTGATGTCAAACAACCCATTGCCAACTTGGGGTCGCTGTTTCACTATTTGGGGCGCGAAAAACAAGCCCTCGCTTATTTTGAACAGGCGCTAGCACTCGGCAAGCACTACCAACAAGACTATGCCCTCACCACTGCCCAACTCGGTGATATTCACCTCGAGCGCCAAGACTTTGCAACTGCCCTCGACTACTACCGCAGCGCCATTAACCAACTCGAGAGCAAACAAACCTTCTCAGTACTCGCTGTTGTTCTTGCCAATGCTGCTATTGCCAGCCTCGAGCAAGACGCCAGCCTCGAGCAAGACCACATCAGCCAAGCCGAACGTTATATCACCCGGGCGCTCGAGTTAATTGCCGCTTATCCTCACAAGCGTTACTGCATGATTATTCACTATGGCCTTGGCTTATTACAACGCACCCAAGGACACCTGCAAGACGCCCGCATCACCTTAGCAGACGCCTTGCAACAAGCCCAAACTATCGGCGAAAAGCGCTTTCAGACGTTTATTCACGAAGCCCTCGCCGAGGTGTGCGCCGCGTTGGGTGATATGACCCAAGCTTACACCCATGAGCGTCAGTTTGCCGAACGCCAACGCGCCTTGCTCGAGCAAAAACATCAACGCGAACTCGCTGGCCTCATGCTTGATATAGAAATCGAACGCGAACAGCAAGCCCGTGAAAAAGCCGAATATGCCCTCAAAACGCAAACAGAATTGCTCGAGCGCATCACAGATGGTTTTTTGGCCATTGATGAACAGGGCGTCATCACCTACGCCAACCGCATCATCAGCGACCTCAGCAAACTCGGCAAGTATGAACTGGTCGGCACGCATATTAAAGACGCTTTTCCCCGCTTGCCCAGAGCCGTATGGCAACGCTACCAAGCCGCTGTGCGCCAGCAGCGGGTCACCACGTTAGAGTTTTATGTGGCTGAATCCCAACGTTGGTACGACCTGCGTATCTATCCGGGCGATGCAAACAGCCCCAACGTGAGCAGCCCCAACGTGAGCAGCCCCAACGTGAGCAGCCCCAACATAAACAACCTAGACATAAGCAGCCCAGACATGAACGCTGTGGACACACACAAGCCAACCTCGAGCCAATCCAGCGATGTGGGCAGCAATGTGGGCAGCACGGTGTACTTGCTTGACATTACCGAACGCAAAAAACAAGATAGCGCCCTCAAAGACGCCCACATTCAACTCGAGCGTGCCTATGCAGAAACCGCTGCCAAAGTGCGCGAACTTGAACAGTTACACCTCGAGCTAGCCAGCAAAAATCAGGCGCTCGAGCAACTCAGTCAACAAGACGGCCTCACCAAACTCTGCAACCGCCGCACCCTAGATACCCTACTCGCCCAAGAATTTGAACGCGCTGAGCGTTATCACACGCCATTGAGTGTCATGCTGTGCGATATTGATAACTTCAAACAGATTAACGACACCTTATCTCACGCGATAGGCGATGATGTCTTGCGGCAAATCGCCATGATTTTTTCGCAACATACCCGCAGTCAAGACATTGTGGCGCGCTATGGCGGCGAAGAATTTGTGATTGTCTTTCCAGAAACGCCCCTACAAGCTGCTACTGCCGCCTGTGACAACTTGCGTCACTTAGTAGCCAGCTACCCGTGGCACACAGTTCACCCCGACTTGCAGGTCACCCTCAGCATGGGCGTCACCGACAAACAAAAATACATTGCGCACTACGAAGCCATGTTGCAAGCCGCCGACAAGCAGATGTATCGCGCCAAGACCTCGGGCAAAAATCGGGTGTGTTTTGCAGGGTCAGATAAGGGTGGCTCGAGCCACAACAAAGACTGAAAGCAAGCTCACTACACGCACCAACATACCTGCACCAACACTACCAACAGCCATGACACGTACAGCCATGACACGTATCGCGGTTGATGTTTATCGACGTCTCCACCAACAGCTAGCACGTTCACAAGCAGGGCGTTCGATGGGGTAGCCGTCTACGACAATGCCACGATAATGGCACGATTTCGGTCATGTCATCAGCATCTGACAGTGCGTCACCCACCACGTCTACTCAGGCACATTGACTCAGATATAGCAACTCAGACACTGTTCACTCAGGATAGTCATCACGGGCGGCGTGGCGTGCTACCTGACGGCGCACAATGGCTTGCATCACTCGCAAAAGCACCACCACAATGACAATACCGCCTACAGCTTTAATTAACATTTGTTCGCTGCGAAAGAGGCTTTCGCCAAACCACGCACTGAGCACCAACCACGGCAAACGGGCAATGACCGCCGCCAACCACAGACGGCGCAGCGGCAAGTCGGTAAGGCCAGAAGCCAGCACCGCAAAGTCGATGTTGAGCACAAAAAAGATAACCCCCCACACCAATGTGGAGCGGATACCTAAAAAGTCTTCCCACTCGAGCCAGGCTTTTTTACCCACCAAGCGAATCACCAGCGGATGCCCCAAGCGCCGCGACAAGATAAGCGCCAACGCCGCCCCCAATCCCAAACCTAGCGTCCCCAACAAAATAGCAGGCGTCGCCCCCAAAAAACTTCCCCCCAAAGCGCTCACCAAGGGCGTAGGAATAAACGGCAGTAGCGCCGTGGCCAAAAAAAACGACACGTACAAAATGGGCGCAAATACGCCAGCTTGTTCTAACAAGGCACTCAAGGTATCAAACATGGGTATGAATTGCCATTGTACCCAGCCCAGCCCATATTGGTGCACAACACAGCACACAGCAGCTAGCTCGAGCAGCTTCATTGATGACTCCAGCACGGTGATGGCAGTGCTCGAGTCATGTTTTTGTAAGTAAAACTTTTTTACTTATAGCCTTTTCATGATTGACGTCTACACAGTTGAACGTGTTTTATGTCGATGTGACGTTGGTAAACATCAGCCACTGTAGCAACAACCCGCGGCATTGCCCATCGTCGCCGTTCAGCAACACCATCAAGCAACGCCCTTCTGGGCTACTGTAACCGTTCACCTAAGAGCAAGCCAACGCCAGCGATAAAAACCAGCCACCAAAACCAGCCACCAAAAGTGGTAAAAACAGCTTATGAATCCCGCGTTATATCCTTTGGTCTTAGAACGCACCCTCAGTCGGCGCTTGTGGGGTGGCGATCGTTTGCTAGCGCGTCTGCAGCTCGAGCTAGACACACCCCCCGGGGCTGACCCTTTGGGCGAAGTGTGGCAGGTGTACAAAACCAACCACGTTATCAACGGAGCACTCGCAGGTAGCAGTCTTGCTGAGGTCGCTGAGCAGTATGGGGCTGCGTTACTGGGTACGGCCAGCAGCGAACAATATGGCAACACCGTACCGTTACTGGCCAAGTTCATTGACGCCGCTGCGCCTTTATCCATTCAGGTCCATCCTGATGATACTTACGCCCGCCGGGTCGAAGCGAGCAGTGGACACTTAGGCAAAACCGAAGCATGGTACATCTTAGACGCCGCTGCAGATGCCCATATTTTGTGGGGATTTAACCAAGACATAGACGCAGACACCGTACGCGAAGCCATTGGTGCAGGGACGCTCGAGCACTATGTGAACGTCGTACCCGTGCAAGCAGGCGACGTGATTTACAACCCCGCAGGCACGTTGCACGCCATTGGCGCGGGTATTATCTTGTTTGAAATCCAACAAAGTAGCGACTTAACCTACCGCGTCTATGACTATCAGCGCCGCGACGCCGCTGGCAACTTACGCGAGTTACACGTTGATAAAGCCTTAGACGTCCTTGACATGCAAGCAGGCGAACGGGCAAAGGTACACCCCACGCCGCTTGATGACCAGACGCTCGAGCTTATCCGTGTTGATGCTTTTGCTATGGAATTGTGGCAGCTAAACGGCCAACGCCACACCCGCACCAAGGCTACCAGTTTGGAGATTCTCACCCTCATTGAAGGTGACGCACTGCTCTCGAGCCAACACGATTCCCTCCCCCTCAGCGCAGGCATGTCGGTGGTGTTACCTGCGACATTAGGCGATTACCAACTCCAAGGCAACGCCAGTCTCTTGCGTTGTTATCTACCCGCATAGTTATCTATACTCATATAGTTATCTAATGGTTATTTACCCGCACAAGCCTAACTACTCGCAGCGTCACTGCATAATGAGCAGAACATAATGAGCAGGACTCACACCATCGCTGACGCCTTGATACCAACTCACGAATGCTAACTCAACTGGGTAGGGCAACAACCTTGTGACGGGGCAACGAACTTCGAGGGGATTGTTGACTGAGCAACCGAACACACCAAATCGGCCAATCATGACGCGCTGCCAAGCACAACAAATCGCGGATAGTCGTTCGGACTATGGCGATACATTAGGGTAGTGATTCTCACCTGCGGTACAATCATTAACGCGCACGCGCTTGCCTGATAGCGCGACGCCCCTTATTAGCTATGCCCCACCCTATGTTTAGACCAGAACACGACTTTTTACCTGCCGCCCGGCAACGCATCGTCATGGTGCTCGGGTTTGTGACGGTCGTCTTTTTTTCGCCGTTTGCCCTTTTCAGCTTGTGGCGTGGACAGTGGATAGCAGCAGCCTTTTACGCCCTGATTGTCGTGTTGTTATTTGTGAACTCGTATCGTCTTTATCGGGCGCACTCGATGCTAATTCCGCCTTGGGTCATTCTCAATCTTATTTTGGCAGCCCTCATTCACAGTATGTCTGTTCGAGGTATTAACGCTTTGTTCTGGTGCTATCCGGCGGCGTTTGGGGTGTTGTTTCTCAGTCAACGTTCACATGCGCGCATTAACCTCGCGGTGTTTCTCAGTTTGTTGATTCCAGTGGCGTTTTACTTTACGCCTTTTGCCGTCGCTATCCGTTTTGGTGCCACGCTTGCGATGGTGTGTGTCTCGAGCGACGTCCTCATCGGTATTCTCAGTGAATTTCAAACCCGCTTAGCGGCGTTGACGCTGCGTGATCCCTTGACTAACGCTTACAACCGCCGTCACCTCATGGATTGCCTCGAGCAAGCCATCACGACCGCTACACAAAACGCCCAATCTGCTACCTTGGTAGCGTTTGACATCGATCACTTCAAACACGTCAACGACACCTACGGCCACCAAGCAGGCGATGACGCCCTAACGGGTATCGTCAACATTGTCGATAGGTTGCTAGACCAACAGTATCAAAGCGACCACATCTTCCGCTTGGGTGGCGAAGAATTTTTGGTCTTACTCAAAAACACCAGTCTACCTTTTGGGATTATCTTCGCCGAAGAAATCCGCACGCGCATTGCGGCTGCCCCTTTGATTGCCAGTGCCCAAGTGACTGTCAGCTTAGGCGTCACCGAGTACAGTGCACCCGAACACATCGACGCGTGGCTCAAGCGCACCGACGACAACCTATACCGCGCCAAAGCCAACGGACGCAACTGCGTCTATGCCGACAGCACACCTGCGCACGATAGTCATGACGACCATGACCCAGAAAATCCTAACCCAGAAAATCCTAACCCAGAAAATCCTGATGCTGATAAAGCGAACCCGGACACGCATAAAAAAACCGCCACGGCTTCCTTATAAAAAGACCTGTGACGGTTATCAGCTTGAGTTTGGACATCACAAACAAGCAACTTTGATACTGCAAACAACGCAGTGATGAACGCACACGCTGGTGACGTGACAAAAACGCAACCACAAAGCAGTAATAAAAACGCAGTGATGAGTTATGTGGCGGGCGCACCAGGACTTGAACCCGGGACCTACGGTT
>CAZKAZ010000071.1:2058-22001 GCA_964550765.1 uncultured bacterium | reverse complement strand
TCCTACGCGCTCTGCGCGAATTGATTCCTTCAGGAATCAATTGGAATGGGTATCAATCATGAAAATACTAAGTGTCTGATTATCATGCGCTCACGTTAATCGTGGTTTAAGTGGATGACGATTTTGTTGACACCCGGTTCGTAGTCGCTGTTTTGCTTAAACGCCTCGGGGGTGTCGTCTAGGGTAACGTTGTGTGATACCAAGTCATCGAGGTCAAGCTCAGCTCGAGCTGCCAGGGCAATAGCTCTGGGATAGGTGTGTTTCATGCGCCTCGAGAACATCACACTGAGCCCTTTGCGCCGCGCTGTTGAGTGTTTCATGGAAAATTCGTCACTGCCCGGAATGCCCACGAGCACCACCCGCCCACCATAACGGGCAATCTCTGCTGATACATTGATGCTCTCATCGGCCCACGCGGCTTCAAAGACCACATCACACCCGCGCCCACCAGTAGCGTCTTCGATGTGTTTTACAGCGCTAGCTTCGTTTTCGTATTGCCACGCCGTCGCGCCCCAACTCGCGGCTTTTTCCACCCGCCACGAGAGCCTGTCAAACGCGTATACCTCTTTGGCACCAGCCAGTTGCGCCAATTTGACAATGAGCATCCCCACCGGACCACAACCCACTACGGCCACCGTATCTGCCAATTTGAGGTGTCCCAAGTCAATAGCGTGAATGGCCACGCCGAGGGTTTCTAATAGCGTGCCTGCGCCGTCACTGATGCTATCGGGAATGGGAAAACAGTTTTTTGCCCGCACGACCATTTGTTCTTGCAACGCGCCGTCATCAGGATATAACCCGTAAAACGCCACAGGGACTAAGTTAGGATGGCCTTTTTCAAACAGTTCGTGGTGCTCATCAGCAATGGCAGGTTCGACGGCCACGCGCTGCCCCACTTTGAGGGGTTGAAACATACCATCTATCGCCCCTTCACCTACGGCAACCACTTCACCCATAAACTCGTGTCCGAGCACCATCGGCGAGGGAATTTCGGTGTCGCCAATGCGGGCGTCTTGGTACATGTGCAAGTCTGACCCACAGATACCCACTGCTTTCACGTTAATCAGTACTTCCCCAGCAGCGGGGGCAGGTGGCGCGTCCAAGGTTTCGATGCGAATGTCTTTGGGACCGTGCAGACGGGCTGCTTTCATGGTCTTCTCCTCTGTTTTTTGCTCGAGTGTGATGCGCAAAGACGCAACGCTACCGCCTCTACAAAATGCCACAGCGACACCTTTGCGCTATATCTCAACGTGACGTTTGAAAACGACAGCCTAGCCCTACCCCCGCACACCTTGTGACAGGGCATAGGTGAGGTCGTTTTGTTGCAATTCGCGTTTCAGCTCGCGTAAGTTTGTATCACCATCAATGACGACCAGTTCAACACCAGCAAGCTCAGCGAAAGCCTCGAGATACTTGGTCGTAAGCGGATAACTGTACACCGTGTGATGCGCCCCACCGGCATACAACCACGCCGCAAGCGCCGTTTTGAAATCGGGCTTACACTGCCACACAGCCCTTGCTACGGGCAAATTGGGCAGCGGCGGATGTTCTACCGCCGTCACTTCGTTAACAATCAACCTAAAGCGGTTACCCATGTCAATAATCGACACGTTGATGGCATCCCCGAGTTGACTGTCGAACACGAGGCGCACGGGGTCACTTTTGCCACCGATACCGAGCGGGTGAATTTCAGCTCGAGGTATATCACGAGCAATCGACGGGCAAATTTCTAGCATGTGCGCCCCAAGTACCTGATGGCCGTCTGGCGAGAGGTGATAGGTGTAGTCTTCCATGAAAGACGTGCCCCCCGGTAAACCCTGCGCCATCACTTTCATGGCTCTGAGCAATACGGCAGTTTTCCAGTCGCCTTCAGCACCAAACCCATAACCATCTGCCATGAGGCGTTGCATGGGCAAACCGGGCAGTTGCTCTAAGCCGTGTAAGTCTTCAAAGGTATCGGTGACGCCTTTGAAGTTGCCGTCTTCTAGAAAACTACGCAAACCTAGCTCGAGCCGCGCACTGTATCTGAGTGCCGCGTGCCGTTCGCCGCCTTTGCGCAAGCTGGCTATGACCTCGTAGGTATCTTCATACTCACTGACGAGCGTATCGATGGTGCTGTCTTCGATGGCGTTAACGTGCGCCACCACGTCACCCACGCCATAACCATTAATGGACGCCCCAAAACGCATTTCAGCCGCTACTTTGTCGCCTTCAGTAACAGCCACATAGCGCATGTTGTCACCGATGCGGGCAAACTTTGCCCCTTGTAAGTCATGCCAGGCGTGCGCCACTCTGACCCACATACTCAACTCGGCATGAACCTCGGGGTCTTGCCAATGCCCCACGATAATCTGCCGTTTGAGACCCATGCGGCTGTGCAAAAAGCCTGCTTCGCGGTCACCATGGGCGGCTTGGTTGAGGTTCATAAAGTCCATGTCGATACTGTCCCACGGCAAATCGCGGTTGTATTGGGTATGCAAATGACACAGCGGCTTGGCAAGTTGGGTGAGGCCTGCAATCCACATCTTGGCAGGCGAAAAAGTGTGCATCCAGATGATTACGCCTGCACAAGACGCGTCGGCGTTGGCTTGCAGGCACAAGGCTTTGATTTCTTCAGACGTTGTCAGTACGCCTTTGAAGGTGATGGTTAAGGGACTGCCTCCATCATCCAAACCAGCAGCAATGGCATGAGCGTTGTGTTCCACTTCTTGTAAAGGTTCGGGGCCGTACAGGTGCTGCGAACCGCACACAAACCATATTTGGGGTTGCTCGAGCTGTTTCAAGGTAACTCCTCTGACTATTTATTCGTAATTTAGAATGGCACCAACACGCCATCACGCACCACAAGCACCACCGGATCAAAGACACCACTACCTTCCTCATCAAACGAAAATGCCCCCAACACGGTATCGACATTTTGCAAGCTAGCTAAGGCATCACGAATGGCCTCAGATTCAAGGGAATCCGCTTGGCGAATGGCGGTGGTCAAAAGGGTGACAGCAGCATGCCACTGGGCGGCAAAACGGTTGGGTTCAGCGCCGTAGGTTTCGCGATACTGTTGTACATAGGCTTGATTACCGGGGGTATCAGCAGCACTGTCCCAAGTTGAAAAGGTAATGAGTCCTTCGGCAGCATCGCCTACAATAGCAACATCGTCACCTGAAAACGCTGGCGTGATGCGGGTTACCTCGGGAGATAAGCCTACTTCTTCGGCTTGTTGGAGAACATCAGTGGCTTCGGCGGGCAGCGTGGCAATAAATAGGGCGTCTGGGTTGCTAGCGATGATGCGCTCGAGCTGCTCACGCACGTCAATGTCGCCAGTGATACCGCTCGAGAACCGCTCGCTAGCCACAATCTCCACGTCACTACCAGCAAAGACACCCTCGAGAATCGTGACAGCACTTTGCGAAAAGAGATCATCTTCGTCAACGATGACTGCTACTCGTTCATAACCAAACCGTTCTTGGGTAAGCGTTAACCCATTGGGCACCAGCACATTTAAGGTAAGCGTACTAACAAAGACAAAATCGCCAAAAGTGCTAAGGCCTGCGGCTGCGGCCGTCGGAGCAATAGCCACCATGCCGCTCGCTTGGGCGGTAACAAACGCAGGTGCTGCCGCGCTCGAGGTGACCGGACCAAGAATGGCCACTATCCTGTCATCGGCCATGAGCCGCTCAAAAGCAGCTACTGCTTGTAACTCGTCTCCAGCACTATCTTCAACAATAAACTGCAACTGTGCCCCACCAAGTTGACCAGATTCATTGATGGCTTGCCGCGCCAATTCCGCACCGTTGAGCATGGTTTGCCCAACTGCCGCTAGAGGCCCACTTAACGACACCACAACCCCCACAAAAATGTCCTCTGAGGTGTCAGACTGCGCTGCTGATAAGGCTGGTGACAACATCAACAAGATGACAGCAATATGTCTCAGGATGTGTTTTGTTATGTGTTTGCTGATAGGATTCGAAACGTATTTGATTATGTTCTTTGTATACACAGCAATCTCCTTAAGGTTGATGTAGCCAAGTGCACAATAACTCGAGCATCCCTCCGTCACCCTTACTGCCCATAAACATGGGTATATCGGTGATGCAACTTGGCGATGTCGTCTTCACTAATGGGCAAAGGCGTACCCAGCTGCTGCGCCAAAAAGCTGGTTCTGGCCACGTCTTCACACATCACCGCTGCTTTAACGGCGTCTTTGGGGGTTTTACCGATGGTAAACACGCCGTGGTTTTGCATGATGATGGCGGGCGAATTGTGATTTTGAAGCACCCGCACCACCTCACGGCCAATCTCTTCGCCGCCAATTAACGCAAACCCACCCAACGGAATAGGACCACCAAACTCGTCTGCCATCGCGGTGAGAAAACAAGGAATCGGCTTGCCGACAGCAGCCCAAGCAGTGGCATAGGGGCTGTGGGTGTGCACGATGCCACCAACTTCCGGCATATGTTTGTAGATATACGCGTGCGTGGCGGTATCAGATGAGAACTTGTAGGGGCTGTGGTTTTCTAAGGTATCAATGTCGACAACGCACATGGTTTCAGGGCGTAAGTCTTCAAACAACAACCCCGAGGGTTTAATCACCATTTGGTTGTGGGACATATCGCCACCCACAATGCGCCCACTGATGTTGCCGCTTGTCCAACTGACGAGGTTGTTACTTGGCAAATAATCGTGCAACTTGCAGACGTCGCTTTGTAGCTGTTGAAAAGACGTCATTACGCCACCTTTTCGCGCACGGCGTCTTGCCGGAGGCGTTTGAGGGTTTTCATGACATTGTTGTCGCCACGTCCGAAGGTGTCGTACAAGCGTTTGTATTCACCATAAAGTACGTCGTAGACGGTTTGATTTTCGGCAATAGGCATGACCACGTCGTCTTTGAGTTTGCCCATCTGTTCGGCAGCATCGTGAATAGACACATAGACTCCGGCCGCAACAGCAGCGTGCATAGCAGACCCGAGGGCTGGTGCTTGGGCAGACCCTGCCAATTTCAGCGGACGCCCAGTAACATCAGCATAAATCTGCCGCAAAAGGGCATTTTTTTCGGGTAAGCCTCCGGCAGCGACGAGCTCGCGCACCTGCACGCCTTTTTGTTCGAAGGCTTCGATGATTTCCCTGGTGCCATACGCGGTACTTTCAATGAGAGCGCGATAGATGTCTGGTGCTCTTGTGGCCAACGTCATCCCAACCAACAGACCCGATAACTCTGTATCTACCAATGTCGAGCGGTTGCCGTTCCACCAGTCGAGCGCTAGTAACCCGTGTTCACCCACACGTTGTTTAGCGGCTTCGCGTTCTAAGTAGGCGTGAATGTCCACACCAGCCGCGTCAGCAGCGTCACGATATTCTTGTGGGACAGCGTTATCGACAAACCACGCAAAAATATCACCCACGCCCGACTGCCCGGCTTCGTAACCGTACATCCCCGGGATGATGCCCCCTTCGACCACGCCGCACATGCCTTCCACGTTGTGCAAAGTGTCATCAGACATGATGTGACAGGTAGACGTGCCCATAATCATCACCATCACGCCCGCTTGGGTGGCTTTGACCGCAGGCGCGGTGACGTGTGCGTCCACGTTGGCAACTGCTACCGCCGTGCCTTCAGGCAAACCTGTAGCCTCTGCCCAGACCGCCGTTAACCCACCTGCTTTATCTCCCAACTGAGCAAACTCGCGGCTCATCTTACTGTCGACCACCTCGGCAAAATCAGGGTGCAGGGCGGCGAAAAAGTCTTTTGAGGGATAATCTCCTGCTTGCACCATGGCTTTGTAACCGGCGGTGCAGGCGTTGCGAGCCTCAACACCGGTCAGTTGCCAAATGACCCAATCGGCGGCTTCTAACATGCGATCACTAGCAGCATAAACATCAGGGGCTTCTTCGAGCATTTGCAAAGCCTTAGAGAAAAACCACTCGCTGCTGTACTTGCCGCCGTAGCGCTCGAGCCATGTCTCGCCGCGTTCTCGAGCCACCCGGTTGATGGTGTCTGCTTGAGGCTGCGACGCGTGATGTTTCCAGAGTTTGACCCATGCGTGGGGGTTATCGTGCCATGCGTCTAGCGCCATAAGTGGCGTGCCATCAGCTTTAACAGGTAACATCGTGCAAGCTGTAAAGTCAATACCGATACCAACAACCTCAGCAGGGTTAATGCCACTTTGTTTGAGCACCTCGGGCACGGTGGCGCGCACAACCTCGAGATAATCAAGCGGATGTTGCAGCGCCCATTCCGGTGGGAGGGTTTTGCCGCTCGTCGGTAAAACATCATCAATAGCACCGTGCGGATAGTCCAACACGGCAGTGGCCACTTCACGGCCATCGTGGGTGTCTACGAGTAGCGCCCGCCCGGACAGGGTGCCAAAATCGATACCGATGGTGTAGGGCATGAGAACTCCTTTCGTGTCTTGCGGTTCTTATCTTGCAGTTCGTGCGCAGGTTAGCGTTCACAATCTTGGGTTCATCTGTAAGGCTGGCTTAGGTTTGCTTAGGCGTGTGGTCAGGACTGCGGCAAAATCTTGTCAGGGTGGTCTCGAGACTCACGTTGTTATTAGTGTGTTATCAGAACATTGCGTTATTGAGACGTTATAATCAGGGTATTGTTGTCAAGACATTACTGACTGTTTGGGTTTGGCAGTACTTTGCCGCACCACCAAACGCGGTTGTAAGGTGACGTGTTGGTCGTGGTCTTGGGCGGGGATTGCACCCACGCGCTCGAGGATATAAGCAGCACTCTGTTCACCCAACGCATCAAACTGCTGCACAACCGTGGTGAGTGGCGGGTCAAAAAACTGCGCTTCGGGTACATCGTCAAACCCCACCACCGAAACATCATCAGGCACGCGCAACCCCACTTCACGCAGTGCCGCCATTGCCCCGAGTGCCATTTGGTCGTTACCAACAACCAACGCCGTCATGGACGCGCTGACGGGGTCACGAATAAGCTCGAGCGCCGCGTCATAACCACCCTGCGCAGTCCAATCGCTTTCAATGCTGCGCCCTGGGGTCAACCCGGCGGTTTGCAGGGTATCTAACCAAGCACGATGGCGTGCCCTGCCGCCACTCCACGACAACGGGCCACTGATTTCGCAGATGACGCGGTGACCTAGCTCGAGCAAATGGCGGGTAGCCAGCGCACTGCCTGCAGACTGGTCAATGCGTACTGACGGCAAGTTAACCTCAGGTGGGGCATCAACCAACACATACGGCACTCCCTGACACATGCTAGGAATGTCAGCAAGGCTAGCTGCTAGTAGCGGGGTAACGAGGATGAAACCTGCAGCTGCGTGTTGCTCGAGAGCATCAATGGCCCGTTGCAAACTGGCTGGCTCGAGGTCATCTACGGAAGCAAACGCCAAACCGTACCCCTGTTCGGTAAGTGAACGTTCGGTGCGTTGCACCATCTGCGCCGGCCCGTAGTAATTCATGCCGTAACTGATGATGCCAATGGTCGTAGACGTGCCTGTGACCAGTTGCCGAGCAGCACGGTTGGGGCGGTAGCCAAGGTCACGAATGGCACGGCGCACCCGCTCACGCGTCGGCGCAGACACGTTGGGGCTGTTGTTGATTACCCTCGAGACCGTCTGATGCGACACACCACTGGCCAGTGCCACATCGTTCAAGGTAACAGCTTTACGGGGTTTAGATAACTTTTTGGTCATTTTCATGATTGCGGTTTCTGTGGTCGTTTTAGTGGTTGTTTTGGTAGCCGTTTCGATGATTGTGGTTATCTACACATGAAGTTAGGGGGTAATAAGCAAGGGCAAACTGTTTTCAAAGTATGCTTGATGAGGTGTTGATGCTCGAGCACAGCCCTACTAAGCACGCCACACCCGTGACGAAAACGCCTTGACAGGTTGGGCATACCCGTTGGTTGTGTTGGCGCAGATCTTGCTCCGTTTCATACCTCACTGGCTATACCCTCACTGGCTATGCTCTATCAAACGCACCTTTAGTAATCTGTCAGCAGTGTGTTAGTAACATGTCAGTAAGACAGGTCATGACGCCTCAACCTTACCAAAATGTGCAACATAACACATTACCCCCACGTAATCCCTTAACCTTTGCGGCGGTTGTACACGTCAAAGAAGACGGCAGCGAGGAGCACCAAGCCCTTAATCACCTGTTGCCAGTCGATGCCGATACCCAAAATGGACATACCGTTGTTCATGACCCCCATGACAAACGCCCCAATGACCGCACCAATAATCGTGCCGACGCCACCTTTGGCCGATGCACCGCCAATAAACACCGCCGCAATCACATCAAGCTCAAAGGTTTCCCCGGCGTTGGGGGTTGCGGTGTTGAGGCGGGCGGCAAACACCAAGCCCGCTAGGCCCGCTAGCAACCCCAAGTTAGCAAACGCCAAAAAAGTGAGCCGTTCGGTATTGATGCCTGACAACTTGGCGGCTTGCACGTTGCCCCCAAGGGCATAAATGCGCCTGCCGATGGTGGTTTGGTTAGTGATGAACGAGTAGAGGACAATTAACGCAAACATAATCATGAGCACATTGGGGAAACCGCGATAGTCAGCCAGCAAGTAGGTCATATAGAGAATAGCGGCTGACGCAGCAAGGTTTTTGAACAAAAACACGATGATGTGTTCGCTAGCAAACTGGTAACGACGCTGACTTTGGCGCTGGCGGATGTTTAAAACCCAAATAGCAATCACAATGAGGCTTGCTAGCACCAACGCCGTCAGGTGCAGTTCTTCGCCATTAAACACATCAGGAATGAATCCCGAACTGAGCCGCTGAAAGGTGCGCGGAAAAGGCCCTACCGATTGCCCTTGCAAGAGCGCCAAACTTAACCCTCGAAACATGAGCATGCCAGCAAGCGTCACAATAAACGAAGGAATCCCTAAAAACGCCACACAGTAGCCTTGGGCAGCGCCAATAATTGCGCCTGTCAGCAAGCACACCAAAATAGCAAACGTCCAATGAATCTCATAGGTCACCATCATGGTAGCGGCTAGTGCGCCTACAAAACCCACGACTGAGCCTACCGACAAGTCAATATGCCCCGCTACGATAACCAAGAGCATGCCAATTGCCATAATGACGATGTAGCTGTTTTGCAAAATCAAGTTGGTGACGTTGAGCGGACGCAGTAACACGCCGTTGGTACGCCACTGAAAAAAGGCGATGATGACCACGAGTGCTACCAACATGCCATATTGTTGTAAAAAGCGACTGAGCAGAGTACCAAACCCCGTTTGGCTGTCGCTTTGACCTGATGCGCTGATACTGCTCACGCGTAAACCTCCTGTTGTGATACCAGTTGTGACACGGCTCTAAGCACGTCTGCTGCGTTGTTGTCGTTATGACAACTTGTATTGAATGTACGTATATTGAATGTACATAGACATAAGGGACATAGGGGACATAGGGTCATCTGGTTTTGTCCTCGAGCTGCACAATTTCCGCCATAATCTTTTCTTGCGACGCCCCTTCAGCAGACATCTCCCCGACAATGCGGCCTTCGTTCATGACATAAATACGGTCACTGACACCCAAAATCTCTGGCAGTTCCGAAGAGATAATAATGACACCTTTACCTTGGTCGGCCAGTTGATTGATGATGGTGTAAATTTCGTACTTAGCACCCACATCAATACCCCGTGTGGGTTCGTCAAGAATGAGCACATCCGGGTTGGCAAACAGCCACTTGCTAAGCACGACCTTTTGTTGATTGCCACCTGATAGGTTGATGGTTTCTTGCAAGATGCTCGAGCACCTGATGTTGAGCTTATCCCGATATTCCATCGCTGCTATCAACTCTTCGGGTTCGTTAATCACCAAGTTTTTCGCCACGGCTTCCAAGTTGGCGAGGGTCACGTTGCGCTTAATGTCGTTGCTGAGCACCAAACCATAGGTCTTGCGGTCTTCGGTCACATACGCCAGTTTGTTGGCGATGGCTTTGTTGATGCTGCTGATGTCGATATCACGCCCGTGCATGCGTGCCGTGCCGCTGATACGCTGCCCGTAAGACCGACCAAAAATGCTCATGGCCAGTTCGGTGCGCCCCGAACCCATCAAGCCGGCAATACCCACGATTTCGCCTGCGCGCACGTTGAACGACACGTCTTTGATGATTTGCCGGTCGCGCTCGAGCGGATGAAACACGTTCCAGTGTTGCACCTCGAAAAGCATCTCGCCAATATTGGGCGTGCGCGGCGGGTAGCGGTTGGAAAGCTCGCGCCCGACCATGCCACGAATGATGCGGTCTTCGGTGACACTTTCGTTATCTAACGTTTCGATGCTCGCCCCATCGCGCAAGATGGTGATGCGGTCAGCCACTTTTTTGACCTCATTGAGCTTGTGAGAAATCAAAATCGAGGTGATGCCTTGTTGCTTGAATTCTAAGAGCAAGTTAAGCAGGGCTTCGCTGTCGCTTTCGTTCAAGCTCGAGGTAGGTTCATCAAGAATCAGCAAGCGCACTTTTTTGGAGAGGGCTTTGGCGATTTCCACCAGTTGTTGCTTGCCCACACCCAAATCCTTAATGAGCGTGCCGGGTGATTCGTTGAGGCCTACTTTGGCTAAGAGGTCGCGGGTGCTAGACACCGTTTCAAACCAGTCGATGCGACCACTTTTGACCCGTTCGTTACCTAAGAAAATATTTTCTGCAATAGACAACAGCGGCACCAGCGCCAGTTCTTGGTGAATGATGATGATGCCTTGGGCTTCGCTGTCGCGGATGGTTCTAAAAACACAGGTTTCACCGTTAAAGCGAACGTCACCTTCAAACGACCCGTACGGATAAACGCCACTGACAATTTTCATCAAGGTCGATTTACCAGCACCATTTTCGCCCACAAGGGCATGAATTTCGCCTTCTTGCACGGTGACGTTGACGTTGTCGAGGGCTTTAACGCCCGGGAAGGTCTTAGTGACGCCAGCGATTTCGAGCAGGGCTCGAGCGTCACTGTGTGGTGTCACCGCGTTGGTAGGTGTGTCTACCGCACTTGTCACGGTATCTGTCATGTCGCCTCACAAAAAAAGCGTGCGTGCTGTTTGCCAACACACACGCCGAATCACGTGCTATACCTTAACGGATTTGGTCTTCGGTGTAATAACCGCTACCAAGCAGGATATCTTCCCAGTTGGACGCATCCACACTCACGGGCGAGAGCAAGTACGAAGGCACAACTTTGACGCCGTTTTCGTAGGTTTCGGTGTCGTTCACAGGCACTTCGCCGCCTTGCAACAGGGCATCAACCATATCTACGGCCACTCGAGCCAATTCGCGGGTGTCTTTGAAGACAGTAGACGTTTGCTCGCCTGCCAAGATGGCTTTCACTGAAGGAATTTCAGCGTCTTGGCCGGTAATCACAGGCATGGGTAAGTCATCGCTGCCGTAGCCAACGCCCTTGAGTGACGAGATAATCCCGATGCTGAGGCCGTCGTACGGTGAGAGCACCGCGTCAACGCGTTGGTCGTTATAAAACGCACTGAGCAGGTTGTCCATGCGGGCTTGAGCCCTAGCCCCGTCCCAGCGCAAGGTAG
This sequence comes from uncultured bacterium, assembly GCA_964550765.1. Taxonomy (GTDB): domain Bacteria; phylum Deinococcota; class Deinococci; order Deinococcales; family Trueperaceae; genus JBCCBI01. Next base: position 10,497 of record CAZKAZ010000071.1, on the reverse strand, counting down.
ACACCACGTCCATACCCATTTGGTCACTTTGCACCACGAGTTGCCCTTCGTCGATGTAGGGCTGCAGTACACTCATGGCACCGTCGTAGAAGAAGTAGGCGTTGTTATCATCTGGTGAACCGCCAAAGAGTTCAATGTTGAATGGCCCTGCGCCCGATGCAAGGTCTAACGCATCGACGATATATTGCGCTTGCAACACGCCCACGCGGAAGTTATCGAACGTGGCGTAGTAATCCACGTTTTCCGAATCACGGATGAGGCGGTCATAGGCAATAATGGCAATACCTTGATCGGCAGCCAGCGCCAACGCATCTGACAGAGTGGTACCATCAATGGCGGCAATCACCAACGCGTCCACGCCTTTGACGATCATGTTTTCGATTTGCGCCAATTGGTTGGGGATGTTATCTTCGGCGTATTGCAAATCCGTGCGATAGCCTTTTTCTTCAAAGTATTCAGCCATACTGTTGCCGTCAGCAATCCAGCGTGATGAGGATTGGGTGGGCATGGCGATACCTACGTAACCTGCGTCTTGCGCACTAGCCGTCGCGAACAACGCGAAGACGAGCACGGCACTAAACAATCGTTTCATGGTGCACTCCTTTGTTGAATTTTGGTGTTAATGTTAACGTTAACAGATTGACGCTGAAACGTCAATACCCATGTGCTTTTTCGCCTCAAAAACAGCTTGACATTGGTGCTTGGTTTGCGTTTAGGACGCAAAAAAACCTCGAGTGATGGCTCGAGGTTCAATTGATACCTACAACGCACTGCTTACGCTTACAACACACTGCCGAGAACACCCTTGTATTTAAGTCGTTTGTATCAGTCTATTTTTATCAACATGTTTTTACTGATGCTGGCTACTCGTGCACAAGTTGCAACACCTCATCTAACGCGTGAAGGTGGCCTTTTTCTAGGGCAACCCACACTTTGGCCAGCACAATCACCCGACTGGTGATGCGCCGCACGTCGCACAGTAGGGCGTCGGCTTTGGCTTGACAGGCTTTGCGGCACAGTTGACAGCCGAGGGTTTCTAAGGCGTCGGATAAACGCTGGCTCAATTCAGGTTGGGTCTGCAGGGCAGCCTGCCAGGTGTCGTGTTGTTGGATGCGGTCGTGCAGTCGCTCGAGCTCTAGCAGCATGCGGCGGCGTTCAATCAACAGCTCGTAACGTTCACGGTGAGGGGGAGTGGGTGTCGCCATAATCCCTAGTATTTTAGTCGGAATTGACGCATGACGCAAGTCGTTAGCAAAGTCATGGCAAGTTGCCAGCAAAAAACGCCATCCGGTAGGACAGCGTTTTCGCGTTTATCACGGGCAAAAGTGTTTAGCCTTGCAGGTGTGACTCGAGAAAATACAACCCCAAGTCCACGTCACGAGAGATTTCAATAAACAGGTCTTCAGAAGTAGGATCGCCCAGTTCAGCGGCACGATTAGCCGCAGCACGGTTCGAGGCCGCATAGGCTGCCCAGCGTTCAATCACAGCTTCGAGATGGTCTTTGCCTTCAACGATGTTGGCTGGGTATTCCGGCAAGGTCGAGTGTTCTGCTGCCATGCGTGCCGTACCCATAGCCACGCCACCCAAGGTGGTGACCCGTTCAGCGATAGTATCCACAAAACCTTCGATGCTGTCAGCGACTTTATCGAACAGTTCGTGCAGTTGCTGGAAGTACATGCCTTTGACATTCCAGTGGGCTTGTTTGGTTTGTGAGTAAAGGTCTGCAGTATCCGCTAATTGCTGATTGAGGATACCCACTAGTTCGGTGCGGGCATCTAGGGCGATGTCGATTTTGCTGTCATACACGACAGTATTGGGGCTTACGTCAACAGTTTTCATAGCCATAATGGCCTCCTTAGTTTCATCAAATACATACAACCTCAGCTTGCGTCTAGGGTCATGTGTCACGTATCAGCGAACATTCACCTTGACGTACCTACCTCCTTTCTCCCAAACCTCAGCCCAAGCGTTTGACGATTTTGCGGCGCAAGGCGTCGGTGTCTTCTGGGGCAACTTCACCCCACCACTTGGGTTTGGCTTTTTTGCCCTCGAGTGCTACCACACAACCATGCTTACAAAACCCCTGACAGGTCGTGCGACTAACCCGCACCACGTGACCTTCGGCTTTAAGCGACTTTTGCAAACTTGACTTGACATGTGACGCACCGCGTTTACTGCATTTACTCCCGTGACAAACCAATACATGGGCGTCGTAGGGTTTGGGTTTGAGTTTTTTCATGTGCCTCTTTCGCTGCAGCCCTCAGCAGGCCGCCTGAGTAATTCCGAGTAGTTTAGTCAAGAATAAACCTACAACTGTAAGGCCACCCCTGTCAACGCTTGCTAGCAACCGTGATTTACACCCACAAACAGACTGTTAACCACATCACAAACACCACAAAAAAGCGCCCTCTAGCAAAGCGGGCGCTCACATATTGGGTCTGGTGCGCCTGACAGGAATCGAACCTGTGACACGAGGCTTAGGAGTCCCCTGCTCTATCCGACTGAGCTACAGGCGCAAACGAGGGCTATTCTACTCGAGCACGCTCCAAGGGTCAAACTACACGTAATCTACAGCGTAATCAAGGTTTTATCACTGTGCGAAAGCAAGTCAAAGCCGTCTTCAGTAATCACCACTAAATCCTCAATACGCACCCCCGCATCGCCCGGCATGTACACCCCTGGTTCAATGGTGGCCGTCATGCCGGGTTCTAAGGTGAAAGACCGCACCGGACTCAGCGACGGCTGTTCGTGAATGTTTAAACCCACCCCATGACCAAGGCTGTGATTGAAGTATTGGACGATGTCGGCTTGCGTGAAAATGTCTCGAGCCACCGCATCTACCTCTTTGCCATCTTTGTGAGGGGCTACTGCATTCAAGGCTTTCACTTGGGCTTCAAGCACCGTTTCATACATTTTTTTATGGGCGTCACTGAGCTTGCCCACCGCTACCGTGCGGGTCATGTCAGCATGGTAGCCGTCAATTTGTGCCCCAAAGTCAAGCGTGACCAGTTCACCTTCGTTGATGACTTTTTGTGAGGCCACCCCATGAGGCATGGCGCTGCGCACGCCGCTTGCCACAATGATGTCAAAACTCTTGTCTTCTGCACCGTTTGCACGCATGAAGCGCTCTAATTCCAAAGCCACCTCTACTTCTTTGATGCCAGCCCGAATGAACGTGAGGATATGCGCAAAGGCGTCATCAGTCAGTTTGGCGGCTTCACGCAAAACGGCAATTTCTTCAGGGCTTTTGTAGAGGCGCAGTTTTTCCACCAGTTCACGCGTGGGCGTCGGTTCGGTGGCGGTTTTTTCTTTGAACACCTGATAATCGGCAACCGTCATAGCGGCGGCTTCAATGCCGAGTGTGCCACTTGCTAACTGGTTGACGTAGGCTTGCCAGTCGCGGCGGGTTTCAGTGCTAAGAATATCCACTGTCAGCCACGATTCTTCGGCGGCTTGGGCGGTGTAACGTCCGTCGCTGATAAGGCGGGCGTCGTCTTGGGTCACCAGCACCATGCCATCAGCTGGGCTAGTGAAGTTGGACAAGTAACGCACGTTGGCAGGCGTAGTGACCAATAACGCATCGATGCCAGCGTCAGCAAACTGCTCACGCAACGCGGCAACCCGCGCTTCAGCAGGGTTGCTCACTACTTGCCCGCTTCGATGATGGCGATGAGGTCATCGATTTTGAGGCTCGCTCCGCCAATCAAACCGCCGTTGATATCGGGCTGACTGAGCAGTTCTCCGGCGTTGCCCGGTTTCATGCTGCCACCGTACAAAATGCGCATGTTGGCTGCTATGTCAGGATAAAGTTCTGTGAGCGTATCGCGGATGGTTTTGCTGATGGTTTGAGCATCTTCAGACGTTGCCGTTTTGCCTGTGCCAATCGCCCAAATGGGTTCATAGGCAATCACCAGACTGTCGGCACTAGCTAGACTTACGCCCTCGAGGTCGGCTTTTATCTGCCCAATCACCACGCTGTCAGCGTCACCTGCTTCGCGTTGTGCGAGTGATTCCCCCACGCACAAAATAGGCACAAGGCCGTGCTCTAAGGCTTTTTGCACCTTGCTACGCACCAGCGTGTCATCTTCGTGGTGATATTCCCGCCGCTCGGAGTGGCCGATAATGGCGTAATGGACACCTAAATCTTTGAGCATGGCCGCACTCACTTCACCCGTGTACGCGCCCTCTTCTTGGGCAGATATATCTTGCGCACCAATGTGTACGGTGGTCGCTACCAGAACGTTCGTCATCGAGGCGATGTGTGTAAAGGGCACGCACAAAGCAATGTCTGCATGGTCGTGTTCGATGTGTTGCAAGCGGGTGAGAAAGTCTCGAGTCCACGTTTCTGCCTCGCTGGGCAGTTTGTTCATCTTCCAGTTACCAGCAATGAGCGGTTTCATGGCACTTAGGATACCCTAGGCTGGCAAAAAGATGCGAATAGCTAAAGGACGCGTTTGTCACCAAGACGCTTCTGTGTATACTGCTTGCTGTGTGTTTCACAAGCACTTTAGCTGTGTAGCAGCACACTTTTTTACCCATTGATACGGATTCCAACTAAACACTGCTTAAAGTCCTGCGGACTTTCTTTCGTTCCTGCCTGCATCCGTAGCTTGTCCTACGCGCTCTGCGCGAATTGATTCCGCGAATCAATTGGAATGGGTATGACCCTTGCAGCAGGCATTACGCATCAGATGTTGTGCATCAAGCGTTGTGCGCCAAGCATTATGTACCACAACATCATTTAGGGTCGTCACAACTTGGCACATTGAGAAGCGTATTGATAAGGAGGATATTTGGACAACATTTGCCAAGGTTGCTCGCTTTGTCTTGTTAGTTTGTTTTGAAAAATTTTTGACAATGCTTTTAGCAAAGCTCGAGCACAGTACGTTTTTAGTAGTTAGGATTTTCATGTCACACGAAACCGCCGAACAAAGACGCAAACGCGACATTGCCGAAAAGCGCTTTCAACAAGAAGTGCAATCCCGCCGCGAAGCCATCGAAAACCGCGAACGCTTTGAAGGGTTGCAAATTGAACCTAGCGCCGCGTATTACAACGACGCTGGCGACCGTGAACCTGGCGACCGCAACTGGCAAGGTTACGGGTTTGACTTGCATCCCCATGTGACGTTTATTTCAGCGGCGTTTTTGGTCGTCTTTATTCTGCTCACGTTGATGTTCAAAGAAAGCGCCACGCGTTTGTTTGAGTCGCTCATGGCGGGTATCACTGGCAATTTTGGCTGGTTTTTGGTGCTCGCGGCCAACGCGTTCATTATTGCAGCCATCATTTTTGCGGTGAGCCGCTTTGGCACTATTCGCATTGGTGGCCCAGATGCCAAACCAGAATTCAGCACGCTTGCGTGGTACGCCATGCTCCTCAGTGCGGGCATGGGTATTGGCCTTATGTTTTGGAGCGTCGGCGAACCCATTTTCCACTACACCACCCCTTCACCAATGTTTACAGGCGTCGAAGCAAGTAGTCCCGAAGCCGCCCAAGCAGCGATGGGGGTCACGTATTTCCACTGGGGTCTGCACCCTTGGGCGATTTACGCCATGGTGGCACTAGGACTGGCATTTTTTGCTTACAACCGTGGCTTACCGCTGACGGTGCGGTCCATCTTTTACCCCCTGTTGGGCGAACGCATCTATGGCTTTTGGGGCAATGCCATTGACATCTTGTCGGTGCTGGCCACGCTATTCGGCTTGGCGACGTCGCTGGGTTTGGGCGTGCAACAGGTCTCAGCAGGGCTTAATTATCTGTTCGGTGTGCCCATCACCGTCCCCGTCCAAGTGCTGCTCATTGCCATCATTACCGGTTTTGCCACCATGTCTGTGGTAGCGGGTTTGGACGGCGGCGTCAAACGCCTCAGCGAATGGAATATGGGACTGGCAGGCATCTTTTTGCTGTTCATTTTGCTCGTGGGTCCCACGGTCTTCATCTTGGGTGGGTTTACCCAAAACTTCGGCTACTACCTCACCCACTTGGCCGAACTGAGCTTGTGGACAGAAACCTTCCGGGGCAGCAACTGGCAAGGCGGTTGGACAATTTTTTATTGGGCATGGTGGATTTCTTGGTCACCGTTTGTGGGGATGTTTATTGCTCGCGTATCCAAGGGGCGCACCGTGCGCGAGTTTATCCTGGGGGTAATGATTATTCCGACGCTACTGTCGTTTTTGTGGATGTCGGTATTTGGCGGTGCTGCCCTGTCGCTGCAAGCAACGGGTACAGCGGATATTGCGGCGGCGGTGAATGCTGACGTGTCAACGGCACTTTTTGCGATGCTCGAGAACTTTCCCCTCAGCAGCATCACCTCACTGATTGGTATCATCTTGGTAACGGTCTTTTTTGTCACCTCGTCTGATTCTGGCTCACTGGTCGTTGACCACCTCACCTCAGGTGGCAAACTGGACTCACCCATTCCGCAGCGGGTCTTTTGGGCAGTGATGGAAGGCGTCGTCGCTGCAGTACTCCTCATTGGTGGCGGATTAACCACCTTGCAAACGGCAGCGGTGGCAACAGGCTTACCATTTGCGTTTGTGTTGCTGTTTATTATCTACGCGCTGTACATTGCCTTCAACCAAGAACTGGCCATCGAAGACGCCGCCCGGCAAGCTATCGCCGACGACCAGCAGGCTAGCCCCGCGATTGACCAAGTGACCGCACCTGCTATCGGTGACGACTGAGCTATCAAGGGTGTTTTTTGATGTATCAAGCTAGCTACATAAACCCAGGTAATAAAACTTAGATACATAAACTTTAGGTACATAAACTAAGCACATACAACAAGCGTGATGGTGTGGCGGCTATCGGTCTATGGGTTGGCTTTGGCACGAACCACCATCACCCCATAGCAGTTGAGCCGCTCGAGCCTTTTGCTTATTGCCTCGCAAAATGGTGATAAGCTAATAACTTACTATGCTTGCCAAAGTCACCTCCGCTGCCCTGCTTGGCGTAGACGCCTACCAAGTTGACATCGAAGTAGACATCGCCGGTGGCCTACCCAACGTGATGGTGGTGGGTCTACCCGGTGCTGCCGTACAAGAATCCCGCGAACGGGTGCGCTCGGCCATTCGCAACGCCGGTTTGCCTTTTCCGGCCAGTCGGGTGGTCATTAACTTAGCCCCTGCTGATATTCGCAAAGAAGGCCCCGCGTTTGACTTGCCCATTGCCCTCGCTATTTTGGTGGCGCAAGGGGTGATTGCGCCCGATGCACTCAACGACACCCTCATCAGTGGCGAACTAGCCCTAGACGGCGAACTTCGCCCCATTAAGGGTGCTATCAACATGAGTTTGTTTGCGAGCCAAGCGGGTATCTCGCGTTGCATTCTGCCACCACACAACGCCGCCGAAGCCGCTGTGGTTGATGACGTAGCCATTATCGCTCCCAAAACGCTGCAAGAAGTGGTGATGTTTTTACAAGGTAACGAAACCCTAGAACCCGCTATCCCCAGCGAACTGGCCATCGAAGACACCCTGCTCGACATGGCTGATGTGAAGGGGCAAGCAGGGGCAAAACGTGCCCTTGAAGTGGCCGCCGCTGGAGCGCACAATTTGCTGATGACCGGGCCACCCGGCTCAGGGAAAACCATGCTCGCCAAGCGCCTATCAGGGGTACTGCCCAACCTCACCCGCAGTGCCGCTATAGAAGTGACCCGCATTCACTCGACGGCAGGCACGCTTGTCAGTAGTGGCTTGGTGCGGCAACCACCCTTTCGCAGCCCCCATCACACCGTGTCAGACGCTGGTCTTATTGGTGGTGGCAACATTCCCCGCCCAGGTGAAGTGAGTTTGGCGCACCGGGGGGTGCTGTTTTTGGATGAATTTCCCGAGTTTAGCAGGCGAGCGCTTGAAGTTTTGCGGCAACCGCTCGAGGACGGCGTGGTCACCATCAGCCGCGCCAAAGCCTCGCTCACGTTTCCGGCGCGGTTTGTGCTGATTGCCAGTCAAAACCCCTGTCCTTGTGGTTATCACGGCGATCCTGAACGGGTGTGCACGTGCAGCCCGACGGCTCGAGCACGTTACCGCGAACGCATCAGCGGGCCACTACTTGACCGCATCGACTTGCGCATTACCGTGCCAAGACTGCCTGCTACCGACTTACTTCACGCTACCGGGGGCGACAGCAGCGCGGTGATTCGGGAGCGGGTAAGACGGGCACGGGAGGTGATGCTCGAGCGCCAAAACACGACAAACGCCGAATTGTCCGGTCAAGCCTTACGCAAGCACGCCAAGTTATTGGCAGGCCCAGAGATGTTCGCCAACACCCTCATTAAACAACTTGCCTTGTCTGGGCGCGGGTTTGACAGGCTTTTGCGGGTTGCTCGCACCATTGCGGACTTGTCGAATGCCGACGCCATCAGCGAAGCCCACCTCGCTGAAGCGGCACGCTACCGCGACAACCGTTAGTTGGCTACCGCGACAACCGTTAGTTGGCTACCGCG
>CAZKAZ010000071.1:0-1958 GCA_964550765.1 uncultured bacterium | reverse complement strand
CGACAACCGTTAGTTGGCTACCGCGACAACCGTTAGTTGGCTACCGCGACAACCGCTAGTTGGCTACCGCGACAACCGCTGAGGTTGGCTACCGCGACAACCGTTGAGTCATGTAGCGTGACAACCGTTAGCTGTCACTGACGCTTTTGATTTGGATAATGTGTTGAGATATTAGAGCGAGGGGCGAAGGAGGCGCTCGAGACAGGCGTGATACGTCGTCCCCTGCTGAAAGTCTGCTGCCAAATCAGCCACGGTCACTTCGTCTAAAATGGCTAACATAGCATCACGAATGCGCTCCCAGACGCTACTGCGCACCTGACAGTGATTTTCTTCAGGACAAGCCTGATGCCAGTTGAGGCTGACGCACGCTAGTGGCGCTACCGGGCCATCAATCGCCCGCATGACTGTTTTTAGGGTGATGGTATCCGCCTCGGCGGCAAGCGCATAACCGCCACCTACACCCTTTTTGGAAATAACAATATTATGGCGATTGAGATTAGCAAGAATACGCACCAAATACGGTTTAGCGATGCCGGTAGCACGGTTGATGTCGTCACTGCTAACCCACTGTTCGCGGGGTTGCGTGCCCAAAAAACCCAGCGCTTGGAACGCATAGATGTCAGTGCTCGAGAGACGCATAATCCTCATTATAGCCGTTTATCGTCAAACCGTTTTCACTTTGTAGGATAATCATTGGGTAAGATAATCATTGGGTAGGATAATCATTGGCATGATTACCCAACGTCATATCAGCTAGACCATGAATCATATCTAGTGTGTTATCACCGTTTGCCCTCTGTTAGCAGTCACAGGCTCACAAAACAGAAAAAACAAAGTATTTTACCCAAGCTAAGCAACTTACATTAAGAAAGCATCATACACAACCATCACATCGCCTTCGATTGTCATGAGGCGTCATCATTGTAGTTTAGTGCCTATGACGGACACAGGCGATATCGCTATGTTGAATGGGAACACTTTGGGAGGATTTAATGATAAAACTTTGGAGAATTGGTATTGCTTTGCTACTCGTTTTTGCTTTGGCGGCTTGTAGTAGTGATGACGATGATGATGTTAGCATGCCCATCACAGTAGCAGGTGCTATCAGCGGTGAAGATGACCTGAGCACATTACTCAACACTGCCAGCGATGACCAATTGAACTTGCTCATGGACGAAACAGCATCATTAACAGTTTTTGCACCAACCAATGAGCAATTTACTGCAGCCAGTGACCTACTAGCGACGCTTTCGCCTGCGCAAGTCACGGCAGTGATTGGCTACCATGTGGTGGCAGCCCGCTATGAAGCGGCTGACCTTATCCCTCTTGACGGACAAACTATTCCTGCGACGGACATTAGCGTATCAGTGCGTGATGGCAGCGTGTTTTTACAAGGTTCTGGCAACAGTGACCCCATTGAAGTTATCGAGGCTGACATCACTGCAGATAATGGCGTCTTACACAAAATTGGTGGCATTCTGCTTCCTGCCGAAGTACCTGGTATCACCACATATGAGGTAATGCTCGAGGGTGCGCAAGAAGTTCCCCCCGTCGAAACCGACGCTATGGGCAGTGCTACTGTCACCTACAACGAAGATACAGGTGAAATGACCCTCGCAGGCAGTGTGTCTAACCTCAGCTCGCCGCTGTTTGATGTCAGCACCGTTGGTCCTGCGCACATCCACGAAGCCCCTCGAGGTGAAAACGGTGGCGTGGCCTTCCCCATCGATGTTGATCGCAGTGAAGATGGTTTGAGTGCCACCTTGAGCCTGACAGCAACCCTCACCGATGAACAAGCAAGCACCTTGCAATCCGGCGGCTACTACATCAACATTCACACCGAAAACTTCAACGGCGGCGAATTGCGCGGACAAATCGAGTAACGCGCTTTATACCCATTCCAATTGATTCCTGAAGGAATCAATTCGCGCAGAGCGCGTAGGAAAAGCTACGGATTC
>CAZKAZ010000070.1:0-22663 GCA_964550765.1 uncultured bacterium | reverse complement strand
TCCTAAACCATCTCATGTTTCGAATGTGTGGAAGCCGCTCGAGCAGCCACCTTTGGCGCGTCAATATGCCACACAAATATGCTACACACCTAAGACGCCCAAGACATTCACAACAACATCTACACAACAACATCTAAAACAACAGCATTTACAACATAAAGGACTCGCACATAGCGAGCCTGTAGGATACTTCAAACTAAACGAACCGTTTGCAGTGTTATTTGGAGCTCGTGGGCGGGATTGAACCGCCGACCTCTCCCTTACCAAGGGAGTGCTCTACCACTGAGCTACACGAGCCTACCTGACACCTTTACATTCGTTTACCACACCAACGTTTATCACACACCTGTCAGATAAACATACCCGACACAAAAATGGAGCGGAAGACGAGATTCGAACTCGCGACATTCAGCTTGGGAAGCTGACGCTCTACCAACTGAGCTACTTCCGCCTACTTCCTACTAACGACCGTGATACCTGCGACTAACAGCCGATTTGGGTGCTTTTCACAGTAACCCAGCAGTGCCACACCTGAGTGATGCAGCATCTTAGTAATGAAGTTGGTGGGTAGGGCTGGATTCGAACCAGCGTAGGCTAAGCCAACGGATTTACAGTCCGCCCCCTTTAACCACTCGGGCACCTACCCATGCGTTTCCACTACTATTTTCTACTAGTACTGCGGTTTTTTGCTAGTACTACTATCTCTTAATCTCTTGCTAGTGTTACTTTTTGCTAGATGGTTTTTTCCAGACAAAATGTGCTCGCTCGAGCCAATCATTACCTGATGCCATCTAAACACCAACTGCCATCTGAACGCTGTTACCATCTAAACATAAGGTAACTGGAGCCACCCATCGGAATCGAACCGACAACCTTTCGATTACAAGTCGAGTGCTCTACCAATTGAGCTAGGGTGGCACCCTTAAGCGTCTCCACAGAACAACGGTAAGCTTTTCGCAAATACCATTTTTGCCGTGTAGGCGCTAGCATCTGCGCAGGTCGCTCTCGCGTTGCCCGACTTATTAAACTAGCATGACACTCTAAGCCTGTCAACACCCACTCAAACCAAGGTTGCTTCAATCCCCACTAATCAGCCCCCACAACGCCCCCACAAGGACAATTCTTGCAACAACTACCCTTGTCACAGCCAGCGCATCAGCCTCGCCTCAGACGACAACTCGCAGCCGCCCTGCCTTGACAAGACCGCCCTGCCCTGACAACATCTACGATACGCTCATGGCGTCAGCTAGCCGGTCTGCTAACTCCGGTCTGCTAACTCCGGTCTGCTAACTCCGGTCTGCTAACTCCGGTTGCTAACTGTGGAAACTATTTGGCAGCCTGCGTGGTCTGCCACCATGGTTGTAACGGGGGCATTCCGGCAGTGCGCCACGCCTGATAACGCCCGCAAACGTCGCTGAGTAACACCAAAACAGCGTCACGCTCTGCACTAGATGCGTGCTGCCAGTGCTGCGTGAGGTGCTCGAGCGACAGCGGGGATGCCTCGAGCGCCGCCCACACCCCAAACGCCACCCGTTCAGCTTGGATGCCTTGTTGCTGGGCAAGTCGCAACGTGCCAATCAAGCGGTCATCCCACGCCAGTTTTCGCAGCGGGTCACGTGCCACTCTGGCACAACTATCGCGCAAACTAGCTTGGGTCATGCGCGTCAGCAAATCCTCAGCGTAATCAGCAAAACCCGCTGGGGTAAAAAGATTATCTTTACCCTGATGCTTACGAACGAGTGCCGCACCAGATTCTTCGATAAAGGCCGCTCTCAACCACGGTAGTAACCCTTCTTGGTCGCGCAGTTCATACATGTACGTTCGTCCCAACGTTTGCCCCACAAAGGCAGCTAACGCGTGAATGGCGTTGTGTCCGTAGAGTTTGGCGTCTTCAAAAGGACGCAAGTCTGGCTTTTCTACCAGTTTGTCGAGCCGCCGAGTAAAAGGGCACGCAGACACCAAAATGGTGTCAAAGGCTTCTACCAAAAACGCCCTTTCAGCGCCTGCGACAATAGGCGTTAAACCATCAGCCGCCACGATGCCGCTCATTTTGCCAATCACTGTGTTGAGAAAAGCTGTACGCGTGCGTAGGTGCTGGCGTTGCTCGAGCGTCACGGTGTTCGGCAGTGCTTGCCAGATGGCGTCTTGTAACTGTTCGGCAGCGTGATGGTGGTTTTCAGCGGCGTAGAAAATACAAGGCTTACCTGCGACGCGGTCTTGCTCGAGCTGCCGCACCAACCCCTGTGCCAAAACCTCAGCAATACTCTGCTTACCTGCTGCATAATCATCCACACTACTGAGCGCCGTCACCATTTCACTTGCTTCGGCTACTGCTGCAATTAGGTGCTCACGTTCTGCTAGGTCGTACAAATTAAGCATCTCCACTGACCCCACCTGCTCGGACACCACTGCGTCTTCAGCAGCAATATTCACACCGTAGTACCCGCCCGCTTCCCGCACTGCTGCAATTACTTCAGGACGGCGGTAGGCAATCCCCACGCGGTCAAACGTTTTAACGGCATGACGGACAAACAACCCCGCTTGAATCGCTCCGAACCCGAAACCCACAAACGTTGTCACGCACGCACGTCCTGAATATCTTCAGACAAGCTACCGGGCTGCAAGATAATCACGTTCATCGTCTTGTGTCCACTGGCTAACTTGACGGATAGTCTGACTAGGACGGTGTGGATAAATCATGGCTTTGCCGTCAAGTTGTTGGTTTTTCATCTGCATCAGCAACCCTGGCACATGAGCCAAGTCAGCGATGCGGGTGATGTGCACGCTGGGGTTAATTGACGCTTTGGCCATGAGCGACAAACTTTCGGCTACGTCCCAAGGCGAACCACCTGAAGAACCGGTGATGACAATTTCGTTGTAATGCACAGCCGTCGTATCAAACGCCACCTCCGCGTCGCGCCGAGGCAAGCCACCAAACAAATTGAGGACGCCGCCCCTAGCCAGCAAAAACTGGGCTTCGTGAATGGCTTGTTTGACCCCTACGGCCACAATGACATCATCGGCACCGCGTTCACTCACCTCCAAGACGGTACTTTTGAGGGCATCACCTGACAGCGTGGTGTAAAACTTGATACCGTGCTGCGCAGCACGTTCAGCAAAAAGGCGGTCGCACAACTGCAAACGCTCGGGCATGACGTCAGCGATGATGATGGCTCGAGGTGTGGACGCTAGGGCAATATCCACATGCATCCGCCCCATCGCCCCCGCCCCAATAATCACGGTGACGCCACCAGCCGCTACACCATTCGCAGCCGTGCGTGGCGCGTGTGGATCCTTTTGCGTTACCCGCAGATGATGAGCTTGGGCAGACACCGCACACGACAAGGGTTCTGCCAAGGCCGCGTGCGCACTAGCGATACCTGCGGGCATGGGCAACAAACACCCCGCTGCAAGAATTTCCTCACCAATGAGCATATATTCAGCCAAATGCCCCGGCAAGGTGTAGCTAACGGCCACTTTGTGCACGCCGCGTGCGCCATTGGCATAGCGTTCGCGGTGATTGATAGGCGCGTGGTCAACGGCAGGCTGCACCACGTAACGCTCACCGACGTGATACTGGTCTTGCAGGTCTTCACCCACAGCAACGAGCGTGACCGCGCCTTCATCACCTAAAATGAGCGGGTGCTGCTGCAAATCCCAACCGTACAAATAAGGGTGTTCGCGGCCTTGGGCGATGAGTTTGAGAAGCGAGGTGCACACCCCTGCTGCATCGACCCTAGCGAGTAATTGCCCTGCGCTTGGTTGGGGCACAGCGACGTGCTCGAGCGCCAACTTGTCCATTCCCACCCCGCACAAGGTGAGCGCCCGCATGGTTTTGGGTAGTGTTTCGGGCAGCGTTTCAGGTGACGCCACAGAAGAACCTACAGAACTGGTCATAACGCCATTTTAGCGTACTCGAGCCCCTACGCAGACCGACACTGTGCAGACCGACACTGTGCAGACCGACACTGTGCAGACCAGCGCTGTGCAGACCAACATCAATTGGCTACATAATCGAGGCGGTTGTATTTTTTGTCGCCCCTATGTTTTTGTTGACGCTTGTCTCTGTCGGCCCTTGTTTTTGTCGACCCTTGCCGCATCAACCTAAGTATCACGCTAACAAACGCCACATGTTTACGGCGTCGGGGGGGTGTAGATGTCTCCGGGGGTGTTGCCTTCGAAGGTGTTGTCTTCTAGCAGCGGTTCTGCGTTGGTCGCTAGGTAGATCCCATAACCGCGATTACTGCGCAGCAGGTTAGCCCTCGCTACACCCGCACCACTCGCGGTATAAAAAATACCCCGAAAACTGCTGGTGATGGTGTTGTTCTCGAGCAAGGGGGTAGCTTGACCACGCACGTCAATACCCGCTTCACCACTGACTTCAATGGTGTTACGCCGCGCTGTCCCGGCGGCACTGTCAAGGTAGGCGATGCCATTAAAGTTGTGATCCACGATGGTGTTGCCTTCAATGACGGGTTGCGCCGAACCAGCGACTTGCACACCCACTGACCCGTTGCGACTGAGGTCGCTGTTGTGCAAAATACCTCCGGCTACTCCTGCAAACAACACACCACCGCCGTTTTCTGAAAGGGTACTATCCACAATACGCGGCGACGCTTGACCGTCTACCACAAGGGCAAACCCCGCGTTATCACGAAAGACACTTTCACTGACAGTGCCGCCACGTGCTTCACGCCGCCAACGCACGCCAGCCCCGCCTGCACCTACGTCCAAAAGGCCATCACTGCTCGCCCCTTGCACCCGACTGCCGCGCAAGATAAGTTCGCCACTATCAATAACAATCACATCTGCTCGCTGCTGTCCGCTGTGCTCGAGCCACAGGTTTTGCAGCGTCAACGTGCCCTCACCTGTAAACTGCACCAGCGCATCGACGGCGCTCGAGACTAGCCGCGTCACCTCATCACTGGGCAGGGACGCTGCCGTGACGGGCGCACTACCCACCAACGTGAGGGGTTTATCAATGACGAGGGTGGTCGTCATCCGAAATTCACCTGCAGGTAGACGCACCCCTGACCCGGCTGGCAAATCTGCTATGAGCGCCGCTAGGTCAGTATTCGGGTCAACATCGCGCAGGGCTCGCAGCACCCCGATACCATCAAAGGTGTTGTCTTGAACGTTCACGTCGTTGCTACTAGCTTGATAGATAGCAGCCGTAGCATGGTTTGCAAAGGTACTGCCGCGCACCTCAAGCTGGGCATCATCTTGCACGTTGATACCCGTTTGATTGTCAGCAAAACGGCTCGAGCGCACCGTTAGTTGTGCGTCTCCTTGGGCGTTGATACCGTCACTGTGGCGCTCAAGGGTGCTTGCTACGATGGTGGCTGAGGCGTGTCCCCCGATTAGCAAACCCTCTGCGGCCTCTGCGCCGTCTGCTCGAGTGAGACGACTGCGCTCGAGGTGCACCTGAGCATCCGACACCGCCCAAGGGATGACCTCGAGCACTGCTCCAGCGCCGCTAGCAGCCACCGTCGCATCCCGCAAGGTGAGCTTGCCTCCGACGTAGCGCCACGGGTTCTCGAGCAGCACCAACGTCTGCTCAGCGCCAGCACCCTGCACGGTGAGGTCACCAAAGTGCGCAACCTCTGCGGGCAGTCGGTACACGCCAGCGTCCAATGAAATGGTGTCGACACCGCGTGCAAGGGCGTCACTGAGTTGATTTTCTGCACCTAAAGGCGCAAGCGGAAACCCGTATTGACGGGGCAACCAACCTTGCTCGAGTCGCCACCACTGCCCTGCTTGCCCTGACACTGTTTGCCCTGACAGCAGCGCATGCCGCGAACCCAGCGGTAAAGTAGCCACCACCTCAGCATCGCTTGCAGGTGACGCGTAAACAGGCGCGTCGTCGCTCAAAGCAATTTCAATGTTACTCACCGGTTGGCTAGCAAAAAAAGCCGCCACCTCGCCGTCCCACGCCCCCGCAAACCAAGCGTTGAACACACCCAAAGGCGCACTCGGGCTGACTGCCGACGCAGCTTGGTAAGAGGACACATACACCCACGGCAGCAGCGGCGGAGCAAGACCACCCAACTGCCTAACCACAGGGGCAACACCCGCCACGCGGTTATCCGTCAAGGTGACGTTAACAAGGGCTCGAGCTGTCGCCGGACGGGCAACGAGACCCCAGGTGTTGCGCTGTAAGGTAGTTTCTTGCAAACGCACATTCGCCCGCTCGAGTGCCACGACCGCACTAGCGTGATTGCGCCAAACACCCGCGTTTATATTGAGTACAGCATCTTGCCACAACACCGCCCCAAACGGTTGATCACTGGCGTCAACTTGTTGCAAAGTAGTTTCACTGAACCCTGACGCATAAAGACCTGCTCGAGCATTGCGTGAAAGCACGCTGTCAGAAAGTTCCAAGCGACTCGAGCCAGTCAGTTGCACACCCACCTCGTTTTGTTCAAGGCGCATCAGCCGCCCAGAAATATCGCCTGCTTCTGCCAAGATACCTAGGCGGCTCGAGTGCAAGGTGCTGCTGTCGATACTCACATCACTTGCCCCCGTTACCTGCAACGCCACACCGCTTGCGGCGCTAATGTCACTGCTGCGAATGCGCACCTGTTGCACGTCTGGGGCAAGCCAGATACCATCTTGAGCGGCAATAATCCTACTTTGGGCAAGCACTAAGCCACCCGAATCAAACTCGAGCGCCCGACCTGCGCCCGTGTGCTCGAGCGTCACCCCGTTTAGCGTCAACGTGCCGTCTTCGTGTTGCCAGAGGGCATCTTCAGGATCAGCCACATCAGCCACGATGCGGGTGCGTTCTGCGCCAGCGCCCATTACCGTGAAGCTGCCGCTGCTCGAGAGGGTATCTTCAAGCAAATACTCACCAGCAGCGATGCGGATGGTACTGCCGTCTCGCGCACGCTCTAGGGCATCCTCGAGGGCGTCAGCAGTAGCTACCAAGGGTGCTTCCGTGTCACGATTTTGCCACAGCAACCAAGCCCCAGCAGCAAGCATTACACACAACAACACAACCGCTATGCCCCATGTGCGTTTGTCTTGCCATAACCCCGCTAACGACGGGCGCTCGTTGCGCGTGAGGGACGCTTTGGCAGGACGTACCAGCGTAGGGGTAACCGGATTGGCGGGGGTGCGTACGGGCGCGAGCAACTCATAAAACAACTTGGGGCTTTCGGGGTCGCTGCTAATCAAATACAGTTGCGCTCGCAACGTGCATGTGTCTTGTTGGCCAGTTTGTTGAGTGGAAACCTTCTCGAGGCAATCATCAAGGTCGTGTTGATGAGGAATACACTGCACTTCAATGTCAGCACTTTCACCTGCGGCAATGCTCACTGGTAGCGCACTTGTTACCGCAAACGCACTGGCATGCTCACCGCGCAAGGCACCGTTTTTGGGTGCTGTAATGACAATACTGCGGGTGTCTGGGGCAGTGACAGTCAGTGTTGCGCGCACCCGCGTATCTACCACTGTTTCTGGCAGAGTCAGTTGCGGCACGCCCAACTCCGCCACGTTAAGAGCCCCTTGCAAAGCCTCCACAAAGTCGGGCATGGTTTGATAGCGGTCATTAGCACTGCTGGCCATAGCTTTAGCAACGACCTGAGCAGCAGGGCCACTAAAACGTTCAAACGACAAGATGCTGCCCTGCGCCCGTTCCAAAGCACTAGGCGGTTGTTCGCCCGTTACTAGACGGTAAAAGAGCGCCCCACACGCATAAATATCGGTAAAAGGCCCCCGTTCGGCGTGTTTGGAATATTGTTCAATGGGCGCGTAACCTTCGGTAAAAACCGCTACGGTGCGCGGGTCACTGGGCGCTAAAAAGTCTCGTGCTGCCCCAAAATCAAGCAAAATCGGCTCTAAAGGCCCACCTTCAGAAGGGTCATGCAACAAGATGTTGCTTGGTTTGATGTCGCGGTGAACGAAGCCTTTGTCGTGAATGTAGGTAAGGGCGTCAAAAATAGGCTCTAGGAGCGTAAACGCGTCCATCTCAGTGAGGGGGTCGGGGTGTTCCTCGAGCCAGTGCTGCAAGTCGCGCCCCGAATAATAATCCATGACGATATACGCGGTGCCGTTGTGCTTAAATACCCGCCGCACATTGACGACATTCGGGTGCTTGAGGCGCTCTAAGGTCTGCGCTTCGCGGCAAAACATCTCGAGGCCTTGATTAAACGAACTGTCGTCCGCTTCGGTGACAGGCGCAAGCGTGCCATCTTGTTGACGCTGGGTAAAGCCTTTGAGGAAATATTCTTTTACCGCTACCGTACCGTGTAAACCTTCATCCGTACAGCGGTAAGTAATACCGAACGTACCCTGTCCGAGCACTTCGTGGAAGACGTATTCTTGAATTTGAAACTCAGAAGAGAGCCGTGCCATAACTGCCTCTCAGATCATGTTTGGGTGAACATATAAACGTTTAGATGACGTGCCAACATTATGCAGCCAAAAGCTACCCCTCTATTGTAGAGGCTTAGCTGTCAAGGCAATGTAGATGCTCAGCGTAGATACTCAGCAGCCCTGAGATGGGTTTTTACCCAACGATACGGGAACGATACGGGACTGACGTAAGTAGCTGAAGTAGCTGAGTCAGGTGATGCTCGAGCAGCTTGGCGAATCGTACTATTACACGCTATTTATGACAAGCCGTCTATCGCAAGCTGACCCAACCCCTACCTAACGTGTGTTTTTATCCGATAACTGTTTATCTCAAAACTGTTTATGCAACAATGGCAGCAATGTGTTTGGCAAGCCGCTCAGCTTCGGCGGCGTCTACTGCCCCCATGACAAACTCGGTGTGAAAACGTCCTTTGGCAGCAAGCGTCATGATGTTGCCCTTGGCGTTTTCGGCGCTGTAGCCTTCTGGTTCTGCTGTGGCGGGTAGCACCATACCAAGCGCCTGCTTGTTGGCGGTGCGGCAAATCCAGCGGACGCCTTTGGGAAGCTCACTGGGGCGGTGGCGCACATAATCAGCCGTGCCGTCAGGGTGGCGTTGCAGGGTGTGCGCCCATCCGTCAGCGTCGGCGTGATAATCCAAGTAAAACACCACTTCGGGATCGAAAGATAGGGTGGGGTCTAACACCTCGTGCACCGTCGGGTCGCGTTCTAATTCATCCAAAAACGCCAAATACGCGTCTGATGGGGTGACATGCGAAGGAATACTGCGCCGTACCCGCATCCCCTGCGCCGAACTGAGTAATCTGGCATGGTCAACCGGGCGGAAGTTAATATGCGCCATGTACATCAGTTCCATCGGCGTATTGTTCAAATTCTCAATGACCAATGATACGTGCAGGAGGCTACTATCGGCATAAAACTTCACCAGCGGCTGGGCTAGATAGTTACTGCCAAAGGCAATAGTGTGTTGATAGTGACCGCCAAGTGCCAGATACTGCCCGTGTTCGTCTTCGTCGACGTCTACAAACGCCGTTTGGTAAGGGGCATTGGGCAGTTCGCCATGCAGGGGGTGATTGTCACCGTCAGCAGGCACGCCCATGGCGGTTGCCCCACAGTGCAGCAAGAAGCCCCCGTAGTTCTCGAGATACACCCGGGTGTTACGCGGTTCATCAAACGCCGATTGCATGGTCAGTTCGCGCCCTGCTATGTGTGCCCGCCAAATTTGTTGGCCATGAAAGGGCAGCAAGGTGACGCTGCCGTGTTGATTGACTAGCTCGAGCGCCGCTACCCCACTGTCATAACGCCACACGTGCGCCGTCAACCCATCTGCTTCTACAAGTACGCGCTTTTTTGCCTCAAACATCCCCTCACGAAGGTATACACGTGTCGTCATCTCAGTTGTCCTTTCAAGGTGTTTTTAGGAGATTTTTTGTCAGAGTTTAAGACCAGCGTCTAAGACGTATCTAAGACATGAATGCTTGCAGTTCACCTTTGGTAGGCGGTTGTGCCCCGGCTCGAGTGCAGTTAAACGCGGCGGCATTGGCCGCAAAGGTTAGCGCGTCACGCCAATCGTCATCGCTGAGTTTGCTTATATCAGGGTTTTTCCCCAAGAGGGCAACCAATAGCGACCCGCTCAAGGTGTCACCTGCGCCAACGGTATCAACAACCTCTACCGCAGGTGCGTGCGCGTCAACGGGAGCATGACCAGCACGGTAGAGCGTCACACCGTCGCCGCCTTGGGTGATGATGACTGCCTTTGCGCCATAGGCCAACCAGCGTTCGGCGATGGTGTCGAGGGCTTCGCCGGGATGTAACCACTCGAGATCCTGCGTGCTCACTTTAGTAATGTGACTGAGACCCACCAACCCTTGCAACTGCGTCAGGTAGGCTTCGCGGCTGCGAATCAGCGCTGGGCGCACGTTGGGGTCAAAAAAGACCGTCGTTCTGTCGCGGTGTTGGGCAATGATTTCTACGATAGACGTGGCGGTGGGTTCTTGTAACAAGCTGATTGAGCCGAGCGCCACAAAACGGGTGCTATCTGGTAATACTGGGCGCGGTTGCGGGTCGTAGCGGGTGTCTGCTGCGCCGTTGGCCATAAAATCAAACACGGCTTCCCCGTTCACTTCGCCCACAAACGCCAAGGTCGACGGGTCATCACTGCGCAACACAAAACGGGTATCGACGTGATTGGTGTGCAAGTGCTCGAGTAACGCATCCCCAAACTGATCGGTCGAAATCTGCGACGCAAAACCAACGCTAGCTTCTAGCCGCGCTGCAGCTACCGCCACGTTCAGCGGCGAACCCCCGCAATACCCTTGAAAACCAAGGGGTGTTGTCTCTTTGAAGTCAATAAGAGCTTCGCCAAAACAGACAATATCGAGTGCAGAATCGCTTAGTGGTTGCGTCATAGTTTACCTTTCATTTTCGAATCGTTATTAAGAAATTGTTATAAGTCATGATAAGTCATAGTCGTTAGAGTAAATTGGCTGGTAGGTTGTGTCGAATGTCGTATCTTGAATGTCGTATCAGCGTTGATGACGGTAGGACAGATTTTTGTGGTGTCCTGTTTCCATGCGATAAGTCATCATCAAGGCTCGAGTTGCGTTGCTCGAGCACGTTTACACCTGTTTAGACGTTGACCTTAGTATGACATACCCACCCGCACCCCCCGTTAGCCCAGTGCAGGCGGTCTTGTGCACGCGCTTTCATGCAGGTGGTTTGCAGCAAGCAGTTTGGTAAGCTCAACCATGCTCAGCAAACACCAACTTGACCGCTACGCACGTCACATCATCTTGCCAGACGTTGGCATCAACGGACAAACACGCTGGCAAAGGGCGCGGGTGTTGGTTGTGGGCGCAGGCGGCTTGGGGTCGCCCGTCTTGAGTTACTTAACGGCAGCAGGCGTTGGCAGTGAGGGGCGTTTGGGTGTGTCCGAAGCTGACCGCGTTGAGCTTAGCAACGTGCAACGGCAACTGCTCTACACCAGTAACGACGTGGGCAAAGCCAAGCAAGCCGTTTTGCAAGACACGTTACGGGCAATCAATCCTGACGTCCACGTACAATCAGAAGCCAAACTCACGCCTGACAATGCTGTGGATATGGTGCGCAGATATGACCTCGTGATTGACGGCAGTGACAACTGGGGTACTCGAGCCACCGTCAACTACGCCTGTGCCACGTTGCGTATACCGCTTATTTATGGGGCAGCAGAACAGTGGTCAGGACAAGTGAGCGTGTTTAACCTATCAGACGCGTCACCGTGTTTGCAGTGTGTGTTTGGCGAACCGCAAGACGTGAGAGCCTGTGCTGACGTTGGGGTGCTCGGTAGCCTCACGGGGGTGATTGGCAGCGTGATGGCCACCGAAGCGTTAAAGGTGTTACTGGGCAAACCGTCGCTCGAGGGTGTCTTGTGGCACTTTGATGCCCGCGACATGGAGGTGATGCGCATCAACCTCGTTAAACAAGCAGCGTGCTCGGTGTGTGCACAAACACATCCCGCGAGTACGTCTCGCTGACGCCATTATTGGGATTTTGTGGCTTAAAGGGCTGAAGTATCAAGTGGCTCGAGGCTGCGTGTAAAAAAGTCCAGTTCGAAGATGCCTTCGCGCTCGAGCACCACCTCAAAGCGAATACTACGCCCCTGTCCTGCTTGTCCTACGCGGCGCATCTCCACTTCAACCACACCCGGCAGAGGGTTGGGCACATACCCTTGGCGCAAGTCGCCGTTGATATACACATCAAACCCCGCAGGCGCATCCCAAAACAGTAAGTTGTCGGTAATGGGCGTAAGCGCCACATCCAAGCGGCTCACCCGAAACTTTTTTACCTCCACCGCAAACGTCTCAGGGCGAAACCCCGGACGAAACACAAACACCTCATGCTCACCTTCGGCAGTAGGAATCGTTGCAGGGCTGCTGCCGTGGGCAAAACCAGACACATAAATATCAGCTTCTGGCACACTGCGCACCTGTACGCTGCCGCTCGCTGCCGGAATAAGGGCAAACTGTACCACCTTGGTTTGGGCGGCTTCTAAGGTAAGTTCGCGCCTACCAGACAAAAAACCTTCCGCTCTGGCTTCGATGGCAACATCGCCGGGGGCAAGTTCCAATTCTATCGTGCGCCCTTGACCTACCCAAACACCATCGAGGTAAAACGACGCCGCTGGTTCACTGCGCACCAACGTCAAAGCCGCTTGAATGCCGTTGTGTTCGCGGATGAGTCTGCCGATGTCACTGGCAACGACCTGCACTGCTTCAGCGTAGACCTGTCGCCCATCAGCAGCACCCAGGGGAAACGTCTCTCGAAACGACGCTGTGAGCGCACCATCGCTGCTAGCAACTTGCACCCGCAACGCCAGCCTAGCCCGCGCGGATTCTAGCGGTTCTAACACCGCTGTTACCCCATATTGCCCACCGCTCATCTCGGCGACTAACGCAGTGGTGTCGGGTTCTAAGCTACTTTGCATGCCCAAGGTAGCCAGTGAACCGACGTGCACGCTCATACCGGTGGTGTGCTCGAGCAACTGCCGCAACACCGCGCTAGCTTCTGCTGCAAGCATCTGCGCATCCGCTGCCAATGTTTCTGTATGGGGTTGCACCGTCTCAGTGGACGCCACCCGCGCTGCAGCCACTTCAATATCAGGTACGATAACCTGCGCCTGCATCAACTGACTCAGCAACAGCACACTTATTGTTAGTACGTGCCTATAAAAAACCCTTGGTGATTGCTTCATGGTGGTTTTGAGGATACCTCCCTGCGGCAAGCAACGTCCGTGAAGTAGCATGCGTGACTGGCTCGAAGCAAGACCCTATCGCCCATACCAAGCCCCTATCGCCCATACGCAGTGACGACGCTGTGTACTTTGCTGTGACGCGATGACGGCATCATAAGGGAAAGACGCCGCTCGAGCAAACGCTTTTTCTCATGATGTAATAGTCTCGCACACGCGTTTTTTAGCGAAGACCTTCGTGTAAAGATTTTGTAATGCCATTTTCTTTGCAAGGCTTGCTTTTACGGTATTGTGTTCATCAATCGTTCATATTACTGTGCCGTTTCAGTGAGTCGTTCCCCAGTGAGTCATTCAGTGCAAACCTACCCGCCGCCCGCTCCGTTGCCCCTTCTACCAACGTTTAACGACATTACCTTTACGCTACCCTCACGCTATAATTTTTAACATTGTCTCAATTATGTTAACGATTCTAGGTTTCACCCACGCTTTGATATCCTTATTTGATATGTCTCGATATGTCTGTGCAGCCATCTTCACGCATTGACGTTCACGACCCTCACGACTTACCTCGAGGAGTTGCGCCATGATGCATCACGATGCTCGAAAAGCCTTCGGTTTGAAAGTGGTCTTGTTGACCCTGTTAAGCCCCCTGTTGTTAAACACCACGTTGTTAAGCACCACGTTGTTAAGCACCACGTTGTTAAGCACCACGTTGTTTAACACCATATTTAGCACCGTCCTACCCAATAACGCCCTGCTCAGCATCATGCCACCCCAGTACGCTAGCGCCCAAACCAACCCAACCAACCAACCAGATGCACAACAACAAGATGAACAACAAGGCGACTTCCGCCGCGCTGCCCACAATGAACGGGTCAGTATTGACCTGAGTGACGTTGTTAATGGCATCCCTGTGGACGCAGACACCCTCACCGTCACACTTGATGGCGAACCGTACAGCACCTATGAACTGCAAGATAACCACATCATTTTTACCCTGCCAGCAGATACCAACCTCACGCACAGCCATATCACGATTGAAAGTGACGACGCCAACGACGCCCTCGAGCAAACGTTTGAGTTTGTGGCCAGTTTTGGCTCGAGCAACCTCATCACCCTCGTTGAAGACTCTACTGAACAGCAATTTCGCCGCTTGGTAGAGGCTTCAGGCTTAACGTTGGTCAGTTTTTCAACTGTGTTAGGTAGTGACCTGTCTTTAGCTGAAATACAACTCAACGCCTACAGTAGTGCCCAAGCCATCGAACAAATGCACGTTTTGCAGCAAGTCACCAGCCAAAACGGCGCCGCCGCCGCGCCGTGGGTCAGCAGCCCGCAGATGCTCTACAAGCCTTTGCGCCGCATTCATTCACTCGACCCCAGTTGTGTGTTGTGGTCACAGTTGCAAGATGTCACCCGCCAGTGGCAACCACTGTTTTTTGAGGCTGCTAGCGGCCAAGCCGATGTGCTCGAGGCACTGAGTGTACCCAGAGCCCATGCTCGAGGTGACAGCGGACGCGGCGTGACGGTGTTTGTGCTCGACAGCATGACCCGCGAGGGCGATGATCTTTTTACCTGTGACAGTGCGGGCATTCAAGGTCACGGGCGCTACATTCAAGACATCATTCGCGCTGTTGCGCCAGAAGCCACTATCGTGCCTACCGCTGTTTGCAACGATGCAGGGGAATGTTTTACCAGAGACATCGCCAAAGCCTTATTGAGCTTGCAAACGGTCTTAGCAGTTGGTAACCCTGTCATTGTCACCATGGCTTTGGGCAGCCCGCCGCACCCAGAACTAGGCGTAGACGCGGTCATTTACAACAGCCTCGAGCGCTTAAGTGCCCGTTACGACAACCTGTTGGTAGTGGCTTCAGCAGGTAACAACGGCTTAGACGGTAACTACCAAAGCATCACCGCTCGTTTTCCAGCAGGTTTTTGGCAAGGCAACCTAGAAGATGCCCAAGGTATCCCGCTCGCACCCTTGGATAATGTCATGTCCATTGGGGGCATCGGTTTGCAAGCAGGCAGCACCACAGTGGACTACCGCGCCACCCCCTTCAACCCGCAAGTGCCCATCAGCATGTTAGCGCCAGCAGCACGGTTGTGCTTGCCCCACCCCAGTGGCGGTTGTGCGCCTGATGGCAGCGAACAGGGCTTGACGGGCAGTTCGTTTGCCGCGCCATTTGTCGCTGGGGCAGCAGCACTTTTTTGGGAAGCCTGCCCTGACCTGCCGGCAAGCGAGCTAAGAACATGGCTTCAGCAAGACAGCAACTTCGACATTCTCTTTGAGGGTCAAACACCCAACATTCCGGTGGTGAACGCCTACCGCACGAGTGATTGTCCTGTTGATGAGGCGTCTTTGCCTAATCATTTATCCGCAGCAGCCGTGCAGCTCGAGCCACTGTCCCTTGCCATCAATCAGCGTTATGTGCTCGAGCCACGCCTACCCGCAGGGAACAATACCAACAACAATGCCAACTACCTGCAACGGCAACTCGCCAATCATCTCAGTGACCAATTCAACCCGTTGCTCAGCCACCGCACGATGTGGCGTTCTTCTGACCCCTCGATTGCCAGTATTGACGCCCACCGCGTGCACGCCCACGCCGCTGGCGAGGTGACGTTGTCGCTCTATGTATCAGACGATACCTATGCAGACACTTCACAAGACACCTACCATCTCGCCCAAGCCAATGCGGTCAATACAAGCATCAATAACGTCACAGACAATAAAAGCGGCATCCTTCTAGCACAAGTCACCTTGACAGTGTTGCCCTACGCCTGCACCGACCCACCTGTGATTGGTGACGCAGCCTTGGCAGCGCGCATGGCGGAACGTTGGGGCAGCCCCCTAACCTGCGACGTGATGGCGCAAGCTGAACGCCTTTACGCGCAACTCCTCGGCATCACAACCTTGACGGGCTTTGAATATGCCCCTAACCTGCGCTGGCTTAACCTCGGTGAAAATCCTCTGCACGAGGGAGGTGAAGGGGTGCTCGAGCCACTGTCTCACTTACATCACCTCGAGACCCTTTATTTATTCGGCAGCAATTTGGATGAACGACACCTGCCACCGCTCAATTCCCTTGCGACGCTCGAGCTACTCAGCTTGCACAACAACGCCATCAGCAACCTCGACCTGTGGGATGATGCTGCGTTTACCAACCTTGTCGAATTGCAGCTTTATAACAACAACATCACTGACATCACGTCATTAGCGCGTATGACGCAAGTGCGTATTTTGGGTCTCGAGGGCAACCGCATCCACGACGTATCTCCCCTGCAAGGGCTCACCAACCTCGTCACCTTGAACCTTGCTGGTAATGCCATTGCGAACATTGACCCGCTGGCTGGTTTACGTAATCTCGATACCCTCATCCTGTTTGATAACGCCATTGATGACATACGAAGCCTTGCCAACCTGAGCGCCCTGCGCCACCTTGACCTCAAAACCAACGCCATCAGTAACATCAATCCACTGGCAGGACTCGCCAACCTCAGTCTGCTCGAGCTAGCCCAAAACCCCATTGACGCTATCGAACCTTTGCGCCACCTCACCCTCGACCTGCTCGACATCTCCGGCAGCGCCGTCTCTGAGCTTAGTCCCGTGACCCCCATGTCACTAGCCACCTTGCGAGCCGCCTACACCAACATCCGCGACATCACCCCACTTTCGGGCATGCAAAACCTCACCGAACTGAATGTGGCAGGTAATGCTGGTTTGGGAACGCCAGAGACGCTCGAGGTACTCGCAACACTCGTCAACTTACGTCACCTCGATGTATCACTCACGGGTCTACCCGCAGACGGCCTTGCACCCCTCACTGATTTGGCGGCCTTGCAAACCCTGATAGCCAGTTCCAACCAGCTAAGCAACCTCGAACCCTTGCGCAACTTGCCGCGCCTCACACACCTTGATTTGCGCAGCAATCACATCACTGACCTGCGTCCTTTGACTGAAAACTCAGCCCTAAGCAACGAAAGTTCCATCCACTTAACGGGTAACGACCTGTTGTTTACCCCGCAAGAGGCGTTAGCTGATATTGACGCGTTACAAGCTCGAGGCATCCATCTCGACATTGAAGACCTGCAAAACGGGTTGCCTGCTACCCATCTGGTGCGTTTTGTTCAGGGAGAACAGGTCATGAACAGCCACGCCCCCGATAACCGCAACAAAAGCAATGTGGTGCTCGAGCCCACCCCCCTCGCTAATACCCTCATTAGTACCAACGCAATCAGCCAATGGTTTGAAATGTTTGCCCCCGGAAGCTACCGCACCCGCCACTACGCCAACCAAGGCTGGATGCTGCGCTTGCGCGGCACAACCCTCTGCGTGAGCGCCAACCATCCCTTTAACGGCATGAACGTCACCCTGTGGCGCTGTCTGCCCGACGACCCGTGGCAACAGTGGCAACTGCAGCACGTCTCCGCTGCACCTTCTAGCGACCAAGCCTTCCCCACCGAACCCAGTGTGGCAAGCAACAACCCTGACGCCCGTCGCGCTTCAGCACAAGGTCACTGGCAACTGGTGATGCCCAATCCTCAGGGGGAGGCGTATTGTGTGTCTGCAGAAAGCAACAGCGTTGACAGTACAAACACCACTAACAACACCAATGGCACTGACAGCATCAACGTCATCATGTGGCGTTGCGATGAGGTGGGTGACGTTTCGCAGTGGCGGGTTGAATATGCGCCAGCGGAGGTGTTGAGCGACACGGAATCACCATGAAATGTCCGACTGAAAGGAATTTTTCTGTTGATAAAAGGGGTAGCTTGCCATCAACGCAGCATGTTGAGGTTAATACAAGCTCGAGTTACACCGCTCCGGGTTCGTGACTAAAATTTTCACCAGCGTCTCCTTGGGCAAGCAGTTGCTGATACTCAGCGAGTAAACTTTGCTGCTTAGTGTCTGACAAAATACCGACTGTGTTGCAAAGGAGTGCGTCAGCTCGAGCTTGGTTATTTTGCAACTGATAAATGCGCCCCAACTCGCCACAAGCACAGGCATACATTACGCGGTCACGACTACCCTCGAGCGCCTCGAGTGCCCGTTGGTAACACACCCGCGCATGGTGCAAATCTGGATGGCGTATGTCAACGTATGCCTTACCCACGCCCTCGGCATAAGCTTGATAGTGACTGTAATAATGTTGACCAAAGTTATACCAAGCTTTACCGAGCACCTCTTTAGAAACATCTTGCTGTTCTAACGTCTCAATGAGGCTGTTAAAGCCCTCACGAACTTCTTGCGGCGTTTTGAAATCGTGATAATCCCACAACATCAACTGATTGAGGCGGGTACGTAAAGCAGTAAGAAGTGGCAGACCTTGGCGGACGATGATCTCAGCAAGATCATTGTAGATATCATCTGCCCGTTGCACGTCGTCTGCTTGGGCACGACAGTCATAACACGATGCCACCCCGACTTCAGCAGCAATGGCTCGACACGGTTCTTCGGCTTCTATCCAAGCCAACTTCGCATGTTCATAGTGGTTGATGGCTCGAGTAAAATCCTCAGCAAAATAGGCGTTTTTGGCGAGTAGGCCGTGTGCTTCTGCTTGTGCCCACGCATCCGCACATTTCACTAGCTGGCGTGCCATCTCGGTTGCTACTGTTGTTTCTCCTACCCGGAATAACAGCGATGCCCACAGCGCCTGATGACGGTCACTGGTTTCAGCATAGGCTGTTAGCTGTTCCATGGCTTTGCCATAGTCACCTTGACGCTCGAGCGCATAAGCAGTAAACCACACCACCTGCGCGTCTTGGGCTTCTTTTCGCCGCCCTCGCGCCCGCTCCCACACCGTCGTGATGGCAAGCACCTCACTAAAACGTTCCATGCGGCTTGCTTGCTGCACCTGATACAAAAACACCCGCGTCAGTTTGCCCCAATCAAAATCTGCAAAGTCGCCCATACCACGCGTACTTTGACTAACTTGGTGACTAGCTTGATGGCTAACTTGGTCGTCACCCGCAGTGTGAAAATTGGCTTTGATGAGTTGCTCGAGAGTGGCATCTTCCGCCAGACGCCACTGCGGACTGGCTATCTGCGGCGTCACCGCTGGCGTCACTCCCTGATGGTAGTGCCATGCCAGATAGAACAATCCTTCAAGCGTCTCTGGCCTTTCGGGGGTTTCTTGCCATAACCTCTCTAGGAGTGCAATATGCTGCGCCTTAGCAATTGCCTGCCGCTGCCAAAACATCCGCCCTCGCAAACGCTCTCGCAGGGCAATGCTCCTTTTTACGTCTCTAGTACTAGGATTTGACATTTCAGCATTATCAAACACTTCAACCAACCAATCACTATCTTGCAAAAATTGTAAAAATTCAACTTTTTGCTTTTCTGTTAAGGGTGGTTGGCACACCTGACAAGCCACGTCAAAATCTGGTTCGTGTTGTAGTGCTAACGCCATAAATACATCGCCATAGACGCTTATATCTGGTTCTGTTTCAGTTGCTGGTGCTGCTTCAAACATTGCCCACAACCGCGCCGCCAAACCCGCTTGTTGCTCAGCAGGCAAATAGGCATAAGCATCTGCCAACAAACTTGGGGCACTAAATACTTCTGTATCATGCTCACTCAACCTTGCCAACAATCCTTGGGCGGCATGCCGTTGAACTTGGGGCGCACTGCCATCTTGTAGCACTTCCAAACAGGCTTCGAGCACTTTGCTTGCCAAGCTCAAGCGCTTGTCTTTCAACCACTTATAAAACCCCCTAGAGAGATTCGTTGCCCGCTTTTCTATCCCTGCCAAAAACACACCCGAGTACACTTCGGCCACCGTCACCACGTCAGCCTTGGCGCAGGCTTCTTCACAGACCGCAAAATCCACGGTCACTAACGCGTGATAATCAAGTTTATGCAAGGACACACGTTCGAGTATTAGCTCGAGGCTAGGGTCAGAGAATTCACCATCTTCGCAAGTGCGCAAGATATCTTCACCTGCCATGGCATTACGCAAATTGGTGAGCGCCCGTGACAAATTGTTCTTAGGGTCTTTTGTGTCTGGCCAGAGCAACGCTGCCAACGCTTCGCGCTTTTGTTGGTTTTTTTCTTTTCTCGCCTGATCGACCATATAGCAAACAAGCAGCAAACCACGCACACCACGATAGGTAAATGGCGCACCTGATGCATCTTGCAAACGCAACCCGCCGAGCGTTTTGAGTAGAACCATCGCCATATTGTAGCACACTTTTTTGAAAGTGCTTTCAGGGGGTGTGTTGGTACGTCTTTATACTGCATATGAGTGTCGTGAGCACAAAATATGTTTGCGCCTCAGACGCTACGAACGCCCCTGAGGGGCAGAAGGGAGCGCACATTACGACCGTCTTAGTAGCCATTGAGGTGCTGGGTTTAGGGTCATGACTGAGTGCCTCATTCAAGCAAGTTGAGTGATCAAGAAAAGAGGTTGAAGTATTGCAGTAAACCACGACGAGTGCACCCGTAGCAATGCAACTTGTCATAACCGTTTTTTCATGTCCACCTGGAAACCCTTCATTGAGGAGAACGCTATGAAACCAGTTAGATTTTTCATTCTTTTTGTCACATTGCTATTCGTTGCCGCTTGTAGCGACAGCAGCATGCCAACTGCCGACAACAGCCAAGACACGACCTACCTAGGCAGCATCGAACTCACCTTGGGCGATACGGGCTTACAAGTGCAGAGCAACACACTGCTTACCTGCGCAAGATTCAGCCTCGGAAACAGCACTATTAATACTAATACAGGTTTTTCATTTTCAGTGCCCTACACCATTGACACCAGCGGCTGCAGCGAACAACTCACCAACCTCAGCTTAATTCCCCTCAACCTACCCAACACTGTTGGCAACTCACCGTTCGTTAGCGGCGCTACAGCCATACCCCAAGCGGTAGCAGAAAGTGTTGCATACCTTGGTACAACGGACGTTAGCGCCAGTGAAAGCGCCCTCAATGCAGAATTACCTGGTGCTAATACCAATGAATTCGACCTTACCAATGCGGCTATCATTCCTGTCGCTTTTACGAATAACTCGGTAGCCTTTACAGCGAGCGAATCATTTAGTGGCAGCATGATCGTAGGTGTTTTTTCCTTACTGGATAGTGCCATCGAGCAGGTGAATTTGACGGTTATTCCTACAGGTTCAGGCACTATCACCAGTACAAATGAGGAAATCAACTGCAGTGTTGACACGGCTGACCAGTGTGAAGCCAGTTTTAATGCAGGTAGCACGGTAGAACTAACAGCAACCCCAATCCCGCTTGAAGGCTTTACCGTTGAATGGGGTGGCGCGTGTGCTGGTACTGAAGGCAATGTATGCTCTGTTGAGCTAACTGCTGACACAACTGTAGAAGCGAATTTTGTCGAGGGACAAGCAGAAACCTTCACATTAAGTGTCGTCCCTACCGGGCAGGGCACTGTTACCAGTACAAATGGGGAAATCAACTGCAGTATTGACACGGCTGACCAGTGTGAAGCCAGTTTTGATGCAGGTAGCACGGTAGACCTCACAGCGACCCCTCTTGAAGGCTTTACCGTTGAATGGGGCGGTGCGTGTGCTGGTACTGAAGGCAATGTGTGCTCTGTAACGTTGACTGAAAACACACAAGTACAAGCGAACTTTGTCCAAGACCAAGCGCAAGGTACATTCACAATCACAGCAAGCCCCAGCAATAACGAAGATAGAGGATGTGCAGGAGACGACGCATTCACAACTAACGACAATACCGACATAGCCATTCCCTTAGACCAAGCCCCTAACGATTTCTTTACCCAGTGGATAAATGGAGTTTCTCCATTTACAGGCTGTGCCATTGACATCTCCCTCGACCGCGATAATTACACGCTTCCAATTACATTAAGCATTGAGGTTAACAACGGACAAAGCAATTTCACTGACGTAATTGAGTTTTCGTTTCCACAAACTCTAAATGGTGGAACATCAGCAGCAACTGCAAGTTTCTCAATCAGCAATCCAAATGTTGCACCAGTTCGAGGACTGGGAACAATCACCATCACGGCTACGGGAGAAGATGGAACACAAACTAGCGCTTCTCTTGATTTTGAAATTTACTCAACGCAAGATACCACTGGTCAAGACTGATGAAAACAAGTCACTACGTTTTAAAAGGCGAAAGGAGTGCACAACATGCATACTAAATCTCTACTAGCATTGCTTTTCGTGGCACTACTGATAAGTTGTAACTCGAGTCCAACACGACCCGAGGACACCTTCAGCACACCCACGCCAAGCATCAGTGCAAATCCACCACAGAGCATCGACGAATTTAATGACCGCGTGCTCGAGAGAAGCCAAGCATACGCAGCTGAAAACGGCATCGAACAACTTTGGGACTTCGTAGACGCTGAAAAGGTTATTGATTTCTACGGCGTTAGCGATGATGGCAGCAAAGTGCTCTACGAAGAAACCGCCTACGCACCCAACGGTGAAAAAGTACCCAGCGGCAAGTTCGTGTTTACTGACTTAACCACAGGAACACAGACCACGCTCAATGATTCAGAAGAGGCGTATTTCTACACAGCTTCTGTGTCCCCTGATGGCAAATGGATTACTGCTGCTACATTT
>CAZKAZ010000069.1:13598-23153 GCA_964550765.1 uncultured bacterium | reverse complement strand
CGGACTTTTACGGGCGCTTTTTTCGGCTCAATGGCGAGATGTTCTTAGCGAGCTATAACGTTGAAGATAACCCCGGTGAGGGTGACCGGATCTTCTTGGGGTTTGGTGAGCCGTTAGCGCGTATGCCTGCGCTAGCAACGAGAGCTGTGTCACGTGAGTGAGGTTGTTAGAAAAGCATCAGTCGTTAACGTGTTAGTGAAGGTGTCAGTCAGGGGTTTGGTCACACAGCCGTGTTACTGACAGGAGATGTTCATTGCATTGTGCAAGGTGTAAGCGAAATACTAGGGATTGTGAGTCTTCACGTTGTCAAAACCTATGCTGCTTTTACCAACCACGCGTTTGTGTTGCGCGAAACGGTGGCGGTGGCGCGACTGTTAACGGAGGGGGCGTCGTGGGATGAGGTGCGCTCGAGCATCGTCCATGACAACTTGTTCAGCTTGCGTTCGGAAGCCAGCCGCAAAACCATGTTTGGGGCAATGAAAGCCCGTTTGCAACACGCCCCCGATTGTTTGCTCGAGCACCTCAGCAGCGGCGACTTGGAACTGCAAACGGCTACCAACCTGTTTTTGATTTTGTTGCAGCACGCCTTGTTGCGTGAGTTTATTGCTGATGTCATCCTCGAGCACCAACGTCGCTTGCTGCATACCGTTGCCGAAAGTGACATCGTGGCGTGGTGTGATCGTAAGCATCAGCTCGAGCCAAGCCTAGAACATTGGACAGACGCCACGGTGAACAAAGCCCGCGTCAACATGGTGGCGATGTGTGTGGATGGCAACCTACTGGTCAAACACCCCACAGAAGCCAGTTATGACATTCGCCAAAACTTCCTACCTGCGGCGTTCAAGCGCGACGTGCAAGCGTTGGGGTTTGCTCATTACTTGCCGTTGCTGCTCGATGCCATGGGGGATGAACAGTTATGAACCTGCATACCTGTCAGCAACCAATCAGCGACCAAAGAAGCAACCTGAAAGTTGGCATGAACCTATGAACAACCAAGTACGCAGCGACGTCGCCAAACGCCTCGAGCTGCTCGAGCCAACCATTGCCAGCCAAGCGTTTTTGCAGCGCACTGGGCTTGGTAAAGACCTGGCGTTTCATATTTTTGCTTACGACGCCGCTTGTGACCCGCTCGTCGCTGGCTACATTCCCAAACTAATCGATAGCCTTGCTGCTAGGGATATCCGGATCTGTCAGATTAATTTGTATCAGTTGGTGCTCGAGGTGCTCACGGCTCGAGGGGTGTTGCAAAAAGCCTTTGACCTCGAAGCCAGCAAAGGAACAGCAGCCGCCGCCAAAGCCATCGGACGGTTGATTATCCCCAGTGCCTTGATTGACGCCATGAAACCGCATTTGGCGCACCCGCACGAGGTGGTCTTTGTGACGGGGGTGGGAGCGGTGTGGCCGCTAGTGCGTTCGCACACCATTTTGAACAACTTGCAAGATGTCGTCACCAACGTGCCACTGTTAATGTTTTATCCCGGGACATACAGCGGACAAGGGTTGCAACTGTTTGCCAACTTGACCGATGACAACTACTATCGGGCGTTCCCATTACTTCCCCCTGAGGCAACTTATTGAGCATGATTGCCCCCGCGTATCAACCCCGCCCGACTTCAACCCGCCTGCTTCAACCCGCCTGCTTCAACCCGCCTGCTTCAACCCCGTGCCACCCCCCATCCTGTTCTAGCTTGAAGGAGTCTCCATGAGCCAGATTGGCGACGTGTTTGCCAAAGACATCCACCGCAACATCAACGGCGTTATCAAGGTTGGCGAACGCGATGTTGATGATATTCAACAAGAGCTCGAGGAATACGTCATCACCCGCGAAACAGATCGTTATTTTAAGCAGTTTTTTGACAGTTATGTTCAATCACTACAAGCCCCCACTGACCAAATTGGCGTGTGGATTTCGGGCTTTTTCGGTTCGGGCAAGTCGCACTTTCTCAAAATTCTGTCGTACTTACTCGCCAACGAATCCATTGCTGGGCGCACGCCGCTGTCGTACTTTGAAGACAAAATCAGCGACGCCATGCTCTTTGCTGCCATGCAGCGGGCAGCGGATGTGCCAAGTGACATCATCATGTTTAATATCGACTCCCAAGCTGCTGCTACGGGGAAAACCGACAAAGAAGCCATCGTCAAAGTGCTGATGAAGGTGTTTAACGATCACTTGGGATACTTTGCAGGTGACCTAGCCATTGCCAACTTTGAACGGCAGTTAGCTGCCAAAGGCAAGTACGACGCGTTTAAGCGCCTTTTTGCCGAAAAGTACGGGGCTGATTGGCAAACAGAACGCGACACATGGACGTTTGCCCAAGACACCATCATTGAAGTGCTGCAAGAGGTACTTGAGCTGAGTGAAGCCTCGGCGCGTAAACTCGTCGATAACGTCGAGCAGGAATATGCGTTTAGTGTCAGTGACTTTGCTGGCATCATCAAAACCTATCTCGATGGCAAAAGCCCTAAGCACCGTGTGGTGTTTATGATCGACGAAGTAGGGCAGTATATTGGCAGCAACAGCGATTTGATGCTCAACTTGCAAACCGTCTCCGAAGACCTCGGTAGCGTCTGTCGCGGGCAAGCGTGGATCATGGTGACCTCGCAAGAAGACATCGACAGCGTGACCCAAGGCAAGGTCAAAGACTATGATTTTTCTAAGATTCAAGGGCGCTACAAAAACCGCATCAGCTTAACGTCTGCCAACACCGATGAAGTGATTCGCTTGCGGTTACTGAAAAAAGACGACCAACATCACGTGCCGCTCGAGCAACTCTATACCGATAACGCCATTACCCTCGAGAACCAACTCCGCTTTAGCAGCGATACCAGCGAACTGTTGGGCTACCGAGACGCGGCGTCGTTTGTGGCGAGTTACCCGTTTGTGCCGTATCAGTTCAAGTTGTTGCAGCAGGTTTTTACCAAAGTGCGGGAAATGGGCATGAGCGGCAAGCACCTAGCTGAGGGTGAGCGCAGCATGTTGGACGCGTTTCAGTCGGCGGCAAAAGCCTTGAGCGACAAACCTCTGGGGGCACTGGCACCGTTTCACCATTTTTTTGCCGCCATCGAAGGCTTTTTGGACAGTCCCATCCGCAGGGTGTTTGACAATGCCAAAGACAATAGCCGCTTAGACGAATTTGACGTGAACTTGCTCAAAACCTTGTTTATGATTCGCTACGTCAAAGGTGTGCCGGGTGACCTCGAGAACCTCACGACGTTCAGCATCGACCACATTGGGCAAGACCGCCTCGCCCTAGAAGAGCGCGTCAAAGCCGCCTTGCAGCGCTTAGAGCATGAAACCCTCATTCAGCGCAGCGGCAACCACTATCAGTTTCTCACCAACGAAGAACAAGACGTAGGCCGCGAACGCAAAACCTCAGCCTATGACCCTGCACCTGCCGAAATTGTCAGCGGCGTGCAAAAAATCTTGTGGGACGAGTTATATACGGTCAAAGAATACAAGTATGACAAGCGCCACAGTTATCCGTTTAACCGCCGTCTCGATGATGTGGTGCACGTGCGGGCAACGGCTGAGATTGACCTGAACGTCATCAGCAGTTACGGCGACCATCACGTCGACCTCGAGCAAGACAGCAACGCCCTATCGCGCACAGGTGGCCAGTCTGAGGTGCTCGTGCGGCTCAAGGATGATGCTGCCATCTTTACAGAAATGGCCGAAGTGGTGCGCACCAACAACTACGTCAGCCGCAAAAATGCCCCCGGCATCAGCTCGAGCTTACGCAACATTTTGCAGAGCCTACAGGAAGAAAACCGTGATCGCCGCGAGCGGGTGCGCAGCATGTTGGCGCATGCCATCGAACAAGCCGATATTTTTGTGAGCGGTACCAAGCTCGAGCACCAAACCCGCAGCGTCTCCCAAGTGTTTGAAGCCGGTCTTGAAGCCTTCGTCCAGAACACCTACAACAAGCTGGGCAATGTCAGAAGCACCTTTGAAAGCCCTGACGAGGTTGAAGCAATCTGGCGCGATAGTAGCCGCGCCCAAACCCTCGAGCAAGAACCTGCCAACGCCCGTGCCCACAGTGATATGCACACGTGGCTAGTTGAGCGTGACCGTTTTAACGAACGCGTCACCATGCGGCAACTCATTGACCACTTTAAGGCGTCACCGTTTGGCTGGGCAGACCTTGACATTGCTGGTGTGTTGGCTGAACTTGTTGCCTTAGGGCAGGTCGAACTCGAGCACCCTAGTGGTGTGAACCTACAACAACGCGGCCTCGTTAAAGAGATGCTCTCGCGCAGTGGTCTTGATAAATACAGCTTGCGCGTACCCAAAACCGTTGACCCGCGTGCGCTCAAGCTGGCTCGAGAATTAGCCGAAGACGCTTTCGGTGCCGCCAGCGTGCCCCACGACCCCCAAGCCCTGTTCAGCCTTTATCAAGACAAGCTCACTGCATGGCAAGCAACCCTCACCGGGCTGCAAAACCGTGCCAACGCGCCTGACCCGTATCAGCAGCACTTTGATGACTGGCAACGGCTACTGAGCAGGCTACTGGCAGAAAACCGTCCAGCGGCGTTTTTTGAGCGTTTGCGCCAAAGTAAAGATGCCTTTGAAGACTTTGCCCACGAGTTCGAGCGGGTCAACAACTTTTTCGCGCATCAAAAGCCCATTTTCGATGCCGCCCGAGGGCGCTATGCCAAGCTCGAGCAAGACCTGCGCCACATCACTGACGAAAGCATCCGTAAGCAGCTCGAGCAAGCTCACGCCATCCTCACAGCCAGTGACCCCAGCCGCGACGTGCCAAAGCTCAATGCCCTGCTCGAGCCGGTCAGCGAACATGTGCGTGCCTTACAAGCCCAAGCCAGTCAAGACGCCCTGCAGCAGTGGCAAACCACCATCAGCGATGTGCAACAACTAGCAGACAACCAACTCGCAGACTATTGGCACAGCCTCGAGCCATCCCGTGATGACCTGCTCAAACCCCTCGAGCGCTTGCAACACGACATCAGCCAAGCCAGCAGCATCGACGCGGTACTAGCAAGCAGGCATCAACTCAACCAAGTCGCCGCTCAGGTCAGACAAACTATCTTCGACACCGTGAACCGTCTCGCTGCACAAGCTACTGAACAAGCTGCTAAACAAGCTACTGAACAAGCCGCCAAACAAGCTGAACTGACCCCTTCTGAAGGTCAAGATACGCCGCCCGAACCGACACCCGAACCCATCCGGCGGCAGGTCGTCCCCCTCAACCTGCGCACGCTTGCACCCAAGCAACCACTGACCAGCGAAGCCGAGTTAGACGCGTGGCTCACATCACTGCGTGAGCACTTACAACAACAACTCCAAGACAGCGACATTTACCTCGAGTAACCTCACCCCCAACCCCATCCCCAAGGAGCATCCCATGAACCGCAGCGCCATCAAGAACTTTGCCGTCTGGGCAAGAGGCTACCTCAAAGACCAAACCAGCGCCAAACTCGCCCAACTGGGTATCACCCCCAAAACCATCACTGAACCCACTGTGGCAGAGGGCGGTTTTGCCGTGGCAGGGCGCACCTACGACCAAGCTGAGTATGTGGCGTATCAGGCGCTGCGGGCTGAGCTAGCTAGTCGCCTCGAGCACACCAACACCCGCCAGATAACGCCAGCGGTCTATGACACGCTCGTTGAAGACATCGCCTCAACGTGGTTTAACCGTTTGGCGGCGTTGCGGTTTATGGAAGTGAACGGTTACGGCGAGCGGGTACTGAGTAGCGAAAGCGGGCACGCCCCCGGGGTAGACCCCGACATCCTCAAGCACGCCAGCGCCATTATCGAAGCGGGGGATTTGCCCGGGGTGGGTCTGACGGATTTGGCAGCGTGGCGCGAGCGCGGTGACGATTTCACCTATAGCCAGTTGCTAGCGGCGGTGTGTGAAAGCCACGCCAAGACCTTTCCGACGTTGTTTGGACAGGGCTATTTGTTTGGACAGGGCTATTTGCGGTTATTTTTGCCCAGCAACTTGCTCAACAGCAGTTCTATCATCCGCCGTTTTGTCAGTGATATTGACGCCAGCGCTTGGCAAGACATTGAGATTATCGGTTGGTTGTATCAGTTTTATATCAGCCAGAAAAAAGACCAAGTCATCGGCAGCAAAAAACCCATTGCCCCCGCAGACATTCCGGCTGCCACGCAGCTATTCACGCCGCACTGGATTGTGCGTTACTTGGTCGAAAACTCGCTGGGGCGGCTGTGGTTAGAACATCACCCCGAGTCGGATTTAGCCGTGCAGATGCCCTATTACCTAGCACCCGCCCGTCCGGCGTCTGGTGCAGGTGTTACAGCAGGTGTTACAGCAGGTGTTACAGCAGGGCGAATGTCACCGCAAGACCTACGGGTGCTCGATCCGGCGTGTGGCAGTGGGCATATTTTGCTGTATGCGTTTGACTTACTGACGCACATTTACCGCGAGCAGGGTTATGCCGACCGCGACATTCCCGCTTTGATTTTGCAGCACAACCTTTTCGGATTAGACATCGACGTGCGGGCGGTGCAGCTTGCCCGTTTTGCCCTCTTGATGCGTGCCCGCCGCGATGCCCGCCGCATTTTGCGCGACCCGCCCGACCCGCAGGTGTTGCAAGTGCGTCCTTTTGACGCCAGTGACCTGCCAGATGTTCCCGAGGTGGTGCGTAGTGACTGGCAGCCGTTATTTGACACTTTTGATGGTGCTGACAACTTTGGTAGTGCTGCCGCCTCATCTGATAAGTTTATGATTTTGCGTACACCGCCTGAGTTTGATGAAAATAAGCTGCAAGCACAAGTTGATGCATTTGTGAGCAGTAACCGCCTAGATACTGCCGACAATGATGCGGCTGCTGATAACTTACGGCATTTACTAGCTCAAGCGAAAATGCTGGGACAGCAATATGAAGTGGTAGCAGCCAACCCGCCGTACATGGGAAGTAAGCGCTTCAACAGTAATCTCAAAAAGTTTATCAACAAACATTACCCAAATAGCAAAAGTGATTTGTTTGCCGTCTTTATTGAAAAAGCACTTGAACTCACTACCCCACGAGGCATCGTAAGTATGATTACTCAACACGCTTGGATGTTTTTGAGCAGTTTTGAGGGTTTACGGCAAAAGATTGTAGAAAACTACCGCATAGAAAACATGCTTCACCTTGGTATTGGTGTTTTTCCTGAGTTGAACAGCAAAGTTGTTCAGTCTGCCGCGTTCAGCTTGAAAAAAGAGCGTCCTGATGATGACTTTCGCGGCATGTATTTGCGACTTACAGACGACTACGACCCAGAATGGAAAGAGCAAAAACTACTAAACAAAGAAAATCAGTACACGCACGTTCACCAAAAAGACTTTGAGAAGATACCGGGGAGTCCGATTGCTTATTGGGTGAGTGAGAAGGTGCTCGAGGCGTTCGTGTCTTTTCCTAAAGTTAGTGACATAGCTGAAACTGCTGTAGGTCTTTTTACTTGCAACAATGACCGTTTTCTTCGATATTGGTTTGAAGTGTCGCATCAACATATTGGCTTCAAATGTGAGTCGCGAACTCAAGCACTAGATTCAGCTAACTGTTTTTTTCCATACAATAAGGGAGGTGGGTTTCGTCCTTGGTATGGATTAGCTGAAGTCGTCGTTTTTTTTCCTGAAGATGGTCAAGCGATTCGACAGTATCGAAAAGAATCGGGACAATCCTACACCTTGCCTGGGGAAAAATATTACTTCAGAAAAGGCATCACATGGTCTGGTTTAACTAGCGCAACAAATAGTTTTCGTTTTTCAGATTCGGGATTCGTCTTCGATTCAAACAAAGGGCAAATGCTTTTCACGGAAGAAGACAATTTGTTCACTGTCCTTGGGTTTCTAAATAGTAAAATTTGTGTTTATATTATAGCATTAATAAACCCGACGTTGTCTCTTCAAAGCAATGAAGTTAAGAGCTTGCCTCTCGCTGTTTTACACAATGATTTCAAGGTCGATGTACAGAAGTTAGTGCTTCACTCAAAAACTGA
Organism: uncultured bacterium; assembly: GCA_964550765.1. Taxonomy (GTDB): domain Bacteria; phylum Deinococcota; class Deinococci; order Deinococcales; family Trueperaceae; genus JBCCBI01. The sequence continues at coordinate 15,190 of CAZKAZ010000069.1, read as the reverse complement.
CTGGGACAATTTTGAGACGTCTTGGGATTTTCGGGAGCATCCGTTGTTGCGGTATGGGTGTGGGCGGCTTTCGGAGGCGTTTGCACAGTGGCAACAGGACACAGACGCGGCGTTTGGGGAACTTAAACGGCTGGAAGAAGCCAATAACCGCTATTGGATTGACGCGTATGGGCTGCAAGATGAACTCTCACCAGACGTGCCAGACGACCAAATCACCATCCGCCGCGCTGAACTGGAACGCGATGTTAAATCGCTGCTGTCGTATGCCGTCGGCTGCATGATGGGACGCTATTCCCTGAACGCCGCAGGCTTGCAGTTTGCAGGCGGCACGTTTGACGCGGGACAGTTCTCGGGGGGCTTCTTGCCAGATGATGACGGCATCGTGCCAGTAACCGACATGGCGTATTTTGACGATGACATTTCGCTGCGTTTTGAAGCCTTTTTGCAAGCTGCGTTTGGTGAAGATGATGTGCAAGAGAATTTGGACTTTGTGGCGGCGGCATTGGGGCAAAAGTCAGAAAGTAGCCGCGAAACTATCCGCCGTTATTTTGTCAATGACTTTGTCAAAGACCATAACCGCAGCTATAGCAAACGCCCCATCTATTGGCTTTTTACCAGCGGCAAACAGCGGGCGTTTGGGGCGCTGGTGTACATGCACCGCTATACGCCAGATACGCTGGCACAAATGCGCACCAAATATGTGCTGCCCTTGCAATACAAACTCACCCAAAAACGCGATCAACTCAATAAAGACCTCGAGACACTCAGCGGCAACGCCCAACGGCAAGCGCAAAAACAGTTGCAAACCGTCAACGACCAAATTAATGAACTGCGGGTTTATCACGATGTCTTGCAACATAAGTCCGATGAACGCATCAGCATCGACCTAGACGACGGCGTGGCGTATAACTACAGCTTGTTTGCGGGGTTGGTATATGAGGGCGCTGACCTGAAGATGGCGGACATGGAAAAGCGTTCGCAGTGGAAACGGGACTTGCTGGCAGCAGAACAGCAGGCAGCAGGTGAACCGTGAGCCAACAGCAGATAGCACAGGACGTGCGCAAGTTGTTTACCACCCCGCGTTTGTGGGCGCATCACGGGCGCAAGTTGGTGTTTTGGTATGACCCCGAAGGGGCGTTTGCTGAGACGGTGGCGGCGCTTGATTTGTCTGCTGATGCTGAAGCTGAGGCTGTGGCTGAGGGTGTGAATGTGGCGGTGTTGGTGCTCGAGCAGCGACCTTTTTTTGAGAAGTATTACCTGCTGCATGAACATCCGGAACAGGATTTTTTGTTGTACGCGCCCTTTGCCCGTCCGGCGGATGAAGATAACTGGCTACTGGATTTGGAACGGTCTGGCTTGGCGTTTTCGGCAGATCGGGCGGCGATGGTGTTTCGGGAACTGGGTTTGCACACGCGGGCGCTTGAAGACTACGTGCGGCAGCACATCGCGTTTTTTGATAATCAGCGGCGGGTAGATAGGTTGCTCGAGATGCACGTGCCTGCTGATAGTAACCGCAGGCAGTTGCGACTGGCGATGATGTGCGCGGCGTTGGGGTTGCGCACTGCTGATGCTGAAGCCCTGTTGCGGCGGGT
>CAZKAZ010000069.1:0-13588 GCA_964550765.1 uncultured bacterium | reverse complement strand
GGTGCTTCTCGCCTGTTTGGACAACCAAGACGTCAACGAAGATGGTTTTGTGCCTGACTTTGATGGCGACAGTAACCACGCTTGGCAGACGCTTAAAACGCTATTTAGCCAAGCAGAACTGTGGCAGGTGGTGGCAGACGCGCTGTATTACCGCTCGGATAAACCCAGTTTGCGGCAGTTGTACATTCAACTGGCAGTGACGCATGCGGTGCGAAATTTGGCAGCAGATACACCGCAGCATTGGCAGTGGGCGGTGCTCGAGCGACCAGCGGCAGCCTATGTGTTTGTGGATAACTGGCTCAAACACCGCGACGACGCGGCGGGGTGGCAGGTGCTGAGTCGGCATGTGGGGGCAGATTTGCGCCTTGAAGACGTCACAGACGCCCTTGAACCGGCGGCGTATGCGCGGGTAGACACCTTTGAGCACTTTGCTAGAGCTTTTATTCGGGCAGTGGTGTTGCACCTAGGCGAACAAAACACCGACTACGGTCACTGGCGCGACCTGTTGCAAGCGTGCAAAACGGGATTTTGGTACGACCAATATCAGCATTACTATGCTGCGCTAGAAGCTGCTATGGACTTTTTAGAACGGCATCAGCCCTTGGATATGGCGGCGGGTTTGGCTGGGTTGGGGGTACTAGAGACTGGTCAGGATGCTGGTCAGGATATTAGTCAGGATATTGGGGCAGGGAATGAAAACGAAGCAGTGGCGTTGTTTGAACGTTACAGCCAAGATTTGTACCAACTCGATGGGGCGTATCGGCGTTATGTGGTGGCGCGGGAGGCAGCAGGGGGGGATTTGCTCAAGCAGGTTGATGGCTTGCTGAAGGGGCGGTATGTCAGGGGGTGGCTCGAGCCGCTAGCCCGCGTGTGGTCGGATGCCCTTACGAAACAACCACTGGCAGATAATCAACGGGCAAATAGTCAACGGGCAGATGGTGACACCGTGCGGTGGCAACTGCCGGGGGTGGCGTTGCAGTGGCAGTTTTTTGAGCGCACGTTGTATCCGTATTTGGTCAATCACGAACGGGAAAAGGTGTTTGTGATTATCTCAGACGCCCTGCGCTACGACGTCGCTGCCAGCTTGCGCGATCAACTGCTGCCAGATGTACGCGGGGATGCCACCTTGACGCCTATGCTAGGGGTGCTGCCGAGTCGTACCAACGTGGGCATGGCGGCGCTGTTACCGGGCAAACGCATCAGCATCAACCCGAACAACATGACGGTTTCTAAAGATGGTGCGTCTACCCAAGGCAAAGATGCCCGTGAGCAGGTGTGGAAAAGCAGCGGGTTTGACACCGTGGTACTGACCGCCGACGAACTGACCAGCATGAGCCGCGACGAAGGCCGCGACGCCATCAAAGCCGCCCGTTTGGTGGTGATTTATCACGACACCATCGACAAGATGGGCGAAAACGACGAAAGCAAAGTGTTGGCTGCGTGTGATACCGCCATTGATGAACTGGTCAAGCTGGTAAAACGGGTGTGCAACGCCCTCAACGGTATCAACGTCTACATCACCGCCGATCATGGCTTTGTGTATCAAGAACAGGCGCTCGAGGATGCCGACAAAATCAACCTGACAGATAAAGAGAACCAGCTAGAAGTGAAACGCCGTCATGTGCTTGGCCGCGTGGGACAACCTGCGCCAGCGGGGTCTTTGGGGTTTGCGGTGCCGTGTGTGACGCTCGAGGCTGATAATCCTGTTGCTGATAATCCTGTTGCTGATAATCCCGCCGACAACATCACTACGGGCTTGCGGGTGTACGCACCACGGGAGATGCAGCGTTATGCCTTGCAAGGGGGCGGGGGGCAGTATGTGCATGGGGGGGCGAGTTTGCAAGAGATTACCGTGCCACTGCTGCATTACAAGCACGTGCGTGCCACAAAAGGTGGCCAAGGGGCAAGCCGCAAGGTGAACGCCCAAGTGATTGCTAGCAGCCGGCGGGTTACCAATACGCTGTTTAGTGTGACGGTGTGGCAACTTGACGCGGTAGACGAACGGGTGCGTCCGCGCACGGTGGAACTAGCACTCTATGACGCGCAAGGTAGAGCCGTGACCGATGTAGCGACAGTGCGCTTGGATAAGACTACCGGACAAGCAACTGCTCGAGAACACACCGTGCGCCTTACCATTGCCATCAGCAACCCTGATCGGGGCGCCAGTTATGACTTGGTGATGACCGACAGCGAAGACGGCACCGAAGTGCTGCGTGAAGCATGGTCGATCAGTTTGGCGTTCAGTGATGACTTTGGGGAGTTTTAGTGGGAAGTTTTAGGGTGGTAAGGATGAATGTCAAGGAGGTTGCTCGTGCTCGAGCATGAGGGTGATGGGCATGATGATTTGAACACCCGCCTCAATGCAGTGTTTGCCGGACGGGTAGTGCGCAAAGACTTGACCCAACGCCTCAAAGAAGGCGCGAATGTGCCGGTGTATGTGCTCGAGTACTTGCTCGGGACGTACTGCGCCACCGATGACCCTGAGGCCATCGAAGCAGGTATCGAACGGGTCAAGAAAATCCTCAGCGATAACTACGTCCGCCCTGACGAAGCCGAACGGGTCAAAAGCAGCATCCGCGAACGGGGGCGCTACACTATCATTGACCGGGTGACGGTGACCTTAAACGAACGCGCCGACCGCTACGAAGCCTTACTGATGAACTTGGGCGTCAAGGGCTTAGACGTCGATGCCAGTTATGTTACTCAGTTCGAAAAGCTCTTGGGCGGGGGTATCTGGTGCATCCTCAACTTGGAATACGACGCCAGCGCCGAAGCCAGCCCTTTTGTGATTGCCAGTTTAAAACCCGTGCAGATGCCGCACTTGGACATGGCGGAAGTGTTTGCGGGCAGGGGGGCGTTTAGTAAAGACGACTGGATTGATGTGCTTTTGCGCTCGACGGGGCTAGAACCGACGACGCTCGAGCCAATGACCAAATGGCACTTGCTCACCCGTATGGTGCCTCTGGTCGAAAACAACTACAACTGCTGCGAACTGGGTCCGCGCTCCACTGGCAAAAGCCACCTTTACAAAGAGATTTCGCCCAATAGCATCTTAGTGTCTGGCGGTCAAACCACGGTAGCCAACTTGTTTTACAACATGACCCGCCAACAGGTGGGCTTGATTGGCCTCTGGGACGTGGTGGCGTTTGACGAAGTGGCAGGCATTACCTTCAAAGATAAAGACGGCGTGCAAATGCTCAAAGACTATATGGCGTCGGGGTCGTTTGTGCGCGGTAAAGCGGAAATCTCGGGTAGCGCCAGCATGGTGTTCGTCGGTAACGTCAATCAGTCCATCGAGTCATTAGTCAAAACCAGCCACCTGTTTGCGCCCTTTCCTGATGCCATGATTGACACGGCGTTTTTAGACCGTTTTCACGCCTATATTCCCGGCTGGGAAATCCCCAAGTTTGGCCCAGAGAACTTCACCAAGCAATATGGGTTTATCGTTGACTACCTCGCCGAATGGTTGCGGGAGATGCGCAAATACAGTTTTGCAGATGCTATTGACGTGCATTTTGCCCTCGGTAACAACCTCAAACAACGCGACGTGCAAGGGGTGCGCAAGACCGTCTCGGGTTTGCTGAAGTTGCTCTATCCCGATGGGTCATATGACAAAGACGCCGTACGGGAAGTGCTCGAGGTAGCGCTCGCCCTGCGCAGGCGGGTCAAAGAACAACTCAAAAAACTGGGTGGCATGGAGTTTTACGACGTGCACTTTAGCTATCTTGACAAAGCCACGGGCGAAGAGCACTTTGTGAGTGTGCGCGAACAGAGCAGCGGCAAACTGATTGACGTCGAACCTTTGCCTGCTGGGCATCTGTACAGCATCACTCGAGGCAGTCACGACATGATTGGCTTGTACAAACTAGAACTGCAAGCAGTAACAGGCAAAGGGCAACTCAAAAAGATGGGGGCAGCTGCCGACAGCACCAACCGCGACGCCATCAACGTGGCGTTTAACTACTTCAAAGCCAACAGCAACCGCATTAGCGGCAGCATTAATCCGGCAGCCAGTGATTACTTGTTGTCGCTCACCGACTTGCAAGGGGTAGGTCAACCAGACCAACTGAGTTTGGCGGTGTTGATTGCCTTGGTTGGCTCGAGCCTTAACCGCAGCGTACAAAGCCAACTCGCCGTGATTGGTGAGGTCACCCTAGGCGGCACGGTGCAACGCGTCGACGACCTAGCGAGCACCTTACAAGTGGCGTTTGACAGTGGCGCTCACAAGTTACTGATGCCAGCGGCTAATGTTCCTGATATTGCCAGCGTCCCGACAGAACTGTTTGCCAAGTTTCAACCCATGTTTTATGTAGATCCGGTTGACGCGGTGTTTAAGGCGTTGGGGGTGCAGTGAGTTAGCCACATTGTTGCACTTGGGTATAGTAAGGATCACGCAACTGATCTGCGAGCATCCAAGTAGCCCCGCACGCGGAATGGTACAATCACGTCAGCAAGGGCTTTTATCCGCCATTAGTCAGAGAGGGTGCTCGCATGTGTCCCAGACGCAAATGACACACATTGATATAGCAACACTTTGTCTGCAGCGGCGGCGATGTTGCAGGTGCTCGCAACGGGGTGGTTTTGTGCCGTCTGAGATGTGCTATAACAAAGCCATGTTGCAACGGTTTTTTGCCTCGTAGAGGATTGAAACATGTTGCTGACATCATCTTTTACTACACAAAAACTGTTGCAACGGTTTTTTGCCTCGTAGAGGATTGAAACTCCGCTTTGCTGTCATCAAAAAGAACGCTTTCGACAGTTGCAACGGTTTTTTGCCTCGTAGAGGATTGAAACTTCCGATGTGAGGGTTAGTCTTGCCTTGGCGCGTCAAAGTTGCAACGGTTTTTTGCCTCGTAGAGGATTGAAACCATCGATGGGTTACAAGCTAGCAGGATGTGATGTGAGTTGCAACGGTTTTTTGCCTCGTAGAGGATTGAAACTTCACCTGTGAGGCAGGATATGTCTTCAGGTTGCGTTGCAACGGTTTTTTGCCTCGTAGAGGATTGAAACGCATCATGAGCACGCAAATATCACACGATTTAACATGTTGCAACGGTTTTTTGCCTCGTAGAGGATTGAAACGTCAAGTAATCGCGCTGCCGAGTTGTTGGGATTGTTGCAACGGTTTTTTGCCTCGTAGAGGATTGAAACTCTCCATCTCAAATTTGTAACCAAAGTACTCGAGTAAGTTGCAACGGTTTTTTGCCTCGTAGAGGATTGAAACAATCGTTGATGAGCGTTGTAACTTCTCTGAATCCTGCGTTGCAACGGTTTTTTGCCTCGTAGAGGATTGAAACTGGGTTAAACATTGACTGAAAGCGATGAGGCGCTGAGTTGCAACGGTTTTTTGCCTCGTAGAGGATTGAAACATAACGTCCATTGGATCTAAAAACTCGCTTTGATAGTTGCAACGGTTTTTTGCCTCGTAGAGGATTGAAACACGATAATCGTTTTCATGTTAAATTCCTTTATCCCCTCGTTGCAACGGTTTTTTGCCTCGTAGAGGATTGAAACTTATCAAACGATGAAACGGCTTTTGCTGTTGCTTGGTTGCAACGGTTTTTTGCCTCGTAGAGGATTGAAACAGCGAGCACCGCCCCTCGACCCTCGAGCAACTGATTCGTTGCAACGGTTTTTTGCCTCGTAGAGGATTGAAACGGCTCGAGCATGTAATCATCGCTGTCATCGTCGACAGGTTGCAACGGTTTTTTGCCTCGTAGAGGATTGAAACCAATTACTCGCTTTCAAAGTGCGCTCGAGGGATTGGTTGCAACGGTTTTTTGCCTCGTAGAGGATTGAAACTCGTCGTCGTGCCAATCGCTGGTGATTGAAAAATTCTGTTGCAACGGTTTTTTGCCTCGTAGAGGATTGAAACATCTGAGAAGCCGACCCGTACAGCGTGCTTGTGGAATTGTTGCAACGGTTTTTTGCCTCGTAGAGGATTGAAACTATACAAGTCAACCAACATCATTCTAGGCTATGGGTTGCAACGGTTTTTTGCCTCGTAGAGGATTGAAACATGAATCAGTCACGACTCACGCCAACCATCGCCCCCAGGTTGCAACGGTTTTTTGCCTCGTAGAGGATTGAAACCGCATCCAGCAATGGAATGTGTAGCGCAGCCAGTCGGGTTGCAACGGTTTTTTGCCTCGTAGAGGATTGAAACAAGCTCGAGCGTCCTGGTGAGGATAACGCTATTGCTGGTTGCAACGGTTTTTTGCCTCGTAGAGGATTGAAACCTTTGCAAAGAGGCTTGGGCGTCAGCGAGGCTAGTAGGTTGCAACGGTTTTTTGCCTCGTAGAGGATTGAAACTGGAGTTATCACAGCAAACCGCAGATAGCAATATTGAGTTGCAACGGTTTTTTTGCCTCGTAGAGTTGCGAGTGTTTGGCAGTCAAAGTCAAAGTGGCTACCGTTACGCCGCTCACCGCAGCGTCCGTTGTTTGTCCTAAATCACATTGACACTTATCAATATGACGCCTATGCTTGCGCTATGGCCGTCGTTACAGCACCCTCGACAGACAACACAAAAAAAGATAGTAACCCCGCGCCCTTGGTGACTATTTTCAAGGCACTGTCTGATTCGACCCGCTTAACAATCTTGCGATATCTCGCTGCGCAAGAGGTAGGTTGCTGCAGCCCAGAAAAGAACGTCTGCGCTTGTGACCTCGAGGTGGTAACAGGTCTATCTCAACCGACAGTGAGTCACCATATGAAAGTGTTGATGGCAGCTAAGTTGGTAATCGGTGAGAAGCAGGAAAAGTGGGTTTACTACCGCGTTGACCCACGTGGTTTCGAACGTGTGCGGGACGCGCTGCCCTTACTGGGCGGATAATTTTTTAGCTTAAACATTGATGTTTGTCAATGTGAAACCGATGTGAAAGGAACATATTGTGATTACCCAGATGTTTTTAGACCTCCTGACCCAACACTCGGAGGCGGCACTCGTCTTCGAGGTGAGCGAAACCAAGTATGTTAAGCCGGGCTACCACGTCACTGAAATTATGAGTTTGACGTACGACACGGTGGACTGTGGCGGTGTGGTGAATCACTGGCGCGAAACCGTAGTGCAGTTGCGAGGACCAAGCCAAAAAGACGCGCCAGAGTTTATGACGGCAGGTAAGTTCCTGAGCATATACGCTAGGGTCGCACCCAAAGTGCCGATTCAACAGGACGCAGCGTTACGCGTTGAGTACGGCGATACAGAGCAGCCTGCGATTCATTATCACATCGAGAGTATTCACAAGCAGGGCGAACAGTTGCACGTTACGCTGATACCACCGGGCGTGACCTGTAAAGCCAACGACCGTTTGGCTGCAGCAGAACGCGATGTGGTGGGGAGTTGCTGTGCACCGAGTGAGGCGGTAAGCGCGGCTCAGCCAAAAACCGTGACAATACCTCGAGGAGAAACGGGGCAACATTGTTGCTGAAGCGTGGCAGTGTACTTCCTTCACTTGAAATGGCAGCACGCATGTGACGCGTTGGTATTGAACCATAACGTGGTAAGTAGAGCGGATTTGACATGAAAGTAGGGTGCTCAAGTTAATCCACCGCGAGCACCCTTCTCCCGTTGAGGCAAACACAGTTTCATTGTTGGGATGTTTAGTGGTTGATTTGCGCTAAGACCTGCCAATAACCTCGCAGGGGATGAAAATAACTAACCTTCGCATTCGTCAACCACACCTCTAACCCCGCATACACCCCTGCAAGTCTGCATAGTCTTGACGAATGTCGCATATCGGGGTACTCTAAGGAATATACGCGCTTACGAGGCGCGATTTTTTTTGCTCCCTACACCCTCACACTGATAATTCTCTAAGCTGCCGATGCCGCGATACGTATGTCTTATTGCGGTGAATGTCTTCAACAATCGCCAGCTTGTATTCCATACTTTCAAGCTCGGTTTGCCACATACGTGTTACATGTTTCGGCTATGTTGACGGTTATGACCCTGTTTTGCTTGGGCGAGTTCAGCGTGATTGACTGTTAAGGTAGCAACAGGTGCAACTTGAGCGCCCGTTCGATGTCTTGCAGGTAATCATCTGGCACGATGCCCACGGGTTCAGACTCAAATCGTGCGTACGCTACCGTGCGCACTTGCTCGCATTGAGCTTTGCTGTCACGCGGTAAACCTGTGATTGCTGCTGGCAGAAAAACCTGAAACGGAAATATCTTGTCGGTGTTGCTGGTAAGTGGAATAACCGTGATGCCCCCGCGCTGTCTTTCGCGGGTAGCCTCGTTAAATTCATTGCGACTGATAATCACTGCTGGACGTCTGCGACTTACTTCGCCCTCGAGACCCGTAGCAAAGTTGACGAAGACAATTTCACCTCGCCGCATGGGTGCTACCAGTTCTCAGCAGGTAGACCGTCCGCTGTTGCCCCGTCCCATACTTCAGCTTCACCCGACGCGTCCCAGTGCTCGAGCGCTTGCGCGTAAGCCTCTTTGAGACGTTCATAACCCGATTCTTCGCGTTTGGATGCGGTTTTCTTGGTGTAAGCAAACAGTGCCTCGAGCAATGTCTCCGCGAGCCTCGTAGCCTCGTGGATGTCCTGTGTGGATTGCTGTGTAGATTGCAGGGCAAGGGCGTCTTGCACGAGCTGTTGCTTGAGGGCTTGGTCTTCGCGCACCGATGCCAACACGCCATACTGACTGACGATAAAGGCAAGGGCGTCATCAAGGCTTTCAAGGTGATGTTTGTGCTGGGTTTGCTCGAGCAAACGCCACTGCTCTGGGCTGATTTCTGCCGACAGGTGCACGTTTTTGCTCATGAATCGAGCATATCACGAAACAACCCCCTTACGCGTATACTTTCTCTATGGAACGCATCACCATCAACCCAGACATCTGCAACGGACGCCCGACCATCGCGGGTACGCGCATCACGGTGCAAACTATTCTGGAATTTTTGAGCGCAGGTGACAGCAGCGAAGCAATTCTGGCTGAGTTTCCGGGTCTGACCCAAGAAGATATTCAAGCAGCCTTGGCGTTTGCGTCTAAGTTGATGGGCAATCAGTTCACGCTCGAGTATGCCCCCTGAGGGCGTTTTGCTTGATAAAAACTTACCCGCTCGTGTGTCGTTTCAAACATCGCTAACCGTCATTCACAGCCGCGACTTGGGTACGAGTCTCAGTGACACTGACTTGTGGCATTATGCCCTCGAGCACAACTACATCATCCTGAGCAAAGACGCTGACTTCTCAAATCGCATCTTGCTGGCTGACCCACCACCCAAAGTCGTGCATTTGCGTTTTGGTAATTTGCGCCTCAGCGAGTTTCACCAACACCTAGCCCGCAACTGGTCACGGATTGAAACCCTGCTTGTCACCCATAAACTCGTCAATGTTTACTTGGATCGTCTCGAGGCGGTCAAGCAATAGAGGCGGTCAAGTAATAACCGTGCCACCTATAGGTGTAACAAACCATCTTGCTGGAACGTAGGTTGCTACACTTCAACGACGGCTAACATGGTGACTTTTGGCGTGGTATTGTGCATGTCTATGCATAGCCAATACAATGTATTACTAACCCATGTGCCGAGGGAACGGTCATGATTCGCATTGGTATCGATGTGGGTGGTACCAACACCGACGCCGTCATTATGCAAGAAAATAATGTCTTGCAAGCCGTCAAAGCATCTACAAGTGAAGATGTGATGACGGGGGTCGTAGCAGCGCTCGAGCAGGTGTTACAAGCCGCTGATGTGAACCGCGACGCCGTTGATGTAGTGATGATAGGCACAACCCATTTCACCAACGCCGTGGTGCAGCGCCGTGATTTGGCAGCGACAGCCGCTATTCGTTTGGGATTACCTGCTACTGCTGCCCTACCGCCAATGGTCGACTGGCCCGCAGATTTGCGTGCCAAACTTGGTGGACATGTTTACTTAGCACATGGCGGACACGAGTTTGACGGACGGCTCATCTCGCCGCTTGACGAAGCCGAACTGATGCAGATTGCCGAGGATATTGGCGCCAAGGGCGTGGGCAGTGTGGCGATTTCTGCGGTGTTTAGCCCGGTGAATACTGACATGGAACATCAAGCCGAAGCCATTATCCGCCGGGTATTACCCGATATCGACGTGACGCTCTCGAGCGATATTGGGCGCATCGGCATCTTAGAGCGGGAAAACGCCGCCATCATGAACGCCTGTTTGCGTGCTTTGAGTCGCAAGACCGTGCAAGCGTTCGCCCGTGCCCTTAAAAACGCTGGCGTAAAAGCACCTTTTTTTCTGACGCAAAACGACGGCACGCTTATGAACGCCGATTACGCCGAGACATTTCCGGTACTCACCTTTGCTAGTGGTCCCACTAACTCGATGCGTGGAGCAGCATTTTTGTCTAACTTACAAGATGCCATCGTGGTTGATGTGGGCGGCACGACTACCGACGTGGGCGCGTTGCATCACGGTTTTCCAAGAGAAGCCAGCGTGGCAGTAGACGTCGGCGACGTGCGTACCAACTTCCGCATGCCAGACGTGTTCAGTATTGGTCTCGGTGGCGGTTCGCTCGTTGTTGCTGCTGAAGATAAAGTCAACGTGGGTCCGCAGAGTGTGGGTTATCGCCTCAGCCAAGAAGGCTATGTGTTTGGCGGTAACACGCTCACGAGCACGGACATTGCCGTGGCAGCAGGCAAAGCGGACATCGGTGAGGCAAGCCGCGTTGCTGGTTTGGATAGCAGTTTAGTTGAAGGTGCTCTCGCCACTATCCGTGACTTGCTCACCGTATCAGTGGAGCGCATGCGTTTATCGGCTGAGCCTATTCCGGTGATTGCTGTAGGCGGTGGCAGCATTTTAGTACCCGATAAGATTGCTGGGCTTGATGTTGTTAAACCGCCGCACTTTGCAGTAGCCAACGCTGTTGGTGCTGCCATCGCCCAGATTAGTGGGGAAGTTGATAGGGTGTTTGCCTTAGCTGACATGTCACGCGATGAAGCCGTCGCCCAAGCAAAACAAGAAGCCATCGATAAAGCGGTGGAAGCGGGTGCCCTGCGCGACACCGTCAACGTCGTAGACGTAGAAGACGTACCCCTTGCCTACTTGCCCGGCAACGCCACGCGCATTCGCGTCAAAGCCGTGGGTGACTTGCGTATTGGGGAGGCATAATGCGGCTCATTCAAGCTGAAGACATGCACGACATTGCCATTGGTGGTGCTGTGCTCGGTACCGGTGGTGGTGGCGATCCTTATATTGGCAAGTTGATGGCGATGCAAGCCATTCGTCATAACGAACCCGTCAAACTCATTGATGTTGAGGAACTCGCCGATGATGCTTTGGTAGTAACCGCTGCCATGATGGGTGCGCCCACGGTGATGGTGGAAAAACTTCCTCAAGGGCAAGAAATCGTCACTGCCTTTAAGAAGGTGGAAGCCTTTTTGGGGCGTCCTATTGATGCGGTGTTATGTGCTGAAGCAGGTGGCTTGAATTCGACGACGCCGTTTATTGTGGCAGCAGAAACAGGTCTACCCCTTGTCGATGGAGACAGCATGGGCAGGGCGTTTCCAGAACTGCAAATGGTCACGTTCACCTTGCATGGCGTGGCGTCTACGCCGATGGTGATTGCCGACGATAAGGGCAACTCGCTGCTGCTCAACACCATTAGCAACCAATGGACAGAACGTTTGGCGCGCTCAGCAACGATTGATATGGGCGGGGCTGCCATGATTGCTTTGTACCCTTGTGATGGGGCAACCGCTAAACGGGCGGTCATTCGCGGCACTATTGACCTCATTCAGACGATTGGTCGGGCAATTCGGGAAGCTCGAGCTGCCAAAACCAGCCCTATCGACGCCGTTAAGCAGCGCACCAAAGCACGCGAACTGTTTCGCGCCAAAGTGGTAGATGTAAGTCGCCGCACCGAAGGCGGGTTTGCTCGCGGTGAAGCCACCCTCGAGGGCATCGACGATGACAGTGGCCACCATTACACCATCAGCTTTCAAAACGAGTTTTTGGTGGCGACGCGTGATGGTGGCATTATTGCGACGGTGCCTGACTTGATGACCTTGTTGGATGTGGACAGTGGTGAACCCATCACCACCGAGTCGCTCAGGTTTGGTTTCCGGGTGGTGGCATTGGGTATGCCTTGCAACCCACAGTGGCGCACGCCTGAGGGGCTAGCCTTGGTGGGACCGCGTTACTTTGGTTACGATGTCGATTACATTCCCATCGAAGAACGCCCGTGACACGGTGACAAGCCGTGATGTTATGACGCAGGAAACCACGACCATCACCACGCCTCGCACGATTACTGAGTGCGATTTGGAAGCGCTCGAGCTAGGTGCTGCTCTACTCGGTACTGGGGGCGGTGGCAACCCGTATATCGGCAAACTGCGTACCCGCGAATTGTTGCGAGCAGGTAAGACGGTGGAACTTATCTCGCTCCATGATTTGCCTGACGATGCTTTGGTAGTGAGCGTGGGCGGTATTGGTGCGCCGGTAGTGGGCATAGAAAAAATTGAACATGGCGATGAGTGCTTGCGGGCGTTGCGTGCTGTTGAAGCTGAAGTCGGTCAACCCATTAGCGCCCTGATTGCGGCTGAAATTGGTGGTGCCAACAGCATGGAACCGCTACTCACGGCGGCACAAGCAGGTTTACCTGTGGTCGATGCTGATGGCATGGGTAGAGCCTTTCCAGAACTGCAGATGTGTACTTTTTTTATTTACGGTCACCCAGCGGCACCAGCGGCACTCGCTGATGACAAGGGCAACTGCGTGGTGCTGCGCGATGTTGTGGACATGTATTGGCTCGAGCGCATTGCCAGAGCCATCACCGTGCAGATGGGGGCGGCGGCTGGCTACGCTGATGCTCCTATGCGTGCCGGGTTTCTCAAGAAATATGCCATTCCCAACACCGTCACCCAAGCGCTTAACCTAGGTTATGCCATTCAGCGCGCCAGACAAGAAAAACGCAACCCAATTGCTGAAGTGCTGCGTTCTGAGCGAGGCACGTTAGTGTTTACCGGCAAAATCAGCGACGTGCGCCGCGAGCTCAAAGGTGGCTTTGCCGTCGGGCAGGTGACGCTCGAGGGTTTCGATACCTTCAGCGCCCAACATGCTCGTATCGACATCCAAAACGAAAACCTGATTTTTTGGCGCGCTGGCAAACCCGAAGTGACTGTTCCTGACTTGATTGTGGTACTTGACAGCGATACAGGCACGCCCATTACTACCGAAGTGCTGCGCTATGGGCAGCGGGTAGCCGTGTTGGCACTGCCTTGTCATGAACTGCTGCGCACACCCGAAGCGCTCGCTGTGATTGGTCCGCAAGCGTTTGGCTATCAGGATGTCAAGTATGTGCCGCTCGAGGCAAGTGTGTAAAGTGTCTTGAGTTGCTTGCAAGTTTATGTAACACTAGAGCATTAAGATGAAGTTTCTTAAGGCGGGTTTTGCAAACTATATTTTGCCGCTTGATTGCGTTTGTAATGTCTAATGGCGGCATTCTAGAGTTGTTAACAGTTTACTTGAATCCTCGAGGAACGATTATCCCTCAATATTGCTTTATTCGTCATGAATAAAGACACATTTTCAAGGAGGTAATACCGATTCCAAATGAATCATGTCATAAGTCTAAGTCAACGACCACCAATGAAA
>CAZKAZ010000068.1:0-23730 GCA_964550765.1 uncultured bacterium | reverse complement strand
GCAAATTGATTCCGCGAATCAATTGGAATGGGTATGACCCAACATTGAAAAGCGTCACCTACCCCACGCCAAAACCGTGATGTGAGACAACATCCTGTTGTAAGATTGTAGTCTGTGATAAATTTTTGACCTGAGGTGATCGCACATGACGCAACACATGACACACATCACAGCGTTGCGACGCACCAGTTTGCGGGCGTTTCAAGCTGAAGCGCAAGGGCAATGGCACATCGTCGTGCAGTGCTGTTTGATATGCCTCGAGGGTGCAAGGGTGCATCAAGACCTGCGAGCTATGCGTTTTTTTTCTGATAAACTCGCTTGTGCTTATACACGCATGGGCATGTTCGACAAAGCGCGTGCGTTTGAAGAATCCACCCCGCACTAGCGCCAACACACAAGCAGGAGCAGCACGCTACAGGGGCTGTACCTTACAAAAACCACAGGGGCTGTACCTTACAAAAACCACAGGGGCTGTACCTTACGAAAACAGTGTCTTAGTCTTGTAGAAACTGTGTTTTGTACTGCTAGACCATGCTGAACATCAAACTAATGTTGCTAACTCGAGGATGCCTTGATAGGGCATCGCAACGAATCGTTAATGGCTAAATCAGTTTGGTGATGCAGTACGGATTGCGACTAAACACTTCACAAAGCCCTACAGACTTTCTTCCGTTCCCGCCTGCATCCGTAGCTTTTTCTACGCGCTCTGTACGCATTGATTCTGCGCATCAATCGGAATGGATGTGACCTTGCGGTTAATGTGCGCTGGGTTGAATCAGCAAAGCGCTCGAGCTAAACCCCGAGCGCAATAACCGTGTTCTCAATAACCGTGTTCTATTGGCAGTGTTTGTACCTGTTCGTACCTACGGGCTTAGATGTGCAAAGGACGCTTATCGACTGCTAAAGCGGCTTCTTTGAGCGTTTCTGCCAAGGTAGGATGCGCGTGACTGGTGCGCGCTAAGTCTTCAGCGCTAGCGGCAAATTCTATGGCGGCTACCGCTTCAGCAATCAAATCACCCGCCCGGTGGCCAATAATGTGCACCCCCAAAATGCGATCTGTTTTGGCATCAGCCAAGATTTTGACTTTGCCTTCGGTGTGACCGAGCGCCCTAGCCCGACCGTTGGCGCTGTAGGGGAACGTGCCTTTGTTGTAGGCGACGCCTGCGTCTTTGAGTTCTTCTTCGGTTTTACCCACCGAAGCAATCTCCGGTTCGGTGTAGGCCACGCCCGGAATCGCCCCGTAATTGACGTGCGCAGCTTGCCCTGCTATGCCTTCTACGCAGGCGACACCTTCTTCTTCGGCTTTGTGCGCTAGCATCGCTCCACCAATCACATCACCGATGGCATAGACACTAGGTACAGCCGTGCGGAAGTGGTCATCGACGGCAATAAAACCACGTCGATCTGTTGCTAGCCCAATGGCGTCTAGCCCAAGTTTATCGGTGTTGGGGCGACGTCCGACGGCGACGAGTACCCGGTCACAGGTGATGGGGTCTTGACCTTCAATTTCAACAACACATGCTTCACCTTGTACGCGAGCAGCGGTCACTTTGCTGCCTAGTTTGAAGGTGAGACCTTGTTTTTTGAAACTTTTAAGGGCATCTTTGGCAATTTCAGCGTCCATGGTTGGCATGATGCGGTCTAAGTATTCCACCACGGTAACGTTTGCACCAAGACGTTTCCAGACGGAACCAAGTTCCAAACCAATGTAACCCGCGCCAATCACCACGAGATGCTCAGGCACGGCGTCGTAACTTAAGGCTTCGGTGCTAGTACCGATTTTGTCGCCGTCCATCTCGATACCAGGTAAGCTGGCCGATTCGCTGCCTGTCGCAATGATGATGCGCTCGGCGCTGACGGTTTGTTCGCCGTCGCTGCTGTTAACGGTGACGGTGTTGGCATCTTTGAAGGTAGCCATACCAAGGTAACGGGTGATTTTGTTTTTCTTAAACAAGTATTCAATGCCGTCGACGTTACTTTTGACCACACCATCTTTGCGCTCGAGCATGGTGCTCAAATCCAGTTCAACACCTGCTACCTTAATACCGTGGTCGGCAAAGGTTTTTTGCACGTCTGCGTAGCGTTCGCTAGATTCCAACATGGCTTTACTAGGAATGCAGCCGATTCGCAAGCAAGTGCCACCCAAGGCGGGTTCTTTTTCGATACAACCCACGTTAAAACCAAGTTGTGCCGCCCGAATAGCCGCTACGTAGCCACCTGGGCCTGCGCCGATAATCAAAATGTCATGTTGACTCATGGTTCAACTATAACCCTCGAGCTGCCTTGTTGTGGCGGTCTAGACTGGTGCAGATACCAACAAAAATCCAGCAAAAGACCCAGCAAAAGACCCAGCAAAAGACACCCTCACAGTGGCTCGAGGGTGTCTTGGTTTTAGTGGTGGCAGGTGTCTGGTATGACGCGTCAGCCCGTCGTCGCACGTCGTCGCACGCCGTCGCACGTCGTCAGCCATACACAAAACTACAAGCTAGTATGCCTAGGGATTAAACTTCAATCAACATGCGCGTGGGCGCTTCAACAGCGTCTTTAATGCGTTTGAGGAACGTCACCGCTTCGCGTCCGTCCACGATGCGGTGGTCGTAGGTGAGTGCCACATACATCATCGGGCGAATAACCACTTCGCCGTTAATGGCTACCGGGCGCTCTTGAATGCTGTGCATCCCCAAAACGGCACTTTGCGGCGGGTTGACAATCGGCGTGGACATCAACGACCCAAACACACCACCGTTAGAAATGGTGAACGTGCCACCTTGCAATTCTTCAGGAGAAATTTTGTTGTTTTGCGCCCGCCTGCCAAAGTCGCCGATGGTTTCTTCGATTTCAGCAAAACTGAGCCGTTCGGCATTGCGAATGACCGGCACAATCAAGCCTTTTTTCATGCTCACCGCCACGCCAATGTCGTAGTAGTTGTGATAGACAATGTCCGTACCGCGAATTTCGGCGTTGATTTGCGGGATGGTCTTGAGGGCGTCGATGGCAGCTTTGACAAAAAACGACATAAAACCCAGTTTGATGCCGTAGCGTTCTTTGAAATCTTCTTGGTAGGTCTTGCGCAACGCCATGACACTGCTCATGTCGATTTCGTTGAAGGTGGTAAGTAGGGCAGCCGTCTGTTGTGCCTCAACGAGGCGTTCGGCAATGCGGCGGCGCAGTGGGCTCATCGGCACAACGTCATCTTGACGGGCGCTAGTGGGGTCAAACGACTGGTCAGCCGGGCCTACGGAAGCACCTGTTGGGGCAGGGGTACTCGTAGGAGGGGTGCTCGAGCGATGCGCCAAGTGCTTTTGCACGTCTTCTTTGAGTAACCTACCCCCGGGGCCTGTCGCGGTGACGTCGCTAGCGTGCAAGTTGTTTTCAGAGAGTAATTTTTGTGCTGCAGGCATGACCTTATCATCTGAACCAGGGGCGCTGGCACTTGACTGGTTGGCGTCTTGGCTAGCTGGCTGACTGGTATCTTGACTGGGTACAGCCTCACTTGACGCCTCACGAGACGTATCACTGGCAGCCGCCCCTTCACCCGCTTCAACGTGGGCAATCACTTCACCGACAGCAGCGCTGTCACCTGCTTGTTTGAGGACGCTAGTGAGCACGCCTGTTACGGGCGAGGGCACTTCAAGGGTGGCTTTGTCGGTTTCAATTTCAACCAAGGCTTCGTCTTTTTCCACACTGTCGCCTTCGGACTTGAGCCAATCACCAATAAACACTTCGGTAATCGACTCACCGACTTCGGGTACTTTGAGTTCTGTGGCCATGTTGTCTCCTTGTACTGTTTTGTTATCTCGTACTGTTTTGTTATCTCGAGGATTGCTTGTTGTTGCTTGTTTGTAACCTTTGGGACGATTGTAACCCAAACACTCCGACAAACCACAAAATAAGGCGATGGTGTGTGACCATCACCTTAAAAGGCGTTCTCGCATCAGCAAAATAATGTGCGGTATGGGAAGACTATGGGGTGACATTGCGCAGCTAGTGGAGGCTTGGCTCGAGCGTCACGTGGCGTGTTATACATTCACGACTGATGCCGTCACGACACTCACCCCAACATTTCGCAACACAACGTTCACTAAGATATCTTGCCCATTACCATCACCCGCATTGAACACATCACACAGGCAATAGGTACGTGAGCCATTGTGGCTAGAGCTATTGTGGCTGATGAGGCACATGGACGCTTAGCTATGCGGGCAATAAGCATCAGTCGCTGTGCGGTGAAAACGCCGCTTTGAGAATAGTGGCTTGTTCGATGTTGTGGCTGCTGCGCGAGCCAGTAGCTGGGCTGGCTGACTCGGGGCGGCTGATGCCGTGAAATGGAAAACGGTCAAGCAACAAAAAGCCAAACTTAGCGCGCAAGTAACGCCACGCTCCCATGTTGTCGGGTTCTTCTTGTACCCAGAAGATGGGTGTCCCGTCTTGGTAAGGTGCTAAAGCGGCTTCTAAGTGTTCATCGCGCAAAGGGTACAGTTGCTCGACGCGCAAAATGGCCACGTCTTCAAATTCGATTTCGTGACGTTCACGCAGTAGGTCGTAATAGACTTTCCCCGAGCACAGCAAGATGCGTTTGGTCGTTTTTGGGTCGATTTCTGGGTCGGGCAAGATACGCTGGAAACTGCCTGTGGTCACGTCAGCAAGAGACGAAATAGCGTCGCTACTGCGCAGGAGGCTTTTGGGGGTCATAATCACCAGCGGTTTGCGCCAGTTACGCTTCACCTGACGGCGCAACACATGAAAATACTGCGCGGGGGTGGTGGCGTTAACGATTTGCATGTTGTCTTCGGCAGCCAGGGCTAAAAAGCGCTCGAGCCGCGCTGAGGAGTGTTCTGGGCCAGCGCCTTCAAACCCGTGTGGCAGCAACATCACCAGCGCACAGAGTCTGCGCCATTTGTCTTCACCGCTAGAAATAAACTGGTCGATAATCACTTGCGCCGCGTTGACAAAGTCGCCAAACTGAGCTTCCCACAAGGTCAAACCTTCGGGCCAGTCCAAACTGTAACCATATTCAAACCCAAGTACCCCCGCTTCAGACAGGGGGCTGTTGTAGATTTCGATGGGGGCTTGACCAGCCGATAAATGCGCCAAGGGCATGTGGGTGTGGCCGTTGTCGGTGTCGTGCCAGACGGCGTGCCGCTGACTGAACGTACCCCGTTCGCTGTCTTGCCCGCTCATGCGCACCCGGTGACCCTCGAGCAACAAACTGCCCAAAGCCAAGGCTTCAGCGCTTGACCAGTCGAGGGGGCGTTGGCCAGCAGCCATGTCACTGCGTTGACTGACGAGGCGCTTGAGTTTGCTGTTGAGTTTGAACCCCTCGGGGATGTGGGCGAGTTGCTCGAGAATCTGCTTGGCCATGCTGCTGTCGATGCCCGTGTCCACATCGGCAATGCCGTCTTCAAACCCGCCATGAAAGCCCGTCCACACGCCTGCGAAAGCGTTCACAGGGGGTTTAAAGTTGTCGCTGCGGGCATCTTCTAATTCTTGGTCAAGCCACTGTCGGTGCTGTTCAGCCAGTTCATCGGCTTCGGTTTGGCTGATATCGCTGCGCTTGAGTAGTCGTTCTAAGTAGGCTTTGCGCACGCTGGGGCGTTTGCGGATGGTTTCGTACATCTGCGGTTGGGTAAAACGCGGTTCATCACCTTCGTTGTGACCAAAGCGGCGATAGCAATACATATCAATGACCACATCGCGCTGAAATTCGTGCCGAAAGGCCATAGCCAGTTTGACGACCTGTGCGACGGCTTCGGGGTCTTCACCGTTGACATGAAAAATGGGGCTTTCAATCATCTTGGCAACGTCAGTAGAATAACGTGAACTGCGGCTGTCACGGGGGTTAGTGGTAAAGCCCAGTTGGTTGTTGACGATGACATGCAAAATGCCACCGACGCTGTAGCCTGCGAGTTCACTCATGTTCAAGGTTTCTTGCACCACACCTTCACCAATAAACGCCGCATCACCATGAATAAGAACGCCCATGCCTTGGCAGCGCTTGGCATCGTTACGGCGGTCTTGTTTAGCGCGCACCCGCCCCATCACCACGGCGTTCACAAACTCCAAGTGGCTAGGGTTAAAGGTGAGTGATAAGTGCACATTACGGCCACTTTCTGAGCGCCAGTCGTTGCTGTAACCTAGGTGATACTTAACATCGCCGCGTCCCATGTTTTCTTCGGGGTCAACGTCGTCAAACTCCCGAAAGATTTCAGCAGGGCGTTTGCCCATGATGTTAGCAAGCACGTTCAAACGCCCTCGGTGCGCCATACCTAAGACGATTTCTTCGATGCCTTGTGTGCCAGCTTCTTCGATGGCCAAGTCCAAAAGCGGGATGAGGCTCTCGCCACCCTCGAGCGAAAAACTCTTTGCCCCCACATATTTCTTCTGCAAAAAGGCTTCAAACTCGATGGCGTCAGTCAGTTTGCGCAAGATGCGACGCTGTTGTTCGCTGCTGAGCGCCAAGCGGTTTTGGGTTTGCTCCATGCGTTCTTGCAACCAAATGCGCACTTCTTGGTCATCAATGTGCATAAATTGCACCCCGATAGAACGGCAGTAGGTAGCTTGCAAACGCTCAATAGCGTCTCCAATGGTGCGTCCGGCCATCGTGCCACTCAAAATGGTGCGGTCTTTGTCGGTGTCACTGAACCCGTAATAGGCCGGGTCAAGTTCAGCCGCCGCTTTCTGTGGCCGTCCGAGGGGGTCAAGTTTGGCGGCACTGTGACCGTGAACGCGGTAGTTACGAATCATCCGTTCGACTTTGTACTGCAACGTCGCTGAGTCGCCGTGATCTAGGCTAGGAGCTTGATGAGAAGCTCGAGCGTACGCGTTCACTGCCCCGCTAGTGCTTGTGCCTGTTGCTCGATTGCCTATTGCTCCGTTGCTTGCCCCATTCGTCACAGCCCCATTCGCAGTAGGTACACTAGACTGGTGCGTAGCTGGTTGGTGACTGGCGTGACCGTTAGGCGGATTGAAGATACTGCGCGGACGAAACGCCGGTTCTGGCCGCCAGTTGCTGTGACTTACTTCTTGTTGGTTGTCAAAATAACGCCGCCACGCGGGGTCAACGGCGTCTGGGTCGCGTAAGTACTCAGCGTACATGGCTTCGACAAAAGCGAGGCTCGAGCTGTTGGGTAAAAGATTTTCCATCAAGTAAGCACTCCCAAAAATAAGGTTGTTGACGCGTGATGTATCAACAAAAACAACGGCCAATTCGCTGACAACTGCGAGCGTCAGTGCTCGAGCTGCGTGCCATACGCCAATACTAAAGCGTTCTGGCAACAAAAACGTAAGGTGTCACGGTATCATGATGTCATGACTGCAATGAAACAACGATTTTTACTAATTTTGTAAATAATTTGCTTTCCTCTAGCTGATGCACAACATGTCAACCTGACGGCGTCCATAGGCCAAAACCCTACTATCAACCACATTGCTGATGACCAAGCTGACGAATATGTCAAGTTAGCAACACACACAAACTGTCCGATTCGTCTAGGATAGTACGAAACATGACTGCATTCAACTGATTTATGAACGCCCTATGTTCAATGGCCAATGTCTGTCATCTTTTTGTCATCGCTAACATGCACCGCACAGATTTCACAACAATCACAACAACGCTGTCTTCGAGGCTATCTTTAAGGTTTTGCAAGATGACATCACGAACGTCATGACAACACACGACGTAGTAAGCAGGGTATGCAGTATCATGAGATGGGGGTGAATCGTGCCAACCTATGCCTATAAAGCCAGAGACCGCACTGGCAAGCTCATTGAAGCAACCATCGAAGCGGAATCACAAGCCGAAATCGCACGCATGTTGCGTGATAAAGAACTTTTTGTTACTGAAATAGCCAAACCCAAAGCAGGTTTGAGTGCTGATATTAAGCTACCTGTATGGATGGATCCGGGTGCCAAACCCAACGCACGTGACGTTAGTTTGTTCAGTCGTCAGTTTGCAACTATCATCCAAGCAGGTTTGCCGATTGTTCAATCACTGTCCATTTTGCAAGAACAAGCCGAAAAAGAAGGCATGAAAGTTGCCCTTCGCAAAGTGCGTGAAGATGTGGAAACAGGTATTCCCCTGTCAGACGCGCTCGCGAAGCATCCAAAGATTTTTAATAAGTTGTATGTGTATCTTGTCAAAGCTGGTGAAGTGTCTGGTAATTTGGATGGTATCTTAGACCGTATTGCTGCTTACCAAGAGAAACAAGAAGCCCTTAAAGGCAAACTCAAAAGCGCTATGACGTATCCAGCAGTGGTCATGGTCATTGCTCTTGCGGTTACCTACTTTTTGCTCACGACCATCGTGCCGCAGTTTGGTGGCATTCTCAGTGATTTGGGTGGGGAATTGCCTCTGATTACCTCAATTCTTATGGGTATCAGTGATTTTTTGCGTAGTTCTTGGTACTTGCTACCTGTGGTGATTGGTGGTGCTGCTTTTGGTATTACGACAGCGTACAAAACCAATCAAGGGCGTCACGTTATCGACAAAATTTTGCTGACAGCACCTGTTGTTGGCAACTTGGTGCAAAAATCATCGGTGGCCAGCTTTGCTAACACGTTTGGTTTGCTGCTTAAAAGTGGTGTGAATATCGTTGAGTCGTTGCAAATCACCAAAGGGACAGCAGGCAACATCATCATTGAAGACGTGCTCGATGAGACCATTGACGGTGTGCAACGTGGTGAGCAAATCAGTACCACCCTAAAAGAGCATCCCTCAGTGTTTCCGCCTTTGGTGACATCGATGATCAGTATTGGTGAAGAAACAGGGGCAGTTGATGACATGCTCGAGAAAGTCGCCAGTTTCTTCGAACGTGAAGTTGACGAAGCCATCGAAGGATTAACAGCAGCCCTCGAGCCACTTTTGATTGTTTTCCTCGGTGGTATCGTCGGGTTTATTGTGGCTGGTATGTTCTTGCCGATGTTCGCTATTATCGGTGAGTTGAGCTCGTAACCAAGGCACTTACCGCTAATTCAACACAACAATTTACAGCACTTTACGGCAAAACGTTCAGCACAGCATTGCACTATCTCGTGCGGCTGTGCTAATGTTTTATGGTTTTACTAACGCGTTCGCTAACGGCGAACCTCGACTCGAGCAACCTTATTTTGCTTTGTAGATTTCACAAGTTTGTAAATCTCACAAGCGTGGCGACAACCCGCCATGAACACAACACCCTCACAAAGGAGCTAAGCATTATGGCAAGAAATCCCTCTGCAATGAAGTACAAACGGCAATCAGACCGGGCGCGCACTATGAACCGAGCCCGCAAGAGCACCATCCGCACCTACACCAAAAAAGCCATTGCCGCCGCCGAAAGTGGCAACATGGAAGAAGCAGAAAAGCACCAAAAAACTGTCATCAGCCTCATTGACAAAGCTGCTCTGCGTTCTACTTTTCACAAAAACACCGCCGCTCGCAAAAAATCGCGCCTCATCAAGCGCATCCGCGAAGTCGGCCAAGCTTAATTTAGTAAGGACAATCAAGACACCCCGAGCCGCAACATGACAACTGCTGTCGGTTGCGGCTTTCGCCTGTGGCGATTTCAAGAACAGCATCTTTTACTGCCGCCTCAGTGAGGTAGCTTAAAAACTCCTCGTGAAACAAAAATCCTTCGCACCTTTTTTGCTGTCCACAGGTGCAAGGCTGCTCGCTCACCCGAAACGGCGTCACGCCAGCAACGTACAAGCGTGTTTGGCGGGCGTCTTTGCTGATTTCTCGCAAGAAAATTTGCTGTTGCGCTAGGCGTGGTTTTAAATAGGCGAGGGCAGCATCAACCTGCTTTTGGGATTTTTGGGCGTAATCGCACCCCCGTCGGTAGAGGGTTTGTACTTTGATTTCCATGTTAATTTCCATGCTAATTTCTGTATCAGTTCCAAGTTAGCCGTAGCGCTCCTCAGCAAAGGGTTCCCCGCGCATATGGTAGCCGTTTTTTTCCCAAAAGCCGGGGTTGTTTTGATCCATAAATTCAATGCCAGAAAGCCATTTGGCGCTTTTCCACGCGTATAAGTGCGGAATGATTGCTCGCAGGGGGCCACCGTGTTCAGCGGGGATGGGGTCTTTCTCGAGCGTGTGCGCCAACATGCATCCTTCCGCCAAAAAGTCAGCCATTGCCAAGTTGGTGGTGTAACCGCCGTAGCAGCGGAACATGATGTGAGTCGCCGTGTCTTCGACCTCGAGCACCGCCATGAGATCCTTGGTCAAGACGCCCGTCCAAGTAACATCGAGTTTTGACCAGCGGGTGACGCAGTGAAAGTCTTTGGTCATAGTGGTTTGTGGCAATGCCATCAAGTCATCCCACGAAAACGTGCGCGGCGTCGCCAAGCCAGAAATCGTCAAGGTAACGTCACTGGCCTCTAAGCGTGGCGTCGGTCCGTAGGTGAGCACGGGAAAGCGTTCGGTGACGCTCTGACCGGGGGGGACTTTGGGGTTGTTAGGGTCTTTTTTGAAGATATTTCCAAGCATAAACACAGCCTAGCACGCGTCTTTGCGGCATCACTTGGCATCATCCAACGTTGTTGGTGTCGTTAAGTTAATGTTGTTTGACCTTTTGTTTGACCATTTGATCGTGTTGACTTGATTGTGTTGACTTGACCATGTTGACTTGATTGTGTTGACGCCGTTAAACCGCCAAAACGCATGACAGCGGTATACTTGCCTGTGTCTGTGCGTTTTGTGTTGGTACGTCCCAAAGAGTCAGGGAATGTTGGGGCAGCGGCCAGAGCCATCAAAAATTTTGACTTTACTGAGCTTGCAGTAGTTGCGCCACGTTGTCAGGTGGATGCCAAAGCCAAAGCAAGGGCGTCGCACGCAGGCGATGTGCTCGACAAGTTACAAACCTTCGATACACTGGCTGATGCCTTGTCTGATTGCCAGTTGGCGTTAGCGACGATTGCTCAAGCTCGAGTCACTGAAGACACCGTGTACACCCCAAGACAAGCAGCAGAGACGTTTGCTCGAGCGTTTGCCAGAGAAAATGCAGGAGAAAAGCGCCTAGCGTTGGTGTTTGGTCCGGAAGACTTTGGCCTCAGCAACGAAGACTTGATGCACTGCCAAGCCAGTATCACCATTCCCACCGGAGCATACGCGTCACTTAACCTTGCCCAAGCGGTGCAGGTGATGGCTTATGAGTGGTATGTGACGGGGTTGCTCGAGCCACCAGTCAACGACCCTGACGACGTTAATGTTGTTCCAGCAGTAGGCAGAGCCGAATACGAAAGCATGTACGCTCAACTTTGTGACGTCTTGCACTTAATTGGCTACACCGACGCCCAACGGGAAAAAAGCGCCATGACGCTATTTCGCAAAGTACTAGATAGTGCCACCATGACCGAACGCGACTTGGCTGCTGTGCGCGGACTGTGGCGGCAAGTGGCTTGGGCAGCGCGGGTGAAACCGGAAAACCTACCCGAAGACACCCGCGACTAACGCTCCCCATGTTTCCAATGTCCCAATGTCTAAATGTAACGATTACACCCGCAAATGTGCCACCGTTACCCCGTGACCGCCTTCATAAGGAACAGCGTCTTCAAAACGACTCACGGCGCTGTCGCTTTTGAGGTAGTTGCGCACAGCATCACGCAGCGTACCTGTGCCTTTGCCGTGCAAGATGCGCACCGGGCTGATTTTCAGTGAGCGGGCTTCAAGCAAAAAATCGCGCACCTTATCAAGCCCCTGCTCAACGCGTTCGCCGCGAATGTTGAGTTCGCGCTCAAAATTACTCGGACTAGGGGCAGCGGCAGCGTAATCTGGTTGGGTCTTTTTGGGTTTGGTGGGTTTGACGTCGTCTTTGGGAACGGTCACTTTGAGTAGTCCCAACTGCACTACTACGTCATCGCCACGCAGTTCCACAACCGGCCCAGAGGCGTCATAGGAGGCGACGTGCACTGTGGTGCCGGGTTGCAAGCCTTTTTTGCGAGGCGTTTGCTTCTTGGGTTGGCTAGGTGGCTTGCGAGCGGTTTTTTGGGCGTCTTTGCGCAGGCTTTGCAGTTCCTCGAGCGCCTTACCGCGTTGTTCTTTGTCAGTCGTGGCAACTTTTTTCAGCTCTTTGGCGCGGCGCATGGTGTCGTGGAGCATCTCATCTGCCCGTTCAGCAGCAGCCGCCATGACGTCTTCTTCTTTTTGCCTCAGGGTGTCGATTTGCTGGCGCAAAATCTCAGCTTCTTGTACGGCTTGATCTCTAGCGATGTTGGCATCATAGATGTCGCGCTCGAGCTGTTCTTTGTCAGCTTCTAAGCTCTCGAGCAACCCCTCCAAATCACTCACTTCGCTGCTAATCAGAGTATCGGCTCTGCTCAAAATGCCTTCAGGTAATCCCAAACGTTCGGCAATAGCCAGTGCGTAGCTGCGCCCTGGTTGCCCCATCAGCAGTTCGTACTTGGGGCGAAGTTTTTCTACGTCAAAGCGCATGGCGGCGTTTTGCACGCCCTCTGTATCAGACGCAAAGGCTTTTAAGGGGGCAAGGTGGGTGGTGACCAGTCCCAAAGCACGTTTTTCGAGAATGACCTCGAGCATCGCCTGCGACAGCGCCGCCCCTTCGCTCGGGTCGGTGCCTGAACCCAACTCGTCAATGAGCACCACGACGTTATCGCCGGCACGTTCTAAAATGGTGCGCAAGTTGGTGAGGTGGCCTGCGTAGGTACTGAGGCTGGCTTCAATGCTCTGTTCGTCACCAATGTCGATAAGTAGCGTGTCTAGGTAAGGCACTGACGGCATGTCGGCGGCGACAAGCAAACCACTGTGCGCCATCAACAAAGCCAACCCTAACGTCTTGAGGAGGACGGTCTTCCCGCCTGCGTTGGGGCCAGTGATAATGAGTAACCGTTCGTCGCGGGTCAGTTTGATGGTGTTAGGAATGCACCCCTCAATAAGGGGATGACAGGCGTCGGGTAGGGTGATGTCGCTATCTGCAAAAGTCGGTAGGGACAACTTCCACTCTTTGGCCAAGCGGGCGCTCGCGGCAATCAAATCGAGTTCGGCGAGCGTTTGCAAACTTTCTTCTAATCCGGGTTCATAGGCCAAACGTTGCCCCAGGCTAACCAGAATACGCCGCACTTCGTCGCGTTCTTCAAACTCGAGCAGGGCCAGTTCGTTGTTCATGGGTACGACTGCTTGCGGTTCCACAAACACGGTCGCCCCTGAGTCACTGCTGTCTAAGACAATTCCCGGCACCCGCTGTTGGGCGCTGGCTTTAATAGGAATGACGTAGCGGTCACGGCGCAAGGTGATTAAGGCGTCTTGGACGGCGTCTCCGTAGCGCTCGAGCAACCCCTGCAGCTTCTCACGAATACGCCCCCTAAGTGGCTGCAGTCGCTTACGAATATCGCGTAACTTAGGGGTGGCGTCGTCGCGAATGTTACCTTGAGGGTCGAGTTGTTCGCGCACGACTCGCAGGGCACCATCGAAACTGCGCAAGTTTTCAGCCAGTTGCCCAAGTAAGGGTCGTTCTGACTCGAGAATGCCCCGTTTAATGGTGCCAGCAGCGTCCATGGTGTAGGCAATCTCTAACAGCTCTTTACCGTCGAGCATGTCGCCATCTTCGATACGCGCTAGCAGCGGGCGAATATCCTGCACACCACCCAATGACAAGGGCGTGCCTGTCAGGGCTTCTTCGGTGCGTTGCCACTGCAGTTCAATAGCGTCTTTGTCCACATTCGGACGCACATCAAGGGCACGTTCGCGCCCCAAACTGGTGTTGGTTCGCTCAGCAAGGGCATCGAGCACCCTAGGAAAATCAAGTTTAGCGAGGGTTATATCAGTTACTTCCACAATACTGGCAGTATACGAGCTTGTTTGCATCTTGAACGTGGGAGCGTGACAAAAAGAGGCTACCTCAGCAAAAGGTAATGGAGCAAAAGGTAATGGGGTGGGTGCTCGAGCCACAACAAAACACCGCAGTGTCGCCTTGAACAATAAAACACCTTACGAGCCGCTGCTGTGGGTGTCTCGAGTGGTTTTTAACCAGTGAACGATGTAGGGTTAGTAAAGTGAAAAGTAGCTTTACGAAAATAAAAATCAGAAAATACTAAAATCAAACCCTTTAACCCGAACTAGGGTGGGCGGTAGTTTTAAGGTCAACTTGAAGTAACAAAAGCAAACTTTGCAAAAACTAGGGTTACCGACAAGAAAACGCAAAAAAAAGCACGAACATAAAAACACTTCGTGCGCCTTGGCACAAGCGGCATGTTTTGCGCTATAATCGGCTACAATAAAAAAAGTAGGGCGGTTTCCACAGAGGGCTCGAGAATCTCTATTGGGACGGAACCGCCCTATTGGCTATGGTAGCTTGCGGCCATCCAAACTGAAAGTAGAATTCCCACACGAAAAACGCGTTACACGCGCCAACTCCTTCACATGCGTCAGATGGTTTCTGTGGCATGGCGGCGTTGTTGGTGATCTTTTTTTGGGTCTTGAAACAGCTATGGGCAGCAAGCGAGTATCACGCTTTGAGTTGAGGCAGTGGGGTTGCTAGCGTGGGTCAAGCACATCACGCAAGCTGTCACCGAGGCTGTTGATGCTGAGCACCGTTACTAACAGTAACAAACCCGGAAAGGTCGGTAGCCACCAAGCGACCTGCACAAAGATTTGACTTTCTGCCAGCATGCCGCCCCAGGTAGGCGTCGGTGGTTGGATACCTAAGCCCAAAAAACTCAAGCCTGCTTCTGCCAAAATGAGTGTTCCCAGTTGCAAGGTGGCGTCCACAATAATCAAGGGCAGTACATTAGGCAGCAGATGCTTGCGCAGTACCCGCCAGTGACTGCTGCCCAAAGCCAGGCTGGCAGTGATGTAGTCTTCGTCGCGCAGTTCAATGACCCGTGCCCGCACCAACTTGGCAAAACTGACCCAACTGGTGAGTCCCAAGGTGAGGATGATAGTAGGGAGGCTCGAGCCCAGTGCAGCAATAATGGCAATCGCAAAAATGACAAACGGCAGCGTCAGCAGTGTTTCCGTGAGTGCCGTAATGACACTATCGACCCAGCCACGCAAGTACCCTGCTAACATCCCTAGCAGCGTGCCAATCACCCCGGCGATGCTAACCGCGCTGATGCCGATAAGTAACGATAAGCGTGCGCCGTGTAGCAAACGACTCACCACATCTCGCCCCAGTTGGTCGCTACCAAGCCAATAATGAACGCCATCAACTGCAAAGCCAGGTGGTTGTAAGGTGGCAAAGAGGTTTTGTTCGTTAGGGGCAAGCGGCCACCAAGGTGCTGCTAAGGCTGCCACGCTAATAGTGATAAGAAGGCCACCTGCCAGCCATACGCTAGGGGCGCGGCGCAGTTGCTGTAAACGACGTTGGGAACGGTTCTGGCTCATCACGGTGACGTTACCCTTGTACGATTCTCACCAGATGTACAGTTCTCAAAATAGGGTAGATAAATGTTGCTACCGCAGTCGTCGTGGACGCTCATAGGCTGACTCGAGGATTCAACTTGGCGTAGCTTAAATCGATGAGGATATTGACCGCAATCAGTAGCGCCGCTGTTACAAACACACCTGCAACCACAATAGGATAGTCTCGCGCAAAAACTGAACGCACCAGTAATCGCCCCAAACCGGGTAAGGCAAACACGCTTTCGGTAATCACTGACCCACCCATCACAAAGCGCATTTGCAAGCCGATTTGCGTGACGATGGGAATGGACGCGTTGCGCAGGATGTGTTTCCAGGTAACCACTCGAGGCAGCACCCCTTTAGCCCTCGCTGTCCTAACAAACGGCTGCGAAATTACCTCGAGCACGCTCGTTCGGGTCACCCGCACAATGCCACCTGCTAAAAAGATACTCAAGGTGCTCACCGGCAGTACCCAATGTCGCCAGGTGTCTTGCCCAGAAGCAGGTAGCCAACCGAGTCGCACGGCAAACAACAAAATCCCCATGATACCAAGCCAGAACACCGGCGTCGACTGACCGAGTAAGGCTAGGCTCGAGACCACCTTATCGCCTACGCCGCCGCGTTTGCTGGCGGCAAAAATCCCGGCAGGTAAACCAATGAGCGTCGCCCCTAAAATCGATAATCCTGCCAAGGTGAGCGTCGTGGGCAAGCGTTCAAGAACCAATTCCAAAGCAGGTTGCCGCAGTTGCAGTGAACGTCCAAAGTCGAGCCGCACCAGTTGCATCAAAAACCGCCCGTAACGCACCAGTAGTGGGTCATCGAGTCCCCAAGCCGTGCGTAAGGTTTGCACGTCTTCTTGGGTGGCATCAGGCGGCAACAGCAAACGCACGGGATCGCCAGACAAGTTGATGATGGTGAACACGATGAAGGTAAGCAGTAGCAGCACCACGATGCTTTGCCCGATGCGGCGTGATAGGTAGGCCATTAACGTGACCCCATCAGCTGAGATACCCATTACGGACGTTACGAGAGAGATTTTGCTCGAGAGACACGCAAACGTTTGACACGACTGTGATAATATCAGGCATGATGAGAAAATATCCTGTTAACAGTCTACAAAGTAACGTTGGGCGGGCACGTTTTGGCGTGCTTTTCTTGGTGTTGGCGGTATTCACCGCGTCGTTTGCGCCATCTGGCTATGCTCAAACGGAGCCGGTCATCGTGATGCAGAGCGCCGATGCCAATACCCTTGACCCGACTATGAACCGCGAAACGTCTACGTTCAACGTGTTGTTGAATATTTATGACGGACTTTTGTTCAAAGAACCTGACGGTAGCATCTCGCCTGCATTAGCAGAATCGTGGCAACGCGTTGATGAACTGACGTGGGATTTCACCTTGCGAGAAGGGGTCACCTTTCACAACGGCGAAGTGCTCACTCCTGAAGCGGTGGCGTTTACCATCAACCGCATCCTCGACCCGGACGTGGAATCACCCATTCGGCGCGGGTTTTCGTTTATTGAGAGCATTGACATTACTGGCGAGAACACTTTCACCATCACCACCGCCACCCCCCAACCGCTAGCAGAATCCTACTTTGCCGAGTTGCTCATCATTCCACCTGATTACTTTCAGGAAGTGGGCGCGGAAGCGTTTGCGGAAAACCCGGTGGGCACTGGGCCATTTGCAGTGACCAACTGGCAGCGTGATGTGGCAGTAGAAATGGTTGCTAACGAAGACTATTGGCGTGGCGTCGCGGATATTCCAGCTTTAGAATTTCGCCCCGTGCCCGAAGCCATGACGCGCTTCTCGAGCCTCGCAGCCGGTGAAGCCGACTTGGTGGTTAATGTCCCCTCGAGCTTAGTACCCAGCATCGAAAGCAGCAGTGATTTGCGCTTAGAAACCATTGCGGGTGCGCGGGTGATTTTTGTAGGCATCAACACCCAGCTCGATACCCCCTTACAAGACCCGTTGGTGCGCCAAGCCTTAAACTACGCCGTCGACGTTGACGCCATCGTGGCAGGTGTCTTGGGTGGTTTGGCCACGCCGACGACCACGTTACTCACCGAAATTGACTTGGGCTACAACGCTGCGCTTTCGCCGTATCCTTATGACCCCGAACGGGCGCGGGCACTGCTCGCTGAAGCGGGTTATCCAGATGGGTTTACTGTTCGCTTAGAAACCCCTAACGGGCGCTACGTCAGCGACGTGCAAGTCGCCCAGGCCATTGCCGCTCAACTTGAAGACGTGGGTATCACCGTAGACTTTGCCGTGCGCGAATATGGTGCTTATGTGGGTGATTTGTTCTCGGGCAATGCGCCAGACTTGTTCTTTTTGGGTTGGGGTAACGCTGTTTTTGATGCGGATTTTATTTTGTACCCGCTGGTACGCACCGATGAACTGTTGTCGTTCTACAGCAACGAAACCATGGACGCCCTGCTCGATGAAGCCCACACCTCGGTAGATGCGGAGGCGCGGCAAGGAATTTATGAAGATGCCGTTGCTTTGTTACAAGAAGAAGCACCGTTTATCTTTTTGTACAAACAGCAAGATGCTTACGGGGTAAGTGAACGGCTCAACTGGCAACCTCGAGCCGATGAATTCTTGTGGATGTACAGTGCAACGCTCGAGTAAAGAGCGGCTCGAGGTGAATCGTTTTTGGTTCGTGTATGGGGTGTGATTGTTGAGTGAGTGTCGCATGAGGGCTTGCACAGTTGCGCAATAAAATGTGCTACACTTAACAGGACTTTCCGAAGCAACGACGCGTGTTCTAAAATTGGGCGCTTGCGAGCACGCCGAGCAGTAGCGCAACCGGTCGGGGGGAAAATGTATTACACGTCTATGTACACGTCTCTGCCTAAAGAATCAGAAAAGCTCTCTTATCACACCAAGCCTGAAACCCACATCACGCTCAAGTCAACTATGTCGGGTGCAGCCTTGCGCGAGTTTTTAGAGCGCTTAATTGGGTTGCTCGAGCAACCACACACGACTTAATGGATTACTTGCGAAAGTGCCAATTGAACTACTGAATTACCCTTTGCTATCACTGACAAAGTGATGTTTGCAAGACGTCTAATCAAGCACACCTACAACTAAGCACATACATAGAGGATATCCGTGAGCGCACTCAGGATGTCCTCGTTTTTTAGACCCCGCTTTTTGAGGCTAAACCCAGGTGGAAAGCGGGTTTCTTCTACGTTGTAAGGCAGTTCACGCATGCCCTTGGCGTCGTAGTCGAGGCTGTCGCCTGCAAAGGAAAGTTGAATGTCGGTCATGTGCTCAGCAATGGTGACGACACCTTTTTGCAGGGCTAGTAAGCGCAACTTCACCATATCGACAAACGCTTTGACTTCTTGTGGCAGGGGTCCGTAGTGATGGCGCAATTCTTTGTGGATGTTGCTTACTTCAGACAAAGTAGTGGCTTCGGATAAGCGCCCGTAGTAGCGGATGCGGGTGTCGTCATCAGCGATGTAACTAGGGCTCAAGCGGGCGTCTACTGACAGGTCAATGGCTACTTTGGGAGTGTCTTGGTGGCTTTCACCTTTAAGTTCGGCGATGGCTTCGGCTAACATTTCGGTGTAGACCTCGAGCGACACCGCACTGATTTGCCCGTGTTGTTCGGGGCCAAGTAAGTTGCCGATACCGCGAATTTCCATGTCTTTTTCAGCTAACAAATGCCCGCTGCCGAGGTCGTTAAGCTCAGCAATCGCGTACAGCCTGCGTTGGGCTTGTTCGGTCAGTTTGCCCGGATAAAACAAGTGCGCCCACGCTTCGGTTTGCCGCCTGCCGACCCGCCCGCGAAGTTGGTAGAGTTGCGCTAGTCCCAAACGGTCTGCCCGTTCGATAACGAGGGTGTTGGCGCTGCCGATATCAAGACCCGATTCGACAATCGTAGTAGCCAGCAAAATATCAAACGCGCCTTCTTCAAATCCGAGCATGACTTCCTCGAGCTCAAGGGCGTTCATGCGTCCGTGGGCTACCCCAATGCGGGCTTCGGGCACAAGGCGGTTCAAAAATAGCGTACGCGTCCCCATCGACCCGATGCGGTCATGAATGTAGAACACCTTGCCGCCGCGCTCTAACTCAAACAAAATAGCATCACGAATGGCCCTAGGATCATAAGGTTGCAATACCGTCTGAATGGGTTTGCGTCCTTGTGGTGGGGTCATAATCTGCGACACATCACGCAAACCGACTAAGCTCATGTAGAGTGTGCGCGGAATGGGCGTAGCAGACAGCGACAGCACGTCGAGGTTAGCCTGCAAGCCTTTCATGCGTTCTTTTTGCCCTACCCCAAAGCGGTGTTCCTCGTCAATAATTAACAGTCCCAAGTCCTTAAAGCGGATGCTTTCATTGAGCAATCTATGGGTGCCGATAACAATATCGAGGCTGCCACTTGCTAGGTCTTTGACGATTTGTTTGGCGTCTTTGTCACTAGCAAAACGCGACAGCATAGCAACGCGCACCGGCAAACCCGCAAAGCGTTCTTGAAAGGTTTCTAAGTGCTGTTTGGCGAGCACGGTGGTCGGCACCAACATGGCCACTTGTTTGCTGTTACCGACAGCGCGGTGAGCAGCGCGAATGGCCACTTCGGTTTTGCCGAAGCCCACATCACCGGAAATGAGCCGTTCCATAGGAATGGTTTGTGCCATATCACTCAAGGTGGCATCTACCGCATCACGCTGGTCAACGGTGAGCACAAACGGGCAGTTGTCTTCAATCAGGTGATCCCAGTCGGGCACTGCGGGCATGGCGACGCCTTCGCTGACTTGCCGTTTGGCGTAGGTTTTGATGAGTTCGGCGGCCAGTTCTTGGGCGTTCACCCTAGCGCGTTCTCGCGCCCGCGCCCATTCGTTCGTCCCTAAGGTGGATAAGCGCGGCGGGTCGTCGCTGGTGCCTGGATGGCGGCGCAACAGGGGCAATTGCTCTACCGGCAAGTACAATTTGCCTTCACCGGCGTAGCGCAGGATTAAGTAATCACGGGTGACGCCGACCACCTGGCGCGGTTCGAGTCCCATAAACCTGCCGATACCGTGATCGGGATGAATCAAATAGTCACCAATAGTGAGCGCACTAGCGTCATTAACGGCGTGACCGGGCAGTTTTTTTAGTTGGCGGGTGCCCTGATACCCATAGAGCACGTCTTCGGTGAGGACAATCTCACGGGCGTCGTTGTGACGGTAACCGCCGCTAGCGTGACTGCCAACGATGAGACTGACTTCGCCGGGGTGGTGCTCTATGCGGTTACGCCAATGGGTCTCGAGCTGATCAAACACCCGTTCGCGCAAATACCTGCCTGTGCGTTCAAACTTGAGCAGTATTGCCACGCTGAACCCGTCTTTGAGCCACGTTTCCACATCAGCAGCGGCTTCTTTGAGTTTGGCGCGGTAGTAACCCAAAGGTTCTAAGGGGCTTGGGGCATTATCCAAATTAAGTTCATCGCGCCCAAATGACACCACCTCGCGGGTGCGCACGTGCTCCCACAACCAAGTGGCAGCCGCGTCACTACCGAGTTCGCCGCCATATAACTCGCTGCCGTCCAAAAAGATACGCCCGGGCAAATGCTCAATTAACCGCGTTGTCCACAGGGCGTCTTCGTCACCGTCATCTTGACCTGCGCCCGCTTGGGGGTGAATGGTGTAACTATCAAGTGAATCGCCCAAGCGAGTGATGCCGTCGAGTTCGTCGCCAAAAAACTCGAGCCTTAAGGTATCTTCTTCGTCGTCTTCGTCAAAATACAGCGTGACCGTATCACCACGAACGATAAACCCCGGCCAAGCGTCGCGTTCATAACCAAAGCGCACCAAGGTATCTAACAGGTCATCACGCAAATACGTGTCACCGCGTGTGAGGGTCAGTTGAAAAGCGTTGGGGTTGGTTGGAAAATTACTCAGCGCGTGATGGATGTCGATGACCACGTGAGGGGCTTTGTCTGCCCAGCTTGTCAAATCGGGATTGATGCTCACGGGCACACCAAACGGACGCGGGTCGGCAAAGTGCTCGAGCCGTTCACTGGTCGTAAGCAGCACCGCCGCCTCGGGGTGATAGGCAAAGTGCGCCAAACGCGCTACCGACGGCAGTCCCAACACCCGTACCGCTGCGGGTAGGGCGTAGTCCGTACTGGCTATTTTTTTGGCTTGTTCTTTTACGTCTTTTACATTAGCCACGCGTCACATCCAAAACAAGTGACTATTGTACGGGCTTTGTGGGCAGGGGTGTGCATTCTTGCTTGCCTTTTGAAGGGTTGTTCAATTTAAGGGTTGTTTAATTTAAGGGTTGTTTAACGGCTTACCTCGAGCGCGAGCGCGTAAGCGTCGTTGCGCGGCATCCCAAGGGCAACGAGTGCTTTGCGGATATCTTTGGTGGATAGCCCCTGTTCTGCTAGTGCTCGAGCTTGTTCTGAAAAATCTGGTGCGTCTTCGTTCACTTCAGCAGGCGCTAACACGATGACGCATTCACCGCGTGGTTCTTCGTGGCTAAATGTGTTTACGAGCGTGGCCAAGCTGCCGCGATAGGTGGTTTCAAAACGCTTGGAAATCTCCCGACTGACGCTAGCTTGCCGAGCTTCCCCGCAGTGTTCAGCGAGGTCTTGCAAGGTGCTGAGTAAGCGGGTGGGGGCTTCGTAGATGGCGGTGGTAACAGGTTGTGCGCTCAAAGCAGCCAAGCGGCGGTTACGGTGTGAGCCCTTGCGGGGTAAAAAACCCTCAAACGCAAAACGCCCCAACGGCAAACCAGAAAGCACCAAAGCAGGCACAAACGCGGTGGCTCCCGGTAGCACCAGCACCTCAATATCGCGGCTGATGGCCATGCGTACTAACTCTGCCCCAGGGTCAGAAATGCCTGGCGTGCCCGCATCAGTAATGAAGGCAATATCCTCGTAGCGTTCTAATAACCTTGGGGCGCGGTTGCTGATGGTGTGAGCGTCTAAGCGCTCGAGCGGTTTATCAATTTCAAAATGCGCCAGTAATTTGCCTGAGTGGCGGGTATCTTCTGCGGCAATCACCTCAGCGCGGCGCAAACACGCTAGCGCCCGCAAGGTGATGTCCTCGAGGTTACCAATGGGCGTGGGCACTAAAGTGAGTTGGGTCATAAAAATCGCATCAGGAAAATCAGGTCAATATCGGTTTTCAGTATAAACTGGATCGGGTCAAAGCGCCTGTTATGAGCAGGGAGATAGTCGAGACCACAAACCTGCTACTAGAGTAACCATTCTAGGGTAACTCTACGGTGGTGCTGGGGTGTTATCAGGATATTACTGGATTTTCAGTAAAAAGGTTGCAATCTTAGAAAATTGCAAAACGCGTTATTAAACAACAGCTTGTCAGATAATGGCTCGTTAAGTAACAGCTCGGAGTTTACGTGAGCGTCGGCATACCTCGGGTTCGCAACCCCCCCTTGGAACGCTTGCGGACGTTGCGTTTTAGGGCTGAACGCAACTTGGCGCGCATCAACTCTGCTTCACCGACCGTTACCGTCACGACGGTACCATCGGGTAGGTCAACACCTTCCGCTAAAATAATTTTGCCGTTGTGAACAAGTCCTTTGTACGCACGCATAGTCGTCACCTCAGCTTCGTTGCTGTCAGTGTAACCGAAAACGCAGGTGACTTAAAGGTTGATGTAACACCTTGCGGATGGATGTGAGGTTGGCAAATGGGGTGAGGGTGGCTCGAGCCAATGACTTGAACACGCCAGCACGTGTGAGCTGAACACACCAGCACAATCACACTGAAAATGCTTTTGCAATGGCTGCCAAACCAGCAAAACGCCACCCGCCCAACATACCCTCATGGGATATATGTGTACAATCATTGCAAAAGAGAGGTGTGATGATGGCAACAGCAACGAATGAAGTCGTCTTAGACGTCATAAGTGAACCCAAAGACGAAGTGACGGAATTGACGAGCGACGTAAGTAGCGAAATGCCCACCCAAGCAATACCTGCTACAGACGAAGCCGCCCGCTTGCGCGCCGAAGAAAAAGCCAAAATCATCAACCGCTTGCGCCGCCTCGAGGGGCAGGTGCGTGGTTTACAGCGCATGGTGGAAGAAGAACGCTCATGTCAAGAGGTTCTTACCTTACTTTCTGGCGTGCGTAGTGCACTCAACGCTACTGCTGACCGCGTGCTTGTGAATTATCTCGAGCACTGTCAACTGGACATGGCAAACGGCGAAGCGGACATGCAAGAACTGGTTAAAGCCGTCAAACTAGCGCGCGGTTGATGTCATCAACGCAGTCATAACAGTTTCGTCACGCATTCACTTGTTTCAATAGATATCCTGCATAAGATGTCCTGCATAATAAGTCGAAAAACAATCAAACATCGCGTTGCCGACGAAGGTAGTCGTGTAAATGTATGTACGCTTCGAGATAATTCGTCCTAGACGAGAAAACCAA
>CAZKAZ010000067.1:15499-24190 GCA_964550765.1 uncultured bacterium | reverse complement strand
ACAGCCTTTTTGACGACTATTTATATGACTGTTTACACATTTGTAGTATCGGTGACATCAATCGGTGACATCAAACTGTCAATTCAAAAACTGTCAATTCAAACTATCGATTAACGCGCCGCAGCGTCTGTGTGGGTTGCAACATCGGTAAGCACCCCATCGTGCAAAGCAAAACGCACGTCAACATCGCGCACTAATCCTTCATCATGCGTAACCATCACTACGGCGCTGCCTTCACTGCGGGCAAGGTCAACGAGTAGTTCATAGACCGCTTGGGCGTTGTGTCTGTCTAAACTTCCAGTAGGTTCATCGGCCAAAATCACCGCTGGTTTGCTGTAAAGCGCCCGGGCCACCGCTACCCGCTGCCGTTCGCCGCCAGAAAGGGTCTTGGGGAAGGCTTTAGCACGGTTACTGAGACCAACGTGCTCGAGCAACACATCGGCTCTTTTTTTATCAAGTGTACCTGCAATGCGCCCCGGCAAACTGACGTTTTCTTGCACGGTTAAGTCTTCAAGCAAGTAATGCGACTGAAAAATCAAACCTACAAAGTGCGTCCGTTTTTCAGCTAGGACAAATTGATTCAGGGTCGAAAGCGGCACATCATCCCAAAAAATCTCGCCAGCAGTCGGACGGTCCAAGCCGCCGAGCAGGTGTAGCAAGGTGCTCTTACCCGAGCCCGAAGGCCCCAAAATAGCTACGACCTGCGCCGGAGATACCTCAAACGAAACACCTTTAAGTACCTCGAGGGGTTCGCCGGCCACATCAAACCTGCGGTAAACGTCTTTACAGCGCAACACAGCTTCATGCTACCTCAACTTAACGGCCTCTAAACTTAATGGGCGCTAACTTGACACTGTGCAGCGGGTAACATACGATAAGCGACAAGCCAAAATCTAGCGATGACTCCACCGCAAACTATGCGCCTTTGTTCGTTGGCGTTTGTTTTTATCCGTTTGTCGGAGTTGTTGTCGCACATTGCGGAGGCTGCTCGCGTTAACAGTTGTCATTTGTAGTTGTGTAGTTGTCATTTTGTCATTACTCAGTCAATTTAGTCACGGCTCAGTTCTGTACGAACGACAGCAACACGACACTAACAGTTGTGATGGCAACCGTTGAGGCAATACCAAGCAGCCAATTCCAAAGGAGTTTTGTTATGCGCAAATTTTTGTTAACGTGCACACTCGTAATTAGCCTGTTGTCTGCGGCGTTTGCCCAAGAGGACATCACCATCACCCTCATTCCGGGGTTAACCACTGACGCGTTTTACATCACCATGAACCGGGGCGCGCAAGCCGCTGCTGAAGACCTCGGCATCAACGTGGAATTTCAAGGGGCAGAAGAATTCAACCCAACGTTGCAAGTGCCTGTGCTTGACGCGGTCATTGCCCGTCAGCCGGATGCCATTTTGATTGCACCTACTGACACCACCCAGTTGATTGCCCCCTTAGAACGGGCGGCAGATGCGGGTATTCCGGTAGTGACAGTCGATACCTTTATTGACGACGGTCAATACCAAGACGGCGCTGGCGACGGTGACTTCCCGATTTCTTACATTGCCAGTGACAACATTGCCGGGGGGCGCATTGCCGCAAGAGCCATGGCGGAAAGCATCGGCGGTGAAGGCAGCGTGTATGTTTCTAACGTGCGTCCGGGGATTTCTACGACGGATCAACGCGAAGCGGGCTTTAAGCTCGAGATGGAAGAAAACTTCCCCAACATTACCGTCTTGGAAACCCAATACAACGAAAACGACGCTTCGACGGCCGCGTCGCAGTTCCAAGCAGTACTCGCCCGCGACCCCGACTTACGCGGCGTGTTTGGGGCAAACTTGTTCTCGGCGATTGGTGCAGCCAATGGCGTAGAAGCCTCCGGTCAACTCGGTGACATCACTGTGATTGCTTTTGACGCACCCCAGTCCATCGTGGACAATATTTCTAACGGTCTAGTTGACGTTGCCATCGCCCAGCACCCAGCAGAAATTGGCTATTACGGCGTGGTGACAGCGTACGCCCACCTTACGGGTCAATCTGTGCCGCCTTTAATTGGTACGGGTTTCACCATCATTGACGCTAGTAACGTCGATGACCCCGAGGTGCAGCAATTCATTTATTCCGAGTAAAGAACTAAACTAACGACGACAAAGGGGCGCGAGGGCGTCCCTTTTGATATGTTGAGGGTATTTAATCCTAATGCACGTTCTTCAATCTGGCTTTAATCTAGCTGACGCTGGGTAGATGAAGTAGCTCGAGCCACCCACCAACATCTTGCAATCAGCACCCTTAACCACACCACCAATAACCACACTGCCAACAACCACACTACCAACAACCATGCTGTGAACGCTAACAGAAAAACACAGAAAAAACGAGGTGACCATGACCCAAAACCAACCCACCCGACCCTCGGCTGGCACGCGTATTTTGCGCTTTTTGACGGCTGCTTGGTCGTGGCTATTTTTAATCCTTATTCTTATCTTTTTTGAAATCTGGGCACGCACGTCCTACGGCAGCACTTTTTTGGGCAGGCTCAGTAACGTGCAAAGTATTTTGCTAGCAGCCACGCAAATTTTGCTCCTTGCCTTGGGGCTTACCTTTGTCATTATCTCCTCGGGCATTGACCTGTCGATTGGCTTTGTAACTGGGCTTTCGGCGGTGACGATGGCAGTGGTGATTCGCAACCTGATGGCCGCAGGGTGGAACGCGCCCCTGTCGTTTGTAGCAGGGGTGATTGCGGCCATTTTGCTGTCGCTGGTGCCGGGGTTTATTAACGGTTGGATGATTGCCAAGTTGAACGTGCCCTCGTTTATTGGCACGCTAGGCATGTTTGGGATTGCAAGAGGGTGCGCGTTTTTGATTGCAGGCGGGGCAACGGTGTCCATTCGCAACGTGGTAGCACGAAATTTTGGCAACGGGTATGTGTTTCCAAGGGAAGGTACCGACCTATTGCCTATCCCCGTGGCACTGGCTATCGTGGTGACATTGGTGTTTCACTACGTTTTATCAAGCACCAAATTTGGTCTTTATACCTACGCCATGGGTGGCAACTTTCAAGCTGCTGTGCGCGCTGGCGTTAACACCACCCGCCACACCATCATCTTGTTCATGCTCAGTGCGTTCACGGCTGCCTTAGCTGGCTTGGTCTACACGGGGCGCTTTTCGGCGGGTGCAGCCGATGCGGGCGAACCCAGTTTGCTCTATGCAGTAGCAGCAGTATTTATTGGCGGAGCCAGTCTCACTGGCGGCAACGGCACCATCATGGGTACGGTTATTGGCTCACTGATTATCGCGGTGATTCAGTTTGGGTTGGTGTTTATTAACGTGCCACCCTACTGGCAATTTATCGCCGTGGGGTTAGTGATTATTATTGCGGTGCTCATTGACCAGTCCAAAGACCGCCTCGCGAGTGGGCGACCTGCCAAAACCTCTGGGAGTAGCGCATGAGCGAGGTAGTACACAATCAATCAGGTGAACCCCTGCTCAAGGTCGATAACGTCCACAAGCGTTTTGGTGGTACCTATGCCAACCGGGGGGTGTCGTTAGAACTGTACCCCGGCGAAGTGCTGGCACTTGCTGGTGACAACGGCGCAGGTAAGTCCACGCTTATTAAAATGGTATCGGGCGTGCACCAACCGGATGAAGGCGCAGTCTACTACCAAGGCAATGCCATCACGGGCAAAAACCCCCAAGACGTGCGGGAAATGGGCATCGAAACCATCTATCAAGACTTGGCACTAGCAGACAACTTAGATGTGGGCATCAACCTGTTTTTGGGGCGCGAAAAGATGCGCAAAGCCCTTGGTTTCATTCCCGTGCTTGACCGCCACACCATGCGCGAAGAAGCCCGCAAAGCCCTGTTTGACCTCGGCATTGAAGTCAACGACCTCAGGTTGCCGGTGCAAAACTTATCGGGTGGGCAGCGGCAAGCTATCGCCATCAGTCGGGCGGTCTATTGGCAAGCCAAAGTGTTGATTATGGACGAACCCACCGCAGCGTTGGGCGTGCCAGAACAGCGCGAGGTGATGGCATTAATTGAACGCCTTAAGGAGCAAGGCGTGGGGATTATTTTCATTTCGCACAACTTGAACGATATTTTTGCGGTCAGCGATAGGATTGTGGTGCTCGAGCGCGGACGCAAAGCGGGTGAACGCTTAACCGCTGACACCAACGACGAAGAAGTCGTCCGCTTGATGATGGGGGGCTCGTGAGCTCCCTAAACACCTTAGCCCTACTCACCTCCGGCGGCGACGCTCCGGGTATGAACATGGCACTGTGGGCGCTCACCCAAGCAGCTAATCGTGATGGTTGGCAGGTTGTGGGGGTGCGGGAAGGCTTTCAAGGCTTGCTCGCAGGCGACATCATCCCACTTTCAACAGAACAAACCCTCACGTGGGCACGGTACGGCGGCACAAAATTGGGTACATCACGCCTCCAAGACTTACCCAATCACCTTGACGCCTTAAGCCAACAACTGACCAAGCACAACATTACCGCGCTCGCCATTTTAGGGGGCAACGGTTCGACGGCAGCAGCCAACGTATTGCATCAACACACCAACATCACCTGCGTGAGCCTGCCTGCGACGATCGACAACGACGTTTTTGACAGCGACGAGAGCATTGGTTTTGATACCGCCTTAAACACAGGTGTGCGTCTTTTGGACGGCATCCGTGACACTGCCGAAGCCATGCCCAGATTGTTTGCACTCGAAACGCTAGGTGGCAACACGGGCTTTTTAGCCCACGCCGC
Source organism: uncultured bacterium (assembly GCA_964550765.1). Taxonomy (GTDB): domain Bacteria; phylum Deinococcota; class Deinococci; order Deinococcales; family Trueperaceae; genus JBCCBI01. Next base: position 19,445 of record CAZKAZ010000067.1, on the reverse strand, counting down.
CGCTGAAGCGGGTGCAGCCGATGCGGTGCTTGTCCCTGAGTACATTCCCAACGATGACGACATTATCACTGCACTCAAAAAGGGCATGGACGCTAAACGGTACGCGGTAGTAGTAGCCTCTGAAGGCTATCCCGATTTGGAAAAAACGTTAGAACGTGTATCTACTGCCCTCGAGACACGCTACCGTCTTTCTCGAGCCGGACACGCCCAACGCGGCGGACAACCTTCAGCAAGAGATCGCACTTTGGCGTTTGAACTGTCTTTGCGAGCCTGGCAAGCCCTTCAAGACGGCAAAAGTGGGCGCACCGTCTGGCAAGCAGGGCAAGCAGCCCATCTCCCCTTTGCAGACGTTCACGACAAGCCTTTTAGCTACCGTTGGCGCTTAGCATGAATCAGATTCCGAAACAAACTAGCCAACAAATTATCGTCATCGACATGGGCGGCACCAACATCCGCATTGGGCATGTCAAGCAAGCGGGTGATGACATCGACGTTGGTACAAACCCCATGAGCACCCGTCACCCGACAGAACACTTGCGGCAAGCAGTTGACCCCCTTGGTTGGCTCGAGCAAACCGTTCGCAGCTATATCAGCCAAGAACAACTCACCCCCGCAGCCCTGGTTATCGGCGTACCGTTTACGCCAGATAGAGATATGAACACCTCGGTATCAAGCCCGAACATTCCCAACCTCGAGGGCGCACCCATTGCTAGCGGCTTGCGCGAACGGCTCGGGTTTGAGGTGGTGCTCGAGCGCGACATCAACTTGCTGCTACTAGGCGAATGGCAAGCGGGCGCAGCCCAAGGGTATGGCACGGCGTTTGGCATGTTCGTGGGAACGGGCGTGGGTGGGTGCTATTTGGAGCACGGGCAACCCTTTCGCGGTAGCACCGGGGCGGCACTAGAACTGGGGCATATTCCCATTCGCGGCGAAGGGCGGCGTTGTGTGTGTGGCAACATTGACTGCTTGGAGGCATACGCTTGCGGGCATATTTTGCGCGATATTGCCGAAGAAGCAGGCGTGGAGGTGGCTCACGCATTTACCAGTAAGGGAAACGCCATGTTTCGGGAGAAGCTCGAGCGCTTCGTCTATGACTTGGCGTGTGCTTTATCGACGAGTATAAACTTGTTTCATGCTGATGTTGCCCTCATTGGTGGCGGTATTCCTGACATGACAGGTTTTCCCAGAGATGCGTTTGCGGAGATTTTTTACGCCCACTTGCGCCGTCCCATTCCGGCAGAAACCGTCAAACTCGTGTGGGGAGAATTGGGGTCTCGAGCCGCCCTCTATGGTGCGCCGCTTTGTCTTTAGGATATTGGGTCTTTAGGATATTGGTGAGGTTGAAGGCGGGAAGGTGGCTCGAGCATCTATCTAGTCACTAAGTTTTGTTGATTACGCCAATTTTAGCATTTCCATGATTGACGGCTACACAGTTCACTCGAGTAAATGCCAGCGTGACATTGGTGAAGATCGGTTACTGTAGCAACGACATCTGGAATCGCTATCTTGTTGTCATTGATAGTGAATTATCGTTGACCTCAACTTACTACGAAACTTACTGCGACGACATGTCCGAAACACCCACGTGCGCGTTAGCCACATCCGGCACGTATGGCTCAGTTAGGCTTTCCCGCAATTGGGCGTCATACCAGTCATAAAACGCCAACACCGAATTTTCTGTTAAAGGCGACAAAGGCCCAGGTTGATAGCCCTGCGAGCAGATGCCTGCGTGGTTGTTTTCGCACAGTTCCCAGTCTTCTTCGCTGGTCATTTTCCAAACATATGCCACCTTATCAGGGTCAAAATCGCGGCCAGCAACGGCGTCTTCACGCACCAAAAATGCCACGTCGATGCGGGTGTGGTGGGCACTCACGGGGGTGACCCTGGTGGTCATGACGTAGTCGCCGTTGGCGTGCGCCCACAAGTTGGGCAGGGCAATGAGCCTGAGACTACCCACGTCTACTGTTGGCAAGTCCCCTAGTGCTGGGGCGACCGCTTGCCCGTCCATACTCTCGGTAACGAAACCTTCTTTTAAGGGCAAACGCGACACGCGGTAAGGTGCACCAGCCGGAAAACTCACCTCAGCCGGCGACAAACCCAGTTCTTGCCAATGGGCATAAGCACGACTTAACAGCTCGGCATATTTAGCATCGCTGCGCGGGTCGCCGTTCACGCCGTAGTCGAAGTTCGACAAGCAAAACTCGGGGTGTGAGACTTGGCAGTGATAGCACTCGCGGTTGTTTTCGATGACCACTTTCCAGTTGGCGTTAACGTCATAACTGTGGCGGGCGATGACTTTGGCGCGGCTGAGGGCGTGCGGGCGCAGTTGCGGTACAAAGGCGTCCATCATGCCCGTAATATCTGGGGGATTATCCGCCAAACAGATGAACAGCAAACCCGCCACGTCACGTACGTGCACCGAGCGCAAACGGTAGCTCGAGCAGTCAAACCCCTCCCCCATCAACCTTGCGCCTCGCAAACGTCCGTCGGGCGTATACACCCACTGATGATACGGACACACCAAGGTTTTGGCATTGCCAGCAGGCTCAGTGACGATTCTCGAGCCACGATGCCTGCAGACATTAAAATGCGCGTACACCTGCTGGTCTTTATCGCGGATAATCACCACCGACTCGCGTCCTACTTGCACATTGAGGTAATCACCCGCCTTGGGAATGTCGCAACTGTGGCCAGCAAACAACCACTGACGGTAAAAGATATGTTCAATATCGGCCTGAAAACTGGCTTCACTGGTATACAACGCTTGCGGCAAGCTCATGCCGGGTTGGCGTTCGCCTAGGTGCTCGAGAACATGCGCAGGATTTGTGGGTATCGTCTTTGCGGGCATTGTCTTTACGGGCATTGTCATGACAGTCACTCCTTGGGTATGTGACGGGTTCTAAACGTGGAACGCTTTGGCGAAGGTGGGGTCAGTCAAAGCAGGGCGGTCAAGGCGGAAGGTTGACGTGGGGTAGTGGCTCGAGCCATCCGTCGCCAATTCACTCAAAATGCGCCCGATGAGGCTAGCGAACTTGTAAGCGTGCCCGGCACCAATAGCGGTAATGACCTGTTCTGAGCCCGGTACGGCGTCAATCACAAAGTGCTGATCGGGGGGGATGGTGTAAAGGCAAGTTTTGGTGTACAGTTCTGGCCCCACGAACCCCGGAATATGCTGTGCTAAAAAGTCGCGGTAACGCTGCTGGCGCACTGAATCGGCTTGAAAGTCGCGGGTTTCAGCGGTGACTTCGTGACCGCCCATGTGCTGCCCCAGTTTGGTGGCCACTTCGCCGTAAGCAGGAAAACCATAAAAATTGTGCGTCCCGTGCCACATAAACACCGGAAAACGGCTCGGCGCAAAGTCGCGCACGTGTTTAGTGGCATAAAACGTCACTTGTTCTTGGGTGACCGTGAGCGGCAAGTTAATGCCCACATCGCGCAAGACTGCGTTACTCCACGCACCACTGGCGATGATGGCACGACCCGCAGAGACGGTAGCATCAGGGGTTTCGACCAGTACCCCATCGCCTTGCGGACGCACCGATAGCACCGGGGTTTCCTGCCAAAAGTCCGCCCCATGCGCCCGCGCCATGGCTACATGCAACGCGTTTCCCCGAGCGGCATCTACCAAACCAGAATCTTTTTGATAGACGGCTTTTTCACTGCCCTTAAGCCGAAACTGCGGCCAACGTGCCATCACCTCGTCAGCGTCCAGCACCTCAAAATCAACACCTTGCGCCGTTAACGCTTCTTTGTAGCCAGCAATGTTGCGTTTGCCCGTCTTAGCGGGGTCGCGTGCGGCTACGTCTTCGATGACTAGCCCGCCTGTTTTGTGCAGCACTTGATGGGGTGTACCCAAGTCGGCATCTGCTTCTAACGTCTGCCAGGCTTCGTACGCGTGCGGTGCTAAAGCGGCGTAAGCGGGTTCGTGTTGCGCCAAGCGGATGAT
>CAZKAZ010000067.1:0-15451 GCA_964550765.1 uncultured bacterium | reverse complement strand
CGCGAGTGGTCTTGCGAACCCCCTCGGTGATGCCCCAACGCAAACTGCTCAATACCCAGCACCGACGCCCCCGCTTTGGCTGACCAGTAGCACGCCGCTGAACCCAAGCCCCCACAGCCGATGACCACAATGTCATAATGTTTCACTTTTACCTCCAAAAAGCGCAAATTTATGCTTTGCTCGAGCCACAATCCACCCCCACGCGACACCAACAAAAAACTGCATCGCGTTACCAACAAGCAACTTTTAAACACGGATTGATAAAAAGGCTTTTGCCCTACTGATGGGCGTTTCTACGAATTATCGAGCATCCTAGCACGGTCTTTTCTATGCGTCCAATATCTTTTTTGTAGTCCGATTCATCTATAATCTAAATCAATATGGACTTCAAGCAACTGCGTTATTTTATTACCGTCGCCGAGGAGCAGCACTTTGGGCGAGCAGCAGCCAAATTGCACCTCAGTCAACCGCCGTTGAGCATGAAAATTAAACAACTCGAGCAAGACCTAGGGGTGAGGTTGCTCGAGCGCACCACTCGCAGCGTCACCCTGACCGACGCCGGACACGCATTTTTGCTCAAAGCCAAACGTATTTTGCAAGACCTAGAACACGCCAAACGCAGCGCCCAACAAACCGCCCTAGGTATGGAAGGACGGCTCGAGCTTGGTTTTGTTAGTTCAGCCACTTTGAGCGTGTTGCCGCCTGCGCTAAAACTTTTTCGTGAGCGCTATCCAGCCGTCGAACTGGAAATTTCCGAACTTACCAGCAGCGCCCAACTTGAGGCTATTCGCAGCGGTAGCTTGCGAGCAGGCATCATCCGCTTGCCGCTTAGGAGCAGCGAAGTGCGTATTGACACCGTCTACGAAGAACCCCTTGTCGTCGCTATACCTGCCCAGCACCCCCTCGCTAATGAAACCGCCATTAGCCCGCAACAACTCGCTGAGCGCCCGTTAATCTTTTTTCCTCAGCAACTGATGCCTGAACTGTACGCCCAACTGTTGACGCTTTTTCAGCGCAACAACAGCCTGCCGCGGGTTTCACAGCACGCGGTCAACCTTCACACCATCATCGAATTGGTTGCCAGTGAACTGGGTTTGGCGATTGTGCCTGCTTCGGCGGCGTGGTTGAATCGTCCGGGCATCGTCTACCGCAAACTGCAGGCTCGAGGGGCAACGACGACCTTGGGGATTGCCCGGCTCGAGCAACCTTCCATCCTTGTTGACAACTTCATCACGACCTTGCAAGACGCTGCTAGTGACTTTAAGCAGTACACACCACCCACAGCCACCTGAAGCGATAACCCTGAAACTGACACCAACCAAACTGACCTCAACCAAACTGACCTCAACTACACTGACACCATTAAAGCGACGTTACTAAAGCGACATCACTACGCTGTTGCGCTTACCACGCTGTTACGATGACGCACATGAGATGTTTATTTGTTCAGGACGTTCCCTATGCTTGACCCACCCACGCCCACCATTCTCTCGTTAGGCGAACTGCTCGTTGAGGTGATGCGTGAAGACATCGGCGTGCCCTTGAGTGAACCGGGGCGTTTTGTAGGGCCCTTTGCCAGCGGTGCGCCGGCTATTTTTGCCCACACAGCGGGGCAACTTGGGGCGAGTGTGGGGTTTGTGGGCGTGTGTGGCAATGATGTGTTTGGGTTTGAATGCGTCAACAAACTACAACAAGCAGGCGTCAACATTTCGCACATTCGCACCTCCAATGGCTACCAAACAGGCACGGCGTTTGTCAGTTACAAACACGACGGCTCGAGGCAGTTCTTTTTTCACTTGCGCCACAGTGCCGCTGCCCTGTTGAGCGAAAACGACATTGACCCACTCTGGTTTGGTCACTGCCGCTGGTTGCATGTAACAGGCTCGAGCTTAGCCTTATCAGATTCTGCCCAACAAGCCTGTCACGCTGCCATCAAACGTGCCAAAAAAGCAGGTGCAACCGTCAGTTTTGACCCCAACTTGCGCTTAGAACTGTTGCCACTAAACGAAATCCAACGCTTGTGTGCCCCCATGCTCGACCTAGCTGATGTCATTATGCCTAGCGGACGCGAAGCCGCCTTGATGCTCGGTATGGAAGAACTGCTCGACGGTGACGACGAAACCGCCGCTCGAGCCTTGCTGCGGCGCGGTGTCAACATGGTGGTGCTCAAACAAGGCGCTCGGGGATGTCGGGTGTTTACGGCTGATGGCGCGCAACATGTACCGAGTATTTTGGTCAATGAAGTTGACCCAACAGGGGCAGGCGACGCGTTTGCGGCTGGGTTTGCCGTAGCGCAGCTCGAGGGTTTACCCCTTGAGACCAGTGCCCGTTTTGCCAACGTGACCGGGGCGCTGTCGGTGACCACGCGGGGGTTGATGGAAGCGGCCATTACTCGAGCCGAAGTCGAAAGCTACCTCTGAAGCTACCTCCCAACGTCGCTTCGTGTTATCGTCACCATGATAGGGACTGCAAGATGCAACACACTTAGCTGCGTATTGTGTCGCTAGGGTAAAGAAAATGCTAACAAATTGATAAGTAAGTCACGTCATCAACGCATGACCTAGCAGCAACACGCCTCACCAATCAATCCGACACATACGACAAACACATCAAACACATTCAGAAAGGATGCTTATGAAAATCAGCCAAACCAAACTCGACAACTTGAACGCTTGCGCCAACGAACACGGCATCATCAGTGCCGCTGCTATGGACCAACGCGGGTCACTCAAAAAAGCCATTGGCCAAGACCGCAGTGAAGTCACCGACCAAGACTTGAGCGACTTTAAAGTCGCCGTCACCAAAGTGCTCACCCCGCACGCGTCAGCCATTTTGCTCGACCCCATCTGGGGGCTAGAAGCCGCCGCTGCCCGCAGTAGCAACGCTGGGTTATTGCTTGCTTATGAAAAAAGCGGTTACGACACAACCAGCGAAGGGCGCTTGCCTGACTTAATCGAAGACTACAGCGTGCGCCGCATCGCCGAAGCTGGTGGCAACGCGGTGAAGATTTTGCTTTATATCAATCCCTTTGACAAAGAAGACATCAACGCCCAAAAATACGCTTTTACGGAGCGCATCGGCGCAGAATGCGAAGCCGTGGGTTTGCCACTGTTCTTAGAACCCATCACCTACGATGACAACATCACCGATGCGTTTGAGTTCGCTAAGGTCAAACCCAAGTACGTCATGGCGGCCATGGAAGAACTGTCCAAAGACCGTTATGGGATTGATGTACTCAAGTTAGAATTCCCCCTTATCGCCAAGCACACCGGCGGACTCAAAGCCTCTGAAGGCAATCAAATCGCTTACAGCCGCCAAGAAGCCACCGACTACCTCAACCAAATGGGCGACATGGCCACCAAACCCTACATCTTCTTATCTGCTGGTGTGGACATGCCTGTGTTCTTGGAATCCCTAGAACTCGCCGCCGAATCCGGCGTGCGCTACAACGGCGTCTTGTGTGGTCGGGCTACTTGGAAAGGTGGCATTCCGGTGTTTGGTAAAGGCGACGGCAGTAGCTTAGAGCAGTGGCTCGAGGGTGAAGGCGTCGACAACATCAAAGCCCTCAACAAAGTCCTAGACAGCAGCGCCCAACCTTGGTACGACATCTACGGCGGCATGGACAACATCGAAGTCGTCAGCTAACACTTAGTAATTAACCGATGAGGGGCGCTTAGGCGTCCCTTTTTTTTGTATCGCTATCCGCCATTTACCCATTCCTCTGGTCTCAAGATACACGCGTTCAAGCTCGAGAAACACTTCATCAAGGCTTTCTTTTTCACCGCTTGGCACGTGGTAGCGTAACCTCGTGTCAGACGCTATCTTCTACCGAGACTTGCAAATCCCGCAAAAAACCCACTTGCCAGACTTCGTACCACCACCGCGTTTTGGCAAGACCTATTTTGCCGACTACGACCCGCAACATCCCACCCAAGCAGCAGCAGCCGACAAGGTGCAAGCGTTTATTCAAGATGTGGGCAAAACCAACCAAAAATCGCGCTGGTTTTGGCAAGCAGCGGAAGTAGAAGCAGGGTCTGGGGTGTATTTAGATGGTGGCTTTGGGGTGGGCAAAACGCACTTGTTAGCGTCTGCTTATCATGCGTCTGAGCACAAGCGGGTGGCGTATTTGTCGTTTCAAGAACTGGTCTATACCATTGGTTTTTTGGGCAAAGAACGCGCCAAAGAAGAACTCACTGACTATGAGCTTTACTGCATTGACGAGTTTGAACTCGATGACCCGGGCAATACCTTAATTGTCAAGACATTTTTGGCTGAAGTCTTTGCCAAAGGTCACCGGGTGCTAACAACCTCCAACACCCCACCGGAAGCCCAAGGGCAAGGTCGGTTTAATGCCAATGACTTCAAGCGGGAAATTCAAAGCATCGCTGAGCGGTTTGAAGTCGTGCGCATGGAAGGCCCGGACTACCGTCAGCGGCATACTTTGGGGGCGCTCCTCACTGATGAAGCGTTAGCGCATAGCCTCGAGCACGAAGTCATGCCCGAACCCAAGGTGGTGCTTGAATATAGCGAACTGCTCACCATTTTGCGCGACTTGCACCCTATTCGCTACATCAGCCTGTTAAAAACCATCGGCAGTTTGTACGTGCGCGGGATGACGACGTTAGAAGACCAAAACGACGCTTTGCGCATGGCGCACTTTATCGACAAAGTCTACGACCTGAATGTGGGTTTTCGGGCGGCGAGTCACTTAGACCCACACGATATTTATCACCCTAGTTACCGCACAGGGGCGTTTGCCAAAAAGTATGAACGGTCGCTGTCGCGGCTTTCTGAGTTGCTCGAGGAAACCTTCTAACCTGCTTGCCAACGCTGATACGCTTTGATACCTCCCGCCAAGTTGTACACCTCACGAAAACCTGCAGCTTCTAAATACGCCGCAGCAAGCTCGCTGACGCGTCCATACTGACAAATAACAAGTATTGGTGTGTGGCGGGAAGCTTCGGGGAGGCTGCCAGCTTGGATGGCCTCGAGGCTGGTGTGGGTGTCTACAGCGAGTACATCGTCTGTTAACGGACGAATATCCACAATGTGCAAAGACTGTTTTGACGTAATCTCTTCCGGTTTGAGCGATTTCATGTCACCCCTTACAAGCTCAACGCGTATAGGTACAATTGATGCCGTGATTGTATGTTGACCATCATCTTTGCTATCTTACCCGTCGTCTTGGTGACGAGTTGCGGTTATCTGTTTAAGCGTGCTGGTTTTCTTGCTGAGGACTTTTGGTACGGCGCTGACAAGCTGTCTTACTACGTGCTACTGCCGAGTCTGTTTGTGGAACTCACAGCGACTGCAGAACTTGACCGTACGTTGTTGGGTGCGCCCATCACCTTAGTTGTGTCAATTGTGCTTTTGACGCTGCTGATGTTACTCACGCGCCGCGTTATCAGTTCGTCACCACCAGCATTTACCTCGATGTATCAAGGTGCGGTGCGCTTTAATAGTTTTGTGCTGTTGGCGGTGTCGCTTCAGCTTTATGGTGATGCTGTGGGCGCAATTACAGCGGTGTGCATTGCGGCGGTTGTCCCCCTTGTTAACCTCTCATCGGTGGCTGTTTTGAGTCGTTACGGCACAAGTCACAGTGCCCCCTCGCTACGTAAGTTGCTGGTGCGCCTTGCGACTAACCCACTCATTGACGCCTGCGTGCTTGGCTTGCTGATTAATTTTATAGGCTTACCCATCCCTAGTAGCCTGTTAGCAAGTTTGGACATTTTAGGGCGGGCAGCCTTGCCGCTGGGTTTGCTGTGTGTGGGGGCAGGAATTGATTTGCGCTTGTTGGGTTCGTGGCAACCTGATATTGTCATCACCAACGCCATTAAGCTCATCCTCAAACCGCTTTTGGTGATGGGGCTTGGTACGCTTTTGGGCTTAGAAGGGTTGACATTCGCAGCAACGGTGCTGTTTGCGACCATGCCCACAGCCACCTCGGCGTATATCTTGGCGCGGCAACTCGGCGGTGATGACCGCTTGATGGCGACCATTGTCATGTCTCAAACAATCTTTTCGGCTGTTACCGTACCCATGATGTTATTTTTATTTAACCGCTTTGTCGCTGGATAACCTCAACAGGCATGACGACGTTGCATAGCAATTCCACGTATCGTTACTACAGTTACTGATTTTTACTGACGTCACATCGACATCAACCGTGTACAAATATGTAGATGTCAATCATGGAAATGCTAGCAGATATCTCAATAAACAAATATCACCATAAAAAAAGACCGAACCTAATGGCTCGGTCATCTTCTGGTGGAGGCGGCGGGAGTCGAACCCGCGTCCGACATGTCCTCAGACCAGCATCTACGCGTGTAGTTACCAATCGGTTGTCGGCGCAAAGCAAGCTTGGTAACGGGCGACACTTTGCGCTTACGCGTCTTTTAGTTTCGCTTAGAAGCCAACGCTCGAGCCTCTAAACTAGTCGTGTTTTAGGACGTCTTACTAGCGAGCCACAGACGGGGCTTCTAGCAGACGGCAGCTGCAATTACGCAGCTAATGCGTAGTTATTATTGTTGCCAGTTAATGGCTTTTACCGCTTTTTTACGAGGCCAGCGGTGCCCTCGACGCGCAACTGTGCCCTCGCGACATCCCGTCGAAGCCGTGTCACCCCCATGAGGTGTTAGCAGACAGATGTTAGAAGACGGTTGTTAGCAGACAGATGTCAGCAGATAGCCGTTACAAACTGTTGCTTAACTACGCGCACTTTCATGCAAAGAGAAGTGTAGCACAAAAGAGCAAAAGGCGCAAACCCGCACGCGACGCGCATTGACCGCGCATTGACCGCGCATTGACCGCGCATTGACACTGTCAAAAACTGGGTGGTTTAATGCACTATCTGGGAGGTTCATGAAGTTTAACCCCTATCTTTTGCTAGTAGTAGCCGTGCTCATTAGCGGCGTCTTGGGTTATGTGTTGCTAACTCGAGACATACCCTTAGAAGGCAGTTTGGTGTATCAGCGGCAAACCTGCGAAGATGTGAGCAACGGCATGCACATGCGCGTGCAAGGGGTGAACGCCACCAACAAGCGGCTCGAGCAACTACAAGTCGTCTTCAGCGCGGGTCAAGGCGGCAACACCCACAGCGTGACCACCCAGCTAGACACCCTTTTGAAAGGAGACCGTTTCGACCTTGAGACAATCGTGCCTGCTGCTGATGCTGACGTATGTTTCGTCAAGTTCTATCAAGCAGGCGAGCAACTTCCGGCGATGTTTCGCCCCACGGAAGGACGATAAATGCCAATCAAATTGACCGCTACCCTCCTCGCACTCACCCTGTTACTAACCAGTTGCGCCACGGTGTTCAAAGGTGGCACGCAAACCGTTCCGGTGAATACCGAACCCCCCGGCGCAGAGATTATCATCGATGGCGTCAGCTATGGCACGACCCCTACTAGCATTCGCTTGGACGTTGACCGCGAATACACCATCTTGTTACGCAGCCCCACAGGCGAAGAACGCACCTTCCAACTGCGCAACGAAATTGGCACGCTGTGGATTGTTCTCGATGTCGTTACTGGCCTCATTCCAGTGATTGTCGATGCCGTCACGGGTGACTGGTACGAACTCAAACCCGGCGAGGTGTTCGTCGCTTTCTAGCAAACAGACCCAAAAAAGAGCCTACCCAGTCAACAGGTAGGCTTTTTGTTTGCTCATTGACTAGCTTACTAGCAATGCCCTGTGTTGTTGCTACAGTTACCGATTTCAATCGACTTGCTATCAAGGTAGCAGCGGCATCCATCGCGTTCAGCTTTGTAGACGTCAATCATGAAAAAACTAATGACTAGCAATGCCAAAGTTCATTTCTACCGTTGCAGATTCTTGCCAAGGTTACATCAGTATCCATCGCTGTAGGCATCAATCGTAGACATTAATCGTAGACGTCAATCATGGCGATGCTACACGAACGCAACTTACGGTGCGCGGTAGACCTCGGTCATATCAATCGCCACGATGGGTTGACTTTCCCAGTAACCATACACGTCGTTTCTAGCGGCTACCAAGTACGGTGGACTCATCACCCACACGTTCACAGCATCAGCGGCAATTTGTTCGGCTACTTGGCTCAGCAGGGCGATTTGTTCTTCTTCACTAGCCGCCAATTCGGCTTGCGCTAGTAGCCCTTGCACTTCTTCGCTGTCGTATTGATAGTAATAGTCAGGATTGCCGTAAATGCCAATATCACGCGGTTCACTGTGACCAATAATGGTCATGTCGTAATCAGCGCCCAAGAAAATGCGCTGAATCCACGTACCCCACTCGACAATGCTCACATCAGCGTTGATGCCCACTTCGGCGAGCTGCTGGGCAATCACCTGACCGCTGCGGCGTTCGATGTTGTAGGGTTCAGGCAGTTCAAAGGAGATGCTAAAACCATCTGGATAACCCGCTTCAGCCAGTAGGGCGCGTGCCCGCTCTGGGTCATATGGATAGGGTTCAGGGTCAACAAAGTAGGGTTCGGTGGGACTAGCGTGGGTGCTAATAGGCGTACCAAAACCAAACATAGCCCCTTCCACAATCACACTTTTGTCGATGGCGTGGTTAATGGCTTGACGCACCAGCGGGTTGCTGAGGGGTTCACGGGCGTTGTTGAGCGCCATGGTAATTTCAGTGGTGGCACTGCCTTGGCTGAGTTTGAGGTTGGTGTCTGCTTGCACTTGCAAAGCGTTTTCGGGGCTGAGTGACGTGCCAATGAGGTCAACATCGCCTGCTCGCAGTGCTGCTAGTTGGGCATTGGAATCAGAAATAATGCGGTAGGTCACAGCGTCCAAATAGGGCACGCCCTCGCGGTAATAATCCTCAAAGGCTTCTAAGCGTACTTGGCTACCTTCGACGTAATCCGCAAAGACAAACGGCCCCGTGCCCACTGGTTGGCTACGTTGGGTGTCGGTCAATTCCGCTGGGTAAATAATGGAATCGGGGCGAGCGAGGTTGTAGAGCAAGCTGGCGTTGGGTTCGCTGAGGGTAAACACCACCGTGTTGCCTTCCCCTGTCACTGTTTCGATGGCTTCGTAATAGGCGCTGTTGGTGTGACCCGAATCTGGATCCATGGCGCGTTCAAATTTAGCGATGATGTCACTAACGTCTAACGCATCCCCATTGTGAAACAGCACCCCTTCACGCAAGGTGAACGTCCAGGTGAGGCCGTCTTCAGAGACTTGCCACGACTCAGCCAAGGCAGGTTCAATAAAACCGGCGCGGTTGATGCTGACCAAACCTTCAAAGACATTGCGATACACCACTCGAGCAATTTCCTGCGAGGTCGACGCACTCGGATCCCAACCGGGCGGTTCAGCCACGATGGCCACACTCACTTCACCACCATAAACAGGTTCGGGGGCATCTTGCGCCAAGCCAAATTGACTCAAGGCAATAACCGCGAGCAGTACAAACATCCAACACTTTTTCATAGGCTTCCTCCAGCCAGCATTCTACCGTGAGGACAACCTCGAGCGCACAATGTTGGCAAGACCCTACTCGACAGATACCCGCCTGTCAAACGCAATGTAGCCTTTGATGTTGGCGGCTTTATCACTCGGCGTCAGATATGTCCACGCAGCGTGCTCGAGCACCTCCCCTGCTACGGTCACACTGTAATAACTGGCTTCACCTTTCCACGGACAATAAGTATGTCGCGCCGTCATCTTCAGGTGATTCATATTGACAGCATCCGACGGAAAGTAATGATTGCCTTCAACGCGTTCAGTGCAAGCACTATCAGCTAGCACGACGCCTTTCCACAAGGCTTTAGGCATATCTACCACTCCACTCATACACGTATTACATTGACTGTTTATTACCTCGACTGTTTAACGACTTTTCTGCTCTCACTACCGTGCCTATCCACAGCGCCAGCATGTGCTCACAGACTCAGTTAAGGACAGACTTGGTAAGGACAGACTTAGTAAGGACAGACTTGGTAAGGACGGACTTGGTAAAGACTTCTTTTTTACTCATATTGTTTTCATCACACATGTTCTGTAACGTGTCTTGGTAACACACATCTCCGCAAGACGTTTTAGCGAGACATTTTAGAAAAACACTTTTATCAATACAAATCATCGTACCACATATCATTGTATTGCCGCAGACGTATGTTTACTTGATACGCATTCCTTGGTACATATTCCTTAGTCCGCAGGCTTTGTAAGCACATTGTGTACCAAGGTCTTATCGATTGCGCTAGCAAGCGTAATTTACATGCCTAACCATTGTATACTTGAAAGCACGTAGCGTTGACTAGATAGCACTGTACATTTTAATGATGGGATAGTTAGTTGGGAATATTCTTGACCAAAGTGCACTTGCTGATTGGCATGAGCAAGACATTGACACAAGCAAGACGTTGACACAAGCAAAACATTGACACAAGCAAGACGTTGACAGATTGAGATGTTGACACAAGCAAGACATTGACAGATTGAGATGTTGACATAGCAAGAATCAAGAACAGAATGGGTTCGCACGCAATGAGGTAAACGTTAGGACGGGTAAACGATAGGACGATGCCACAACCTACATACTAGCATTGCTGACACACTCAAAGCTTTAAGATTTTGTAAGAGTGCGATTAGTCTACGTTACAAGTCGAGTTATGATATATGCTATGCGAATATCTTGTATAACATGCTTTATGTCACCAAGGTGATGCCGTGTTGATGGCACAAGCCTCGAGCGGCTTCATCAAACGCGTGTTGGCTTTGACTGCTTTGACAGTAATGCCGCAAGGCGTCTAGTAAGTTCGCTACGTCTTCTTCGGTGACGGTACTGACGGTTAGACCAAGGTCACGCAGCAAGTCTTCTACAAGCACATCAGCTACTGGGCTGACGGTATCAAGGGCAAGTTCGGTCAGTTCGTCGACAAAACTTGGCTCGAGAAAAGCCCCTTTGGTCGTCACATACACCATATTGGTGCGTAGCAGTTCATCAGCAGGTTGCAAGATGTCTGCTAGTGGCACACCAAAACGCTCGGCAATATCACCAAGGCTGATGCGACCATCGATGTAACGCATAAGTAGCAAGGTTTTCAGGTCAAGAGACACCGTCGTTTTCGTGTTGTCCGAAAGCTCCTCGGCTATATCTTGACGCATCTTGAGGACACTATCAGCAGTCAGGGGCGCGTGCAAACGGGTGCTGACGTCTACTTCATAAGATGCTTGCATGAGCGCGTGATCCAAAGAGATTTTGATGGTGCGCGCTGGACTGGGCACGTCTTCAAAAAAGCCAAAACGACCATGTTGCCACGTCAACAAACGCGCTAGTGCGGTCACACCAAGTTGTTTGTCAGCAACGGCATGCACCAGCCTGCCCCGATCAAAAAACACCTTGCCCGTCACCCCACTGCGCTTGCGCAAGAGCAAACACCCCGTCACTTGGTTGAGTGACAAATACTGTAAGGTGTTTGCAAGGAGGCCTTCACGCAATTTGCCTTCGAAGATGGCTTCTGACACAATATCGTTAACACCTAACGTTCTACACAATAACCTGCAATAAAATTATGGCGATTTTAGCATCTTTCGCTGCGCGTTTAGCGGCATGTAGCACACGATTCTCGTCGGGCGATACCGGAATTTACGCTCGAGCCACCACTCAACGCGAACGGCGCGAACGTGCTGTGGGTTTAGCTGCACGCCGTTTCCGCTTGCGTGCTCTACTGGCTCTACGCCGCAACTGATGCCCGTACCACGGCGACACCCCGTCAGCCATTAAGTGAAACCACTGCGACAAGTAATAGCCCGCTAGCACCGCTACTGCCAATTCGCCCCAAGGATATGAACCGTCGGCAATAACCCGCACCCGATACCCAAACGGGCGCACCGCCAACGCCAAGGCTAGTAATCCCAATCCCGCAAGCAGTGCCATATATACAAGCCGCGTAAAAGGGCCTACAAACCAGGTGTGAGAAAGCCCCCGGTGGGCAAACGCCTTACCGTAAGGCACCCACAAATAGCCCAAAATCCCCCAGTGGTGCTTAGCACGCACGCGCTGTTCGGCCAAGTCAAGGTCGGGGGTTATCAAAAACGCCCCCACCAAGTAGCTGATGGCAAATCCAAACGCCATGCGCGGACCTGCTAAGGGCGTACCATCCAACAGACCGAACCCTCGAGCACCCCAGTAAACCACAGTGATGACGGCAAAACCTGTGAGGTTGATGCGTTCGTGTTGTTTACCACTCGCCATATCAACGCAACACAGACACGCTAACGCCGTCCACCGCTGGTCACCAAGCCGTCACTCAGAACATGCACCATGTCTAAGGCTTTGCTGGTGCCAATCACCACGCAGTCGGTGGGATTTTCGGCTACCGCCACGGGAATATCAGCGATGTCACTAAGAAAACTATCGAGGTTGCGAAGAAGTGCTCCGCCGCCGTTTAGGACGATGCCCCGTTCGATGACATCAGAGACAAGCTCGGGGGGGGATTGCTCGAGCACCTGCCTGAGGCCGTCGCCCACTTTGGCTAGCGAATCACTGAGCGCTGCCACCACGTCTTTAGTACTCACCGAAATGGTCTTGGGCATGCCGTTAATCAAATCGCGCCCGCGCACGTCCATGTGCATGATGTCACCAGGGGTGTTGATGCGCGCAGCCCCCACGGTGCGCTTGATTTCTTCAGCGGTGCGGTTACCAATCAACAAATTTTCTTTGTCTTTGACATAGCGGATGATGTTGTCATCAAAGGTATTACCCGCGATGCGCAGTGATTCTGCCACCACGATAGCACCAAGGCTCATCACCGCAATATCCGTCGTGCCGCCGCCCACGTCTACCACCATCGACCCCACTGGTTCGGCAATGTTGATACCTGAGCCAATCGCTCCGGCGATGGGTTCTTCAATTAAAAAGACCTTGTGCGCCACTTGTTTGATGGCTTGCAGCACCGCCCGCCGTTCCACTTCGGTGATGCCACTTGGCACGCACACCATAATGTTGTACTTAAACAAGCGGCTTGCTCCCTTGACGACTTTACCCAAGAAAGCTTTAAGCATTTTTTCAGTTAAAGAATAATCGGCAATAACCCCATCGGCCATAGGGCGCACGGCGATAATGCTGCCGGGGGTGCGGCCTAACATGCGGTAGGCTTCTTCGCCCACGGCTTTAATTTCTCGAGTATCTTTGCTGAGGGCAATCACGGCGGGTTCGCGTAGCAAGATGCCTTTGCCCTTCATATGAATGCGCACGTTGGTCGTGCCTAAATCGACACCAATCACAGGATGTACCTCATTGTGTTTGTTGCTTGGCTGTTCATGTTCTCTCGAGCCTTTCACGCACCCTTCGCGCTGGTGCTTGGGTATGGGTGCTGTTCTCTCTCGGTGTGTTGTGGGCGCTTGGCTGTTTTTGCACGGTCGTCCGTTAGCTGGTTTGTGCTTTTTTAGTCGTGTTTGCTGTATTACGTAGATGTTTCATCATCACTGCAGCACGACATCACTGCAGCACGACCAAAGACCGCTTTTGACCATCATATCTGACACGCATAAAAACCTGATATTCCCTGACATTAAACACCTGACATAAGGCGCAGAACGTTGCACAATCATTAGACCGAGATACGAGCACATCCAACACCGTTTACGTCAGCATTAATAGCCTGTCAGCCTTATGACGACCATCACAAGCAGCTCGAG
This sequence comes from uncultured bacterium, assembly GCA_964550765.1. Lineage (GTDB taxonomy): Bacteria > Deinococcota > Deinococci > Deinococcales > Trueperaceae > JBCCBI01. The sequence continues at coordinate 1,811 of CAZKAZ010000067.1, read as the reverse complement.
CCACACGTGCCATCAGCCTATCACGTCACACCCCACCACACCGATACAACCCTGACAGGTGACATCTACTCGTTGAATGACGGACTATGTGCACACAACCACAAAGCCAAAAACACCCACCAGTACGATAATAACGCCAATTCCGACTATTCCGACTGATTTATACGTGCTTGAAAATCGGAATCATTCCGATTATGATTTCTACATGGATACCGCAACCGCAACTGAACCCGAGACAACCTCAACCTCATCATCACTGGCTGCTCTGCAACAAGAACTGCGTGAAGAACGCCGCACCATGCGCATCGGCGCGGCACTGACCGCCCTCACCCTCATCGGCATGATAGTAGCCGTCATTCTCACCGCCACAGACGCACCGCGTTGGTTGATTACTAGTGTGTACGTTATCACTTTTTCTGCTGGGGGCATTCCCGCTGCCCTGGGGGCACTGCAAGAACTGCGCCGTGGCAAACTCGATATTGATTTGCTGATGGTGCTTGCAGCACTGGCGGCGGCAGCGGTGGGTCAGCCCAGAGATGGGGCGTTTTTGTTATTCCTGTTTAGCTTGGCAGGGGTACTAGAAGAATTTGCCATGGGCAACACCAAACGGGCAGTCACCTCGCTGATGGACTTGCGGCCAGATACGGCCAACGTACTAAGGAACGGGCAGCTCGAGGTCGTCAATGTGGAGGTGCTCGAGCTAACTGACACCGTGGTCGTGCGCCCTGGCGAACACATTCCCGTAGATGGCGAGGTAATCTCCGGCGAAAGCAGCATTGATCAAGCCGCCATCACCGGAGAATCTACCCCCGTAGACAAATCCGCAGGCGACACCGTGTTTGCAGGCAGCCTCAACCAACAAGGGGCGCTCACCATTCGCGTCACCAAAACCGCTGAAAGCAGCACCCTAGCGCGGATGATTGACCTTGTCACCCAAGCCCAAGAACAACGTGCCCCCAGTCAACGTTTTAGCGATTGGTTTGGCCAGCGTTACACCGTTGCCGTGCTCGTTGGCAGTGGTTTAGCCCTCGCCACGTTTTTGCTGCTCGGTATGGCGCAAGAAGACGCTTTTTACAAAGCCGCCACCCTGCTGGTTGTGGCTAGCCCTTGCGCCATTGTCATCAGCGTGCCAGCGGCAATTTTGTCGGCACTAGCGGCGTCTGCCCGGCAAGGGATTTTGTTCAAAGGGGGCGCAGCACTAGAAGATTTTGGCAACGTGTCGGTGATTGCGTTTGACAAAACAGGCACGCTCACCACGGGTAAGCTCGAGGTCACCGACGTCATCACCCACGACAACTTCTCAGGTACTCGCGCTGACTTGTTGCGCTTGGCCGCCCGCATCGAACAGCACTCTGAACACCCCATCGCCAAGAGCATCGTGCAAGCCGCTCAGGGTGATGTGCTCGAGCCACTTGGTGATGTCACGGCGCATCCGGGGTTTGGGGTGCGGGTAGAAGGCGACAGTACCTACTGGGCGGGCAATCAGCGTTTTGCGACGACATTTGCTGACACGCAAGGCTTGGCAAGTGAAGCAGAGATGCTCGAGCAACGCGGTACCACCCCGGTCTTCATCGGTCAGAAAAATCAGGTGCTTGGCGTCATCGCCATCGCCGACACCCCCAGAACCAGCGCGTTGGAGGCCTTGCGTGACCTCAAAACCCGCCACATCGACCGCTTGGTGATGCTCACAGGCGACAACCACACGGTGGCCACCAACATCGCCCAAAGTTTAGGTATGAACCCCGAAGACGTGCACGCGGAACTCTTGCCCGACGAAAAAGTCAGCCGCATTCAGGACTTGCTAGCCCACA
>CAZKAZ010000066.1:0-25560 GCA_964550765.1 uncultured bacterium | reverse complement strand
TATGAGACTGCTACTTTGGTTGTTGGATAACTATAGCAATTCCACGTGTCGATTCTACAGTTGCCGATTTTTGCCAATGTCATATCGACATCAATCGCGTTCAACCGTGTGGACGTCATTCATGGAAAAGCTACTACTAGCAGTATGGTTGCGTGTCACGCACGCATAATTTTGGGGTGACATCTAGCTGTAGCCATGGAAACTTGGGAATACTTGCAATGAAGCCAGTATTGAAGCCAGTAATTAAGGGTCATTGCCAAGCACAGCGTCGATGTCGAGCATGTCGGTTGGCACGTATTGGCGAATGCTTTCGATACTGTCTAGGACGCGCAACGTGGTGTAGCTGAGGGTGTCGATTTGGTCAGTTTGCTGTTCATAGTCATACAGGAGTGCTCGAGCCACCCGTGCTCCCATATCACGTGGGTCACGAAACACGGCCACCCCTAACTGCCCTCTAGCAACGGCTTCAAGTTCATCACTCTGCCCACCCATACCTGCTACCAACACGTTATCTAACACCCCTTCATCGGCCAGAGCATCACGGATGCCCAACGCGGTGTTAGAATTCATGCCCACAATCACATCGACATCAGGGTGAGCTCGAGCAATAAACCGCCCTTCATCGTAGGCTAAGTCACGCTGAAAGTTGGCGTACCCTTCGTGCACAATATTCGTTTTAACTTCGGGCATACTGGCAAAACCATCAAGCACCCCAAAACCGCGCTGCCGCGAAATTTCTGAAGCCACCGGTCCCCAGACAATGGCTACGTTGGGGTTGGTGATGCCGCGCTCGAGCATGGTTTGTGCCAACCACTGCCCCGTCAAAAAGCCCATTTCTGCGTGATCATAGACCGTCCAATTAACGATGGCATAAGAGAACATCAATGGCGTTTCGGGGGGTTCGTAGTCAATCATCAACATACGGGTACCATTTGCAGCAACACGGATTAAACCTGGGGTATTTTGCTCGAGGCTACTTGGGCCAAACACCAAATAATCAAGGTTCTGCTGGGATAGCTCGAGCAAGATAAGCAGCATCTCATCATGACGGTGCGACGCACTTGGCGCGGCTTGCACATATTCATACTCGAGTCCCGCTTCGTCGAGCGCTTGCCGAAAGCCAATTTCCAATTGCCCAAACAAATCCGTAGGGCTTTTCTGATGGGAAACAAACCCAATGCGTACAGGTGTTTGCGCTGCAGTGATAGTTGATAAGACCATCAAAATAAGTAACCACAACATGCGCACTGACGTATGTAATCCGATGTTTTGCGCTTGATTCATCATGTCGCGCCTCCTTTGCGCTGTTTATGAGCAGCGTGTTGCTTCCTATCTACGCATTACAATCATAAAATACATAAAAATACATATTAAACAGCATATTACAACATAAAAAATAACAAGACACTATGTGTACCAACTACGTATCGACAAGCACGTTTGACGTCCCCAGTTAACAACCCCAGTTAATCACTGTGTTGATGGCATCATCGCGTTGTGTGATGTCGTGTGACGCGTCTGCTGAGCAACCTCAACACACGTTCGCGGGTTCACACCTTTCAATTGGTAACCGATTGACTTTCAATTATAGACATATTTTCCACATAATTTCTTCATCAATTTCTCACAATAAGTCGGTGTATGTTGGTGATTACCGCTTAATATCAAAAATAAACTTACTTAGTATAGTTTGATGTGATGGTGTTGTTTGACGCTAGCATGCTCGAGCAACAGTTGGCATAGCGATGACAAGAGCGGTAAGGTAGCGGGCATGGAAGTCTTGGATCTTGACGATTTGCAACACCTCAGTATTCACCTCGAAGATGCGGTTGCCATTGTACAAATGGGGCGCGACGAGAACGACTTAAACGTCTTAAACAGCAGTTTACTGTTTGAACTTGGCCTGGCTTGCGACGCCATTGAAGCCAACGCCGACGTGCACGCGCTGGTATTGTGCGGCTCACAAAAAGCCTTTTCAGCCGGAGCAGACATTGCCGACCTTGCCAACACCCGCGACGTCTACAGCGGACGCGAATTTTCACTTTCTGGTCAAGACGTGCTCAACAGCGTGGCGGCGTTGCCGTTTCCGACCATTGCCGCTATTGACGGTTTGGCACTCGGGGGTGGGCTCGAGCTTGCCTTAGTCGCCGACTTACGCATCGCTGGCCCCAACGCCAAATTGGGCTTACCAGAAGTCACACTGGGCTTGATCCCTGGTTTTGGCGGCACCCAGCGCCTCCCGCGCATCATCGGTCAAAGCCGCGCACTGGACTTGATTCTCACTGGGCGCACGGTAGGTGCAGACGAAGCTTTGCAGTTGGGACTGGTTAACCGCACCGCCGATGACCCCATTGCCGCCGCCATCGACCTTGCCAAACTGACCATGCCCAACGCTCCTATTGCCATTGGTCTCGCCAAAGAAGCCATCAACCGAGGCATCGCTAGCACCCTCAGTCACGGCTTAGAAATTGAAGCTGACCTTTTTGGGATGGCCGCTGCTACCCAAGACGCCCACGAAGGTGCCAAAGCCTTCCTCGACAAGCGCAAAGCCAACTTTCGCGGTCACTAAATCGATTAGCACCTCGGTGGTCATCTACCGGATGTATCTGTGATGTATCTGTGAGGTATCTGTGATGTGTCTGTGTCAGTTCAGGCAGGGTCAACGTCAATGTCTTGAATGTCGTAGTCGATAAACATCAATCCTGTGAAGCTGGTGGACAGCTCGAGGCATTCAACTTCGACCAACCAATAAGGTCATCAACGAGTTGGTGGCTAGCCAAGTTGAGGCTCACCGTCGGGGCGTCGCGCTGCCTGAGCGTGCGGTAGACAGCGTTGAGGTGCTCTTTGACGATGGCACGGTAGGCTTCAGGTTGTATGGCTGAGTGGGTTTGTTTTTCTGCATCATCCGCCCAGCGCGCCTCAAACCCACCCCTTGCATCGAGTGCTAACCCCCTGCGGTCAAGCGTCACAAGGGCATCCCCAAGCGGCAAGCGCACCACATGCACGAGAGGTTGATCTTCACGTTCGGCTGCAGTCATAAACACATTGTAGCTAGCGATGAGAACAGAAACGTTCATATCAGCCTGTCGCTCGCCACCTCAAGACCTGACAGTCAACATATGCTGACAATCCAAAAATAAAGCGGGTAACGTTGCCGCTACCCACTCAATTGAGATGTTGATAGTGATGAGCTTATGGCTCGAGCGTCACGTTGAGTTGTCCTGCGCCCACTTCGTCGCGGTCAGCTAACAGCGGGGTGGCTTGCTCGAGCAAACTTTGGGCAATCGTTTGGCTGTTGGCGTCAGGACTCACTTGCCGCAGTAACGCCAGCGCCCCAGCAACTTGCGGACTAGCAAACGACGTACCGGCAAAGTCACTGAACGTGCCCCCTTGCGGGGTACCGCTAGTTAGCGACGCACCTGGTGCAGCAATGTCAACGTAGTCACCCTTGGTGCTAAAAGACGCCACATCCCAGGCGTCCCCTGCGCCCGTTTGTTCGCACAAATTATCGAGCACCCCAGCACGCACACCGACACTGACCCGCCGCAAGTCACCCAAAAGGGCTAACGTCTGTCCGCCGGCGGTGTCGAATACCTCGAGCTGCACCCCACCTAGTTCACGCCCGGCAAGTTCGGCTAAGTCGCCTTGATGATTGAGAAAATCACCGTTGACTTCTAGGTTTAAGTTGGCTTGATAGTCGGCGATGTCCACTTGAAAACCCGCTACTATTTCAGCAAAGTCAAGTGCCACATTTACGCGGTCAAGGGACAGTGCACGTCCGGTTTGCAGGGCGCTCGAGCCACTCACTTGCAACGTGCCATCAGCAAAAGGCGGTTCGGGTAGGGGTGGTTCGCCCTCGAGCACAAAACTGTCCACCGTCACATCAATGCCGTCTTCAGTGAACGTATCTCCTACCGCAAACGAGGTGCCCACGGCTAAATTATCACCGCGTACGCAGCGAGCAGGGTTGGCGTCTAGGGCAGCAACAGCGAGCAAGGCAGGGTTATCAAACGCCGCCGGATAGTGTTGCGGTGAGCCGCGTTCGCCTTGGTTGCCTGCTGCAGCAGCAATGACAGCCCCTTGGTCGGTAGCGTGCTCAAGGAGTTGCTCGAGTAATGTTACGGGCGTGTCTCCCCCCAGGCTGAGGTTAAGCACCAACGCGTTGGGGTCAGGCACTTGTGACAGGGCGTAACACACCCCCACAGCCACATCACTCGCCAAGCATGTGCCCGTTTCGTCACACACTTTGACAGGTAATACCTGCGCCCCTGGGGCAAGACCGCGACGTTGGCCAGCAGCCAGAACGGCGGCAGCAGTACCGTGTCCATCACCCAGAAAATCTGTTGCTGGGTCATCGAAGTCGTCACTGGGGTCGTTGTCGTTATTGACCACATCCACACCAGGTAGCAAACGACCGTCGAGTTCAGGATGATTGCTAACGCCCGTGTCGAGTACAGCAATGGTCACGCCCGTTCCGGTGATGCCCCTGGCGTGTTCATCGGCCACACTGCTGCTAGCTAGGTAACGCACGTCGGCTTGGCTCGTATCCAAACTGTAACGCCCCCGGGGGTCAGCAGCGAGCACCACGTCACTGGCTTCGAGAGCGGCTAAGGCTTCGACGAAGGGCGTACCGGCAATGTCGAGTTCGGCAACGCTCGAGCCACACAAGCCCACCCCCGCAAGATTGCGGAATTGCTCGAGGGTAAACCCCTGTTGATTGGCAAGCGTCTCAAGTTGGGCGCGGTTTGTACCTGCAGGCACCAACACGCTGACTTTATCGGGTGCAACATCACCAAAGACAGTCACTGACCCAGTAGCGACGCGACTATTTTGGCGAATGCGTAAAGTTTGCACGCCAGCAGGGCTGTTAGCTGGCACGACAAAACTAATTTGGTTAGCACTGCGGCTTGTGACCGTAGCAGCAATACCCGCTAGAGAAACATCAACGCTGTTGCCGTCAAGGTTGGTTAAATCGGCTACGAGGGTTTCACTAGGGGCGGCTCGAGGGTAATTCAGCGTAAAGCCAGGGGCTGCGGGTGCCGGGGTAGACGAATCGCAACCAATAAACGCGAGGAGGCTGATAGTGAGCGCGACGAGGCGCAGACGGGTCGTGAGCACGAAGATGTGTCGTATCATCTCTAACCTCAATCCATGTGTCATCCGAGAGAGCTAAAGCACTACGTGGCATGGAGGTTAGCCTAGCCTTAGCCCTCTGAACGCAACCTGAACGGATGATCGTCGGGTAATTCTTCGCGGTACAGCGCCGCTTCGCTTTCGTGCCCCGAGGCTTCTAAGAGTGCCAACGCTTCTTCCCAAGCGTCTTTGTCTTCGTTGAGTTCAGCTAAATTTGCCAAAATTAAGCCAATCAAGTAGCGTTCACCCATTTGCTGGGCGTTGGCGAGGGCTTTTTCGTACATCGTGTTGGCTTTAGCTAAGTTGCCCTCTTTGTGATACATCGCCCCGAGGTTGTTCCAGGCGTCAGCGGCGATATCCGTTGCGCCGGCTTCAGTTGCTAGGTTTGCAGCATCTTGCAGCAAACGTTCGGCTTGCACCAAGTCGCGTTCGCGTTCGTAGGTCATCCACCCGGTGTTAAGTAGCACCCGCGCTTTGAGAAGGGGTTGGTCGCCACAGGCTTGTAACGCTTCTGCAAACGCTTGTTTCACGTTTACGGTGTGCACCGCTGTTGCCCCTGTCTTGGCAGCGTGAGAGGTTTGGGTGGATGTGCTAGATGTTTCAGATGAGGCTTCTGGTTCACCAAGTAACGTCGTGGCAATGGCGATGTTGATGAGCGCCCCCACGTAACGCACGTCGCTCGCTAGCGCCCGCCACAAAGTCGCCGCCCGCCGAAAGTGGCTGATGGCTTCTTGGTAGTAGCCGTCGGCAAAGTGCAGCGAACCAAGCGTGTTTAAGGCTTCAGCCCGCACGGGAATATCACCCTCGAGCGCCGCATTGGCTGCTTTGGCTGCTTGTTCGGGTTTACCCAAACGCCACAGCACGGTACTTTTGATTGCCAGCACGTCAGCGGCTTCACCCAAGGGGTCGAGTACTTGCAAGGCTTCTTGGTAGAACCCCGCCCGCTCGAGCGCCCGCGCTCGCAACATCACTACCGCTTTGGAATCTGGCGCGTCTTTGAGCACCTCAAACGCCCGCTGCGGTACGCCCCGCCGCAAGAGTTCTTCGGCCCAAGCGCGGTAGCTGGCTTCGATGTGTGCCATATCGCGGCTTTCCCACAGGGTTTGGGTGCGGGCATAAAACACGAACGCCGAAAGTGGCTCGAGCACCCGCGCCAATTTAAGCGACAAAGGGGCGTGTTTGTGGGGATGACTGTCGAGGTATTCCAGCGCCGCCCCACGCGCGTTCACCTTGCCCGAAGGAAGCACCAGCCCTGCTGCAATCAACACTTCCAAGACGCTAGACATAGTGGCCGCATCGAGTTCAAGCGCCCGCCGCACCAAAGCAAGGTCGGGTTGCTCGAGCAGCGCTAGAGCTAAATACACCTCCACCGCTTCCGTCGTCAGGGTACTGAGGCGGGTTTCTAAGGCTTCTTCTAGGGGTTCTTGCCGCAAATATGCCCCTACTAAGGCAGGCAAACCCCCCGTTTTTTCCCATACTTCTGGGTAAGCCGCTAGCGCCTCAGCAGGTAGCGGTGCTAGGTCGATGAGGTGTTCGCAGGCAACAACCGGGGCTTGTTTGGAGGTGATGATGACGTTGAGCGTCGGACGCAACCCCCGTAAGCGGGTAAGCAGGGTTTGACTGTCTTCGTCCATGCGTTCCCAGTCGTCGATGAGCAGCGTGCCTTCGGTGCGCATCAACACCCGCAACATGCGTTCTTCGCCCGCTTCGATATGTTCGCTTAAAAGTGGCTCGAGCGTTGCATAGGGCAACCCCGAACGGGCCGGCAAGTAGGTACCCTCGAGGCTTTTTAACAGCATCGTCTTGCCCATGCCGGTGCCACCACGAAGCCACGCCCACTCACCAGGAGCAAGCCCCAACAGCCGCTGCCGTTCGCTCTCGCGCCCCACAAACGTCTGTTGCAATTTGCTGCGGGCATCATCAGACGCTAAGCGCACCGCCACGCCGTAACTTTCCGCTTCACGAAATACTTCTGCTGCTAACGGGTGATCGCCAGCGACGAGCAGCGCATGAATACGCATAAGCGCGTCAGGATCTGCTTCGCCACCAGGCAATTCAAAGGCTCGCTGTGCCCACTTGGCAGCCTCAGCAAAACGCCCTTGGGAAGCGTCCCGTTCCGCCCGCACTAATGCAGCACTGCGGGTCTGCGCGGCTAAGTTTTCGCGGGTTTCAAAAAGCCACTCTTCAAGTTCTACGCCAAGTTCTAAGTCGACATCTTCCAAAAATGGCCCTTGGTAGAGCGTGAGCGCCGTTTCAAGTGCCCCATCCGCTAGGGCTTTTTTTAGTTCTTGCACGTCACTTGCGACATCTGTCCACGCCCGCACGTCGTCGGCTTCGATGGGTACATCACTGCGCCGCAACTGCGACAGTGCCACCGACAAACTATTCATGGCACTGCTAGCATCCGGCCAAAACAACTCAGCCAAGTAACGGCGCGGTTTGCTGCCTTCTACGCTCAAGTATGCCAGCAGCAACAGCGGTTTCACCCGACGAAATTTGCTTTCCTCGAGGGCTAATGTGCCAAGTGTATGCAACCGCATAGCCTTCATTGTAGCGTAGCCTCCACGTGTCTCAACGCTCTGATGTCACCCCTTGCCGTTTGCTCGAGGCATTTTTTTCTGTCAACCTCAGCGATAAAAAACGGAACATCCTTGCTAGGTAGCTGATTAACACGAAAATATTTTTTAACCTCATGCGACTTGACAATCCTACCTAATAGCATTTACTTTGCAGGCGAACATCTTTTTATAAAAATTCGTGCTTTTATTTGTTAAAAAGATATGTGGTCGAAAAATTATATTGACTGCGTAGGATGCAACACCCGTAAGCCAAAACTGCAACCGCGTTAACTGCAACCGCGTTAACTACAACCGCATTGACTACAAGCGCGTTCAAGCGTTCAGCACAACGCCACACACCACTGCAGCCGTGCACCACGCACAGCCACACAACCTCGAGTAGCAGCCGCCTTGATTCACGTCAACCCAAATTGTCATCGGTGACACTTTTGGGTACGCACTCAGGGGTGGCACTTCGATGAACGTTGACGAGGACGAACGTTGACGAGCACGATAACACCAGCACGATAGCAGCGACGCAATAACACCAGCATCAGGACACGCAGCGTGACACTTTAGCTTAACGCGTCGGCATGAACAGCATGTAAGGATGCGTTCAGGGCAGTTGGGCTGACGTTCAGGCTACGTTCAGGAGATGACGGGCAAACTAAAACCATCAACAGCAACGCCATCACAGCTTGCGTGTTTTCTGGCTGCGATACTGCTTGCTGAGAAAGGGAACTATGGCTGCATTTCATCTGTCTCCACGCCTGCCTCACAGACGCCCCTCACTGCCTTTGCCTCGAGTCATTATCGCCGATGACCATCCCTTGTTTCGGATTGGTTTGCGTCATACCTTGCAGCAGCGGGCTGACGTCATTGCTGAAGTTGGTAGTGGCAGCGATGCCATCGCCCAAGCCTTAGCCCTCAAACCAGATGTCGTACTGCTCGATATTGGTATGCCTGGAGACGGCATTGCCGCCTGCCAGCACATCTGCCGCCGGCTGCCCGATACCATCGTGGTGATGCTAGCAAGTAATGACGAATATGGGCTTTTGCAACTTGCTAAGCACGCGGGTGCGCATGGGTTTGTCGACAAAGACACCAGCCCCGAAAACTTTCTGGCGCGCATTCACGAGATTGTCAGCGAACCGCAACACGACTGGTTTCCGGTGAGCGACATGCCGAGCCTTACCCGCCGCGAACGGCAGGTGCTCGAGCACATGGCGACTGGCAAAGCCAAAAAAGATATCGGGGCAGCCCTCGGCATCAGCCCAGAAACGGTTAAAGACTACGTGCGCACCTTGTATCGCAAACTCGACGTCAAAGACCGCCTGTTGGCCGTGCGCCGCGCCCGCGACCTTGGTCTATTGCGCGACATCGGTTTATTGCGCGACATCACCCAAAACGTGAGTGAAAACAAACAAGACCAAGCAGCCAGAGCAGCCAGTAACAATCAACCAAAGAAAGCCAGCAAAAAAACGCGCCAAGGGTGTGCTCGAGCCAAACCTACTAGCCGCTATGGGCTCGAGTCATAAGCTAAACCTGCACAGCATTAACGTTATCCCATCATCTTTTTATCAGTAGAGGCCATATAATTATCACACCCTTATCAGCTGCGCCGTGCCATCACTTCACACGCGCCTGCACTGCTGCTAAGGGTGCGTACACCTTGTCTCTCTACTTGTAAAGGAGCACCATGAAACAGCCCATCCCTTGGCGTCACCTTCCCCGTCTGACTGCGTTTACCGTGTGCAGGGCAAGGGGTCACATACGCCCTTGTTGGTGGGTATTGGGTTGGCTGGTACTGGTGCTGAGTGCGTGCAGTAGTGATACAGCAACGACGCTCGAGCTAAACACCCCCGCCTCCCTCGTCGTCGGCGAAACCATCACCGCACGTGCGAACTGGACAGGCGCAGGCAACGTCACTTGGCAGGTGCTGCCCGCAGGCAGCGTGCGCATTGATGCTCGCGAGATGCAAAACCAACAAGCCACCTTGCACATCACTGGCCTTGTGCCCGGCCAAATCGTCATTCAAGCCGTATTGATAGACAATACAGGTACTCAGTTGCAGCGCCAACGCATGCTGGCGGTGCTCGAGCGTGCCAACTTTGAAGGCAGCGACGCACCCTCTGCAGATGCTCCTGATAATGGCAGCAACGACCCCGACGAAGACGCGTTTACCATTACACCTGTAGCCAGTTTGACGGTAGATGCACTGGCAGATCGCTATTTTTCCGTGCCGGCTAGTGGTTTTCCTCAAGGGCGTTTGGATGCGTTTGAAACGGCACTGCGGCAAAACCAGCAAGACGTGAACCTGTGCGCGTTTAATGCCACGCGTGCTGAGGTGATTGCAGGAGCGTGCGGCAGCGCGGAGGATGCACCCATTGCGTTTAGCAACCCCACCAACGATGCGGTGTTTGCGCCCGGTCGTCCGGTGCTCGAGCTTGATGTTGACCCCGAACGCTACGCGGCGTTGCATGTACTGGCTTACGTCTCTGCAGAAACCGATATTCAAGGGTACGCATTGAACTTGGGTGACTCGAGCCAAAACGACGGTTTCGGCGGCAGCGATGGTGAACGCGACAACGCCGAAATCTTGTGGTACGCACGTGACAATAATCCAGCCAGCCAACTGACCGTGTACAGCCGTGCTGATAATCCCAGTGAACTGGTGCAGGACGATTTACTCACCGCAGATAGTTTGCGCGGTGCGACGTTGCACGTAATTGTCACCCCAGTGCCTGACGGCAGCCGCGTACACTGGCGCTGCGTCACCGTTGATAACCTCAGTGACATGGCTGCGTGTGATGGTCAGTTTCGCGAGAGTGATCTGACGCCAGCGCAACTGTTTGCCCTCGGGGATGATGCCACGAACAACCAACTGTGGTTAGCACTCAATCGGGTGATTGCCCCAGAAACTAGCGCCACGAGTAACCGCCTTGGGCGCGGGATTACGCACGCAGTGGTGTGGCTCGAGCCGCGTCCTCTGCCAGATTTAGTGGTGCGCGATGCTGTTTTTACCGAAACAGCGAACGGGTGCAGTTTGGACATCACCATCGCCAACGTCGGTCAGGGGGACGTTCGGGATAATTTTGCCTTTCAAGCCAGTCCTATCAATTTAGCAAGTGGCAGCGGCACCGCTTGGAGTAACGCCATTTACGGGCTGGCCGCCGGGCAACAAGTGCAACAGCGTTGGCAAAATATCAATGTGAATGGCAGCACCCTGAGCATCACCGTTGATCCGGATGATGACATTGACGAAAGTGACGATAGCCTCGCGTCCAACACCTTCAGTCGCCCCGTACCAACAGCCTGTCAGGGTAACGTGACACCTTTTGATGCCAGCATCAGCAAACAGCTCGAGGGCACCTTACAAGCTGGCGACGATGCCCGCTATGTCATCACCGTGCGCACCGATAGCCCCTTCAGCCAAGCCCCCACTGTCATCGATACCTTACCGGCGGGGGTGACGTTCGTAACCAGTCCATCCGCAGTGTGGTCATGTCAAGCAGAGGACGGACAAGTGCGTTGTGATTATCAAGGGCAGGTTCGCTCTGGGGTGCTCGAGCCACTCGTTCTCGACGTCCGCCTTGCTGATGATGTGACGGGAACAGTTCGCAACTGCGCTCGCCTCAACCAGACTGACCGCGATGCCAGCAACAACGAAGCTTGTAGCAACAATGACATAGCAAATAGCACAGGCAGCAGCGACATGCGCGTCAGTCAAGCCTTGCAAGGCAGCCTCCGCGAGGGCAGGCTCAGCCGAATCGTGGTGCAAGTAAGTAACCTTGGCCCTGATGCCCTCTCGGGTAACGTGCAGATGACGAGTACCTTGCCGCAAGGCATCACCTTTTTGGCGGGTAATAGCGCCGCGTGGCGGTGCCGCGTCGGAAGCGCCCAAGCCCAAGCGGAACAAGTCATCTGCGACTATCAAGGCAACCGCCCCATTGAGGTGGGTAGTTTGCCCGATATTATCTACACGGTCGAAGTGGCTAGCAGTGCAGCCGATAGGGTGACGTTGTGCTCGAGCATCACCGCCGACAATGACAGCAACCTCAGCAACAATCGCACGTGCGACGCTTTCGACGTGCAACGCAGCGACATGCAAACCAGCGACCTCACCCTCGCCAAGAGCATCAGCGGCGAACTAGCACGCGGCCAACAAGGGCGTTATGTGTTGCGGGTCAGTAACCTTGGCCCTGCGCCCTATGCAGGCACGTTGCAAATCACAGACGCGTTACCTGTGGGGGTGCGTTTTGTTGAAGCCCGTTCTAGTGGTCAAGTGTGGCGTTGTGACCTTAGTGAAAACAGTAATGGCACAGAGACGGTTACATGTCGCTATCTCAATAACGATTTGGGTGTTGGCGCCCTGCCTGATGTCACCTTGGTGGTGAGCGTCGCCGAAGATGCCCCAGAACAGCTCGAGAACTGTGCGAGGTTGCAGCTCGAGCCCCTTGATGCCAACCCTGCCAACAACCGCGCTTGCACCAACCGCGACCTCGGCCAGCCTGCCCCGAGTGGTTTTGATGTTGACGTCAGCCAAGCACTGATTGGTAGCCTGCAAGCCGGCAGCGTAGCAGCCACCAACGTACAAGTGGCCAACTTAGGCAGCGCCAACGTAGGCGTGCCCGTCACACTCACGAGCGACTTACCCGCTAGCGTGCGCTTTGTAAGCAGTGACACCGCTGACGGCAGCCAGCAACGCTGGACGTGTACCGCACAAGAGCCACAAGGACAGCAGGGGCAGCGCCTCGAGTGCACGTTGCCGCCTATAACTGAGCCGCCTGTAACTGACGGTTGGGAAGTGGGCAGTTTGCCGCCTTTGAATGTGGTGTTTGAAGTGGCTGAAAGTGCGCCTGAGCAGCTCGAGCTCTGTTTTGACGTGCTGGCTGCAGGAGACACCAACGCTGACAACAACCGCGCTTGCGTCTCAGCTACCGTGCAACCCGCCGAGGTTGAACCCTACGACTTACAACTCGACATGACCTTACGGGGCGACCTTAGAATCGGCCAAAGCGTGCGTTACGTGGTGCAAGTCAGTAACCTTGGCCCGGGCAGTGCGACAGATACTATTCAGGTGCAAACCCGCTTGGCGCAGGGCGTACAAATCACTGCCATCGAAAGCAACGAAGTGAACGCTCGCGATACTTGGCGTTGTCAAAGTAGTGGCCAAAGTAGTGGCCAAAACCCAGAAATTATCACCTGCACTGCCGACGCACCCCCGTTTGCAGTAGGCAGTTTGCCGTCGCTCGAGCTCCTTGCCCAAGTCAACCCCGAAAGCGACCAGAGCAGTGGCGAGGTGTTAACAACCTGCGCGACTGTCCAAGCTGCGAACGACAGCAACCCCAACAATAACGACGCCTGCGCCAGTGGCACGTTGCAAGCTAGAAGAGCAGACGTGCAACTCAGCAGCAGCGTGGTCAACATACCCACACCCGGTGGCCGCATCACCTTGGCACTCGCCGTGCGCAACGCCGGCCCTGACGCGGTTGATGGTGTGACCGTCACCACGCCTTTACCCGTCGGTTTCAGTTTTGTTGCTGCTAACAGCCCTGCGTGGTCGTGCAATGACACTCGAGACAACCTCCGCTGTACTTTGAACGCCGCCCTTGCTGTGGGTGACGCCCCCGGTTTGCTACTCGAGCTCGCCATCACCCCAGAGACCTCAGGCGTGGTGACCAGTTGCTCGAGCGTTACTAGCAATCAAGATGACATCACCGACCCCGACTTAACCAACAATGACGCCTGCCAAGAATTGCGCGTGGCCGCCCCTGGTGACCTAGCCATCAACAAAACCCTAGACGGTGCAGAAAATAATGAGGTGCGGCGCGGTTTGCCAGCGGTGTACACCATCACCGTGACCAACGGCAATGACCAAGCCCTAAGCCGCGTCCCCAACGTGCTTGATACCTTACCCACAGGTCTCGAACTTGACTTTGTAAATAGTGATGATTGGACGTGTACGCTGGTCGTTGGCACGCTCGACTGCCGTTACACAGCAGATAGCTTGGCGGCAGGCGCAAGCAGCACCTTGCAACTAGTAACGAACGTGCTCGAGGATGCCCCCGGTGACATTGAAAACTGCGCCGAATTGAGTTTGCTCGACCAAGACGCCAGCAACAACCGCAGTTGCGTGACTAGCACCGTGACTCGAGTGCGCGATTTGGGGGTATCGCTCGAGCTAACGACCCCCCTGCGTGCCGCTAGCCAAAGCAGCTACCGCGTGACGGTTACCCGCAACCCAGACAACGACATCGACGGCGATGGGTTGGACGACAGCAGCAACGCCCTAGCCCCTATTACCGTCACGATTGCCTTGCCCAATGGCTTGCAAATTGCTGACAATACCTTTGGCGCGTGGACGTGTGAGCTAACTGATACTGAGGTGGTGTGCACCTTGACACCCGCAGATGCGTCTGTTGCTGAGGATGCTATTGCGGTACTCGAGCTACCCGTGCGCGTTGCCAGTGACGCTACCTCGCCGCTTGAAACCTGCGCTGAACTTGCTCCTGACCGCGATGACAGCAACAACCGCGCTTGCCTTGAACGTGAAGTAGGTGCGGCGTTTACCTTGTCGCTCGAGAAGACATTGCTCGAGTCACTCGATGCGGGCAGCGAAAGTCAGTACCGCCTTGTTGGTAGCGTGCGCATGCCCGAAGACGTTGCCGACACCCTCGAAGACGCCCTCGAAAACAGTGATGAAGCCATTATCTTGCGCGATGATTTACCAGTTGGTTTGCAGTTGGTATCTGCCGGCAACAGCTTTTGGGACTGTTCACAAACCTCGAGCTCAGGCAGCAGCCAACTCGTCTGCGAGAGC
This sequence comes from uncultured bacterium, assembly GCA_964550765.1. Lineage (GTDB taxonomy): Bacteria > Deinococcota > Deinococci > Deinococcales > Trueperaceae > JBCCBI01. The sequence continues at coordinate 11,046 of CAZKAZ010000066.1, read as the reverse complement.
CGCGCTAGCCTTGGCACGCTCATCGATGCTGCCGATGATGACGCCGATGATGACGTCGATGACGGAAACGATGTAGTGCTTGCCCTCGAGCCACTTATTCTCACCGTACGCGTGGCTGACGACGCCCCTGCCCGCCTTGAAAACTGTGCTGAACTAGCCGTGTTGGGTATTGTTGAACGCGCTTGCAGCAATAACCCCGTGAGCCGCCGTTTTGACCTATCTATCAACAAGACACTACCCGAAACCGTGCTCGAGGTAGGCGACAGCTACGCTTACCGCATCGAAGTAGAAAACCTCGGACCAAACGCCGCCCCTTCCCCTGTGACCGTGCGCGACGTGCTACCCGTTGGGGTGCGCTTTCGCAATACGCCCGAAGGACTGAACTGGACGTGTACCAACACGCGTAATGTCCGAGACACCGTCACCTGCACCTACAGCGGCGCAACAGCAGCAGGCACGTTCACCAACTTGCTCCTCATCGTAGACATCACCGCTGATGCTTTAGTAGAAGGCAACCCAACCGTGATTGAAAACTGTGCTGAGGTGCTTGCTACCGGTGAGACAAGCAGTAGCAATAACCGTGACTGCGTCAGTAACCGCGTCGTGCCGTAAGCGCACGCTCTTATCACGTTCATCACGTGCCGTAATCGCACGATGACCACAACCCCCTTGCGTGTTACGGTGCGGCGGCGGGGGCGTGGTCTATAGTGACAGGGTGAGCAAACCTGTTCTCGTTCACGGCGTTCATTCGCAAACGAATACCCCTCACGACGCTGACAACAATATCAACGACAGCAACGTTCATAACGACAAAAGCGGTCATATTGACAGTACCATTGACCAACTTGCCACCCTGCTACGCAAACGGCGCACGTTGGTATTGAGTGGCGCGGGTATCAGCACCGAATCGGGCATTCCGGATTACCGCGGGCCTAGCGCCAAACCACGCAACCCCATGCGCTATCAAATGTTTGTCAAAAGTGCCACTGCTCGGCAGCGTTATTGGGCACGCAGTACGGTGGGCTGGGCGTTTGTCGCAGACCGTTATCCGAATGCAGGACACGAAGCGGTAACGCAGCTCGAGCAAGCCAGATTCTTCACAGGCGTGCTTACGCAAAATGTGGACGGTTTGCACCAAGCTGCTGGCGCTCAGCAGGTGCTGGAATTGCACGGTCGCCTCAGTCAGGTGCGTTGTTTGCAATGTCAACGCCTCGAATCGCGCCACCGTTTGCAAGGGCGCTTGCTCGAGCACAACCCCACCTTCGAAACCTACGTGGTAGACGTCGCCCCCGACGGAGACGCCGAAATCCCCGACGAACACATTCACACGTTTACTGTGCCTGCCTGCCGCTACTGCGGTGGCATCCTTAAGCCAGATGTGGTGTTTTTTGGTGAAAACGTCCCTAAACCTCGCGTAGAACGCGCTTGGCAGTGGCTCGAGAACGCCGACGCCCTTTTGGTACTCGGGTCGTCGTTGACAGTGCGTTCTGGTTATCGTTTTGTGGTGCAAGCTGCCCAAGACAACAAACCTGTGGCCATCATCAACTTGGGAAATACTCGAGGCGACGGTGACGCCACGTTGAAATTAGACGCCCCTTTGGGTGAGACGTTACAACGCCTCGCTCGCCAACTTGGTTGCTAACCCAGCCTTTCCGTAGTCGATTGTGTCGTCAATTCATTGGTTATGATGGCAAATTCCACGTTTCGCTTCTGTATTTGCTGATTTGAATCAACGTCACATCGACGTCAAGCGCATCCAACTGTGTAGCCGTCATTCATAGAAAAGCTACGAACAACGCGTAGACAGCACGAAAAATTTGCCGCTTGGGCATTTTGCTTCACGTGCTGAACGTGTTTTATTCGGATGGGGCTCGTGGTTCTGGTGACACCTGTGGGGGCTTGCGCAACTCAGTTAGTGCGTAAAACGTCCCCCGCCAGAAGATGCCCCCGCGCAATAGCGCCAATGACATCGACGCGGCAATGGCATAGACAATGGCCAATGTTCCTAACGGATGCAGCAACGCATACCACCACCTCACTTGTGAATCGCGTTGGTTGCGCCAGTAGAGCACGGCAATCATCGCAATCGATGCTGCCCATAACCAACGGGTCACACCCGACGTTAGCCACATCGCTACGAACGGCCACACGCTAGTGAGTAGTAACCACGCCATGACGGTGAGCGCCAACCACGGCCAATAATTGAGGGCAGCAAAGGCGTTTTTGTGAAACCCGCCCAGAGCTTGGCGGGCGCTTTCGTACCACGTGAGCCACAATAGTTCGGTGGCAAAGACGGCGTCTTGCTTTACCCCGTGATCTTTGAGGCGTTTACCTAAGCGCACGTCATCATCAGGGCGCATCGCCACGGCAGCCATGCCGTCCACCGCATCGTAAGCCTGTTTTGTCATCATGCTGAAAGCACCTGCGCCGACTGCTTCGGGGGCACCCGCTACCCTTGCTCGCCAGGGGCGTCCGTAGAGGGTGAAAAAGAGCGTAAATACCGACACCAACGCCGTAATCGCCATGCCGGGTGTGTGAATGCGGGGTAAGGCAACGAGGTGCTCGAGCTGTCTATTTAGCGCATATCGGTGCAGTTGCTCGAGCGCCCCCGGGTGATAGTGCACATCCGCATCGGTAAACAATAACCATGTCCCTGAAGCTTGGTCTGCCCCTCGAGCCAATGCATGATTTTTTCCCAACCAACCTGCTGGCAGTGCTTCAACGGTCATCACCGAGAGTCGCGGATGTTTTGCTTGCAACGCCCTTAGCACCGCCGCCGAATCATCCTCCGAACGGTCATTGACGACAATCACTTCGCAGTTGGGGTGAGTTTGTGCCAATAGTGAGGGCACGCTGCTGCGCAGTGCCGCTGCTTCGTTGCGAGCGGGTACCACCACAGATAAACGCGGGAGGGGTTGTTTGTCTAAACGCGTGGGCTCGGGCTTGAGGCGCTCGAGCGTCGCCATCCCCCGCAACCACTGACCGCCCAACAGCAACCACGACAGCAATACCAAAAGTGCTAGCACCATGTTGTGAGCTTACTTGCTACACACCGCACCGCACTGCAGGGTGGGTCATGGTATACCCGAACGGATGGGCATTTTCGTCGTGGACAAACCTCTGGGGCTAACCTCGCACGATGTGGTGAGTCGGGCGCGCAAGCAACTGCACACTCGCCGAGTCGGTCACGCGGGCACGCTCGACCCCTTGGCCACGGGGGTATTGGTGGTATTGAGTGACGCGGCCACCAAGTTATCGCCCTTTTTAACGGCTTCGCACAAAGACTATTTGGCGTGGGTGTCGTTTGGGGCAAGTACCGCTACTCTCGACGCAGAACCGCCGGTACTCGCTCGAGCGGACGCTAGTTCGTTAACATCAGACGATATTCAAGGGGCACTCGAGCCATTTCTTGAGCTTCGCGACCAAGTGCCACCGCAATACTCAGCCATCAAAAAAGCTGGCAAACGCAGTTACGACGCCGCCCGCGCAGGTGAGCAAGTGCTACTCGAGCCGCGTCCGGTGCGCTATTTCGAGATGCAACTACTCGCTTGGAACACCCGCAGTGCCCTGCCCCGCTACCTGCAATATCAACCCGACGGACAGCAAGAACACTGGCAGGTGCTCGAGGATAATGCAGTAGCTGCTACAGCCAATGACAACGCTGATGTGATGACGCTGGACACGTCTACGCACCTACCCGAACCGCTCGCAGACCTACCGACGGCGCTCATCTGGGTGCGGGTGCAAGCAGGCACCTATATTCGCGCCCTGGCTCGAGACCTTGGTGATGCCCTTGGCGTGCCTGCGCACTTAAGTGGTTTGGTGCGCACTCGAGCAGGTCACAGCCACCTTCACCAAGCTTGTGCCGTCAGCGACCTCGCTGCGCAAACCAGTCTCCGTGCACGCGACATGCTCAGTTATCCTCAGCAAATACTTTCTGATGAAGACACTCAGCGCATCCGCCAAGGGCAACGTCTGCCCCTACACTTAGCGCAACGCACGGCGTTTATTGACCAAGATGGTCACTTAGTTGCCGTTGCTGAAACTGAACCAGACAGCGGACGCATGTCGCTATTGCGGGTGTGGCACGAAACTTTGTGAAAAATTTTGAGTAAATTTATTCTGTAATTTTTGGGAGTGTTTTTAGATACATTTTTGGACATAACGATGCCACCGTGATGTTGGGCAAGCATGACAACATAAGTTAGGTCTAGGAAATCACGAAAAACTTTTTATTAAAAATTATTCAAATACGTTAAAAGAAGTGATGACTCGAGTTTCATTGGGATAGATGAACCCTTGGCGGCGGGCGAGTTGCTCGAATACCCCATCATCATTGCGATACACCAGTTGGCTTTCTAAGGCGTTCATATCGGTGCGAATGGTGTTAATATCGCGCTCGAGGCGGGCAATTTGGGCGCGTGACTCGAGCCAGCGGTTGGTTTCCACCACAATCATCGCCATCACATGAAACGTCCCCACCATAATCAGTAATGCCGTCATGAGCACGCTCAAACTGAGGGCTTCACGTTGGTTCTCACGACTCGCAGCAGGGGTGCGTGTTGCCGGACGCGCTAGATGACGCGTTGGGCGACGCGCGGCGCGCTCACGGCTCGTACTGCTGTCTGCATCAGCTCCATAACGCTTGGCAACGACATCGAAAGGGGCATATAACGTCGAAGGGTTAAAACGCACTTGCTTAACACGGCCACCGTTTTCGACACCCAAAGCGACCAGACCTTCTTGGGTGTCTTTGGCTGGCCTTTGCTTTTGTGACCATGGTTGCATTGGTTGCATCATTGAACCACTCCTTGAATTGAAATCGCCTCGCGCAAAAAGCGGGCAGCGTGTTCAGGGGGTGTTGGATTCACGTAAAACCCTGTGCCCCAATCAAACCCGGTTGATTGTGTTAAACGCGGCAGTATTTTAATGTGCCAATCGTATCCTTGCGTACCCGTTTGTGGCAAGGTATGAAGCAACATCGCATAAGGCGGATGATTGAGCGCAGAATTGAGCGCCGTCAGCACGGTTTGCATCATGTCGGCAAGTTGCGGCACGACGTTACTGGCAATGGTAGCAAAACTGCTGCTGGCGTGTTTGGGCATAATCCATACCTCAAAGGGTTTTTTGGAGGCAAACGGGGCTAGGGCAACAAACGCGTCGTTGTGAGTGATGACCCGTTCGCGCTGGTCTAGCTCAAAGCGCCACACCGCCTGAAACAGGTTTTCACCCTCGCGAGCAAAATAGGCATCAGCAGCACGGCGTTCTTCCTCGAGCCAACGGTTCACTACGGGCAAGCCTAGCACTTGGGCATGAGGATGGTCATAGAGTGCCCCTGCGCTGCTACCCACGCTACGTTTGAGTTGTACGTGCACAATATCGGGTTTGGCAGCCACATAAGCCAAGCGGTCACGGTACATCTTCAAGACTTCAATCAGGTGGGTGTAGGGCATGGTTTCTAGGGTCATCTGTGCGTCTGGGTGCTCGATAATCATCTCTTGATAACCACAGTTTGTAGCCTGCTGATAAAGGCCATAATCTTCCATGACAAACGTTTGCGGTTCAACCAAAGCATCGGGTACAGACACAACCCGCATGCGCCAATCGGGACTATTTGGCGCTGAGGTCTCTGGACGCAATGCCCGCAATTCCGTTCCGAAGGCATGTTCGTTACCAGGTGAGAGTGGCGAATGCTGTGCGGGTGAAATGCTCCCAAACACGGACGCCTCGAGCCCGCGCTCAGGCGATATCATAATCCAAGCTTCACTGAAAATATCCTTGCGAAATTGTGACATCGTCCCTCCCCATACCGTGCCCCGTCGGGTGGCTCGAGCAGCCAAATTGACTACACTCAGCATGTTTCTCAATCGCACGGTCAGTGACATTGTAGTCAGTGACATTGTAGTCAGTGAAATTGTAGTCAGGTAGTCGGTGACATCGTAGGGCGTCACGCTCGTGTGTCGTCTTAGTGTGTCATCTCAACAGGGTCACTGTGTCATGGTTTGTGTCTTGTTGTGCCCAGTCAGGGTACTCAGTTAATTTGCACGCTGTTTCTTTGTGGGCATATTTTAGACGTATCGCCCCTTAGCGACCATGATGTTGGGCAGTGGTACAGACCCGCTCGAGCCACCACCTCCCCATACTGCAGCGCATAATCTTCATGAAACACGCTCAGCCGTCCCACGAACGTCTCATAACGAAGCTCGAGCCGCCACGTGAGCAAACCAGCTAACACCAGTTACAACAGCCCATACAAACAAAAAACTATCTTTTGCTAAAACCATCTTGTACTAAAACGAAAGCAACACCTACTGCCAAGCCGCGTCCGTCAAAGGCCAGTGTGTCAACTCGGCACGTGAGGTAAAGAATGTGATGTGAAGCCGCAATGTAGGAGCACACTTAATATATCACATGTCTATTGGCCGATAAGCAACCCTGTCTATTGGCTGGGTCTATTGGCTGGTAAAACAACGCGCCAAGAGTCGCTCAGCCGTCTTGATGCAGGGTAGGGTAGCGCTCGAGCAAACGCGCCAAAGCTTCTAAACCAAGCTGATACCCGGCGAGTTGCATGTTTTCGTTGGGGCTGTGAATCTTGCCGTCTGGGTGACCGCAACCAATGCCGACAATGGGCACACCCAAACCTTCGATAAACGGGTGAATAGGACCTGAACCGGGCGAGTTAGGATACACCACGGCTTCTTTGCCGTATACCTCACTCATGACGCCAAGGGCGGTTTGAATCCACGGGTGTTGGCTGGAACTGCGCGCAGGCTTTTCGGCGTGTTGGGCGGGCGTGACGATGACATCATCAAAACCGTGTTGGTGCAAGTGCTGGCGCAGTTGCTGTAAAACTTTACCGGGGTCTTGATTGGGTACTAAGCGAATATCGAGTTTGGCGCTGGCTTCAGCTGGTAACACCGTTTTGCTGCCCATACCGCCGTAACCACTGTGAAAGCCGTTGATGTTAATCACTGGCGCATAGTAGAGGCGCTCGTGAAAAGCTTTGCCTGCTACATTTCCCAAATAACCATCAATACCGTACATGTGCGCTAGTTCTTTTTCGCTGTGTGGCAAGCTCTCTAAGATAGCTTCTTCTTCGGCGTTGGGGGCTTGGACATCGTCGTAAAAACCGTCAATGAGCACCTGCCCGTCGTTATCGCGCAATGAGGTAAGCGCAGCAGCCAAGCGGTAGATGGGGTTATCGACGACAGCACCAAGGCTCGAGTGCAAGTCGTAGCGTGCTGTACGCACGTGCACGTCCAAACTCAAAATGCCCTTAAGGCCGCAGTAGGTTTGCGGTTGCCCCAACGCGTTCACATCGCCAAATTCCCACACGCACACATCAGCAGCGTAAGTATCTAGGTGTTTTTCAAGATACGACGCTAGATGTGGGCTGCCGATTTCTTCTTCGCCTTCGACCAAAAACTTCACCCGACAAGGAAATTCACCGTGTATGTCTTTGAGCCACTTAAGGGCAGCAAGGCGCAGTGACAGTTCCCCTTTGTCATCGATGGCACCACGTCCGTAGTAGACGCCATCTTTTTCGGTGAGGGTAAAAGGGTCACTTTCCCACAGCTCGAGCGGATCTGCTGGTTGCACGTCGTAATGATTGTAAAAAAGCACCGTCGGTACACCCGCAAAACCCTCTGGGTGGCTATCGGCAAACACCACTGGCGCGCCGCCACTATCGTGTATCTCAACGTGTAGACCGAGTTTGCGCAATAACTCCGCCGTAAGCTGACTGGCCTCGTCAATACCGCGTCCTTCAGCGGCTACAGAAGGCACAGCGATGAGTTTGGCGAGGGCGTCAAGGCCATATTGCAACACGGCTTCGGGCAGTTGTCCTAATTGCGATGGATGGGCACTGTCTGTCATGCCCTATCATACGCATAGGCTGACGGTGATGGACTTGGTTTGGCTGCGTTTGGTTTGGCTGCGTTTGGTTTAGCAGCGTTCGGTGTTTGGTTTAGCTGCGTTATTGACGGTCAACAAGCAAAGGTAAGGGGTCAATCACCACGCGGTTACAGGTACGCCTCGAGCCAAAATACACCCCAAAGTGCAAATGTGGCGGGGTCGTCCGTGCATTCCCAGTATTGCCCACATAACCAATCACGGTTTCTGGGGTGACATAATCCCCTTCTTCAATATCACCATAAGCCGATAGATGAGCGTAGTAATAGCGCCGTGCGCCTGCACCCACTAACCACACCACCATGCCACCCAACCGACTCGTACCTTTGCGCCACACAAAGCCTTCTGTTGCCGCAAAAATGGGCGTGCCACTCGGCGCAAAGATATCTTGACCTTCGTGTAACCTGCCGCCGCCACGTGGTGCACCCCAAGTATCGGCCACTTGTGAGGTGCGCACGCCAGCCACAGGCATGAGCAGTTGTTCGTCGGGCTCTTTAGCAAGCACAGCAGCATATAGTTGCAACTGTTCCCACCGTCTATCGCGTTCTTCTTGTTCACGGCGTTCTTCTTCGTTTTCAGGTTCGTCGCGCACGTAGTCACAAGACACAGGGGCATCAGCCACAGCTTCGGCCACATCTGTTGCCAACATGTCTGACGCGTGCGCCCACGACCCCAAAGCAAACCCACTCACCGATACACCTAAAACAACAGCAACCAAGTAATGGTATGACATCAAACGAATCATGGTGAAATCATACCTATTCGCCTGCCCAAGGCAATGCGCACGCGGACACGAACACCCCTGACGCTGCACTTACCAACGTGAGTGTAACGCCAAGCAACCATAACCCACTCGAGTAAACGCTAACTTTATAAAATATCTATTATTAAATTAATTTGCAAATGTAAAAGTATTTTATCACCAAGCTAATTTGCGCCTTGCTCAAGGTAACACCATGAACTCGAGCGCAAAACATCCTTGTCTAATTTCTCGCTCAATCTAGTAATATTGAATTGAAATTTTCATGACAATTCTCCATGTTTAGGGCGATTCCCCGTGTTGTTTCTGCAGTTACCAGTGGTTACTAGCGTCCTATCGACATAAAACGCGTTCAACTGCTTAGGTGTCGACTATAAAATAATGTAAAATATATAAATAATTTGATATGGCTGTAAGTGTTGATAGCGTGGTTGTCGCTAGGAATGTCGCGGTGGTTGCTTTTTTCGTGCTGTGCTTACAACCAGAACTGCGCGCTTGTTAGACTGATTTTATGCACGTTCCCATTTCTGTGCCTGCTTGGGTCGACACCATTTATTCTGACCTTAGTGACTGGCACCGCAATCCACAAGCTGCCAAGGAAACGCTCGAGCAAGCCCGTCAAACTGGTGACACGTGGCAGCTCGAGCTGCCTGATGATGTCTACTTTGAATACGCTTTTGTAGATGCAGACGGCGAACAGCACCCCGACCCTGAGAATGACAATCAAGCTGACAACCCTTGGTATCCTGCTGCACGCGTTATTACAGGCCCTGACTATCAACCTGATCCTTATGCCGAACTGACTCGATCTGACCCAGATGATGCCTCACTTGGTGAGGTGCAAAGAGGACGGCTCGAGTCACGTCACTTAAACGAACGCCGCCGTTACACCATTTACACCCCCAAAGGACATGAAGGTACACCCTTGCCGACGGTCTATGTGCAAGATGGCGTGGCCTATTATCGCTATGCCAAGTTGCATGTGGTGCTCGAGGCACTCCTTGCTGAAAGACGTATCCACCCCGCGCACTTGGTGTTCATTGAACCCGTGAATCGCAACGTCGATTACAGCTTTAACGAGCACTATTGGGCGTTTGTCGAAGACGAAGTCATTAGCGAAGTGGAAAATACGGTTGCTTGTAATAGTGAACGGGTGGCGATGGGGGCGAGTTTGGGTGGTTTTGTGAGCGCCTGCATCGCCTGGCACACCCCGCACCTGTTTGACAGCGTCGTGGCGCAATCGGGGGCGTTTTTGGGGACGCCGGAACATAGGGATGCGTATGCGGCGAAGGAATCGTGGTTGCTCGAGGCCATAAAGCGCGAACCCGCCAAGCCTCTGCGTTGGTATTTGTCATGTGGGACGATGGATTGGCTGTTAGATGTCAACCGCAACATCGCTGAGGTTCTAAAGCAAAAAAACGCTGACGTGACCTATATTGAACGAAACGCAGGGCATAACTGGGCAACCTGGAAAGATGACTTTGCCAGTGCGCTTACCTTTGCGCTAAGGCATGATTGAATCTGACAGGGCTGCCGTATCATAAGAAAAATTTCGGGGCATTTTTTTTCTTAGGGGCGATTTGTGGGGGCGTAAGGAAAGATTCTTTCTTTAGCGGTGCTGCGAAGGGGGCTTAAGAAAAATTTCGGGGCATTTTTTTTCTTAGAGGTGAGGATGTTCATAGAGCTGCCAAACTCACGTGAAGGTAGAAAGGAAGTGCGCCATGTTGATGGTAACGATGTGGCGTGTTTCGTGCCTGCACCGCTTCCGCTCAAGCCACCACTTGATTTGTCGCAGCATAGTGATTTGCTTGGGAAAGCCAATCATGCCCTCGGTAGGCTAGATGGCATCACCGCACTTCTTCCTGATCCAACCTTGTTTATTTACAACTACATTCGCAAAGAAGCCGTGCTGTCCTCACAAATTGAAGGCACACAGTCCTCTTTGTCTGACTTGTTGTTATTTGAGCATGACCAAATTGAGGGTGTGCCTTTGGATGATGTGCGCGAAGTCTCCAACTATGTGCGGGCGATGGAGCACGGACTAATGCGTCTACGGGATGAGGCAGGTTTACCGCTATCGTCGCGTTTGCTCAAAGAAGTTCACGAACGTTTGCTTGCGGACAGTCGCGGTGGTGATAAAGCACCTGGTGAATTTCGTCGCTCGTTTGTGTGGTTAGGTTCGCAACGGGCAACGCGTGCTGTTTTTGTACCACCACCCGCAGAATATATCGATGCGCTCATGACGAATCTCGAGCACTTTCTTCACGACCAACCCGAACGCACACCCACGTTGATCAAAGCCGCGTTGGCACACGCCCAATTTGAAGCCATTCATCCTTTTTTGGATGGTAATGGCCGTGTGGGACGCTTGCTTA
>CAZKAZ010000065.1:14831-26609 GCA_964550765.1 uncultured bacterium | reverse complement strand
CACATGATGAGACACGCTCGAGACACGCTGTCTTGCGTACACTGGCAACCATGAAACGCTATTTTGGCACCGACGGCATTCGTGGGGTAGCTGGAGAAATGCCTATGACCGCAGGGTTTGCCCTGCATGTGGGTGTGGCATTGGCTGAGGTGTTAACGGATGGTCAAGGGGATGTGTTGGTTGGCTGTGACACACGGCGCTCGAGCGACATGCTCGTACACGCCCTTGCTGCTGGTTTAACCTCGAGGGGGGCAAACGTGCGCCTTTTGGGGGTGCTGCCTACGCCTGCTGTCTCTTTTTTGACCCGTACCACTGACGCTGCTGCTGGCGTGGTGGTTAGTGCGTCACACAATCCTTTTGAACAAAACGGCATCAAGGTGTTTCAAGGCAACGGCAAAAAGCTCTCGGACGCGCTCGAGCACGCCATTGAAGCAGCTATCGACGCAGCCCATCAAGACGCCAGTAACGGTTCGCTGGCTCGAGTGACAGGCAGTCAGATTGGCCGTTCGGACTTTGCTGAGGGCTTGCGTGAGCAGTATCTCGAGTCCCTCCTGACAGATGCGCCTGACCTAACGGGTATAAAAGTGGCTTTGGACTGTGCCAACGGCGCAGCCTTTGCAAGTGCGCCCCATGCGTTTCGGGCGTTGGGTGCAGATGTAACTGTCATCAACGACGCTCCTGATGGCAACAACATCAACGTGAATTGTGGTTCGACCCATCCGCAAGCCTTTCAAGCCCTGTTGGAGTCAGGTGATTTTGACGTGGGTGTCACCTTCGATGGTGATGCTGATCGGGCGCTACTGGTAGATAAACGAGGACGTTTGGTCACAGGCGATCACATTTTGGCGCTGTGTGCGCTAGCCAGACACGAAACCACCGTCGTCTCCACGCTCATGGCGAATCTTGGTTTGGAGCATTTTTTGGCAGAACGTGGCGTGAACTTGCTGCGTACCCAAGTGGGAGACCGTTATGTTTACGAAGCCTTAGAAGCCCAAAAACTCACCCTAGGTGGCGAACAGTCGGGGCATGTGTTGTTTTTGGACCGTGCGCCTACAGGCGATGGGGTGCTGACGGCATTACAAACGCTTGCTGCTGTGAACGCTTTGGGGGAGTCGCTCGAGCACTGGGTTGATGCCCTCACACTCTATCCGCAAACCCTGCTAAACGTACCCGTTGACGCCGCCTTAAAAGCCCACATTGCCGAACACGATATGGTCAAAGCCGCGTTGCAACAAGCCGAAGCTGACCTTGCGGGCTGGGGACGTATTAACGTGCGCCCGAGTGGCACAGAACCCTTGGTGCGCGTGATGGTGGAAGGTTCCGACGCGGTGCGGATGCAGAGTATTGCCGAAAGGGTAGCAGCGGCGGTGGCTCGAGTGGCCTAACGTAACAGCGTTTTAAGTGGATTTTTATGTTGTCGCGTTGATGTAGTTGTGCCGATGTAGCTAAGTGACAACGTAGCTAAGTGACAACGCCATTTCACGAGGTATTTCCAATGTCATCATGCAAGTGTCGTCTCTCGAGCTGACGTGAGACGGATATCGCCTTAAACGAACGCCCTACATGCCATAATCGACAACATGGTCAAGTGGGAATATATGTCGTTTCACAGCGTTTGGGACGCCCAACAAGGGGTGTATGAAGTACATGAGTCAAATGGACAGACACACACGTTTAGTGCGTCTGCAGAATATTTGAGCCACCTCGGTGAAGACGGCTGGGAACTGGTCGCCATCATGCCCGCTTACAGCGTCAGTGAACAGCAACAATCCGTGCAAACCAGCGAAGTGGTGGCTCGAGAATTCATTCTCAAACGCCCCAAAGAAGCTGTAGACAATACCTAGGAGACAACACCTAACCGCAACAACGCCTCACCATAACTGTAGCGCACACTCAATCGCAGCGCATACTCTACTGATAACTTATTGATGAGGTGGCGGTGACGTTTCGTGTGGGGATATTGAGGGTTGCAAACGGGCTAACAGTGAGGTGGCTTGCACGCGCCAGTAAACGAAGGCCAGTAGCAGTCCACTCAACAAGATGAGGCTCGAGGTTAACGTCCAAAGGGTGCCGCTAGTGTTTTCTAGGGCGAGCGGCGGCAGGTTGTGCAGGGCGTGCACGCCAATGGCTGCAAAAAGGTTGCCCGTTAACAGATAGATAAACGTGTAAAGCAACCCGTTAAACAGTAGCCGCGTGGTGTTGAGCGAAAGTTCGTCTACGCCGCCACCTACCCACACGACGTTGGGAACATGCCCCAAAGCGAAAAGCAACTGTGATGCAAACAGGGAAATGAGCATCGCCCACTTCGGTAAGTAACTGTGCACAGCCAAGTACAGTTGCACGAACAGAAACCCGCGAAAAAAGGCTTCTTCGTAAGGGGCGATGACGAACAGGTGACTGACGAGGGCTAAACCCAAGCGGTAGGGCTCGAGCCGTGCCCAGTCAAATACCAACCACACCCCCGGTAGCAGGGCGCTCATGGCCATGAGAATGGCGCTCGAGCCAAGCAGCACCCACCCCAAAAATCCTACACCTGCTTGTAGCTGCTGCCGCCGAAAGCCCACATCGCGCCAGCGCAAGTCACTGCGCCCAAACACCACACCACCTACGAGCAAGCAAAACATGAGGTTGGCCGTTAGGGTATTGAGCCCAACGATATCCGCCCCAAACGCCAGATTGATAAAGACGAGCAAAGCACTGTGCACAAGTAGGGCAGCGATAACAAGGAACAGGGGAACGCGGCGCATACCTTAGTGATACCGTCCTGCTCGCGGGCAAACTGTGCCCTGTCGTCCTGAAGCATGTCGTCCTGAGGTGTGTCGTGCTGAGTGTTCTTCGGGGGATCGTTGTATGAAAAAAGCGTTCAGTGAATGCCGTTTTCCACTCGAGTGCCCGAGGAGTTAGTCGCAAAGCGGACGTTTTGCCGAAAAGCTGCTAGGTCGTGCGCGTCCACGTAGGTCATGGCGCTCTGCAGTCCATCGCGCAAGCGGGTCAGCGCACTTTGGGCATCTTTGTGCACGTCGCGCAAAATTTGGGTGCCGCCTTCAACGTAACGGCTTTTGTCGGGCACTAAACTTGACGCCATCCCAAAAATGGTGACGCCCGCGAGCGTGCCGTCTTCGTCGCGCAACAGGACGTTTTCCTCGAGGCTACCACTAGCAAAAAACTTGCCCATCATCACCCCGTCACTTAACGCTATGGCTTTGGCAAAATCACCCGAAGTGTTGATGCCGCCGTCACTGATAATCGTCACGTGTTCATCAGCAAGTAAGTCCTGCCGGACGCGGTTGATTTCTTCGAGCAAGGTAAATTGCCCCACGCCCACGCCGGTATTGAGGCGCGTCGTGCACACTGAGCCAGGACCTACGCCCACTTTGATGGTGAAGGTATTGAAACCTGCGAGTTTCATCAAAAAGTAGGCAAACACAAACCCCTCCACCGAACCGACGTTACCGAGCATGACCCCGTCAGTAATGCCTAACGTGCGCATGCGAGCGAGTAAGGGCAACACGGCGGCGTTGGCACCGTGGGCAATGTCCACTGACAAAAAATGCACGTTGTCTTGTTGGGTTAGTTGCTCGAGAAAGGCTTCACTGTCTTTTAAGCCAATCGACACCCCAACGGGCGCACCTTCACAAGCAATAACGTCCTCGAGGCGGGCGCTGGCGTCCAACCCCACGCGAGGCAGCACGTGCAAACCGCCTGCTTCAGCGAGGTCTTTGGCAAAGCGGCTGCGCATATACGACATAGACGCCCCGAACGCCGGAAAACGAATGATGTCACCGCGCAAACCTTGATAGGTTACGTCAGTATTGACTTGGCTGCGCGAGGTTAAGGCCGTCAAAAAGGTGGGCACGATAGTCTTATCAGCAAAGGTGTAATAGACCTGATCGCGGTCGAACTGGTAGTGCTCGAGCAGCGCCTTCGTGCGTGCTAAAGCATCTTGGGTGATGGCACGGGTGCTGTTATTCAGTTCAGATGCTTGGCTATCGAGCTGGCTATCGGGGGTTGAATTGTCGGATGGGGGGGTGGTTACGTGGAAACTCACGTACTTTAGGCTACCACAATCCGCGCATGGTGATGTGAGAGTGCGGCGGTAACCGGCAAAATTACACTATGTTTGGGATATTATGCGATTCAAGTGACCTTCACTACGTTTTTCCGTCGTGGATTTGTGTAGGAAAAAGCAAAAGGAATACTGTCTAGAACGTTGTTTTTGGCTTGTAGATGGTGTGGTGTGGGGGTGCTCGAGCACAATAGCATCATGATTAGTGTTTCACGATTTGCACATTGCGTTCATATACCTTGTGCACATAGGAGGCATGACGTAAGCTAGTAAAAACCATTTATTAAGGAGAGAAGATGAAGCAATATGTACTTAGCATTTTAAGGGGCATCCTAATGGTCGCCTCGTTTGCATCATTGGCAGCTGCCCAAGATGTGTTTATGTGGCCAGAAGCCTACGCCCCAACCGCTGAGCAAGGTGGTACGGTACAAGAAACCGTCTTTGGGGATATTGCTACCTTAAACCCTTACCTTACCAGCAGTGCGACAGAATCAGCCGTACTCGGCTTGTTGAGTGGGCCTACCATCATTTACCGCGACTGGGCAGGCACTCGCCAACTCACCGACGAAGAAGGCAACTACAACCTCTTTTGGGCCAGTGAGATTGAAGAAGTGGCCGAAGAACAAGAGTTTATCGTGACCCTCAAAGAAGGCTGGACGTGGAGCGACGGCACCGAGATGACCGCTGATGACGTGGCGGCATCGTTTACTATTCACGGTGATCCTGAAGTTGAGTCCAACGTGTTCAGTTGTAGCGTGGTTAACGAAGAACCGGTCGAGTTTGAACAACTTGGTCGCTATCAGTACCGCATCCGCTTGCCCGAACCGCAAGTGAACGCTATTCTCAGTAACGACTGTGGCGTGGCGGCAGGGGGTGTCTTACCTGCGCATGTTGTCATGCCTCTCTATGAAGAACAAGGTGCAGCAGGTGTGCGTGGTTTGTGGGGGGTTGATGCTGACCCGACGACCATCGTTTCAGGTGGGCCTTATTTACTCAGTGAGTTCCGTCCTGGTGAACGACTTATTCTTGAAAAGAACCCTATGTATGGCGACTTCGTGCAAGCAGCCGACGGTTCACCCATGCCCGGGCCTGATACGTGGGCTGTGACCATCACCGAAGACCGCAACGCTGAGCTTAGTTTGATTGTTACTGGGCAAGCCAATTTCTATTGGCCGACAACACTAGACGAAGTGCGTGCTGTCAATGAAGCCGTCAACAGTGGCACCATCGACGGTACATTCTTCCCCAACATCAGCCCGAGTACTGGCGTGGATTTCATTACTTATAACTTTAATAACACCGACGAATGCAAGCAAAACATGTTCCGTGAGCCGATGTTCCGCCAAGCTATCAGCATCATGATCGACCGCGAGTCGTTAGTGCAAGCAGCCGTCGGAGGGTTGGGTTTCCCAGCGCGTGACTTTAATGGCGATGCTGCTGCACCTTTTAACGCTCCGGATTTGCCACCCTTCGAATTTAATCCCGAAGCAGGCGTAGAGATGCTGGCCGAACTTGGTTTTACCGAACTTGGTGATGACGGTGTATTGGTTAATCCCGAAACAGGTTGCCGCGTGGAGTTTGCCTTGCAATTTAACTCGGGTAATAACCGCCGCGCTCAGTTGGCACAGGTCATTGCCCAAACGGTTGCGCCTTTTGGTGTCAACATTAACCCGCTCGAGGTTTCTGTTGACATCTGGCAAGAGTCCATCGTGGGCGACCTCGACTTTGATGAAACCGGTGAACGCACCCGCGACTACGACGCCCAAATTTGGGGTCTCGCTGGCGGCGACGTCGACAACCCCAGTTCGGTGAACGTCTTGGGCCTCAACACCAACCTCAACAGTTGGAATAAAAGTGCAACTGACGTAGAAGCATGGGAAGTAGAGATGAGCGAACTGTCTTACGAGATGGACGGCACGCTCGAGTTACAAGAACGGGTTGAACTCTACAACCAACGCGCTGACATCATGCGCGAATACTTGCCCATCACCCCGCTTATCAACCAGTCGTTCCACTTCTATCACAACCTCGGTAACGTCTGGGATGAAGACAACTTAGATGCTAACAGCATCGAATCACCCTATCGCCCAGGTGGTTTCCGTGGGCAACTGACTTTGCCTGCCCAATAAGTGACTTGGCTCAGGGGGTGTGTGCCTCCTGAGTTTTTATTTTTATATGTACAAAATGTAATATTAAGAGAAGACAGTGTGGGACTAGTCTGGGGTGGTCTGAGCGCTGCATGTTGATGGCTCGAGCCACGTAATACCTATATCCAACGCCCATATCTGCAACACGACATCTGCAACATGACATCTGCAACATGACATCTGCAAAACCATCCTGAAGACAATCCCTACTAATCGCGGTAATCACCATTTTGCCCCAGAGGCGCGTGGAGGCTGTTTGTGACTTCATATGTTGTTCGTAGAATTATCAACCTCATTCCCACCTTTATTGTGGCGACGTTCATTGCTTGGCTTGTGGTCGAAGCCGCCCCAGGCGATTTTGCCAGCAAGTTTGCTTTTGACCAAGTCGACCCCGGTAGAGCTGAGCGCATTCGTGAGGTGTTGGGGCTTAACTTGCCGTGGTGGCAACGTTATTTTGTGTGGCTTCGCAACGTGGTGCTCGATTTTGATTTTGGCATCAGTATGACCTCGCGCAGCGAAGTAACCTCGTTGGTACTGCCGCGTATGGTCAACAGCTTAGTGTTGTTGTTGCCCGCGACAGTGCTGATTTATGTGGTGGCCATTCCCATTGGAGTGTATTCGGCACTGCACAAGTATTCTATTGCTGACCGGGTGTTGACGGTGTTTAGTTTGATTGGTTTGGCCATTCCCAATTTCTTTTTGGCGCTGTTGGTGTTGGCGTTTGCGGTGCAATATTTTCAGGCTACAGGTTCGCTGCTCATTCCTACAGGGGGGATGACCAGTCAGAACTTTGCTGACTTGAGTGTTGTTGGTAAGGCGTTAGACATGCTTTGGCACTTGATTGCGCCAGTACTGATTGTGACGCTCTCGAGCCTCGCTGGTCTCACCCGCATCATGCGCGGGCAGATGCTCGAAGTGCTCGGGCAAGACTACGTGCGTACAGCGCGTGCCAAAGGCTTAGAAGAACAGGTCGTTAACTACAAACACGCCCTCAGAAACGCCATTCTGGTGATTGTGGCAACCATCGGTGGCACGTTGCCCAGTTTGCTGTTAGGCGCAGGCACTGTCGAGTTTGTCATGCGCTGGCCGGGCATTACGCCGCTGTTTATTCGCTCGATTTTTGCCCAAGACGTGTATGTGGTGATGGCACTTTTAACCATTGGGGTGTGTTTGCTGATGATTGGCAACTTGCTGGCTGATTTGAGCCTTGCCCTTGTAGACCCAAGGATTCGTTACTGATGGCAGATACCTCCGCTAAATCAGTACCGCCTGCTGCCAAAGCCGCCCGCCAAGGTTCTCAAGGAGAGAGTCTTTATTCCATTGCTTGGCGGCAGTTTCGCAAGCACCCTTTAGCAAGGGGAGCGCTGGTCATCTTGGGTATTTTGTACCTACTAGCGGCGTTTGCTGACTTTATTGCTCCTTATCCAGAGCGGTTTATCAACACCCAAAGTACTTTTCAACCGCCCAATCGGATTTATTTTTTTGATGAAGAAGGCCGTTTTGTGGGGCCGTTTATCTATGGGATGGAACAAACCCTTGATTTAGATACCTTTGAAAATGTCTGGACAGAAGACCGCTCGAGGGTATACCCGATTCGCTTTTTTGTACGCCGTGAAGCCCGTTTGGATCGCTACGTGCCTTTTCCGGTGAATTTGATTCCAGTAGCCTTGCGCAATCAGCTTGGGATTCGCCCTTGGGCTACCTTGCACCTGTTTGGTTTGGACGCCCCTGACGACGAAGCCTATTTGTATGTGTGGGGTTCAGATGATTTAGGTGGCGATATTTTTGGCAAAATTTTGTTCGGTGCCCGTATCAGCCTCACTATTGGTATCGTCGGCAGTCTAGTGTCAATCATTATCGGCTTAACCATGGGCGGTTTGGCGGGGTATTTTGGTGGTTGGATTGACGAGCTAATCATGCGTTTTGTTGAGGCGCTGTCGGCTATTCCGTTTATCTTTTTGCTGCTTGCTTTGTCTGCTATCTTTTATCCGCTCGATTGGCCGCCGGTGTACGTGTTTTTTGCCATTGTGGTGGTCATTGGCTTAATTGGTTGGGGTGATGTTGCCCGCTCGGTGCGCAGTTTGCTGTTGTCGATGCGCGAACAGGACTTTACCTATGCCGCAAGGGCATTAGGTGCCAACGACGGACGGGTGATTTTCAAGCACTTAGTACCGCAAACGTTCAGTTACGTGATTGTGACCATGAGTTTGCAAATTCCTTCGTTCATTTTGATCGAAGCCGTGCTGAGTTTTTATGGTCTTGGTATTCAACCGCCTGCGACTAGTTGGGGGTTAATGCTCAACACCGCCCAGTCGTTTGCGGGGGTATCTGGTTTGACCGAACGCTGGTGGATTTTCTTGCCGGGTGCTTTTATTTTTATCTCCGTGCTTACGTGGAACTTGTTAGGTGACGGCCTACGCGACGCCTTCGACCCACGCAGTCGCCGTTAAGAGGCAGCTTAGTCATAAGTGTGAAAGCCGTGAGTATTAAGGTAAATACTTTAATAATTTTTCAAAGTGAAACACATGTCGTCAGTAGGCGTTAGGGCATGACCAGGGGCGTCACGACAGAGGGCGTCACAAGCGACAGTGTTCACAAGCTACAGCGTGGGGGTTCACAGGCTACAGCGTGGGGGAAGGTTGCCTCGAGCCACCCCCACAAAACCCCTTGATATGTCACGGCGATGCCACATGTTGTTGCTATAGTTGTCAGTATCATGGCTGTCAGTATCAGGGTTGTCAATGCTAGGCCTGTCGACGTTGACCAGCGTCACATCGATATCGACATCAATTGCGTTCAACTGTGTAAATATCGGTCATGACAATGCTAATTATGTCTTCTGTTACGACCCACACGTACAAAAACTACACGTACAAAAACCACACATACAAAAACCACACATACAACGATGTAAAAAACCTACCCCCAACGTAATGCGGGGCTACAATAGTGTCACCATGACACATATCGAAAGCGAAACACTGACGTGGGTGGCGCGGTTACCGTTTTGGCATCACCGCCAAGTATTGCCGCAGTTGGCGTTGGCGTTTGGGTTACCGCTCCTGTTTTTGCTCGCGTTGATGGTGGTGCTCGAGTGGCCACCGAGTGTGGCGCTGCTGGCGCTACTGGGGCGTATTTTGTTGGTGGTAGGGGGCATTTTGTTGGTGTTGTTCGTGTTGGGTACATCTTTGGTGTACGCAGGGGGGTATTGGCTCGAGTACCACCTTGATAGTAAAGGCATCGGCAGCCGCCCACACGGTAAAACTGCCCGCAAAAACCGCTGGGTGAACCGCAGCCTCATCATTATAGGTACGCTAGCAGGCCGCCCTGGTGCAGTGGGCGCAGGCCTACTTGCCCAAGGACACCAACGCGAATATGTGGCGTGGCACGATGTGAGCCAAGCCCAAAGCAACCCTCAACACCACACCATTGCGTTGTATGGCAAGCGGCATAGCAAACGTTTGTTGATGGTGGTTGCTTGTGATGCAGGGGACTACGAACGGGTGTGGCAACAGGTGCAAAGGTGCGTCAACGCGCTACAAGATGTACCGTAGGAGATGTACCGTCAGATACGCCAATAACCTGCTCACACACGCAAAATCTATGAAGGTTTCTTTAAGCGCTTGAACAGTGTTAGCACGCGATGGCTGCTAGGCTAACGTATCGTGATGGAGGTACGTGTCTGCTCTGTAAACGTGCTGTTTGGCGTCATATTCTGCTCGGTTTCACATCTTGCATATCGCTCACTCTCATGACACAGGGCACGAGATGCAGGGCAAGAGATGCAGGGCAAGAGATGCAGGGCAAGATGCTGAAGCGACGCGGTACACGGTGCGATGTGATGTGAAAGGTAGCGTGTTCACTTCATAGACATATGTTGTCTAGCTGCTCGAGCCAAACAACACCTACAACTGTCGTGAACGTCGCTGTTGTGAACGTAGCCCGTCATCACCCCGTCATCACCCTGTCATCACGAAGGGACGCTCGAGTGCATGATTGCGTCCACCCCAAAATCATGTGTACTGCTAGTGGGTGTAATGCCTAAACCATGCTTAGTAATACAGGGAGTAGTACTTAGTAATACAGGGAGTAGTACGGGGAGTCATGTGCTGTGTCTTGAGGTTATCTCTGTTGGGGCGTCTGAATGACGGTGTATGACAGTAGACGGTGTATGACAGTAGACGGTGTAGGACGGTATATGAGAACGCTATACATTACGAAGACGCCACCCAAAAGATGCACGTTGCAATAGGACAGGGGCAAAACAAGAATTGTCGACATTTTTATGAACGTTGTTTTATGAACGCTGTGTTTTGTGGATGCTGTTGTGGCATATCGTTATGAAAAATCGCCATGATTAGGATTGGTATGTTATTTATTTTGCAGTCTTTGTAAATTAGTAAAATATAAAATACGATTAATAATATGTATACTTTTTCAATATGTAAATTTGCTAAAACAACAAACGCCGTAGAGGATTTTTAATTGTGAAAAAAACGCATACTACTTATACGCGAATGATTGAAAGGCGTCTTATATGATTGCCCTGTTAATTGCCTTGTCACAGATTGTCTCTGGTCTGCCGTCAATGCTACCGGGCACGCACGTCCGCATCGTTATGCCTGACTTAATGACGGTGATTGATGTGGCTGTCGTGGAAAATAACGAACTCGTCTTTCAAGCCGACCTCGAGCCGAACCAGTCGGTGCGCTTATTAATCAGCTACTCGCCTGAAGAGTACCTCGTCGCGCCAAGGGCACTCATCAGCGCAGAAGGTGACGATATCTTGGTGTATTTTGATGACGCAAATCATATCATCTCGTTGCGCGATTGGCTCGAGGAACGCGGTATCCGTTTAATCTTGCGTCCTGGTGCCGAAGGGAGTGCGAACAGTGAACGCTAAAAAACATATTCTTATCATTGAAGATGATCTTGACATCAGCCGCTTGCTCATGTTGGAACTTAGTGAAGTGGGCTTTGAAGTCAGTCACTATGACAATGGGGTGCGCGGTTTATCTGCCGTGCGTGAACACAATCCTGATTTGGTGGTGCTTGACTTGGGTTTGCCCGATGTAGAAGGTGCAGAAATTGCCCGCCGCATCCGCAAAACTAGCACCACGCCCATCATTGTTTTGACGGCAGCTGATGACGTACAAACCAAAGTTGAACTACTCACCTCTGGGGCAGATGACTACTTGGCCAAGCCCTTTCACACCGAGGAGTTGATTGCACGCATCAACGTGCAGATGCGCCATCACAGCTCGGGTGCGCCCCAACGCATCGGTAGTATGGTGTTACATCCCATGCGGCGGCAGGTGTTTTGGAATAACCAAGAAATCAACCTGTCACCGAGGGAGTTTGACTTGTTAGTGTACTTATCAGGGCAACCCGGCAGGGTGTACAGCCGCGCTGAAATTGAACATGATCAGCAGGCCGGGCCCGAGCGTGGCGAGGAAACAGGCCAGGATCGAGGTGTCGGTGACCCAGCCATAGACGATCATCGTCACGCTCGGCGGGATCAGCAGGCCGAGGATCGAGGAGTTCGCGACCAGCGCCGTCGCATAT
>CAZKAZ010000065.1:0-14821 GCA_964550765.1 uncultured bacterium | reverse complement strand
GTCTGGGGGGAAGACTTACCGCCCTCGAGCAACGTCGTTGATGTACACATCGCTAACATCCGCAGCAAACTGCGCGACGTCGGTGGTTACGGCGTGATTCGTACGGTGCGCGGCGTCGGTTATGCCATCAAAGGCTAATGTTGGCAATATGAGCTAAAACTGTGCGCTAAAATAGGTCTGACATTGCTGTGAGCGCGGACGCATGTCCTCAATGGCGCAATGCGCGTGCACCATTGTTTGTTCGTCTGTCTGTTCATCTGTTTGTTTATCGGGTTATGTGAGCGGGTGTCCTTATCGATCAGATCAGCAAAGTGAATAAAAACGTCAGTAGCGAAAGTGACAACGTTGCTGATAGTCATAGTGCGATGGTGCATCACAGCCTGTCGCTCAAGTGGCGCATTGCTTTGTTGTGTGGTTTGGCGATTGCGCTACTAGGGATTACCTCGTCGCTACTGGCGTATTGGGTGGTTCGCTCGAGAATCCTTACCAACATCGAACGTTCTATTATTATTGATGCTAAACAAGTAGCTCGCACGTATGAAGAGGGTTTGGGGGTAGCCCCCATTCTTGATGGGCCAACGGGGGGGTTGTTTGTGCAGATTTACAGCCCACAAGGAACGTTGCTAGCGACCTCGAGGCGACGTTTTGCCGATGCTCCCATCGACGCGGAGATAGTGCTAGCTGCCAAGCGTGAAGAAGTAGTGTGGCACGGACGTTTGGCAGATGAACCGGTGATGGCGGCGCTCGAGCCTGTCAGTTTTGGCATGGTGGCAGTGGTAGCCCCTACGGGTTTTTTGTCGGTGCTCTTGCGTAATCTCGCACAGGTACTTGCACTCGTCGCGGTGCTGTTGAGTGCCGTTGGCGGCATCGCGGGTTATTTTGTGGCGCAGTGGTCGATGCGTCCGGTGAGCCGCTTGGCTGCTATGACGGAAGGATTCAGCGCTGACAGGTTGAAGTTGATTCCTTATCGGGGGCCCGATGACGAAGTGGGACGGTTAACTCGAGCTTACAACGACCTCATCGGCCAATTAAAAGACGCCCTTGAAGCCCAGCGGGTGTTTTTGGCAGAAACCAGTCACGAACTGCGCACACCGCTAACGAGCATGCGGGGTTTTTTGGATAGAGCCTTGCGGCGTGCCAATCCCGAAGCCCAACAAGATTTGCAAGACGCCCGCCGCATCGCTGACACCTTGTCGCGCTTGGTGGCCGATATTTTGCAGTTGTCTCGCGGCGAAATCATTCGTGAGGTCGTCCCGCACTTACTTGACCCTTACGAAGACCTGCTCGTGCCGATGGCCGAAGAATTTAAGGGTGTGAAGCTCGAGGGACACGCAGGCGAACTGATTGTCGGCGATCCTGAGCAATTGCAACAACTTTTGCGTAACCTCACTGCCAACGCTGTGCGTGCGTGCGACGATACCCCGAGTCGGGTGATGTTGCGTTGTCACTGCAGTACTGACGGTGACAATAACAACGGTGACAATAACAATGGTGAAAACAAAAACGGTGGTGATAAAAACGAAGTAGTGCTCGAGGTTCGTGACAGCGGTCCAGGCATTGCACCAGATGTTTTGCCGGATATCTTCCGCAAGTTCTACAAAGGTGCAGGCGGTGGTGCTGGCTTGGGATTAGCCATCGCCAAACAAATTGCCCTCGCTCATGACGGTGATATTTTTGTCGAAAGTGAACGCGGTGTCGGTACGACCTTTTTTGTCCATTTACCCTCGTTTGCTGATGGGGGCGATGACGACGAACTGTGAGTGACCTACGTCAAGCGGTTATATTGCATCACCAAACTGATTCGCTAACTAATTGCGTGCTAACTAATTGCGTATGGTGTTTAAGGCAACATCATTGACTCGAGCACAAGACATCGTTATTCAATGTCTACCTTGGTTTAGCAATATTTTAAGTGGTCGTATTTTCGATTCATCTTGTACCCCTGAAGGCGTTTCTGACGTAGCAATGGGGCAGGTTGCTCGAGGTCGAGATGAAGGTGTTTTGCTCGAGCATCCGTTCACAACACGAACTAAGCCAAACCTACCAACCTTGTGTCAACTTTATAAGTCAACTGTACGCGTCAACTTGTTGCTGACAGTTGGTAATTTCGCTAGATTATACCCATTCCAATTGATTCCAGAAGAATCAATTCGCGCAGAGCGCGTAGGAACAGCTACGGATTCCGACGGAAACGGAAGAAAGTCTGTAGGACTTTTTGAAGTGTTTAGTTGGAATCCGTATTAGGCTGTGTCCGTTGACGGTTTTGCAGATGGTGTGTCTGTTTGGCTGTGAAGATTGGCATCGCTGTGTAAATCTAAACCCGCACTGCTGTGTAAACTCGCACCGCTGTGTAAACCTAGGGCGAAAAGCAACAACGTGGTGGTGTGGAACAGGGTTTCGTCAACGGTGTTGAGCACCGCCAAAACGACCACCAACGCCAAACCGTACCAGCGGCCTACTCGCCAAGCGAGCAGGGGCAGGGTGACGCTCAACCACAGCGCGGCAGCAACGCCGAAGACACCGTAGCGGCTCGAGAGTGATAACCATACGTTGTGAGCGTGGCTGACCAGTTCTGGACTGGTAGGGTGGGTTTCTTGCCAAAATGCCTGCAAGCCCTTAGCGGGAATGCCTGCGGCAAAATCTGCTGGGGTGTTGTCGCCAAGACCTAACCAAGGCGCACTGAGAAACCCCCGCACAGCGGTGCGCCAAATCATCACCCGACTGGTGCGCACGTTCACCCCAAACACCTGCAAACGCCCAAGTTGCTCTTGAAAGCCCAACGCTACTGTTACCAGCAGGGCGGCAGCAGCCAACAAATACCAACGGCGCTGACGGGGTAAACGCAACCAAGCCAGCCAAAAAACACCCAGCAAGGCAGCCCCATAGGCAGCGCGGCTACCTGTGAGCCAGATGCCCACAAAACCCAAGATGATGCCTGATGCTAACAGCACTGGCGAGGAACTGGTGAGCACCACGAGCACCGTGGCAACGGCCAGCGTGTGACCGAGCAAGTTGGGTTGGGCGTACCACAGGGCTTGTCTGCGGGCATGCGGAAGAGGTTGGGCGCGGCCTGTGTCGGTGTCTAAAGTGACGTTGCGAGTTTGCACGGCTAAGTGTGGCTCGAGCCGCAACAGTCCCAACAACTCGCCAGCTACGCCATCTGGCACAGCACTTGTCAGTTCAAAACGCTGCCAGTTTGCTTGGGGCATAAACCGCAGACTGGCCATCGGGTCTTGGCCGCGTTGGGTCAGTTCGATAGTAGCGCCTGTGTCTTCTGCTACGCCCACGGGTGTCCAGGTGCCAGCGGAAAGTACCTCGAGCTTTGCCCGCCTAATATCGACAATCAAACCGTTAAAGTCATTGAGAATAATGCTGATTGTTTCAGAAGTATTGTCGGTGTTTGTACTGTCGGTGTTTGTACTGTCGGTGTTTGTACTGTCGGTGTTGGCTTCACCCGGAACGTCCCACTCGTAACTAATCGTGCGCCAAGCGGGCCCCAAGCCAGCCCGTCCCCAGCGGGTGTTGTTGGCATCCGCAAACAGGTACACCCGTCCTACGTTGTCGTCGTCATCCTCGAGGGGTTGCACGGTGCGCAGTTGTACGCTAACTCGAAAGCGCCGCCCGGTAATGCCCTCTGGCACGTCAAAACGCTGCAACGCATAGGGGTCGCCGTCTTCGGCAAAGGTGATGCGGGTGAAATCGCTGCCTGCTACGTCACTGGGGTGATATTCGATAGGGGTGTCTCTGGGAATCGTCTGCCAATACCACCCCCTTGGCCCAGAAAGATAACGAGCATCAAACGATAAGGTCATGGTGCTTGCGTCAGCAGGGACGTCCCATAGACGGTAAACAGGCGCTTCACGTACGCTGTCTTGACCTACTAGCAAACCCGTTTCGTACTCGAGCCGTTCGTCATCAACCTGCCAAGACCGCGCCAACATGAGCCTTTCGCCAATGGCTAGTGACACTAACAAAGCCAGCGCCAAGACGATACCCCTAGCCACATTGCGAGGTCGTGCTTGCAGCACCATACTGGCAGCGATAATGAGGGCGACTTGCAACAGTGTCTGCCACAAAAACGTCCACTGTTGAGCCACAAAATAACGCGCAATGATAAACCCAAACGTGCCGCCCCACACCCAGACATGTGCCTGCCTTGCTGCCCAGGTTTGTTGGGGGTGTAACAAAAGCAGCAACAACGCCCCTATCCAAGCGGCATAAGGGTGCACGACCAAGGCGGCAACGGCGATGATTTCCCCAACCGTCGTTGCGGTGCTACTGACAGGCGTTTGCGTGTCAATTTGTGTTGGTGAAGGGGTGTAAGAGGTCATCATAGGCTCGTTTCAAACACGCGCAAACACGCGCAGGGGTTTAGTCACTGTGGTTGTCGTTGTTGTAATCGTTGCTCGAGGGGGTGGCGCGCACGGGTTTGTCCTCACTGGCTAAGGCAGATGGGCTATCCCAAAAAGTGCGGTGCATGCTCAAACGCCGTTTGAGGGCAGTAGGTAGCCAACGTTCGTTTTGTCCCAGTTTGAACCCCCACCACTTGGCAGCCGCTTCAAGCACAACGTCAGGTAAGGCATGCCAACCTTCTTGCTCATGCACAAACGCTAGTTGTCCGCGCACAAAACGCCAACCTTCGCTGCTCGAGCTTAACCTAGGCGGCAAGTGCTTTGCTTGCGCCAAGGACACGCCAATATCAAAATAACGCTTGAACTGCGCTTGAATGCTGTAGTCATGCCCGTGCCATACTCGAGCACCGGCAGCATACTTCACCGCATAACCCGCCTGCAAAAGTTTCGCGGCAATCAACATGTCCTCGTTAAGAATCGTATCTGGAAAACCGCCTACTTCTTCAAAAGCATCACGCTGAAACGCTGAGGCCACATTGGAGAAAAAAAACGTCTTGATACCTAGTTCGTTCACGTCATGCCAGTGTTTGACGCGGGGGGTATCTGGGTAGTTAAACGCCCGCGCAAAACGTTCTTTAGCAGGGGCATCCTCGGGGGCAATCTGGCGGGCAAACGCACCTACGATGGCGGCTTCGGAGGCTTGGGTGAGCGGATCGGTGAGCGCCCCTAGCCAATAACTATCTTGCGGCAAAGCGTCCTGAGTGAGAAACACCAACACCTCACTGCTCGCGAGCTGGGCGGCCATATTGCGCGTTTTGCCGTGATTGAAGTCAGCTTGGGCAATGGTCTTTTGTACGAACGTGGCGTGATGTTGGTATTGCTCAGCAGCCTGCCACCAACGGCTGCGCCACAATTCCGCTGTGCCGTCCGTTGAGGAAGAATCGACGATGACCAACTCGGCAAAGGACGTCTTTTGTTGGGCAAGGGCGTCACACATGGCCGATACAGCGGCAGTGCTTGGATTAAACGTAGGGATGATGATGCTAATCGACATAGTTAATGGATGTGGTGCTGAATCAGTTCTACGAGTTGGGCAGCACTCTGCTGCCAGTTAAAACGGGCTTTGAGGCGTTCAGCTCGAGCCAATCTCACTTCTAACGGTTCTTGCTCGAGGGCTTGTTGCAACCCCGCTGCGATGCTGTCTTTGTCGGTTGGATTGACTAGCACCGCTTCCCCCGCGCAATTTTCCCGCAGGGCGGAATGGTCAGAGGTTACCACAGGGGTAGCGCAAGCGAGGGCTTCTAAGGGCGGCAAGCCAAAGCCTTCTTCTAGAGATACATAGGCAAACAACGTGGCTGCCGAAAGTAACGCGGGCAGGTCATCATCAGGGATATACCCCAACCAGCGCACCCCGGCGTGCTCGAGCGTCTCCTTATCAAACCTGCCAAACACGCCCTTTTCTCCTACGCCGCCAGCAATAATAAGCGGCACACGGTCATTTTCGGGTAAGTGTAACCACGCGTCCAATAGACCAAGGAGGTTTTTGCGGGGTTCTAATGACCCCAAACTCAACATAAACGTCTCCGGCAGGTCGTAACGCGTGCTCACTTCAGCAATCGCCTCATCGCTCGCCCTGGTAAATTGCTTGCTGATGCCGTTGGGAATGACGGTGACGTTGCTGTCAGGAATACCGAGGGTATCGACGATGGTCATTTTGGAATGCTCAGAGATGGTCACAACATGCCGCACCCGCTTGGCCAGTAAGGGCAAAAGCGTCTGGTAATAAAGATGAAACTGACGGCTCACCCACTCAGGATGGCGGATAGACACCAAATCGTGAATGGTGACGATTTGCTGGCGGATGCTCACCGGCCCCACGTTGCAAGGTGACCACAATAGCGGTTCAGGGGTGCGGCGTGACACGGCGCTGAGTCGTTCAAATGCCAGTTGCGGCCCTAGTTCGGTCTGCTCCCAAAGGTGGCCACCAAAACGTCCTAGAGGTTGCGTGGGTGCGTTAACAGGGGTTTGGATGGGGCGGCGGGGATGGAATAAGCGCAAGGCGAGGTGAGATTCTAGGGCTTGGCACATTTCCAAGGCATAACGCTGCACGCCTGTCAGTCGTTGGGTCATAAAGCGGGCATTCACCGTGAGCGTGGGCGTGTCTTTCATGTTGTTTGCCTCAACTGAGAAGCTAATTGTGAAGGTGGCTGGTTGACGCTTGGCGCAGCATGCGTACGTTGGTGCGTCCTACGCAGGGTAGATAAGCCCAGCACATGCCGCAACGACACCCCAAAAAAGAGCGAAAAAAACGCCGACTCCATGACGTTGCCCGTCACCCCTTGCACCAATACCGTCACCATCATCATGTACACAAACGCATCAAAACGCTGGCGGGTGGGTTCTAACTTAACCGCTGAAAATGCGTACACAAATAGCAGTGCCACAAACAACACCCCACCCAAAACATACAAATACAACATCAAATTATCTGCTGGACTGTAGCGGCTCGGTTCAAAGTACTGTTGCGCCCCACCAATGCCGCCAATTCCCCGCCCCAGCCAAGGTCGTCCGTAGTTGTTAACGAGGTCTAAGGTCATTGGCCACACCTCACTCAAGCGGATACCAAACGACGCAAACAAAAAACGCGACACAGGGTGGTCAAACTCGAGCTGATAATCCACTATCAAGGTGCTAAACGGCAACCCAAAACCCAGTAGCGCCGCTAACCCGGGCACGCTCACCCACAGAGGTTTGGGGATGTACGGCCTCAGCAACACAAACAAACTCAAGAGCAAAAATACCGCCGTAATGGTTTTCATGGTGGTGAGGTAAAGGGCAATCCCCGAAAGCACCACAATACCGAGCGCCAAATAGCGCCGCACGCCTGCTGCTAGTAGCCACAAGCCCAGCAAAACAATATGACTAGCAGCGGCGATAGAAACCCGACTGAAACCCGCCAAACGGCTCACGTCAAACGTTGCCCACTGCCTCGAGCCAACAATGCTCACCCCCGCTAGTTGAAATTCAAAGCCCGCCCAAGGAAAATCAATTTGACTGTTCACGAGCACGCCCACCGTCGCCAAACTCCACAGCACAAACACGACACCCCGTAAAGTGCGCCAGCGTTGTTGAAGCAGCGGATACACAGCAATCCCGAAAAAAAACGGCAAGATGACCCACACCCCAAACAGCACCGGCACAATCGCTCGCACATTCAGCACGCCCAACGCCAAGGTAAAAAGCGCCAAGCCAATCACGGTGATAAACGCCCTACTGATGCGGCCAGCGAGTAGCGACGCCAGTACGGTGAGGAGTAGTGACAGCGCCATCAAGCCTTTGGGCAAGTAAATAATGGGGGATAAGCCTGCTCTTGCGAGTACAAAGCGGATCAGTCCCTCGAGCACGGTCACTGCCAAAAACACCAGCAAGGTCGTCAGGTGAAAGTGATGCAGTAAGCGTTGCCGCAGTGCCTGGGTCATAGGGTGTCTTTCATAGGGAAATCAAATCCTCGAGCTGATAATGCCGAATGTCTTGACGCAGTTGCTCGAGGTTTGCCCCTTCAAACAAGCCTACTGCCGCGCCTACTTTGCCTTTGCCCGGACGAATAGCGCTACTTGGCACTTGCTTAACCAACCCCCACTTGTGGGCTTTGAGCATGAGGCGGTGCAGCAGTTGATTCTGGGGCAGTTTCGGTACATGGTAGTGATCTTGACGCGGTTCGCCCAAAAAATCCATCACCTCGTGCATGGTGGTCTGAAAATCCTGCCGCAAGTCTTCAAAACGCACTAACTTGGCTTTTTCTGGCGTGGCTTTGGCAACATCCCGCCACGCCGCCAAGTGATGTGCCCAGTAGCGGGTGCGGTTGCCATCAACGTCGCTCTTGGCTCGTGACGGCACAAAGTGGTCGTTGGGGGTGTTAATAAACGTCATCAGGTCGCCCGTGTCATCGAGCAAACCCGCCAGCGAGCGCAAAGTGTCGCGGGGGTCGCGGTAGACATACACATGCTGCGCGTGGTCGTAAATATCTTTGACCCGCTGCTCGTACACGTTACTTGGGGTGATGTCCATTTCTTCTGGTAGCAGGTGGCTTTTGATGATGACGGTGGCGTGACGTGTTAGCGTTTCATCAAACACTTGCAAAATGTTGGGGTCTTGCCGGAACAGTGAACCGATGTTGAAGTCTTTGGGGAGATGGCGGTGGGCAGGGAAGACGGCCTGCTCGAGGTTATGACACAGCGCATCAATCAGCAGATGCGTTCCTGAGCGGCGGTGCGAATTCACCATGATGACGCGATTGGTGAAGTGGTTCATGCTGCCTACTTTACCGAGAGAATTGCAGAGCGCGGTGCTGTGAGGACACGTGAAGCGTTTTGCTAGCGCTGTTAAGTAGCGCAATGGCTCGAGCCAATAGCCAACGCAGACATAAGCATGATTTGAATGATTTTTATGGCGTCATGCTTTGTTTGTCATGCTTTGTTTGTCATGCTTTGTTTGTCATGCTTTGTTTGTTGTCGTTTCTGGTGATGCCAAAACGCGTTCATACAGGGCTTCGTGCTGCTCCACGATGACATGGGGCAAAAAGTCTTTGGCTTTGGTTAGGGCATGTTGGCGCATTACCTCGGTGTCGGCGTGTTGCTTGAATGCGGTGATGGTGCGCTCCAAGCTGCGTTCATCTGACTCAGGCACATCTGGGTCAAACAAAAAGCCCGTTTCGCCGGGGGAGACAATCTCACTGATACCGCCCCTGTCAGTAGCAATCACAGGGAGTCCATGCGCATAGGCTTCAAACACGATGCGCCCAAGGGGTTCGTGCCACAACGAGGGAACGACCAACACGTCAATTTTGGCGAATAACTCTGCTGGCGGAATGAAACCCAAGTAGTGAATGTGCGGGGCAGCAAAACGGCGTTTGAGGTTGGTTTCAAAACTTTCGTGTCCGCGTCCTGCGACATACAAAGACACGTCTTGCATGGGGGTGATGGTCTCGAGCAGTTGCTCAATGCCCTTGTTGGCTTCAAGTCTACCCAAATACCCCAGTCGCAAGGTGCTGCCAGTACGTAGGGGCACAGGCGGCGCGTCCGCTTGGTAGGTGTTGTGAATGACCGCTTTGAGGGGCGAAGTGGCAAAATAGCCCGCGTTCAGGTGGCGTTCTAACACAAAACGGCTGATGCCAATGACCGCATCGACTTGGTTGGAAAGGGCTTGCCGAGGGGCAGCGTAGAGTTTGCAGTCCCAACATTGCCCCCGGCAGTTTTTGCCCCGCCGGAACATCTTTGAGCGCGGACACATCAAGTAATAGTCGCGTAGGGTGTGCACCAAGGGGAGATTGTGCCGTTTGATGGCCGTCCAAGCTGCTACTGAAAACCCCGTGAGCACGTTGCTGTGCACCACATCGGGTCGTTCTTCGGCCAACACCTCACTAACAGCACGCCCCATGAGCAGGTTGTAACTGTCGATGACGTGCCACCAAGGTTTGAGCAAGGTGGGGTTGTCTTTGTTGTGAAATGCCCAGTAGAGGTTGCGCAAAGGCAGGTAACGCACCGTCACGCCATGATGTTCAATAGGACGTTCAATAGGACGGTCAACAGGGTGCGGCTGAGCCGTCTGGGGTGCAAGCGTCAAGACGGTGACAGGATGACCCTTGGCAGCGAGGGCTTCGGCCAAAAATTGCACAGAACGCTCCGCGCCGCCGATGATGTTGGGGGCGTAGAGGTTGTTGACAAAGAGAATTTTCGGTTTGGCTTCCACCACGCGTTAACCCTCGAGTCGAATATGCTCCTAGCCCGCTGCGGCACACCTCACTACGCCTGCAGCACGTTTAAGAGCAATGCACGGTATCATACCGCGAACCCCAACAGGTCTTGGCGTGTGCTTGTTATGTGCTCGAGGTTTATGATGGCCGGATGATTGTCCTATCCCCCAACGTCTTTGTAGCGTCCTTGTGAGGTGCTTTTTTGTCTGCTGAAGTTGTCCGTGAGTCGCATCATGCCGATGCCTATGGAGTGGATGCCTATGGAGTGCTGCTTGCAGGGGGCGACGCCGCTGCTACCGATGACCTGCGCGAGCTTACCCAAAAAGCGGCCTATGTGGTAGCTGCCGATTCGGGGCTTAAACACGCCCAAGCACTAGGCGTACGCCCTGACGTCATCGTGGGTGATTTTGATTCGGTCACAGATGAGGTACTCGCCGCCTACCGCGACACTGCTCACGTACGCCATCCGCCAGAAAAAGACTGGCTCGACTTAGAACTAGCGCTCCATCATCTGCAGGAGAAGGGTCTAACCCACGTTGTCATTGTGGGCGGGTTTGGTAGCCGCTTGGACCAGTCACTAGCAGCGCTATTGATTGCTGCAAAGCAGGTGCAACAAGGTGTGCGGGTGCGCTTTCACTCAGGCGTGCGGCAAGCGTTTGTGGTAGCAGGCGGGCAGCAGCTTACGTTAGCGGTAGAAGAAGGGCGAACGTTTAGTTTGTTGAGTTTGCTCAGTCAAGCTCGAGTGAGTGTCGTGGGGGCGAAGTATCCACTTGATAGGGCGGTGCTCGAGTTTGGCGTGGGTTTGGGTGTCTCCAACATCGCCACATCAACTACCACTACCCCAACCACCACTACCCCAACTACCACCGTGAGCGTGCATGAAGGGCTCGTTGCCATCATTGTTGAAGACGATGCGGCACTTTAGTTTCTAGGTTTTGAATGTCTGGGTTTTGAACGTCTAGTCTAGGCCGAGGATAGTGCGGGCGGGGCGCAAGGGCAACGCTCGGGTCGGCGCGGATTGTTGTGGATTGGCGTGGATTGTTGTGGTTCAGAAGCGTCAAGGTGGCTCGCAATGTGGCGCGGATGTGTCTGCTCGAGATACCAAAAGTGTACAAATTCAATGCAACCTCTCATAAAGGGCAAGTAAGCTAGCCAATACCCTGTATCACACACGTGTTTTAGATGTTGTGGGCTTGCTGGTTATAAGGGTGATTGTTGCGTTGGACTTGCTTATTGGCAGGACATGAGGTTATATTAGCGACTCGAGCACACATCACCTTTGCATCTTTACTCACATGCGTGTAACTGGATGCATTGGCAATTGTAGTCTCTCGAGCCATTGAGACAAACAACCTCGTGATAGTGTGCGGCGTTTCAACGACGTAGCAACGGCTTAGCAACGATTGAACAGAAGCATTTCGGTAGTTCTACTCAACACGAAGGGTCGTTGCAGTAGCAAGATGTTACACAAGCAGTAACAAGATGTTACACAAGTCGTTACGGTAGCAAGAAGTCGTTGTAGGGGCATCAATAAACGCCCACGCGATTATATTTAATGACACATTGAAAGTATAGGTGGTGCATGCTTGGCCACAGCTAAGGTGCACAAAAACAAACCCGTTTGTCGAGTCCGTCGGGTGACATGAAAGTCGCTTCAGCGTTACCCCCCAAACGTGGGATGGCAAGGAAGGTCAATATGTGGCAGAGTCTTCAAGAATCTGTTAAAGTGTGCGCGATGTCTACATTGCGTCTGTTTACGTCACGATTCTCTCGCTTGATGGTTGGTGGTGTGTGCGCCGTGTTAGTGGCTAGCATCGCCCTAGCACAAGTACCCCAAGAAGTTGTTGTTGCACCTGGCGATACCTTGTCGTCGATTGCTGCAGCCCATGACGTCAGTGTCGAAGCCCTCATGCAAACCAATGCGCTAGCAAATCACCGCCTTCAGGCCGGTGATATTTTAGTGTTACCAGGACAACCCTATGCTCGAGCAACGTACCGAGTAAAAGAAGGCGACACGCTCACAGCATTGGCGGTCGCTTTTAATCTTTCGGTGGCTGAGTTGCGTGATATCAACCAGCTCGAGAACGACAACCTGCGCATTGGTCAGGTGTTGTATCTCACCTCAGATGGTATTCATGCCAACACCGCCATCGTACAACCAGGTGACACCCTCACCGACTTGGCACAGCGTTTTAATACCTCCGTCGAAGCCCTGCAAATTGCTAATAACTTGGCCAATACCCGCATT
Organism: uncultured bacterium; assembly: GCA_964550765.1. Lineage (GTDB taxonomy): Bacteria > Deinococcota > Deinococci > Deinococcales > Trueperaceae > JBCCBI01. The sequence goes on along the minus strand of CAZKAZ010000065.1, from coordinate 2,469 downwards.
TTCCCGGGGCAGCGTCTGTCGCTACCTTCAGATGCGGATACTGTGCCAGACACCTATGTAGTGCGCTCTGGCGACACCCTGTATGACATTGCGGTGGCGTTCAACATGACCACAGACCAATTGATTGCCCGTAATAATCTTGATGGTACGATTATTCAAGTGGGTCAAGAGCTGGTGCTCAACAGTGATACGCCCCTCGAGCCACTACAAATCACCGTGCGCCCGGGTGACAACCTGTGGCAACTGGCTCGAGATTACGAGGTCACCGTGCGCGAGTTGCGTGCTGCCAATAACCTATCAGCCCAAGCAATCTTGCGTCCGGGTGATATGTTGACCGTCCCTGGGCGGGTAGCATCAACCAGTCAAGCAGACGTTGGGGGTAGTGCTTCGCGTTCGGTGACGGTGACCCGTGGTGACACCTTGTCAACTATCGCGTCGCGTTACAACACGTCCGTGACGGCGCTCATGTCGGCGAATAACTTGCAAAGTACCCGCATCGAAGCCGGTCAGGTGCTGCGCATCGTACCAGCGTCACAACTGCAACCTGCCCGACCGGCGCAACAGTTGGCTGCCGCTGCTGCTCCCGCGCCAAACCCACCGACGACAAGCAGCAACATCGTGTGGCCTTTGAGCGGCACGATTACCTCCCGTTTTGGTTATCGTCGCTTACGCATCGGTGGCAGCAACTTCCACACGGGTCTTGATATTGACGGTGTGACGGGTGACCCCATCGTGGCAGCAGCAGACGGCACAGTTACCTTCTCAGGTTGGTACGGTGGCTACGGCAACTTGGTGATTGTACAAGCGGGTAACATTGAGTACTACTACGCGCACGCGTCGTCGCTACTCGTCAGTGAAGGCGAACGGGTGCGGGCAGGGCAGCGCATTGCCAGAGTAGGCACCACTGGCCGCGTGACAGGTTCACACTTGCACTTTGAAATTCGCGTCGATGACAATCCTATTGATCCCTTGCCTATTTTGGAACGGCGAGCGAGTTTGTAGATGTCACACTCATGACAGATTGATAACCACAGATTGATAACCACAGATTGACGACAAATGGATCATAAAAGCTTGGCTAGGCTGCGTGCTTGGTCAAGTTTTTTTGTGGTGTCTGCTAACTCGAGTTGGTATGCTCTGGCGTGCGGGTAACATTCCTTTCCAATGGTTATGGCGAAGACACCATCGGTAGCCGTTTGGCTGCTGAACTGCAGCAGCAGTCTCTCGAGGTCACGGTGCAGGCGTATCCTACCGTTGATGCAGGTAATGCCTACGAAGGCGTGTGCAAGATACTAGGTCAGCGGCAGGTGATGCCTAGTGGTGGTTTACTTCTGCACAGTTGGGACATGTTTGTAGCTGATATACAAGCGGGGTTTATTCCCATGACCTTGCGGCAACTGCGTGACCTTGCCTGCTTGCAAACCGATGTGCTTGTGGTTGTGGGTGATGCTTATGCGCTGTTATTGAGTTGCTTGGTGCGCTGTAAGTGGCGTTTTTATGTGCAGCCGTTGGTGTCTGCTTATCATCAACCGCTTGCGGGTTCGCGTGCTAACCGGCTGACGATGGAACAGTTTACGGGCTTTGAACGTTGGCTCATTGGCCGTTTGGTGACGCAAATGTATGTCCGTGACGCGTTCACGGCAGAAACCTTACACGCTCGAGGCCTAACACAGGTGCAGTTTTTGGGCAATCCTATGGTGGATAAGCTCGAGCCATCCCAGCCCTTTGCCCGTGCTGATCTGCTCAGTAGTACCAACCCAGATGCCCCTGTGGTGGCGCTATTACCGGGTACGCGCAAGTATGCTCACCTCACGTTGCCAGTGATGCTCGAGGCCTTGCGTCACTACCCAGAAGCGGTAGGTTTGTTGGCGTGGGCAGCCGAAGACCGCCCTCACGTGCCGGGCTGGCGTTGGCAGGAAAGCGTATCCGCTGCAGCACTAACGGATAACTTACTGGGTGTCTTAGAACGCGGCCAGCAGCGGGTGTTTGTCTACCGCCAGCGTTTTGCTGATATTCTTCACGCGGCTGATGTGGCGTTGGGTACAGCAGGCACCGCTCACGAACAAGCGGCGGCTCGAGGGGTGCCAGTTGTAAGTTTTCCGATGCCGCCGCACTACACGCCTGCGTTTTTGGAAAATCAACAACGTTTGTTGGCTGATGCCCTGGTGGTGGTCGCGGCTGAACCTGAGGAGGTGGCTCGAGCCCTACGCTCACTGTGGCAAGATGAAGCCGCCAGACAGCACGCAGCAGCCATTGGTAAAACGCGCATGGGCGAAGCTGGCGGGACGGTCGCCATTGTGGCAGACATGTTGGTGCAGCTCGAGACAGGCTAGCAATAGCGTCGTTTATTAATATCGTGACTGGCAACATCGTGACTAACTAATATCGTAATTATTTAACATCGTGACTGGTCAACATCGTAACTTGCAAAGATTTTACTCGCAGCGTATTAACACTTTTGTCCCATAC
>CAZKAZ010000064.1:0-27175 GCA_964550765.1 uncultured bacterium | reverse complement strand
TCAAGGTAGAAAAAACTATCTCCTAGATGTCTTGATTGAGTTGGCGACTGCTATATCAACATCGATTGTGTTCAACTATGTAGGCGTCAATCATGGAAATACTAATTTTGTGGAGACGTTGGGTTTGCTTACATTACCTGAGTTCGGGGTTTTCATATCAGTGAAAATGCGTCTCTGACATTGGTTACGATGTAATTGTCAAAACCGTTGGCTCTTTAAGAAGCCTTGTTCAGGCGGTAAAGGCGCTTTTGAGAACATGATTTTCTTTGTAGCTCAAAAAATGCGTTCCTGACGCAAATTGACTCCGAACTGAGGTTACATTGAGTTTGCTTACATTGAGTTTGCTTACATTGGGTTTGCTTACATTGGGTTTGCTTACATTGGGTTTGCTTATGTTGGGTTTGCTTAGCAATATGTGCCTTGTTGTTGCGTTTCATGCTTGCTTTTAGTGATGTGGGTGTTAACGCTGCTTGAGCACCACCAAGGTGATGTCATCATCGATGCCATTACCTTCCACATGACGATAAAGGTCGTCGCTGATGTGTTGGCTGATGTGGGCAGCAGGGGTGTGGGCGTAGTGGCGCACGATGGTTTGCAAGCGTTCTAGACCGTACATGGTGCCGTGGATGTTGGCGGCTTCGGTGATGCCGTCACTGTAGAGCACCACGCCATCGCCTGGCTCGAGCTGCACGTCGGTGCTGTTCACAAACTCCCCTATATCTGCTGTCAAACCCAAAGGAAACCCCAAATCGAGGGTGTCTATGGTGTCGATGCTGCCGTCTTGGCGGAAAACAAGCAAGGTTTCGTGTTGTCCGCTCACTTGCAAACAACCGCCTGTATCGCTAGATGTGTAGTCAAGTAACAGCAAGGTAAGGTCTTTGTTGCTGCGCATGCGGTTGATGTTTTTGTACAGAGCGCGGTTTAAGGTGGTCAAAAACGCCCGGCTGTCACGTTCGCGGTGTTCTAACAAAGTGCGCACCCCCATCTGCGCCATGAGCATGACCAAGCCACTATCTAAGCCGTGTCCGGTGACATCACCAATGGTGATTTTGAGGTGTCCTTCGTGCTCGAGCACGTCGTAATAGTCGCCGCCGACTTCGTTAGCAGGTTCCATCAGTACGGCAATGTCGAGGTGGTCTAGCTCGAGCTCACTGCCCGCTGGTAACAACCTGCGTTGAATTTGCTGCACAATGGCCACATCATCAGCCAAGCGCACGTTTTCAGAGCGTAACTGTGCTTCTCGGGCATACAAACGCGCCGCCATGTCGTTGAGGGTGGTGGCCAAGCGGCTCAGTTCATCGTTGCCTTCTGCGCGAATCGTTAACAGGTTACCGTGCGCAAGCTTATCAGCAGCATGTTCTAAACGGCGAATGCGCCCAGTCATGCGGGTCACGAGCACCCCCCCCAACCCCAACAGCGCCCCACTGGAAATCAACAAACTGAGCGTGGTGCGCAGCATTTGTGAACGTACGGGTGCAAGTGCCGCCGTCGCGGGTAAACGCAGCGCCAAACTCCATCCTGCTGAGTCAATGGGCGCATAAGCTACCCACTCCAACGCACCGTTGTCGTTATTGACCTGTGTTACACCCGTGCCGTTGGCTAGCATCTGTTCGCCCAAAGAGCGTAAGTCGGGTCTTTGGTTGCTGCTGGCTTCCTCGAGGATGCTCGCGTTCATAATCTTGTCGGTGTTTTCGTGAAACAAGTACAAGCCCCCTGCGGACAACATAAAAAACTGCTCGTCGTCAAGGGCGTCGATACCAAGGGCAGCGGGCAAGTTAGCTAGTGGAATATCGACGGTGGTCACACCTGTGAAGGTGTTAGCACGATAAAAGGGCACGCTAAACGTGCTCATCAAAATATTGCCCGCACCCTCATCAAAGTACGGTTCTGTCCACACGCCGCGCCCAAAAAACTTGGGCGCATGCCACCACTGATAGGCGGAGTCGGTGTAGTCATAAGCGTTGGCAATGTCGAGTTGGGTGGTTTCAACGGCATTGGTAAAGTGGCTGACTTCGTGCACATACGGCGAAAAGAGACGGCCATCCGGGCGAAGGCTGGGTTCAAACGCCAACGCTGCCCCGTACACCAGCGGATGGCTGCGCACGCTGTCGCGCAAGATATCGTAGAGTTGATTGTCTTGCCAAGTGGGTTGAATTTCCATGATGTGGGCTTTGGTTTGGGCGATGTTGGCAACTGCTCTGAGCGCGGCGTCGATGTTGGCAGCGTATTGCTGGGCTTGTTGGTTGAGGTTGTCTTCGATGGTGGTGAGCACTTGCCTGCGAATGGTGAAGACGTTGACCGAGAGCAGCAACAGACTCAACAACACAAACGGTAAGAAGACGTACAAGATGAGTTTTTGGCGAATGGTGAGCTGCATGAATCACTCCTCGAGCTAGCCCGCGTTGCTATCAACGAGGACGTGCTGATGTGCGTTGCTTTTGGGTTTATTAAAGACAAGAACGTATCAACAGCATAGGTATAAAGCACACGAAAAAAAGGTTTTTTGGCAAACGAGCCTAAGCAAATGAACATAAACACGTTGACATCAAAACCTCTCAAACCAAAACATGCGTTACTGTAGCCGACTGTCAACACCGTCACATTGGTGCTTCACACAGGTTGTTTGATGAACGTGCTGAGAAACGAGCAGCTTACAGACGATATGTGGGTGATGCATGTACTTTGGTGATTAACTGCCGGTTGGTGATGTTTTGGGGTCTGTGGGAGTGAGCCATATGTCGTCCCAAACGAATGCAGGGGTGTCAGCAAGGAGGCTGCTGAGGGAAAAGTGGTGCTCGAGGGTACTCACCTGTGGCATGTCACCTGCGGCAAAAAACGCCAGTTCCAAGGCTTCGCCGTCATTCGGATGCAACGTGCCACTGACTACGTCGCACAAAAACACCGTTGCCACATACTGCGCTCTGTCACCATTCGGATAGTGTTTGACCGTGCTGGCAAACGTCCCGAGTAAGCGCGTCGGGCGGGCAATCAGGTTGGTCTCTTCGTAAATTTCGCGGGTGAGTGTCTGCGCGGGCTGTTCTCCTGGTTCAGCAATGCCTGAAGGCAAACTCCACGCGCCCGTGTCGCTGCGCCGCAAGCACAACACCTCACCTGCATCATTCAACACCACGCCCACCACAGCAGGCAGTAACACCAAATCGTGACCAATTTTTTGGCGCAAGTCAGCTAAAAACGTCGGCATAGGCATAGACAATCATCTTTTCACTTTTTTAGAGAGGCACATGTCTACTGGGCAATAACGGCAAGGCAGCCACCAACCCGTAACAAACCAGCAAAAAAGATGCCAAACACACCCAAAAGGATGCTGGCATCTTGATACCTGTCGCTGCAGCGATCACGGCACATGTGATGCGATACGGATTCCAGCTAAACACTTCAAAAAGTCCTACAGACTTTCTTCCGTTTCCGCCTGCATCCGTAGCTGTTCCTACGCCCTCTGCGCGAATTGATTCGCGGAATCAATTGGAATGGGTATAACGACCGCTTTCTAGCTACAGCATGTAAGAAATCACTTCTACAGTTTGTTGATTAATTGTTGATTAACGACTTAAAAAGTCCAGCGCACCTTTGCTCAAAATTTCCACCGCGATGGGCAAGGCGTCTTCGTCAATATCAAAATGCGGGTGGTGGTGGGGGCTGGTGATGCCAGCAGCTTCGTTGCGTGCGCCCACGAAGAAATAACAACCGGGGGCGTGTTGTAACCACAAAGACATATCGTCACCGCCCATGATGGGGTCTTTTTCGGGGACGTTGTCCGCACCGACCACGCCTGCGGCTACCTCACGCAAGCGTTCGGTCATGGTGGCGTCGTTCACCACGGCGGGTGTGCCTTCATGCCAGTCGATGTCCACCGTTGCCCGCATCATGGTAGCGACGCCCTGCGCCACGGCTTTGATGCGGCCAATGATGTACTGGCGGTGATCCGGGTCAAACGTGCGCAATGTGCCTTTGAGTTCCACGCTTTCGGGGATGATGTTGAACGCCGTGCCACCGTGAATGGACGTTACGCTGATGACGGTTTCTTTGACGGGGTCGGTTTCACGCGATACCAAGGTTTGCAGCGCCATCACCAGTTGGGCGCTCGTCACGATGGGGTCAACGGTTTCGTTGGGTTTGGCGGCGTGGCCTCCGCTGCCTTTAACCACAAATTTGAAGGTGTCGGTAGCCGCCATGGCAGGGCCAGCACGCACCGGCACGATGCCGGTAGGGGTGTCGCTACTCAAGTGCAAGCCGATGGTGGCGTCTACCTCAAAGTCATCGAGGGCGCCTTCTGCAAGCATCACCTTGGCACCGCCCACGACTTCTTCAGCAGGTTGAAAGACAAACACCAATTTGCCCGTGAACAGGTCTTGGTGTTCGCTGAACAGTTTGGCGGTGCTGAGTGCCACTGCCGCGTGTCCGTCGTGACCGCAAGCGTGCATTTTGCCGTCAATTTTTGAGCGGTAAGGGACGTCGCGTTCGGCGTGAATAGGTAGCGCATCAATATCAGCCCGGACGACGACGGTTTTACCAGGTTTGCCACTGTCAAGCACGCCCACGACACCCGTTTTGCCGACATTGCGACGCACGTCGAGGCCAAGTTGCTCGAGCTTATCAGCAATAATCTTGCTCGTGCGCACCTCTTCAAAAGCCAGTTCGGGGTGCTGGTGAAAATCGCGGCGGGTAGCTACTGTTTCGTCGCGCAAGGCTTGGGCGGCTTGTTTGATGATGTCTGCAGCGGTAGAAGAAATAGTCATAACAAAAGTCCTTTCAAGAATGATGATTTGAAAAACGTCCGTGCGTAAAAGAGGAAATGAGCAGGTTCATTGAAAGGTAGCGCCTAGATGAGACTCACAGATGAGTTGCTCGAGCAGACCTACAAGCAAGACCGACAACACAACCCAAAACAAGCAACAGACAAATTGCATAATTTTACACAACATCGCCCCACATGACTGTCATCTTGGCGAGTTGTGTGCGTCCTATGCAACTTTAGACATGTGCTGGGGAATGTGTTGATGATGGTTTCAGGGTGAATGGTTAGCGGCAATCGCCCGCAAGCCTTCACACAGGCGGCCAATGCCTGCGTCCACGCTGTCCTTATCGAGTGCGCCATACGAAATGCGCAGGTAACAGCCGTCAATGCCAAAGGTATCCCCCGGAATGACTGCCACGCCAAAGTCACGAATGAGCTGTTGCACCACCTGCATGGGCGCTAAGGGCAAGTCACAGTTGAGCAAACAGTAAAACGCCCCATCGGGTCGAGGGACAGTCACAAAATCAGCAAGTTGCTCGAGTTGCGCTAAGACGAGCGTGCGCACGTCAGCGTAGCCAGCCACAAACGGCTCACAGTAGGTTTTGCCGACCGTGAGTGCCGCTGTTGCTGCCACTTGACTAACTACCGGTGGGCAAATCAGCACGGTGTCTTGAATTTTTTCGACGGCGTGGGTGAGCGTGTCGGGAATGACCATGTAACCAATGCGCCAACTAGCAAACCCGTAAGCTTTAGATAACGAATAGATGCTGATGGTGTGTGGGTGAGCGCCTGCGAACTCGAGCGGACTGACGTGTTTTACACCCTCATACGTAAAATATTCATACGTTTCGTCGCTGATGTGAAACACGCCGTGCTCTCGACAAAGGTCATTGATAGCTTGCAAGGTTTCTGCTGGATATACCGCCCCCGTGGGGTTATTGGGTGATACTGTCACGATGGCTTTGCTGCGCGGAGTGATGGCGTTTTCAATGGCAGCAATATCGGGTTGGTAATTGTCATCAGTAGGCACAACTACAGGCACGCAGTCTGCCATGGTGATGGCCATTTCGTGATTGAAATAATACGGCGACAACAAAATAATCTCATCACCCTGACTAGCGACGGCAAGCAGCGCATTGTTGAACGCCATGTTTGCCCCTGCCGTTACCACGATGCGTTCCTGTGGAATATCCACACGATTGTCGCTGGCTAGTTTTTGCTGAATGGCCGTTTTGAGGGCGGGCGTGCCTGTTACCGCTTGATAGACATGCGCCCCAGGGTCGCTGCCAAAGTTGGCGAGTGCCTGATGCACTGCTGGTGGGGGCGGATAGTGGGCAATGCCCTGACCCAGCGAGATAGTACCGGGCGTTTTGGCAATCAAGGCGGCAACGGTGGGGATGACGGGGGTTTGCACTGCGTGCATCCGCGCTGAGGCGTGTTTTGTACCTGAAGAAGCAGATGGGCGGGTCATACATCATGATACGTCAGTGGTTAAGGCGTAGACCGTGAAGCAAGGTTGATGTGTTTGCTAGGTGTTAAGTTGTCTTATCGTGAGGTATCTGGTGGTGTTGCCAACTGGCTCGAGCCATCACAAACCACGTCACCATGCCTGCTGTTGCGACATGACACACTGTGCCACACTGCCTTGGCTAATACTTGACGACCCAGTTGACCATAAACGTCTACAATATAATCATTGACGATGCAACTCTTCACAGGCTAACCACTCACCATCAAACCGTCTCCAGTGTAATTGTCTATAATGTGGCCTGATACTAATACCCTGACACCAACACCCTGACACCAATACCCTGACACCAATACCTAGCCTGATACCGAGATGTGATTGACGACCGTAAGCCGTACAGTGTGACAATGGTAAGTAAGTGATAGTGGCAAGTGATAGCAGCAGATGATGGTGAGCGTGCGCTGTGCATTGCCATCATCGCAGTCACCACCAAAAATGTTGCTACCGAAAATGTTGCTACCGAAAATGAGGAGACCTTGTGTCGGATGACAACACGTCAAACATCAACCTAGACTTGCGACTGCTTGACCAAAACGCGTTGTTAGCTAGTTTGTGGCGCAACAGTGGCGTGGGAATATGCGTGCTTGACAGCAACAATCGTTTTTTGGCTGTTAACGACACGTTATGTTCATGGTTGGAACGCTCACGTGCTGACTTGCTCGATCATACCTTCATTGACTTAATGCCCCTTGATGACCATCAGCGTCAAGAAACGTATCGTATTTATCGCGAGATGATACAGCTCGAGACCGAGCCGATGCTGACCATATGGCCTGTTGCCACAACGAGTGGTCAGGTGCGGCAACTGCAAGCCCAAGGCAGTCTTTTTCGTGATGAACAAGGCCAGATGTGTTGTGTGGTGGTGTCACACTTGGTTAAAAAACCCATAGACGGTGCTGACGAGATGCACTACCGCTCACTCATCGAACGGCAAAACCAGTTTTTGGTGACCCGTTGGTTACCCACAGATGGCACACTCACCTTTGTTAACCAAGCCTATGCGGCGTTTTTTGGTATGTCCCGCGAGGCGTTGATTGGTCGCAAGGTTAGCGATTTGCTTGGCGATGAAGCCGCTAAAGACTTTAATGCCTACTTACTGCAACTTAAAGATGCCCCCAAAGCGTTTGTGCGCAGGGCGTATTATCACAACGCAGATGGCGAAGGGCGTTGGTTGCGTTGGGTCAATGACCCCATTTTTGACGACCGGGGTCGGGTGCGTTTTTTTCAGGGGATGGGTGTTGACATCAGCGATCAAGTGGCCAGAGAAAACGAGTTGGCCACACAAGAAGCGCATTTTCGCTTGCTGACTGAAAACATGGCTGATGTGGTGGCTATGCACAACTTAGATGGCACATATACCTATCTCAGCCCGTCAGTAGAAACGGTGTTGGGGTATCGGCCAGAGGCATTGCTTGGCCAAAGCCCTTATGACTACTTTCACCCTGACGACTGTGAGCGCATTCGCCGTGAATCACACGAGCACCTTCTTGCCAGCAAACAAGCCCACAAAATCACCTATCGTTACCGTCACCAAGCGGGGCATTACGTTTGGTTTGAAACCCAAGCGTTGCCAGTAACCAATCAGGCAGGTAAGGTCATCGCTCTACAAACTGTCAGCCGCGACGTGAGCGCGTTGAAATACAGCGAAGACGCCTATGAAACACTGGTGAATAACGCTTTACAAGGGTTTGTATTGTTACAAGATGACCGCATTGTTTTTGCCAATCCTCGAGCGGAAGACGTGTTGGGGTATCCGCTCGAGGTGCTGCAAGACATGACCCCTGAAACCTACAACCAGTTGATTCACCCTGATGACCTTTCGGGGGTGCTCGAGACCCTCGATAACATCGCTAGCGGTCGCCAGCAAACAACCCACTACACCACCCGCATCATTCGCCCCGATGGGGAGATGTTTTGGCTCGAGTTTTCTACGACTGTAGGCAGTTACCGAGGCAAGCCCGCTTTGCAGACGGCGTTTATTGACATCTCTGACAAAGTGAACACCGAACATGCCCTCGCTAAGAGCGAAAGCCGCTACCGAGAAATTGTTGAAGTTGGTGTCGGTAGTGTGTACTCGTTTTTTTGCTGTCCACCAGAAGGCGGCGCATCTGAACCGCTCGTCTCACAAGATGATTGGTACTGGGTGCGCGACTGGGAACCGCCAACCACCACCTTGCAACTGACTGGCTACACCTTGGCAGAAATCGATGCCCTCGGGGGCTATCCGCTGTTGGTAGTGTCCGAAGACCGAGCGGCGTTTGAGGCTAGCCGCCGCCATTTGCAAGCAGGTGACGTGCGCACCACGGAATACCGTATCACCCACAAAGCTGGCACGGTTCTGTGGGTAGAAGATTTTATTAAGGTTGTGATTGATAGCTACCAAGCTAGACCGTGTTTGCGCGTGTACGGCAGCAACCGCGACATCAGCGAACGCAAGCAAGTAGAGGGTATTTTGCAAGCTGCCTTAGACGAAAAAGACATCATGCTCAAAGAGATTCACCACCGCGTCAAAAACAACATGCAGGTGATTTCGTCGCTTCTGGCCTTGCAAAGTCACGAAATCGACGATGTGAGAGCGCGGCAAGCGTTTGCTGATAGTCGGCAGCGCATTTTGGCGATGGCAGAAGTGCACAAGAAAATCTACGAATCGCCTGACCTTGCGGGGATTGACTTTTTAAATTACCTAGGTTACTTAGTGCGTACGTTTGCCGCTACCCAACGGGAGGTGTATGTTCCGGTGACGCTCGAGGGTGACCCCGTTAAACTGGGCGTAGAACAAGCCGTGCCTTTGGGGCTGATTGCCAGTGAACTGCTCAGCAATATCTATAAACACGCGTTTCCGGCGGGGCGCATCGCCGAACCGATGGTGCAGGTGCATTTAGGGCTCGAGCCATCACCTCCCCAACCACAGCAGGGGCAACCAGAGGGGCAACCAGAGGGGCAACAAACTGGCCAACACGTCACCCTCACCATTGCCGATAATGGCGTGGGCGTACCCGAAACCTTGCAAGCACAAAGGGACAGTCTCGGTATGACCATCGTGCAAGCGTTGGTAGACCAACTCGATGGCCAGGTGATGTTTACACGCGGCATCGCAGCGGCAGGGGTGGCCATCAGGGTGCAGTGTTTGTGGCTTGCGCCGCCTACCAAAACCGACACCAGCCAATTTTTTATTAGCCACACCAGCCAGCTCGCCGATAGGCAACCCAACTAAGCCCTTTGCGTTAAGACAATTTGCGTATATACACCTGTAAAATCACATATCCACTTTAATATACATGCAAGGTTTGCCGTAGCTGACGCTATCATGCTAATTTGACGGCATGGCAAATATACACATTGTAGGCGTACCCATGGACTTGGGTGCCGGACGGCGTGGGGTTGACATGGGCGCAAGTGCGTTGCGCCTAGCTCAGCTTGCGGGTCACCTAACAACCATTGGTCACAGTATCAAAGACCTTGGCAACATAGCAGCGGATGTACCAGAAGCCCTCGAGGATGCCAGTGGGTTGCACTTCATTGAAAGCATCGCCCAATCCTGTGCTCGTACGTTTGAGGTCTTGCGCGATTTGCCCCGTGAGGTGTTTCCTTTGGTGCTCGGCGGCGATCACTCCATTTCAATGGGCTCAGTTGCAGGGGTAGCCAATCGCGGGCGCACAGGGGTGCTGTGGGTGGACGCCCACGCAGATGTAAACACACCTGAAACCAGTCCTAGCGGCAACATTCACGGCATGCCGTTAGCGCATTTGTTGGGTCATGGCGACCCGCGCTTATTGTCTATTTGGGGCGGGCAAGGGGTCATTCAACCCGAAGACGTGGTGTTTATTGGTTTGCGCAGCATCGACGAAGGCGAACGGGCATTTATCCGCAAGCACAACCTGCGCGCTTACACCATGAAAGAAATTGACACCTTGGGGATGGCTCGAGTGACCGAACAAGCCATCGACCAACTCAGTCACCTCGAGCGCGTACACGTGTCATTCGATGCCGATGCCCTTGACCCGACGGTTGCCCCCGGTGTCGGTACACCCGTTGATGGCGGTCTAAACTACCGCGAAGCCCACTTGCTGATGGAGATGCTCGCTGAAGCTGACATAGTTACCAGCTTGGATTTAGTCGAGGTCAACCCCATTCTAGACAGCCGCAACCGCACCGCTAACATCATGGTGGAAATGGCCGCTAGTTTGTTAGGGAAGACGATTTTGTAGACGTCACATTTGCAGACTCATCAAGCCTGTCAACATGACTGACGCTTAGGATTGGCAAGTCCACGTGTTGTTTTTACAGTTACTGATGTTTATCAACAGCACGTCAACACAAAACGCGTTTAACTATGTATTAACTATTTATATGTCATTTATAGAAGTGCTATAATGTAGTTGAACGCTGATGTTGGCACGTTGATGGTTAACACCTCTGGCAAGCTCGAGCCATCACGCAGGTGCAGCAGGTTGCTCGTTCTTCTTGGCATGTCTAAGTACCATCACTGTGACCACGCCAGCCGCGAATAGGGGCAAGCCAATGAGCAAAAATAACCACAACCACAAAAACTGTGGCCCTACTGCTGTAGGTGGAAACAAAAAGCTCAGCACAGCATCGTTGGCGTCAGCGGCGTCATCTTGGCTCATGTCGCTATCTGAGACGACGTAGATTAGGGCAGCTCGAGCTTCTTCTTGCCGATACGTCGTGTCCCGAAAGAGCATGTGGTAGATACCCCCTTCAGGAATTTGACTTTGCGTTTCGTAGACACCTGCTTCAACCTCCCGAAATTCACTGCGCACCGGCGGCACGGCGGCTTCAGTTTCTGGTGAGATGATGAGTGTGTCGGCTTCGTTGCGGACGTCTTCACCAGCCGGTTCAGCGGCGCGGACATCAGGCAGCGAGCGAAATTCTACGGCGACGACGGCGTCTTCAATGGGTGTGCCGAGGGGGTCTTCTAAGCTGAGGCGGAGCGTAAACGGTTCACCTGGGCGCGGTGTCGTAGGGGTGGTGACAACATCGCCCATGACGATGGTGGCGTGTGCGCGGGCAGTATGAGTATTCATTAGCCCAATCACTAACAGGCTCAAAAGAAGCAAACGTGGCATGGGTTCAGCATAACGAAGGGGGCGGCGTAGGAATGTCCCGCTGGCATGTCCCGCTGGTATGTTTGCGTGTGAGCGTCACATCAAGCAGGCTGAGAATGCCCCCACAGACGCGCACATACTTCTTAAGCTGACAATTCCCTGAAAAAACCTTGATACCACTTGACAAACTTACGGTAAGATGCTGCAAGTTCTCTGAAAGGAGCCACACATGAAAAAGCTTATCGGTTTGCTGTTCGTGCTTTTCTTAAGCATGGCAGTCGCCCAAGACACCTTCACCTTGCAGGTGTTACACAGTTCCGACAACGAGTCGGCCTTCCAAGACCCCAATACCCTAGAAGAACGCATCATCAACTACGCGGCCATCATTGAAGCCTTGCGCGGCCTCGAGGACAACACCGTCTACTTGACCGCTGGTGATCACACCCTACCAGGGCCATTTTATGAAGCTGCCGAACAAGTTGAAAGTTTGGGTGCACCCGGTTTGGCTGACATTGCTTTTTTTAATGCCAGTAGCCTCACCGCCAACGGTTTAGGCAATCACGAGTTCGACGGCGGTCTCGATGACTTTGCCACTATGCTGGCCGAAGCCGACTATCCTTTCTTGGCAGTCAACATGGACTTTAGCGACGCTCAAGTGTCCGAAGGCGTGCCGCCCATTGAAATTGGCGAAGATGGCGCAAGCGTCACCGAAAACGCCGGTAAAGTGGCTAGAAGTTCTTACGTTGAAGTCAACGGCGAACGCATTGGTCTTATTGGTCGTGCGCCAGCAGATTTCTTTAATGTCATTAATGACCCCGACACCACCATGCCCGGCGTGGACTTTGTCGGTGGCCGCAACCCCGAAGATAACCAACCGCTCGTATCTGCTGTCGGTATGGTCTTAGAGCAAGTGGAACTGCTAGAAGCTCAGGGCATCAACAAAATCATCTTGCTCGATCACGCGCAAGACTTCACCGCTGATCCTCTTTCTGCCAATGTCTTGCGCGGTATTGACATCGTGGTGTCGGCAGGTTCGACGGGTTTCATGGCGCGTCCAGACGCTGAAGGCCCGTTTAACGCTTTGCGTGAAGGCGACACTTCAGGGCAGTTTTACCCCACCATTCGCTTAGATAGCGAAGGCAATATTATGTTGGTGGTCAATAGCGATCAACTTTATCGCTATGTGGGTCGTTTGATTGTTGACTTTGACGATGCTGGTCGCATTGTACGCGTTGACCCCACAAGTGGCCCGATTGCTACGACCGAACAAGCCATCATCGAACTAGAATTGCTCACTGGCGAAACCGTTGCTGCACCTGCTGCTGTGCGCGATACTTTGGGGGCTTTGCAAGCGACGCCTATCATCCAAGCAGCTTTTGAAATTGTCGGTACGACGGAAAGTACCTTGGTTGGTGCGCGGGCAGAGGTGCGTGGTCGTGAGACCAACTTAGGTCGTTTGGCTGCTGATTCGACCTTGTGGTACACCCGCTTGGTGTTCCCAGATATGCAACCTGATGTGGCGCTCAAAAACGGTGGTGGCATTCGGGCAACCATCGCAGGCCCCAACATTACCCGTTTGGTGGTTGATACGGCCTTAGCATTCGATAACCAAATCTCAGTGGTAGAACTCACTGGCGATGAGTTGATTGCTACTATGGAAAATGCTGTCAGCCGCGTACCTGCTGCTGATGGTCGTTTCCCGCAGGTAGCGGGTATGGTGCTCGAGTACGACCCTTCCCGCGAGGGCATCTCAGACGCAACCAGCTTAGATACCCCTTCACGCCTGCGCAGTTTGGTGGTTACCCGTGTAGACGGCAGTGAAGACGTGGTGATTAGCGACTACGAAGCCCAAGGCGACTTGTCACGTACGTTTGTGCTAGCGACCAATAGTTTCTTGCTCACAGGTGGTGACGGTTATCAGTCACTGAGTGCTGCAGCCGAAGCCCGTGGTGCTATCACGACTGAAATTGGCGAACGGCAAGTGTTGGTTGATTACATCACCGAAGAATTGGGTGGCGCTGTTGACCTCACTGAACCCTTTGGCGATTCGCGTATTATTGCTATTGGCATGGAAGAATAAAGCAACGAACCTTTGTTGTATTGCATCAAGAGGAGTCGCAAGACTCCTTTTTTTGTGGATGGGTTGTTGTAACGGTTGTGTGGTTGATGTGTATAGCAGTCACCAACGCAATCAGGACATTTATAGCAGTGGTCAAGGTAATCAATACACCGACATGGCAAAAATACCCCTTCAGTCGGTTAGGTTGGCGTCAAGGTGTATGAGTTCGCTTGACGATGGCTATAGGAGATGGTTTTTCTACCTTGAGTAGGCATCGAGATACATGTGATGGTCATTCGTGATGGTTACCAAGGTGTATGGATTCACGTGATGATGGTTATATCTTGGCAAGCCGTGCATGAATCAGCTCGTGCTAGCCCGAAGCCAGCCTGTTTGCGTCTAATAGTGAACACAATGACAGAGCCAAAAGCGTAAAGTGAAAGCTATGGTGATACGACTGGTGATACAACTCGTTTGTTTAATACGTAAGTGCGTGGGACAGCAATGCTAAAAGCCCCGGCGTGTACGTTTGTTATTTTTGGTATCAGCGGTGACTTGGCCGCCCGTAAGTTGTTGCCTGCGCTGTTTGAACTGCACCGCGATGGTGCTATTGACCCAGAGACACGCATCGTGGGCTTTGCCCGCCGTGACTGGAGCGACGACGAACTGCGCGAGCGCATGAAAACTGCCGTGACAGACTATGGTTATGGCGATGTTGACCAAGCCCTCTGGGACGACCTTGCGCCGCGTTTATCGTTTTGTGGTGGCAACTACGACGATCCGGCGAGTTATGACGCTTTGGCTGAGCACTTAGACGCTTTGGGTCATGACATTCGCTTGTTTTATACGGCCACACCGCCGAGTACCTACGCGGGCATTGCCGATGGCCTCGGTAAAGCGGGCTTGAGCCGCCGAGGTGATGCGCGGTTCATTATTGAAAAACCCTTTGGGACGGACCTAGAAAGCGCCAAAAAACTCAATGGACGCATCCTCGAGAACTTCTTTGAAAGCCAAATCTACCGCATCGACCACTACTTGGCCAAAGAAACCGCCCAAAACATTGCCGCGTTGCGTTTTGCTAACACCATCTTTGAACCAACGTGGAACGGGCAATATGTTGACCATGTGCAAGTGACCATGGCTGAACCGATGGGTATTGAAGGCCGCGGGGGGTTTTACGAGCAAACGGGCATCATCCGTGATGTGGTGCAAAATCACCTTTTGCAACTGGCCGCGCTAGTAGCCACCGAACCGCCGGCGAGTTACGACGCCCAGAGCGTGCGCGATGAAAAAGTCAAAGTGCTGCGGGCGATGCACTGCGTGAACGTTGGTGATGCGGTGTTGGGGCAGTATATGTCGAGCAATGGCCAAAGCAGTTACCGCGAAGAAGAGGGGGTAGATGGTCGCTCGAGGCAAGCAACGTATGCCGCCATCGAACTCAACATCGACAACTGGCGCTGGTCAGGTGTGCCGTTTTATATTCGCAGTGGTAAACGTTTAGTTGCCAAGTCGACGGAAATCGTCATTTACTACAAAACCCCGCCGCACATTCCCTTTCAGTTTCGCAAACCCCCTAGAGCTGACCGCATTGTGCTTAGGTTAGTACCCAATGAAGGGATTTCGCTGCGCTACAACGCCAAAGTCCCCGGTCAGGGCATCACGTTGAATACGGCCAGTATGGACTTTTTCTACAACGAACAATTCAAACGCCGCACCCCGGATGCCTACGAAACCTTGTTACTCGATGCCATGATGGGTGACGCCACGTTATTTATGCGCGCTGATGAAGTCGAAGAACAGTGGCGCATTGTCACGCCCCTCCTCAACACTTGGGAACACGCCAATGAAGAACCTGCGTTGTATGAATCAGGTACGTGGGGGCCTGAAGAAGCCGATGAGATGCTAGCGCGGGCTGGCCGCAGGTGGCATGTGCCGGAAATTGATGATTGAATCTGACGGTTAGCCTCTTTGTGATTGATGGCTACTGCATACGATTGGCGTCGATAGGTGACATTGATGGGTGACATTGATGGGTGACGTTGATGCGATGTTGGTAATCGCCTTTCTGTGATTGACGTCTACTGTAGCCGTACTTACACGGTTACTGCACACGGTTACTGCACACGGTTACTGCACACGGTTGATGTCACTACGGTACTGGTAAAACTCGACAACTGTAAAAAACACAAAGCATAGCTACATCAATCACGATTCTACAAGTGCAATAATTTATCAAAGTGTGAAAGTTAATCTTTACAAGTAAATATACCAAGGCGACGCACGCAAGGGTGGGTCGCTGGTTTTTTGGCTTTCACCCGAGGTGTAGCACGCTACTCACCCATTGGTGTGATGACGGCTCATCCCTAGGGCTTCTACACTAAGTCATCGCTCGAGGAAGGCTCGAGCCAAGTATCACCCGTCAGAGAGGATTCCATTATGAACGAGAAAGGAAACGACCTCGTGAAACAAGAACAAACCCACACCGAAGAATTCACCGTCAGCGGTGAAGCCGTTATCAGCAAAGTTAAAGAACTCATCCGCGAAGGCAACGTCCGCCGCATCATCGTCAAAAACGACGAAGGCCGCACCCTCATCGAAATCCCGCTAACGTTTGGCGTGGTCGGTACCGTACTCCTGCCTGTCTGGGCAGCCCTTGGGGCTATGGCGGCATTGGTTGCCAACTTCACCATCGCCGTCGAACGCCGCGACAGCAGTGACAGCCAGAACGACACAGACGATTAGACGCAGACGATTAAGCGCAGACGATTACCCGACAATCAACTGACAATCAACTGACGATTGACCATCTGAAACCCCCGCATCTGAAACGTTCGTACCAGACGATGAAGCCAGCGATTACCCAAATCATTTCACCTGAAAGGAAATATCACCATGACTGAAAACAACACCAACCCTCGAGCCAACGAAACCCAAACCAACACATCCAATACCGTCAACTGGTCAAACCTCGGCAAAAATCTGACCGACAACCTACGTAACCTCTGGAAGATGGGCGCAAAACGCCACTTGGCACTGCGCAGCCGCAAAGGTGATACCTACTTCCGCTTGCCTTTCAACATCTTAGGTGTTGTGTTCTTGCTGCTCGTCGTTACCCGCTTGGTGTGGCTCGCCGTCATTGCCGCGCTTGTCGCTGCGTTCGCCTTCAAAGTGCAGTTTGTGATTATCACCGATGGCGTCGTCAAGCGTACGTTTAACCAAGCCAATCCCCCTGCTGACACTGCCTCAGACGCCAGTACAGATACCAGTGGTGAAGACGCCAATAACAGCTAATTTTTAGACACCTTCTTCAACCTACGCCCCAAACCTACACCCCAAACCTACGCCCTCATTGTGGGCACAAGCGCAGCCGAGTCGGTCAAGTATCGACTCGGTTTTGGTTGCCTTTGCTGCTGTTGTGTATGGCCGATGCGAACCTATCAACACCAGATGAATGTTATCGCTGAAGTGTAGGTCAACGATAGTCTGAAACGACAGTCTGAAGGATTATTGCCTAAACGCCCCGTTGTTGACACGCCCCGTTGTTGACACAACTTCGTCAAGGTGCTGACGGTGTACTGAACTGGCAAAGGGTATAGTTGCAACCGTTTATGAAGCAGCGCATTCTGGTAACGGACAACGTGCAACTCGGCAATACGGACTACCCCGACGTGGAGATTGACGATCGGGCAGGCATCGCTCGAGAAGACCTCTTAGCCATCGCCAAAGACTACCAAGCCATCATCACCCGCAGCCGTACCCAAGTCGATAGTGAACTGCTGCAAGCGGCTACTAATCTCAAAGTGATTGGGCGCGGGGGCGTGGGTATCGACAACATTGACCTCGAGGCAGCCAGTCGCAAAGGGGTGTTGGTGCTCAATGCCCCAGAAGCCAACAACGTTTCTGCTGCTGAACTGGCGATTGCCCTTATGCTCAGTGCCGCTCGAGGGGTAGCGCGCTCAGATAGACTGGTGCGTGAAGGTATTTGGGATCGCAAATTCTTGGGGCGTGAGGTCAAGGGTGCGCGTCTGGGAATTGTGGGTTTGGGGCGCATCGGTTCGCTGGTCGCCCGGCGGGCGCAAGGTTTGGGCATGGAAGTGACTGCCTATGACCCGTATATCTCCAGGCAACGGGCACAAGACTTAGGTGTTGAACTCTACGACGGCCTCAAAGAGATGTTGGTGCGTTGTGATTTTGTCACCGTTCATACGCCCTTAACTGAAGAAACTGAAGGCATGATTGGCGCAGACGAACTTGCGTGCTTGCCCAAAGCTGCTGTGGTGGTGAACGCGGCACGGGGGGGCATCATTCAAGAAGACGCCCTTGCCAAAGCCCTCCAAGACGGCAAACTGTTTGGGGTAGGTTTGGATGTGTTTGTGCTCGAGCCACCCTCGGTTGACCATCCCCTCTTACAACTCGACAATGTCGTTTTGACCGCTCACCTAGGAGCGAACACCAAAGAAGCCCAAGCTCGAGTTGGTGCAGACATCTTAGAGCGCACCGTGCAAGCCTTGCGGGGTGACTTTTCACGTGGTGCTGTCAACGCCCCTGCGCTTGCCCCGGAAGTGATGAATGCTTTGGGTGCGCACCTCAAACTGGCTGAAATTCTGGGCAAGATGGTGGCGCAACTCATTAAAGGCCGCGTGCGGGACGTGCAAGTTGAATTTTCAGGGACGTTTCCCCGCGATCCAGAACCCATCGCCATTGCAGCTACTAAGGGCTTTTTAGAACCTTTTTTGGACGAACCCCCCAACTACATCAACGCCTTAGCCATTGCCAAAGAACGCGACGTGCGTGTGTCTCGAGCGTTCGCCTCGCGCAGTCGGGGTTACACCTCACATGTAGAAGTGCGTGCCATCAGTGACGAAGACGTGGTGTTTGTAGGCGGTACGGTGTTTGAAAATGACCCACGCATCGTTAACATCGGTGATTTTTACATTGAAATCAAACCCGAAGGCACCATGCTCATCTGTAGCAACTACGACCGCCCGGGGGCGATTGGCAAAATTGGCACGGTGCTCGGCAACTCAGGCGTGAATATTTCTAGCATGCAACTCTCGAGGGTCTCCGGTGACGGCATCGCCCTGTTTGCGTTGACCCTTGACCAAACGCCCGAACAAGCCGTGCTCGATGAACTTTTGGCGCTCCCTGATGTGTTGCGTGATTTGCAGATGGTGAAGTTGTAGTTGCTGATTGATGTCGTTTTTATGCGTTGATGTTGCTGGATGTTGATGTTGCCGGGTGTTGACGTTGCCAGATGTTGATGTTGCAGACGTGTGTCTCAGGTGATGATGCTGGGTGCATCGTTGTCATCTCAGACGGGCGGTGATGCTGTGAATGCTGTTGATATTGATGTCCGGGACGTTGGTTGTGTTTCCTGCTTGTGAGTCAGAAGGTTGATGCTGATGAATTTTGGAAGCTCGAGAAAGTGAGTGATGATGAAAGCTAGATTGTACGCTCCTGGGCCGGTATCGGTGCCTGCTGCGGTGCTCGAGGCCATGTCGCGCCCGCTCATTCACCACCGCACCCCCGAATTCAAAAAATTGTTTGGGGAAGTGCGCGCCAAACTTGCCCAAGTGGCCTGCGTGCCGTATGGCAACATTCTCATTCTCAGTGGTAGCGGCACGGCAGCCTTTGAAGCGGGTTTGCTTGCCGCAGTGCCGCGTGGGGCGAAAGTGCTCGGCGTAGGTGGCGGTAAGTTTGCTGAGCGCTGGCTTGACATGGCGCACACGTTTGGTTACGACGTCAAACCTTTGCCTGTTGCGTGGGGTCAAACGGTCAACGTGGCTGCCGTGCAAGAGCACGTGAGTGAGCACCGCGACGCGTTCGCCATTACCTTAGTGCACTCAGAAACCTCTACTGGGACGTTACACGATATTGCTAGCATTGCGGCTGCTGTGCGGGAAATCGCTCCGGAAATGCGTATTTTGGTCGATTGTGTGACGAGTCTCGGGGTGGCAGAATTGCGTCCGCTCGAGTGGCAACTTGATGGGGTGTTTGCAGGTTCACAAAAAGGTCTCATGACCCCGCCGGGGTTGGGGTTTGCTTGGTTGTCTGAGCGCGTTTGGCAGCAAGACAGCAACCATCTGCCGCGTTACTACTTGGACTTGCACAAAGAAAACGCCAAACAAGCCAAAGGGGAAACCGCCTACACGCCAGCGGTGAGTTTGTTGCAGGGCTTAAACGTTGCCCTCGATATGATTTTGGCAGAAGGCTTGGAAAATACTTGGGCGCGGCTCGAGCAAAACAATCAGGTGGTGCTCGAGGGTGCACGTGCGCTGGGTTGCGTGCCTTTTAGTGAGCGTCCTAGCCCTGCTGTCGCCGCCCTCAAAGCCCCGGCTGGTATTGCTGCGCCCGATATTGTGGCGGGGTTTGCTGGTCGCAACGTGCGCATTGCCGGCGGGCAGGAAGATGCCAAGCCGGTGTTGTTTCGGCCTTCGCTGATGGGGGATGCTGATGTCTATGACGCATTAACCATCGTGATGGTGCTCGAGGACGTCTTGCGAGAACTCGGTCACGAAGTGGCTTACGGTGCAGGTGTGGCTGCTGCTAGCCGCTTTTTACAGACTGACCAGCCTACCCCCGCTTAAATGCCCCTCACGCTCACAACGCCTGCGCTATTGTTTCCAGCCATTTCGCTGCTGCTGCTTGCTTACACCAACCGCTTTTTGACGCTCGCTAACCTCATTCGCAACTTGCATGCGGCTTACCGCGATAAACACGAAGCTCACATCATCGCTCAACTCGATAACCTCAGGCGGCGAGTGTGGTTGATTCAGCACATGCAGACCTTGGGTGTCTCGAGCTTTTTTTGTTGCGTGCTCACCATGTTTTTGATATTTATTGGCCAAGATGGTTTGGCGCATGTCATCTTTGCGGTTAGTTTGCTGTTGCTGCTGGCGTCGTTGTGGTTGTCGTTACGGGAAATCAGCATGTCAGTAGACGCGTTGACGTTGCAACTCCAAGACTTGGATGTGCCTGCAAGGGTATAATTCTTACGAAAGCTCAAGGTGTGTATGAGAAGGCTTGCCCAGCTGCACCCATAATCTGCAGTTTTTCTTTGGCAACCTCTGTAAGGGCAGCTCGAGCTGCCGCATACACCTCGCGGTGTGAACCATAACTGGCGCTACCTTGCCACGTTTCGCGCAGGGTTCGGTACAACGCTGAGCCAATGTTGGCTTTGACGACGCCGTGCTGGCGGGCTTGGGCGTAGTCGCTAGCAGCAATGCCGCTACCACCATGCACTACTAAAGGGCTTTGCACCGTACGGGCGATATCTGCAAGAAGCTCGAGGTTGAGGGCGCTACTTTGCCCGTGTTCACTGCCAATCGACACCGCAATCATATCCGCTTCGCCTTCGGTTTTGAGCCGCAGACAGTCTTCGGGTGTGCTGTACTGGCTCATACCCGCATTGAAACTTTCAGCGGCCACTTCGACACTAGCGCCTTGCGCGTGGGCAATCTCACTCACTTTCTTAGCAAGTTTCACGACTTCAGCGAGTGGTTGCTCAGCACCATCAATCATGACGCTGCCGTAGCCTGCTCGCAAACATTGCATGGCTAGTTCAAAATTAGGGCCATGATCGAGGTGAAGCAGTACCGGCACGTGCACGTCCTGGGCAACACTTTTGACCAGTGCTGCCATATGTTTGGGCGGCACTTGCGCAATGTCGGCTGGATAGGTCTGGACGATGACGGGGGCATCAAGTTCAGTAGCGGCTGCTATGCATGCACGCAACATTTCAACCGAGCAGATGTTAAAGGCAGGGAGCGTATACCCCTGCTCAAAGGCATGTTGGATGAGGGTGCGGCCATCTTCGACATAAGGCATCAAAAGCCCCCTCGAGCGTCAATGAACTCGAGCACCTCAGCTTCGTAGCCCATAAAATTGGCACAACCTTGGCGCGTCACCACAATGGCACCACAAGCGTTACCCATACGCACACTTTTTTGCCAATCCCAACCTTTCAAGCGTCCGTAAATCAGCCCGCTAGCAAAAGCATCCCCCGCGCCGAGTACACTCACTACCTCAACCTCAAAACCCGGTACGTCAATGACGTCACCCGTGCGTAAATAAACAGAAGCGCCCCGCGCCCCCCGTTTCACGACCAGCGCTTCAGGCCCGGCGGGAATGTTGAGAATGTGCTGAATGTTAGCGTCAATGTCGCCGCGAATTTCAGGTGAGCTGACTTGCTGCTCGCGCACAGTCATGTCGTCGGGGTTTATGAGCATGGCGGCGTTAATTTCTGCTTCGGTGCCAATGGCGACATCGACGAGTGGCAGCATAGCCCGCACGTTTACGCCAAATGCCCGCACGTCGTGCCATTGGTCAGCCCGAAAATCAAAGTCAAAAAATACGGTGAGGCCGTGACGTTTGGCTTCTTCAGCCGCAAAAAAGGTGGCGCTACGACTAGGGTCTTGGGAGAGGTTGGTGCCGCCTATCTCGAGCGCCCTTGCGTCTTGCATAGGTAGTGCGAGCACATCGTCAATGGTAAGGGCAATATCAGCCGCCTCAGCCCGATAAAACACCAACGAAAAAACATCGGGCGGTTGCATTCCTACCACGGCTGCGCTGGTGCGTTTACCCACTTTGCGGGGAATAAAACGGGTGTCGATACCTTCACGTGCTAAAAAATGCCACACGAAGTCACCGGTTTTGTCATCTCCCAAAGGACTCAATAGGGCTACCTCGAGCCCTAACCGGCGTGCCCCTACCGCAATATTGGTGGGACTTCCGCCCACATACGAACCAAAACTCTTAATATCGTGAAACGGCACACCGAGTTCGTTGCTGTAAAGGTCAATGGACGAGCGCCCGATGGCAATAAGGTCAAGTTTTGCTGCCATCTACAGCCCTAATGACGCCAAGTAGTCGCGGTTGCGCTGCGCGCTCGCTTTAGGCGTGCCCATACCCGGTAACACGTCTTGCTCAACGACAAGCCAACCTTGATAGCCAATGTCTTCAAGGGCTTGCTTGACGGCGGCAAAATCCACGCTACCTTGCCCCAATTCGCAAAACATGCCTTGCCCAACGAGGTCTTGATAATTCCAGCCCTGTTCATCTGCTTGCGCCACTACCTCTGGCAAAAAGTCCTTGAAATGCACCAGCGTGATTCTATCAGCATGTTTACGAATCCCCGCCACAGGGTCGCCGCCACCTAACATGTAGTGACCGGTATCAAAGCAAATGCCTAGCAGATCTGGGTCGGTGAGGCTTAAAAACGTGTCGATTTCGTCGGGGGTTTCCACATACGTCGCCCCATGATGGTGTAAGCAACTGCGCAAACCCGTTTCCCGTTTGACGGCCTCAGCCACCATGCTTGCACCCTCCACATAACTCGTCCACAGGTCATCTGGGAGGGCATGTTCGGGTTGAATGCGCCCCGTATTATCAAGGCGACTAGGCACTGTGCTGTGATCGTCACCGATGTTGATGACGCAGTGTTCGCCGCCCACTTCAGCCAGTAAACCAGCAACCTTTAGGGCGCGCTCGAGCCCCTGCTGGTGATAGTCGGCATCATAAAGACGCACCGTCACCCACGAGCCAATAAGTTGTAAGTTACGCGCAGCCAGTTCAGCCCGAAGTTGGCTGGGGTCAGTGGGCATGTAGCCCCAGTCGCCGAGTTCGGTACCGGTGTAGCCAGTAGCCGCGAGTTCATCAAGCATTTGCGCGTAGCCGATGTTTTGGCCGCCGTCTGCGGTATTTTCAATTTTTCCCCATGAACAAGGGGCGTTGCCGAGTTGAAAGGTTGACATAGGTGTTGACATAGGTAACGTTCCTTAAAAAGAATTAGCTAATTTCAGCAAGTTTGACAGGGCGCTGTTCACGCAGGCTGGTAGTAGCCGCTAAGGCCACGCGCAAAGATTCGATGGCGTCGCTGTGGGTGGGGGTAGGAGGTGTGCTGGTATGAACGGCATCGACAAAGGCTTGTAGCTCGAGCACATAAGCATCACGGAAGCGCTCGAGAAAATCCATCTGATAATCTGCCGCCATACCTTCTTTTGTGTACCGCCAAACATTGCTGCGACGTTCCTGTTCAGCGATTAGTTTACCGCCAGCAGCGTGCACTTCCACGCGCACATCATGCCCAAACTGGGTGCGGCGACTATTTTGGATGATGCCGAGCGCACCTGAGGTGAACTCGAGCGTCACAACGCTGGTATCCACGTCTTCATACTGCGCATACTCAGGTTCAACGAGCACCCGCCCAAGGGCAGTGACCCGTTCTACCTCCCCGCCAATAAACCGCGCAATATCAAAGTCATGAACAGCAGAATCTAAAAAGATGCCCCCCGAGGTTGCCACATAACTTAGCGGCGGCGGACTAGGGTCACTGGACTGACTGCGAAACATCTCAACCTGACCCAATTCGCCGCTGTGGATGGTGCGCGCAAGGCTCGCAATCGCAGGGTCAAAACGGCGGTTAAAGCCAATTTGAAAGGGCACACCTGCCTCTTGCACTACCCGCATGGCGTCCTGTGTGGTGTGTAAGTCAAGCGCCACCGGTTTTTCACAAAAAATCGCCTTACCTGCCTGCGCTGCCAACTTGATTTGCTCCGCATGCAAGCTCGTCGGCGAGCCGATAACCACCGCGTCTACATCAGGGTGATTGATGAGTTCTTGAACATCTTGCGTGGCGACTACATTGTGTTTGTTGGCGAGCGCTTCTGCCGCTTCCGCAAAAGCGTCCATAATGGCGACAACATGCGCACCTTCGATACTACCCGCGATGTTTTTGGCGTGCAGCTTGCCAATGCGCCCCGCGCCGATGATGCCAAAGCCAAGTGATTGTGTCATGGTTGTGTCCAGTCGTAGAGCTCGAGCCCTTCAATTTTGCCAAAGTGACGTTGGTTGTGTGTCACCAGCGCCCAGTTATGTTCCAAAGCAGTGCTCGCAATGAGTAAATCTATATCGTCAATAGGTGTACCAGCGTGACGCAACGTCGCATAAAGGGTACTGGCAATGTCCGTGGCTTCAAGGGTGAAAGGGATGATGTTATTACTCTCCATCAATAGGTTAAAAACGTCTATGCGTTTGTGTGCGTCACGAAACCGCAAACCACTCAATATCTCGTAATAGGTGATGATACTGATGTTGAGCTTGCCAAACGTTGCCAGGTAAGTGTCAACATGTTGAATGACTTGTTGATCATTTTTGAGATAAAACGACACAATGTCGCTATCAATCAAGCATGCCTTCATGGCGCTCTCTTCGACTACTTTGGCTGCGACGATGATAAATGTCGTCTAAAAAGGCGTGAAATTCATCATCATCCCAATCCTGCCAAGCACCCGCTAAGGACAATGTCATCTCTTTTGATCGCTGCAAGTCCACATCTTTCTTTGCTTCAGCATGAAGACCTAAGCGATAGCCGTGAACGAGGTAATACATGTCTTTGAGGCTGGCTTCAGGTAGCAAGCTCACTTCTTCTAAAAGTTTGAGTCGCCAGTTAGTTGCTTGTTTATCTAGTATTTCTGGCATATTCATCACCTCGCTAAGGCTCATGATACTCTAGGTGTTATCACGAATAGTGACGTTGATATTGGCTAAAACTTGCTACGCCTCACGGCGTTTGGCATATGCGTTGAGCGCTTCTTGTAACGTTGCTAACGACCAGCCCTCATCTAACGCTTGCTGCATAAGTTGCTGCTGCGTCATGGGTGCGTTGCCACCTACGGGTGGGTCAGCATCTAAATTGGTAGGGAACGAGTAGCCATCTGCTGCTGCTGCAATCGTGTTGTGAATATTGCGTGGTTGGATGCTACCCGCGTCTACCCGCGCTTTGAGCGCAGGGTAAACAGCCTCAATCATGGCCGTGGTGTTGATGGTTTCCATTGTCTTACCAAACGCTGAGGAAATCTGCACGAGGTTGGCAACGCGGTCATTGTTTGATGTGTTTGTACCTGCACCATGAAACAGTGCGGGGCTAAAAAACACCATGTCGCCTTTCCCTAATGGTAACTGAACCTGATGCGCATCAAAATACGCTTGAAAGTCAGGCAGTCTGTACGTTAAGTAGCCTGCAGGAAACTGTTGTGAATAGGGCAAAAGGCGGGTAGGCCCAGATTCAAGTGGCATATCGCCATGGGCAATCGCTCCTTGCAAGGTCAGATATTGCGACATCACCTGAACGTGGGCGGGAAAGCGTTGGGTTGTTTGGCTGGACTGAAAGCCCAAGTGATAATCGCGGTGCACCCCTTGGGCGCTGCTTCCTGGTTTTACGGTATTCATCTGCGCCGAAATTTGATAAAACGGTCCTAGCCACGCTTCACAGGCCAGGGCAAGCATGGGGTTACCGTAGTAGTCGATAAAAAGCTCGGGATCTCTGACACAAACTTTTTGAATGACATTCCAGATGCGTTCATTGTTGCCAAAGTGATCACCTTGGCCTTGCCCAGAAGCGCGTTCGGCAGCGACAATCTCGCTAAAGACTTGAGTGCTTTTGTCGATGATGCTGGTATCTGTGTAAGCATGCTTGATGACAAATACGCCCGGACCGTCGCGCAGTGCCTTACACAACTCAGCTTTGAGGACATCTTCTTGGCCATGTTCTAGCTGCTGTCTTAACGCCTCACCGTCGTAGATGAGGATGTTGTGTTCTACCGCTGTGGCTAGTGGATAGTCGCTTAGTTGGGTCGTTTGCTCGCAAAGGGCTGCAAAATCACTGAGTTGCATGTCTTGGTCAGCAAAAAAAGCAGGTAACGACGTTTCAGGTGGATAAAGCATACAATACCTCCTTACAGAATGAACTTCACAGAATGAATGTCACAGCATGAACTTAGTAGCGTTTGATGTTGCTTGTTGACGCTCGAGAATCAGTAATGTCTCAATCAACAATGTCCCAATCAACAATGTCTTCAGCATCTGACAGTTAGGTTGCTGACTTAAACAACACCTGCTGCTTACGCGCTTCGTCATACTCGGCTCTTGCTTTTCTAACACTCGCTTGCTCACTCACTTCTGCTGGCGGACAGTCCCACCAACCGCCGTGGTCATAGGTACCAACGCGTTTGCTGGGGTCAACTTCCACCACAATCACGTTCACACCCTGCTGGGTTTTGGCTTGCTCGAGAGCAGCACGGTAGTCAGCTTCAGTTTTGGTATACACGGCACGTGCCCCCATCGCTTCAGCATGTTTGGCGTAATCCACGCGCACATAGTTGCCATCTAACAACCCTTGTGCATCGCGGTGGCGCAATTCTAGGGCGAAATGCGGCGTACCCGTGCTTTGCTGCAAACCGTGAATGCTTTGATAGCCGTGATTATCCACGATGATGATGGTCAAATTCATGCCTTCCACCACAGCGGTGACAATTTCGCTGTTCATCATCAAATAGCTGCCGTCGCCAATGAACACCACCACCTCGCGCTCAGGTTCGGCTAGTTTCACGCCCAAGCCAGCCGGAATTTCGTAACCCATACACGAATAGCCGTACTCGAGGTGGTAACTATCGGGTGAGGTGGGTCGCCACAGTTTGGGAATTTCCCCGGGGATGCTACCTGCGGCGTTAATCACCACCGCATCGCCGCCAAAACTGTCATTGGTGATGCCTAAAACCTCACCTTGACCGAGGTTATTAGGGTCTTGCACCTGTTTAATCTCGTCTACCTTGGCGTCCCAGGCGTGTTTCCACTGGCTGACTTGCTCGCGGTAGGTGTGGTCTGTACCCGTGTAACCCGCTTGGTGGAGGGCATCTGTCAACGTTTCAAAGGTGCGTTTGGCATCGGCTACCACGGGCAAGGCAAAAAGTTTATACGCGTCCATGGCA
>CAZKAZ010000063.1:0-27213 GCA_964550765.1 uncultured bacterium | reverse complement strand
GGATGTTGCTGTTGTGGATGGGGGCACGGGGACGCCGCCTGTTGACCCTGAAGATGACCCCAACACTGAAACGCTAGTGGCGTCCCTTGACGGTGGCAATGGTGTAGATGTACCCATTGTTGTCGGTACCGCACCCGGATACGCCATTTTCAATGCCCATGGTTCAGAAGGTACGGAACTTACCTTTGCTTGGGATTTTGGTGATGGTCAAACGGGTGAAGGAAGCTATGTTAGCCACCTCTATCAAAACCCTGGTAGCTACACCGCTACCCTGACCGTTACCAATAGCGTGGGTCGTACTGCTACTTCCTCACAAACGGTACTGGTGCTACCCGGTCTTGACAATGCCCTTCAAGGTCAAGGGCTTAACGAGTACCGCTACCTCGACGTGCAAGACATCGGTAACATCAACACGAACGCTATTAGCTTGCAAAGCAATAACAATCTGACTATCAACATGGATGTTGGTAATCCGGTAAGCGGCGTCGCCTACCTTTGGGATTTTGGTGATGGCAATACTAGCACTGGTTCACGCATTCAGCACACCTACGCGAGCATCGGCACTTACACAGTCACCCTGAGTATTCAAAACGTGGCTGATGGACAACTTCTCTGGGAAGAAGAAACATGGTTTACGCTTTCTTCCGATGCACCCGAAGCACAATTCACGCTGAGCAACCCCAACACAACCGACCCCAATGACCCCGATGAAGGTACATACTTTGGGAGTTTGCCCCTAACTATTGATGTTGATGCCAGCAGTTCTACGGTGACATCGGGTGGGTTACTCACGTATGAATGGAACTTTGGTGATGGTAGCGCCATCCAGCAGGGTGCACAAGCAAGCCATACCTATACAGCCGAAGGTCTTTTCCCCATTACCTTGACGGTGACGGATACCCTTACAGGGCTAACTGACACTTCTGTTGCATTTGCACGCCCACATTTAGCGAAAAACCTTGATGCCATAAGTGTCGTTTACGAAACACGACTGAACGTACGCTATCCCAATAACGCTAGCGAAGCCTTAGAATTGCAAAGCCTCAATCAAGCCCAAGCTACAGGAACACGCATCATCAACGAGTATTCACCCTACGTCTATTACATTGACGATACGGTGCGTTCTACGGGCTTTGTCTTTGACCATGCGTATTTTGATTGTCCACTTAACGATGGTCTTTACTACGTAGCGACAGTCAATGGCGGTAATGACCTAACAAACAACGCAAACAATTTTGCGACCTCTAATCGAGACGTTAACGACGCCACAGATGTACGACAATGTACGCGCATTGTCCTACTTGGGAATGCCCTTACGACAGAAATGCGCAGCGATGTTCGCCCTAATAGCGAAATTTATATCGCCACACAAGAGCAAACCCTGACCTATCAATACGATGCCATTGCTGGTTTACGCGTGCCTAGGGTATACGTCGCTGTTGTGCCAGATTCACTTGTGCCTGGCGAATTTGCCTCACCTTATGTACAAGAGTACATTGCGCAAACGCCCGATGGCGACGAGTACATGATGGTGGCACGCGTTCGTAGCCGCGATATTGTCAATGGCAGTATTGACCTTGATGTTCCCGTCTATGCTGTGGATGGTAACGGCAACCACGCTGCCCAAGCTAGTGGCTATTTCCATGCCCAGTTTGTAGACCTGCCTTCTGACTGTGATGACTGTGTGATGGTTGATGGCAAGAGTTCCATTAGGGTGCGTATCCCTGTAAACACAGGCAATACCAACCCCGTGCCTATCGACTTAAGCCGCATTGAGATTTCCAGAGATGGTACATGCAATTTCCTTAATGAACGCAGCCTAGGTGTTTCTACGAGTGGTTGTGTCACCGTGGCTACAAGCAACGCTGTACCTACGGCTGCCCCTGCTTTACCTAACTTTGATGTGCCACTACCATTGGCCGCTGTGCTCAATGGCAACGCTGTGCGCCTTGGGGCAGATTAACCAAGTGTGGCGTGATACTGAGCAGCAAACCTACGCCAACATGGACAACGCCCTAGATGTGTTGATTCCTTTCTGGGACGATGGTTCAGAGCTATTTGCCCAAATTCGCAGTGGTACTGCGGGGCAAGGTGTGGACAAATGGTCGGTTGGTCTTTCTGTCCTTGGTTTGACTATTGAGGCATTAACAGCCGATCAAATTGAAACCACGGGTATCATTAGAGCAATTAGGCAAGGTAGTCAGCGTGCTAGCCGCTTTTTGGGGCAAGGCCAGCGGGGCTACTTTGAAGAAGTAATTGACACTACCGTTGAACAAGCCACACAAACACGCCGCACTGCTACCCAGTTAGCAGATGAAATTGCCACGCGCAACGAGCTAGCTTTGGCGTTTGCTAACAAAGCCTGTGATGCGTGCAATGACCCCGAAGTTATCAAGCGCTTTATTGGCAAAGCGGACAATGCCATTAGGCGAATCAGTGACACGGGTCTTGACCCTGATGCAACGGCCCAAGCACTCAGAGAAGCCATTGACGACTTTTCCCCTGAAGCAGCTGAAGCCTTCCTTGATGACCTCAACAATGTTACACCCAGCAGAGCTACCGAATTACTTGATCAATATGCCTGTGGGATAGGTATTCAAACCCAAGCAGGTCTACTAACCGGTTGTTCAAAAACACTCGGCAGCAGGCTTAAAGCTGCCTTTGGTCGACCAAACAACCATCAAGCTCATCATTTAATTCCTGCCCAATTGGGAGCAAGCGGCTCTTTAGTACATCCAATGGTTGCACGCGGACAGCTTGACACTTTGTGGGATATTAACGGTATTTCTAACGGTGAGTTTTTTCCTGACAACGATGCACTAAGTATTGCAAGAAACTTACCCAAACATCGAGGTAGCCACGGGACACTCACAAAGCAAGTTCGTGCGGACATTGAAGAGAGCTGGAGACAAATTAAGCTCGACTACGAATCATATTACAATGTAGAGTTAGATGACTTCAATCAACCCTTACCCGTACCTCAAAACTTACCTGCTGGCCTGCCCCCGTTAGAAGAAGCTATTCAAACAGAACTTGATCGCATAGCAGACGAATACAGAGCTCGTCTACGCGATCTAGGAGGTGGAACTACGGTAAATAATCTGTAAATTTAAGCCACGGCTTTTTCACATAAAACTAGCTTCAAATCTGGGACTAGTTTTACGAAAATTTTAAAAATAACTTTTGGAGGTAAGAATAATCTACCGTTTTCGAATTAACACCCCACACGACAAACCTTTGGCCGACTTTAGGTTTGAAAAGACGCCACCAAGCTCGTGGCTAGCTAAATGGCGATCGGGTTATGACCGTAGCAATAACCGCTATACACATGCTGATCCTTGGACAGAAGATGTTCCCTTAATCAGCTTGTTACAGGACAGCCGTGGTATCATTCCTGATTTTATTGACATACAAGGACTGACTTTCGCTTCATTTCGAGCTTTAGAAATCATGGAGCATCATCATGTGAATATGCAAGTTTTTGACTGTGCAGTACAACTCAAAAAAAATCAGCCGCCTTCAGTTGGTAGTCATAAATTGTATCGCCTATTAGACAAAGGGCAAGTGGTTGACCTGGAACGGTCAGAGATTCAATACCATAGCATTACGAACACTCCGATGCGTTACAGAAATATTGTCCCAACCGAGTCCTTCGTGAACTCAGATGCCTTTATGATGAGAGACAGCACATTTGCTACCTTGATTTTTGTGAAAGAAGCTTTGAAGCAAGCTATGGAGCAGGCTGGGTTACTTGGCCATGCCTTTACACCAATAGATGAAGTTGAATATTGGCCGTTAAATGTTTTAAAATCAGCCTCACAAGAGAAAGCTAGCAAAACCACTGAATTTCAGGCGCAAGCACGAAATGATGACCACGCGTCTTCGAAAAGCATTTCAGCGACTGAATTGACCGAACATGACCAACGCGAGATTGAAGGCAGTCAACGCATTGCTCTCAAAGCGCTTCGTCTCACGTCAGCTGCTGACCCCAAAACGATTGTTCAGGCAATTGCACAGGTTGTTGACAATTTGGTCGAAGCGTCTATTAGCGACGAGGATGTAATGAACTGTGCTGTTGGTTATGGCTGCCTTTACGGTGAACAGATTTACAGACATCACAACTGGCAATGGCGCATGGTGCACTATCCCGAACAGTCTGACCCTAGCCTTGCCGTTGTCACTTCTGATTATGCTTATGTTGTGCATCCTATGGCGCTTGTTTATGACATCCTAGCCAATGACAAGACAAACAACCTGATATTGCTTTTCAACTTGTTGGGCGCGGAGGATAAATTGCCAGCGGATAGGCAGCAAGATGGGTTTGTGGTGTTGGGCTAAGATGGAGAACAAAATCGCACATACTTCAAACAGGGCTGGGCTTTTCTAAAAATCCCCTACCACGACAAACCACATCGGCACATCAGGCTAAAGCGATTTATCATGAACAACCTTATTCCCCCATTGCCCTGTCTGGCCGCTTAAAGCGAAACGTGTATTCATCCTCGGCTGCCATTATCTGACGAAACTCACTAAAGGGTTTGCTGATGTAATGCCTCTTGAACTGGTTAAGCGGCTACATCACCCTATGGGCGAACAAAGCTCAACCAGCGTGCCGTCAGGACAACGAATATAGGCTACTTCTTGCCCCCAAGGTTTGACCTCGGGGGATTTTAAGCTGGTAGCCCCGGCAGTGGTGGCTCGAGCATGTGCCCCTTCCACATCGTCTGTAACCAAAGCAATTTCTACGCCCAAAGGTTGCTTGCTGTCACTGGCAGCAACATAACCACCGGGCAAGTTGGCATGACCTAGCTCGAGCGAGGCAAACGCTAACACGGTTGCGCCCGTATCCAGTTCGCCATAATCACCTGATTCGTGCAAAAAGCGCCGTGATAAGCCAAAGGCTTGCTCGAAAAATGTCAGTGAGCTGGCCACATCAGGCACGTAAATGATGGTGTAAGCAAAGGTCATGACAGGGTTTTGAAGTGCTCGAGCGTTGCCTTAATGCCCTCTTCAAGGGGCGTTTCAAACACTTGCTTGGCATGCGCGTGTAAGGCGCTGGCGTCAAAACCCTCTGGGAAAGGCAGAGCTTGGTCGTCGAAGGTGATGGTGGCAGTTGGCTCGAGCGTCTTGACTGTGTCAATAAACTGCCCCACGCTGACAGGTTGCGTGCCCAAATTGAACGCGTGCGCCCCATCACTTGGCTGTGTAGCAGCGGTAATGAACTGTTGCGCCACATCAGACGCCCACTGAAACTGCATCATGCCGCCAAAGTTGATGTGGTAACTTTCGCCCCGACTCACCGCCCGCAGGGCTTTGGTGGGTTCGCTGGTGATGCCTTGATCGCGCCCGATGCCGTACACCGTGTAAGGACGCAACGCGGTGCTGCTGACGCCGTGATCTTGCCAATAAACTCGAGCACTGCCCTCGTTGGCCACTTTGTACACCCCATACAGGGTGCGCGGTAAGTGCAATGCATCGTGGGCAATTAAGCCCGCTGGATAATCCGACGCCGGCCCATACACAGCAATCGACGACGCATACGCCACATGCTTGATGCCTTGGGCTCTAGCAGCTTCGAAGATGTTGACCGTGCCAGTGACGTTCACCTGCGCCCCAGCAGGCGGGTTATCGCGGCAAAAAGGCACTTGCAACGCCGCCAAATGAATGACGTGGGTAATACCGTATTCAGCAAACACCGCCCGCACTTGTTCGGTATCGGTCAGGTCACCTTGCACAAAGGTGATGGCGGCTTGTTCGTCTGCTGACATGAGTAACTCGAGCCGCTGGCGGTTTTTGGACAAATCAAAACTGACCGCGTCTTCACCCTGCTTGCTAAGATGATAAAGCGTCCACGCTCCCAAACATCCCATGCCCCCCGTCACCAAAAACCTGTTTGCCATCACGCCACAACCTTGTTGGTAAGTTTGCCTAGGTTGCCAATTTCTACCGTGTAGGTATCTTCTGGTTTCAGCCACACTTTGTCTTTCATGCCCAAAATGACCCCTTCGGGTGTGCCAGTAGAAATCACATCACCCGGTTCTAAAGTCATGTAATGACTGGCATAGGAAATACACTCAGCCACACTAAAAATCAGGTCATTGGTGTTGCTGTCTTGGCGAAGTTCACCATTGAGCCAACCTTTTACGGGCATGTTGGCCGGATTGCCCGCTTCATCGGCTGTGACCAGATATGGCCCTAGCGGCATGAACTTATCGAGGGTCTTGCCAACGAGCCATTGCCCACTCACAAACTGCAACTTGCGTTCACTTAAGTCGTTGGCGTTGCAATAACCAAACACATAATTCAGAGCGTCTTCCACCGAGATATTTTTGGCGCGTGTGCCGATGACCACAGCCAATTCTGCTTCGTAGTCCACTTGTTCTAAGCCGCCGATGGGAACATCTTCCCCGTGAGCTGCCAAACTATTGTTAAACTTGCTAAACAGCACCGGTTGCTTGGGCGCATCCATACCCGATTCGGCAGCATGTTTAGCGTAATTTAAGCCAACACATAAAATTTTGCCTGGATTTACCACCGCTGGTGCCAAGGTGAGGCGACTTTCTTCTAGCAAAAACGGCTGCCGTGGGGTGGCGTCTTCTTGCCAACGCTCGAGCAACGACCGACAGGCCATTAGCGCCCCTTCAGCAAACAACTCTGCTGGGCTGGGTACATCCGATATGTTCATAGCCGCCGCTGCCGCCGCTACATCGAGCACCAACGCGCCATCCGTTTTGAGGCCAAGTTTGTAGTTAGGACGCGCTGCATTCGTCGTCGCTGGGTCAACAAAGGTAACAAAAATCATCACTATCTCCTTCAGTTTTTACTGTGCAGCCAAATATACCGCATCCATCGGGCCACAATTTGGGTACAACCATTGCCGAGTCATCATTTGGGGACAACAGTTCACTGTCAAAAATTCCCATTAGCGTGTGCGCGTCTTAGCCTTATGATAAACTTAAGATTGTAATGCCATTGGCTTAAATGGAGTTTCATGGTGATGATTTTGCTAGGTAAGCATGTACCGCCCCCATACAACCCTCACGCCTTAGCTAAGGGCGTTATATGTCTCACAATATGCCTCACAGCAAACACGTTCATCACCACTATTGGCGTCACCACTATTGGCATCACCGCTATTGGCGTTATCGCTCTCGGTGGTATGGCAGCTATTAGCCACCAAGCGACTGTCAAATATTGGGGCATATATTGGGGAGACGGTTTTCATGCGGGTTGATGCCCATCAGCACTACTGGCAACTAGCTAGGGGCGACTACTTTTGGATGACACCCGACATGACGGTGCTCTACCAAGACTACCAACCTGATGACCTCGCCCCGCACTTAGCGGCGCACGACATCGCCAAAACCGTGTTGGTACAAGCCGCCGATACAGTGGCCGAAACAGAATACTTGCTCGAGCTCGCTAGTCACCACGACAGCATCGCCGGGGTCGTGGGTTGGTTAGACATGGAGTCACCGTACTTTGAACGCGAACTGCTGCGCTTAAACGAACACCCCAAGTTTGTGGGCATTCGCCCGATGATTCAAGACCTTGAAGATGACCGCTGGATGCTGCGCAGAAAAGTACGCCGCAACTTTCGCTTACTAGCCGAACACGACGTTACTTATGACTTTTTGACCCACCCACGTCACCTTAACTGTGCCCTCGAGATTATCCGCACCACTCCCGGTTTGCGTTGCGTCATTGACCATATTTCCAAACCTCACATCAAAGACGGCATCCTTGACCCTTGGCGCGATGACCTTGCCGCCATTGCCAAACACGACAACGTGTATTGCAAGTTTTCTGGTCTGGTGACCGAAGCCGATCACGCCAACTGGACACTCGAGGACTTGCGTCCTTACGCTGAACATGTGGTGGCTTGTTTTGGCTTGGAACGTTTGCTGTTTGGCAGCGACTGGCCGGTGTGTCAACTTGCCGCTAGTTATGACCAAGTGATTGATGCCGCTGAGCAGTTGCTCGAGCCACACTTTCTTGCAAGCCCCGACCCTACCGCAAGCCGCGCCGCTGTGTTTGGTGGTAATGCCAGCAATTTTTACAAGTTATAGTGATAATTTCTAATGCTATTAAAAAATACTTTTTAAAATAAACCTGCTTAACCATGTCACTATACAAAGCAAGACCATTTACCATCGAACATCTTCCCGTGACTGCACAACTTCTGCACATTGGCTGACCATACTGACTTCATCAAAGCAAGCAGCGCCCAAGGCGGGTTTGCTCGAGAGGAGTCCATCATGACAACCACCGCATTGACCACCCCATTGACCACCACAACCACCAACACCATCTTCAAAATGTTCAGCCTTGCCCTTGTAGCCACCGTGCTCATCGCTTGCAATCAGGTACAAGCACAAACACCCGCTACGGCCACAACGACCCTCAATGACACCCTCAATGACACCGAGGTAGCAGGTTTGGTGTGGATGCTCGAGGAAGAAAAACTCGCCCACGATGTCTATGCCAGCTTGTATGACACTTGGGGCGTGCGCACCTTTGCCAACATCAGCGATAGTGAAGCCCAGCACATGGCCGCTGTACAAAGTGTACTAGAACGCTACGGCGTCACCGTACCTAGCCTAGGCGGCGTCGGCGTGTTCAACGATTCCACCTTGCAAACGCTCTACGATGATTTGATAGCAAAAGGCAACATCTCGCTCGAGGAAGCCCTGCGCGTAGGGGCGTTCATTGAAGAAATCGACATCGCAGACTTAGACACCCGCAGCGCCCAAACCAGTAACAGCGATATTTTGACCGTCTATGACAACCTCAATCGCGGTTCACGCAATCACCTGCGGTCTTTTGTCGCGCAGCTCGAGCGTGCTAACAGCCTATACGAACCCCAAGCGTTAACGGCTGCCTATTATCAAAGCATCATCAGCGGCGACCACGAACGCGGCACGCGCAACTAACGCTTCACGTTTTGCCAACAAGCATTGCCAACAAGCATTGCCAACAAGCATTGCCAGCAAGCATTGCCAACAAGCAGCCTCTCTTTCACAGGGAGGCTTTTTTGCTTGTCTCTTTGTTCATCACATCTTTGTCAATCGTAAGCCAACACGACCTACCCCTGTTGCGCCTTACAATATTGTCATTACGGCGTTTGGGCTGCATCGGCTGTCATCGACGTTTGGGCTGTATCAAGACGTTTAGGCTGTATCAACATATCAATTATTATCCGTGGACATTATGTGTCAGCTTTATGCTTTGGCTTCGTACGTCGGCCAGTCGGTGTCTGCTTCAAACGTCCATAAACATTTTGCATGCCCCACACACCTCAGCGACATGCTTGGCGGGCATTGTGGCTGATGCACCCCACGGGCATCACCATCATACCCATCAGCCATACGCTTTTTTGCCGTTTAAAGATTTACTCTAAAGGAACGCTATGAGCCAAAGCAACAAGTCACCGAGCCAAAAACCGTTTAGCACATTAGACGACTGTCAGCAGCGTTATTTACAACGTCCATCGGCGGCTCAGCAACAAGAAGCGCAAGCCCGCGCACGGGTGTTACGTGATTATGACATCCTCGATACCCCACCCGAAGAAGCGTTCGACAAAATTACCCGCTTGGCCACACAGACATTTCGAGTACCGATTTCGCTGATTACCTTTATTGACGCCGAACGGCAGTGGTTTAAGTCGCATCACGGCACTGACCTGCATGAGACGGATTTGAGTGCGTCGTTTTGTCTCTGTGCCGTGCAGGAAGGTTGTACGTTGGTTGTGCCCAACGCCCTCGAGGACAGCCGCTTTTTTGATAACCCCTCGGTGACAGGTGGCTTAACTTTGCGTTACTACGTGGGTGCACCCCTCATCACCCCAGAAGGGGTTGCCCTTGGTTCACTGTGTCTCATTGACACCGTGCCGCACCCTCGTCCGAGAGCAGAAGAAGTGAACATGCTCGAGACACTCGCCAGCATGGTCGTAGACGAAATGCGCTTGCGCCGCAGCCTTCGCGAACAACAGCAAATTGAATGGCACTTGCAAAAACTACTTCAAGAAAAAAACACCCTTTTAACAGAAACCCATCACCGCGTAAAAAACAATTTGCAATTGGTGTCGTCGATGCTCAGCATTCACAGCCGCAAGTTAGCAGATACCGCCGCCAAAGCCGCTTTGGCCGAAAGCCGCGAACGCATTGCCGCCATTGCCAACGTACACGAACTGATGTACGCCAACCAAATGCGCCGTCACACGCTCGCTCAAGATGCACCGCTTCAAGCAACACCAAGCACAGCCAATGGTGTGACCAAAGCGCAAGCACTTCCCCCAGAAGATCGCATTGATTTAGCACCATTACTAACAGACCTTGCCAACAACGTCATGCGTTTGGCGTCGCAGCCGGTGCAGCTCGAGCTTGAGCTTGCCCCCGTGTCACTCAACATTCACCAAGCCGTACCACTGAGTCTCATCGTCAACGAACTGCTCACCAACACCCTCAAATATGCTTTTCCTGACTCGTTCACTGACAGCTACCAACCAACCGTCAGCATTCAGGCTACAGTCGTACAAACAGACATCCATACACCCCATTTACACCTCACCGTGTCTGACAACGGCGTAGGCTTGCCGACGGATGCCAATATTGACCAAGCGTCCAGTTTGGGATTTACGGTTGTACAAACGTTAAGCGAGCAACTCGACGCAGCGCTCAGTTGGCACAAGCAAACCCCCAGCGGCCTCGCGGTTAGTATCGTCCTGCCTTTGATGTAGCACAAGGTGTTAAACGTGACATGAAGCTGAGCGGCTTGAATCCGAACGTTTTCTGTGGCTCGCTTTGCGTCAATTCATCTCACCATATGCGGTAGGCTAGTCCATGGCATCAAATCCAGCATTTACCGCCGAGTATGGCGCTTTGGCACAACATTACCTCGAGACCACCCGGGCGAATTTTGCCAGTCAAAAACGCCTTGCCGAAAAAGCCATCGCCCAACTTGACGATGAACAGCTTTACGTGGCGCTAGCTGCCGAAGACAACAGCATTGCCATTATTATCAAGCACTTGCACGGCAACATGCGCTCGAGGTGGTGTGATTTTTTAACGACTGATGGCGAAAAACCTGACCGCCACCGCGACACTGAGTTTGAAACACCACCTCATGAGCGAGCAGCGTTAATGCAACTTTGGGAAGAAGGCTGGCAGATACTTTTTACGGCACTTGACAGCGTGAACGCCCACAACCTCAACAGCACTATCACCATTCGCGGTGAAAACCACAGCGTGGTTGAAGCCATCGAACGGCAACTAGCACACTACAGTCACCATGTAGGGCAGATTGTCTACGTGGCGAAATCCCTCAAAGGCGACGACTGGCAAACGCTATCCATTGCTCGAGGTCAGTCACAGCATTACCATCCTGCGCAGCATCCCAAAGGACGGCAAGCGTAGCTGCACGCCAAACGATTGACGCTCACCCCCGCACGCGATAGCATACCAACGGTCTAGCCACAGGACTAGCGTAATACTGAGCGCACGGATTGCCGTGTGTGCATTTTAGCGTATACTTTTACATCACGATTTGGAGGAGAGTTGTTGTGCAAACGTTTCGCAGAGTCGATAGCCTAGCGGCGCTCGCTGTGTTCATTTTGTTCTGCATGCCCTGGTTGGGCATCAGCGACGGTGAGACAAGCGAGCTAATCTGGGGGCTTAACGTGCCGGATATCGCGGTGACGTTTGGGGAAGTTGCCGAGTTAGGACGGCCTGTTTTGGACGCCTATTTTTTGGTGATTATCCCCCTTTTAGCGGTACTGTTTTTGGTGCAGCGGGTGCGCGGACACGAAGCGCGTAATCTCGGTATTGCCACGGCGTTACTGCCTTTGGGCTTTTTCTTATTACTTTGGTTGCGTGTCGGTCAAGATTACTTTTTGGTGCTCGAGTGGGGCTTTTGGCTCACGCAACTCGCCGCCGTGGTGATGCTGTTTGCGTTGGTGGGCTCACTCACCATTGCCCGTACCATCGACACGGTGGCTATCACGGTGGGCAAGGTGATGTTTTGGACGTCACTCATCATGGTGCTACTTGGGGTATACAACGTCATCACCCGCTATTTGGGCACGTTCATGGGTGTGCAACTTAGCAGCAACACCTACCTAGAATTGCAAACCTATGCATATAATTTGATCTTTTTGCTTGGCGCGCCTTACGTCTTGCTCAAAAACTCGCACGTGCGCATTGACCTCATCAGCGATAGGTTGAGCCACCACCAGCGGGCAGCCATGGACATCTTTGGTGCCATCTTTTTGCTCGTGCCCTTGTGCCTCATGGGGATTTACTTTAGCCAAAGTTACGTGGCCACCTCATTCCGACAACTTGAAACCAGCCCTAACCCAGGGGGGTTATTGCGCTATCCCATCAAATTCATCATCATTGTGGCGTTCGTGCTACTCATCTTGCAAGCCCTCAGCGAGACCATCAAAAACATTGCCTACTTACGCGGGGTTGAAAACTCAGGCAGCATTCACGACTTGAGCGAAGAAGACCGTCACGAACCCAACGTCACCGACCAAATGGAGGTCTTGTAATGCTAGGACTGTGGATGTTTGCTGCAGCCATTGTGATTTTGCTGCTTGGCTATCCGGTGGCGTTCAGTTTGGGCGGCACAGCGGTGCTGTTTACCCTTATTGGCAGTGACTTGCTGCCGACCATTTTTGGTATTGACCTCCCTTGGGCTACTGATGGCATGATTTTGGGCGAGCGGCTCTTCCGACTGTCGCGCTTAAACATCTTGCCGCAGCGTATTTTTGGCAGCATTATGGACAACTACACCCTCGTTGCCGTGCCGTTTTTTGTGTTTATGGGGGTGATGTTAGAAAAATCTGGTCTAGCAGAAGAGTTGCTCGAGACCATGGGCATCTTGTTCGGACGTTTGCGCGGCGGTTTGGCTATTTCCGTTGTCGTTATCGGTGCCCTACTGGCAGCTTCGACGGGGGTCGTAGGGGCGTCTGTAGTGACCATGGGCGTGTTGGCGCTGCCCGTCATGCTCAAGTACAACTACGAAAAAGGTATTGCTACCGGCGTCGTGGCGTCTTCGGGAACACTCGGGCAGATTATTCCGCCAAGTATCGTACTAGTGATTCTCGGTGACCAAATTGGCGTATCCGTTGGTGACTTGTTTTTGGGGTCGTTTATTCCCGGGTTTATGCTGGCGGGCTTGTTTATCTGCTGGGTGATTTTTGTGGCGTTTACCCGCCCTGAGGATGTACCTGCGCTACCTGAGGAAGCTCGAGTGGTAGCTCCTTCGACTGCACCCCTGTGGGTCAAAATTGTTTTGATGGCGCTCAGTTTTGCGCTCTTTTACGCTATTCTTAGTGCTATCCTGTCAGTGATTATCCCGACGGTGAGCTTTTTTGCAGCATCACCAGTAATTTTGCCCAACACCCTACACGAGTTCTTAGCGGTGATTGGCTTGCTGGTGTTGTACGTGCGCTACTGGAACGCACCCTTGTTTTTCAAGGTCGTCAGTAACCTGTTGCCACCGTTTTTCTTGATTATCGTGGTGCTAGCAACCATTTTCTTCGGGATTGCTACCCCTACAGAAGCCGGGGCGATGGGTGCAGTTGGCGCGATGATTTTAGCCATGATCAACCGCCGTTTGAACCTCACCAACCTCAACGAAGCCATGGACCAAACCGTGCGCCTTACCAGCATGGTATTCATGATTTTGATTGGGGCAACAGCGTTCAGTATGGTATTTGCAGCCTTGGGTGGCGAACGCGCCATTCAAGACTTTTTGATTAACCTTCCCGGCGGTGGCGCAGGCTTTTTGTTCTTTGCCATGTTGATCATCTTCTTGCTCGGGTTTTTCATTGACTTTATCCAGATTGTGTTCATCGTGGTGCCCATTCTTACGCCCATTGCCGTGAACACCTTTGGGTTTGATCCTCTTTGGTTCGGGGTCATTATCGCCATGAACTTGCAAGCATCATTCCTCACGCCGCCGTTTGGGTTTGCGCTTTTTTACCTCAAAGGGGTCGCCCCGCCGAGCGTGCAAACAACCGACATTTACAAAGGGATTATCCCGTTTATTGTCATTCAGCTCGTAGCGCTGCTCCTGATTATCTTTTTCCCTGGCATCGTGCTGTGGTTGCCGTCATTGGCGCAGTAGCCAAACAGTCGGACATCAGCTTGAGAACAACACTACAAAACGACGTTGCAAAAGGATAA
Organism: uncultured bacterium; assembly: GCA_964550765.1. Taxonomy (GTDB): domain Bacteria; phylum Deinococcota; class Deinococci; order Deinococcales; family Trueperaceae; genus JBCCBI01. The sequence continues at coordinate 13,024 of CAZKAZ010000063.1, read as the reverse complement.
AAACGAGACGCGCCCAACCTCTGCGGGCGCGTTTTTGTGTTCAAAATTTGGGCATCTAGCGTTTCTGTGATTGACAGCGACACAGTTGACTTTGCTAGATGTCGATGTGACGTTGGTAAGAATTGTTAACCGCCACCACAATACATGAAATCGTTGTCAGGATGATGCTTGACCACTAGCGTGCATGATGCGGATTTTGTCTGTTGCCACTGCAAAAAGGGCGTCATATGCGGCTGCGTATCCGGCATAGTGCGAAGGTTGTTCATTTTTCCAACTGCGCAACACCGCCCGCTGCAAGCCTGCGCCAATATTGACCTTCACGACGCCATGTTCCAAGGCAGCCGCAATATCCTTAGCTGGAATGCCCGTACCACCGTGCAACACCAAGGGTTTTTTAACAGCAGCGGCAATATCAGCCAGTCTAGCAATATCCAACTGACTGCTCTGACCGTGCATCGAACCTACCGACACCGCCACCATATCGGCACCACTTTCGCTCATGAGGCGTGCGGCAACATCAGGTTCAGTGAGGTGGATGTCATCGTCGCCACCTTCTCCCCCACCAAAACTGCCTGCGGCGGCTTCTACCGACGCACCAGCGGCGTGGGCAAAACGAACCACTTGGGCGGTGCGCTCAATGTTTTCATCTAAGGGATAAGCTTCGCCATCAAACATGACCGACGAATAACCCGCTCGCATGCAAGCAACCGTGCGCCCTAAGCTATCGCCATGGTCGAGGTGCAACATAACTGGCACAGTAGCTTCTTCAGCTAAAGCACGCACCATATTGGCCATGACGAAAGGACTAGCGTGCTCGAGATCCCCTGGGTAGGTCTGAATAATAATCGGCGCACGTTCGCTTTCAGCGGCATCAACGCAGGCTTTGGCCATTTCTAGACTGCAAATATTAAAAGCAGGCATGGCATAACCATGTTCAAAGGCTCGCTGAATGAGCAGGCGTCCATCACGAATAAAAGGCATAATTCCTCCGAACGGGCAACTAGACGCCGCCGCTAAAGTGATTTAAAATACATTTTACCAGTTTGCCAGACCGCGATAAGCAGTAGCGCAACGCTCACAAATTTTTACATATATTAATAAAATAAACTTTTTATGCAAACAACATATCATGATTGATTTCCACCAAGGTGAGCACGCTTCATGTCGATGCAACGTGAGGAAAAATGGCAACCATAGCAGCATGTGGCATGGCCAAAAGGCGCACCACCAGCCGAAACATACTGTTACTTAGGTAATGCTACTTAGGTGATGCGCCCTTCACTTGGCGACTTAACCGTATCGGGTTAGTGAGGTATGTGAAAGCACAGCAGCTAAGCGGCTTCTGTGGCTTCCATCGCACCCGTCATGATAGCCACAGCGTCAGACATGGTGTAATCATTGGGATTGACAACTGCAGCGCGTTTGCCCATTCGGTGAATATGAATGCGGTCAGCAAGTTCAAAAACGTGGGGCATGTTGTGGCTAATCAAAATCACGGGCAAGCCCCTGTCGCGCACTTTGAGAATCAGGTCGAGTACCATTCTTGACTCTTTAACCCCCAAAGCAGCCGTTGGTTCGTCCATAATCACGACATTGCTGGCAAAGGCAGCCGCTCGAGCCACCGCTACCCCCTGACGCTGACCACCCGACAGGGTTTCGACAGTCTGTTTCATCGACTGAATCCGAAACTTCAGGTCACTCATGTAGTCAGTAGCTTCTTGCAGCATCCGCTTTTTGTCGAGCATACCGAACACGCGCCCCATAAAGTCTTCACGGCGCAGTTCGCGACCCAAAAACAAGTTATCAACAATATTGAGCGCCGGTGCAACAGCAAGCGTTTGGTAAACCGTTTCGATACCATAACGCCGCGCATCAATCGGACTTTGAAAACGCACAAGCTGGCCGTTAAGAAAAATCTGCCCCTCATCGGGAATGACTGCGCCCGAAAGGGCTTTAATCAGCGTCGATTTTCCCGCGCCATTGTCACCGATAACCGCTAAAATCTCCCCCGGATAGAGTTCGAAGTCAGCGCCGTCCATAGCGACGACCTGTCCATAACGTTTGACGAGCTGCCTTGCTGACAACACAGGTGTTTCATCAGGGGTAATTTTTTTTGTCTCGTGCTTGGGGGGCGTATAAGAATCTTGCTGTTTGTGAGCATCACTCATGTTTACGCCCTCCTCGAGAGCTGGTCAACCGACACCGCAAGAATGACAAGTATCCCCGTAATGAGCACCTGATAAATCGAGGCGACACCCATAAGCTGTAAACCATTGCGAAACACACCCACAATCAGGGCACCAAGTAACGTACCCATGATTGCACCACGGCCACCAAAGAGACTGGTACCACCAAGCACCACAGCCGTGATGCTTTCAAGGTTAGCGTTTTGCCCTGCTTGCGGGTCACCAACGCCTGTACGAGCAACGAGTAGCAACGCAGCAACACCATAAAAAAAACCTGCTGACGCGTACACAGTAAGCAGAATACGGTTGATGGGAATACCCGTGAGACGAGCCGCTTCGGGGTCATCACCGATAGCATAGATGTGGCGTCCGATGGGCGTATATTGCAGCACATACCACACCAGCAGATAAAGCACCAACATCAGTATCGAACCGTAGGTCACTGCTGTCGTGCCAATTGCAAACGTTTCACCAAAAAAGCGTTGTGACGGCGGCAAGCCAACCACTGAACTGGTGCTATAGATACGCGTTAAGGCAAACGCAATATTGAGCATGCCCAAGGTGACGATAAAAGGCGGCAACTTGAGCTGGGTAACGAGTAAACCATTCAGCAAGCCAAAACTGGCAGTCAGCACAATACCTATCAAAATCGCCAAAATGCCAGGAACGCCGTTGTTGACGGCAATACCCGTCATAAATATAGAACCAAGTGCCATGATAAGACCGTTCGACAGGTCGATACCACGCGTCAAGATAATTAACGTTTGGCCAATGGCAAGCGTACCGACGACAACTACCTGCTGGACGATAAGCGAGAAGTTGCGCCCCGACAAAAAGCGGTCAGACTGAAACGAGAAAAAAATACAAGCAGCGAGGAGCGCGAGCAAAGGGCCGACACCAGGTGCGGTCACAAAACCAAGTAAACGGCGACGCAAGCTAGCCTGGTTACTAGAAATAGCCATACGAGAGTCTCTTTTCTTGTATAGGGTATGTATTATACATAAGGTACAGAAAAAGAGCGGTGGGGGTGAGATGCTCGAGCACTCCCCACACCACCGCTCACGGCCATCTTTACACGAGTGCTTTACACGAGTGCGTGATTAGCCCCAGCAATTAGCCAAGCCGAACTCGGTGTCTTCGCTTTCAACACCCTCAACAGCTTCATCGGTAATGAGATTGACACCAGTATCGGTGTAACCCTCAGGCGCAACACCCGTGTTGGCATATTCAACAATGGCTTCAACCCCAAGCGCCGCCATCCGCAAAGGATACTGTTGCGAGGTCGCACCAATCTCCCCATTGACGACACCGCGCACACCAGCACAACCACCATCGACAGAAACAATCAAGACATCATCTGCTCGACCAGCGGCTTCTAGTGCCGTGTAAGCACCAAACGCAGCAGGTTCGTTAATCGTGTAGACGATGTTGATATCAGGATTGGCAATGAGACAGTTTTCCATCGCTGTTTGACCGCGGGCTTGATCGCCTTGGGTATCTTGAATACAAACCACTTCAGGCATGTCACCACCGAGCAAGTCAGTCTCACTGCTGTCGGTGTCAGCCAGACCAAAGCCTGTCAAAAAGCCATTGTGACGGAGCGTCCCGACGGTGATACCTTGCGTCAAGCCAAGCATGGCGATAACAGGCGTTTCACCTTCACTCATAGCAGCAGCATACTCACCAATCAAAACACCTGCTGCAAAGTTATCCGTTGCAAAAAGAGCATCAACAGCCGATTCAGGTTCAGTAGGTGTATCTAGGGCAATAACGACGACACCTTGTTCTCGAGCCCGCTCAATGGTGGGCACAATCGCACGGGTATCACTCGGCGTAATCAAAATCCCCTGCACGCCCGCGGCAATCATGTTTTCAATGGCGGTCACTTGGCTGGCGTTGTCACCATCGAATTCGCCAGCGGCAGTAAAGAGTTCAACACCAAGTTCCTCGGCAGTTTCAGCAGCACCTTCACGCATCTTGACGAAAAAAGGATTCGTTTCAGTCTTGGTAATGAGGCCAACACGAATTGGCTCATCTTGCGCGAAGCCAACACCGATGAGTGAGGCGATGATAAGGATGAAGCTAACGGTTAATCTGTTCATGCTAATATCTCCTAAAATATTGAGTTGCACTCACAAGATAACTGACGTACTCAGCGAATTTTATGACACATTAGTACTGTGTGCTCATGTCAATACCTACTCATGCTAGAGCGTCAAAGGACTCGAGCAACAACACGACCCACCAGACAAAGCGCCACCAAGCTAGGCTTGACTAAGCCAGATTTGACTAAGCTAGGTTTGACTAAGCTAGGGTCAATGCCAAAACGGTCAATGTCAAAACGCTTTTCGTATTATCTCTTTTGCGTGCACCCGAAGCCTATCACAGCACCCTGCCGATTGCAAGCTCACTTTTTGCGTGCTAGTGGTAACAAAGCCCTAATAATGACTGCAGTAGAGATTACTACACGCCAGCCGATTATGCTTTCAAAAAGTAGTTTTTTATGTTGGGTTTTTTACTTACTCAAAACGTAAAATCAAGTACTGGCCTCGAGCAGTGGTTCATCGCCATACACCAACAAGTAGCGGAAAGCTTCACCCAAAAACTGCCGCGTCTGCCGGGGTGGCCGCTCGTAAAATTCTGCCCAAGCGTGGGCTTTGTTGCCTTCGTAATGGACAGCTTCACGACCACTTTCTGCTAGCCAAGCAAGCCGCACCGCATGCCCCACGATGACATCCATCACCAACACATCATCAACAAACAACTCCCGATTGCTGCGCACGACCTGCGCGAGGGTTTCAAGGCCTTCGATGGTCACTTGGCGATATTCAGGCGAGATGATTTTGTTAAGAAGATGCTCGATACGCAGCGCAAAATTGCGTTCTTGAGGGGTCATTTCTGAAAGGATGGCATCACTGTCTAAACGGTTGCGGCGCTCTAACTTGTCACCGATGACGATGCCCTTACAGTGCTTAAAAAGCTGCCACACATGCGGATAGAACGTCTCGGGGGTGCGGTTTAGCGTGCCTTCTAACTGGCGCCATTGCCACCAACCGCCTTCGGGAGCTTGGGTAGGACTGTCATTAGGTTCTAAGCGCACTTCGCTCGCTGTCGCATTGGCTCGCAGGGTTTCTTGATCGCGCAGTGCTGCGTACGCCACTTGATAATCAGCAAGCACCGCGTGCAATCTGGTGCGAATTTGTGAGGGGCTAAAGTGCATCAACCGTTCGTAGGCTTCGTCTTGCGACAGGTGATATTCTTCGGCCACTTCACTGGTGAGGAGCAAAATGTAATACCCCACCCGAAGTGTCAATATGCCTTCAAACAGTGCCGGTTCGGCGCGAATGAGCGACGCCAAATACACTAAAATCTCTTGGGTGAGAACCTTATCACGCACGTCATCGCGGCAAAAACGCTGCATTTTTCCCAGCAAGTCCTGTTCTGCGAGCGGCTGACTCACCAAAGAAGCATCGCTGTAGGACTTGCCGATAATCAGTTGCTTTTGACGCACCACAATATCGGTCACGGCGTTGCCTAAACCCAAAGGCGTCTTGTTAAGGAGGCCAGCGGCTTTACGCACGACTGCCCACAACCACAAACGCCCCGCTTGGGTATAAACGTCTTCCAACAAATCAGTTAACCGTAGCGACTGATTCGCGAGTTGCACACTGCCGTCTTCACCTAATAAGCGTTGCAAGTTAGCCAAGATTTCGGCGTGTTCGTAGAGGTTGGCGACTTGCTCGAGCTGTCGCTGCAACACCACTACGTCATCTTCAACTTCTAACGCCAATTCCTGTTCAGCACTGAGTGGTTTACACGCTGAGGCAGCAACCTGCAAACGAGGCGGTGAAGCGTGAAGGTTTTGCAGTGCCTGACCACTAAACGCAAACTCATGCAGGTGATCGACCCGCTCAAAAGTAGCCGTTTGCATCAACAAGCGCAGCGAATCCACTTTGACCAGCACCCCGTTACACACACCCGAGCGTAATTCATGCATAAGTTGCAACAACGCTTGTCCACCTGTAGCCATCATGCTGTGCGTCAGTAGCAACGTCAGCGTAGGACGTCCCGCTGACGACCAATGGCGCTGGATATAAGCCAATTCGCTCTTGAGGTTGGCCACCAACACTGCTGGGTCGAGGTTGAGGTGATATTGCTGTTGGTCATAAAAACTGGGCAAACACGCCACCACATCCCCACGAATGCGATACAAACGGGCGCTCGCCAAACTGTGTAACAGACGTTTAGGGCGACCCGACAAACCCAGTTTATCGTTGCGCCCCACATATTCATAAGCAGCAGCAATTTCAGACGCATGCCTGACTTGAATACCCACTTGTTCGGGTGTTTCAGTAGCCACACCAGCGGCTTCTAAGTCAGCTTGCAGGGCTTCGTCTTCAGCTAGCAGGGCTACTTGCACGGCACTGCGGCGTTGTAGTTTGATGCGGCGATGCCGACCAAGGGGGTCGATGTCATCAACCGTGAGGTGGCCCGTCGCAATCAGCTGACCGAGCAAGTACAAACTTTGCGCCCACACCAGAGGTACGTTGTCGTTCGGTAAGCGTGTTTGCGAACCGGGGTTGGCACGCTCAGCAGGGACTTTGTCTGCAGGGACGTAATACAGTTCGGGCAGGAGCGCCAAACCGTCACGTTCTACGGTAACGCGCTCGAGCCGCGCCCGGTAGTTGTGCTGCTGCGGTTCATCACCCTGAAACAGGGCATCGAGATACAAATACGCAAAAAAGAGTGGCCACTCTGATTCAATATGAGCAAATTTTTGTAGTTCTTCAGGGGTATAGTGCAACCGTTCAATGTCTTCGATGGCAGTTTGGTGACCGTCGCGCAAAAAGCGTTTGAGACCAAAGCGTCCTTCTAACTTACTGATGATTTCCCGCCGTGTCATGGTGACCGTCTCGGCATCATCAACGGCAAACGCCGGAAAACTAATAGCACTAAGTAGTGCCGCATCGACTTCTTTGGAACGCGATTCACGCGGCAAAAGCGCCTCGAGCGTCACCCGCAAACGGGCAATGTCATCAGGAAACACATGCAACCGCGACGCTTGTGAGCCATGCGCTCCAAACAAGTCAAAATCACTCAAAGCCTCAAGCGCAGCTTTGGCCATAGCGAGCGAACTGGTATTAAGCTCTGGCAAGCCGTGATTGGTCTTGTCGCCGCGTTCCCAAATGCCATAGTCAGGGGTACGGTATGCCCGACCCACGTAATAAATCAGATTTTGTACAAAGTTAACTTCATCGTAACTATAGACAATATTAAGCCCCGAGGTAGTCATCTGGGCAAGCATCAACAAAAACAGCGCCGTGGCGTCAACTTGCAAGTGTCCCCACGCGTCATCTGCTACCACCACATCACCTGTAGCGGTGTCGTATTTGGCGTGCAAAGCGTCCATGGGCGACTGGCTGTGTTTGAAAGCTTCAACTTTGGGGGCTTGTTTCATCATGGCTTGCAGCAACCCACGCATCAGTTTGATGGTGGCGTGTTCAAGCTCAAAGGTGCGCCCTTGCACGTCTTCGTTTTTGCCATACGCAAGCCCCAAGCCCCACACCGCCAAGATGCTATACACGTTGTCACGCACCCACGCGTCGGTATAGTCGCCATGTGTGGTGACGGCAGTACTCGCAGGTAACAAGCCCGTTACCGGGTGCTGGCGGTCTAGAATAATGCGTTTAATCTGTTGGTAGTAGGGCTCGAGCATTTCCATCAGTACAACCATCATACCAGTGCGTCACAATTCTGCAGGAAGGTGTCTTTCAGTTAGACTTTAACGTTCAAAACGACACCCGATACCCCACACTCACGCGTCCAAAAAAGGGAATTAACATCCCCGTTGAATCCTCGTCAGACCGCCAAAACAGCGGATAGAAACCAAGACTGCCATCAAGAACCACACCACTGCGGTCATTCAAAGGAATATCACCCCCGAGAATAACGTGCAGTCCCGCTGTCGAATTGGTATCATCTGTATACAGTCCAGCACCGCCCCCAAGGTAAAACCCTGAACGTCCCCCGGTGAATAACAGACTGTCAAAGCTAGCGTATAAACCACTGCCTTGAAAAATATAACCAACCATCACACGTGGGTTGAGCGCAATACCCAAAGGGTCGTAGAACCCTACCTGAATGTCTACCAAGCCAGGCCCTACACCGAAAGCTGCCCAGTTGCGAGCACGTTCTTCTTGTGGTGTATCCTGAGCAGCAACATGTGACAAACCAAAGAGCAACAACGACAGTAACAACGTTTTCATATGACCTCACAAAATTTTCAAAGCATACTAAGCAAAAACCAACTTAAGTATCCTAACACCAAAAAAAACAAAATCGCAAATTCGTTGCTTTTATATTAAAAGGTTTTCAACTGGCTTATGTGGCGGCGGTATCGTGGCTGGGTGGTGGCTGGCTCGAGCAGTACTCAATTGACCAACACTCACGTGCGTCAGGCAATGGGCGGGTGCTAAGCTAAAGCATGGAAGAATCCACCCTTTCGCCTGCGTCCCCAGCAAGCACAAAAACAAACACCGTCTTGGGCATCGACATCGGCGGTTCTGGTATCAAAGGTGCACCTGTAGACGTCAAAACGGGCACGCTGGTTGCCGAACGCTTTCGCATCCCTACCCCTCAACCCTCTACCCCCGAAGCCGTCGCTGAGACTGTCGCTGAAGTTGCCCGTCACTTTGGGTGGCAGGGTGCAATTGGTTGCACCTTTCCAGCTATCGTCAAACATGGCGTGGTGCATTCTGCAGCCAACATCGACAAACGCTGGATTGGTGAAGACGCCGCCCAGCACTTTTCACAAAGCACCGGCTGTCCCACCATGCTCCTCAACGACGCAGATGCTGCTGGCATCGCCGAAATGCGCCTTGGAGCTGGCCGCGAACAACATGGGGTGGTGATGGTATTAACGTTTGGTACGGGTATTGGCAGCGCCCTATTTATTGACGGCAAGTTAGTTCCCAATACTGAATTAGGGCATTTGGACTTGGGCGACCATCACAATGTAGAAACGTGGGCAGCGGCGCGGGTACGCAAAGAAGAAGACCTCAGTTGGAAAAAGTGGGCCAAGCGGGTAAAAGCTTACTTGGAGCACTTAGAAGCCCTGTTCTCACCTGATTTGTTCATTATTGGTGGTGGCGTGAGCAAAAAGAGCGACAAGTTTTTTGAACTGCTAGAAATACACACGCCCTTTACAGCCGCCGGAATGCAAAACGAAGCGGGCATTATTGGCGCTGCCATGGCAGCGTATGACGCAGCGCAGGTTGCTTCAACGTAATTGCTTCAAACTAAAAAAAGTAAAACACCAACGCAGCCGCAAACCCTAACGCACACTAAAGCCAAACCGTGACGTTATGCGACATGTGGGCGCACTTTGTGAGATAGGCTCACCTATGCCAACGATTACGATTGACGGAAAAAGCCAAGAATTTGCCGAAGATACCCGCTTGGTGCTGGCCATTGAACAGATGGGCGTCACCATCGGCCACCGCTGTGGCGGTAAAGCCCGTTGCACGACCTGCCGCGTTGAGATTGGTGAGGGCGAACCTGAGCAGATGACCCAAGCAGAACACGACAAGCTCGAGAGCCAAGGCTTGCTCGGTACGGTGCGCTTAGCGTGCCAGATGACCTGCAGCCAAGACATGACAGTAAAAGCATTGATGACACTCGAGAGCGAAAACTGGTCAGACACAGGGCCTGCGCCTACTGCTGAGATTGAGCCTGAACCCACTTGGGTCAGTAAACCCTAAACGTACCTACCATCCCCAAAGACCCGAACCCCCGTGATGGGGGTCTTTTTTTGTGGTCGTTGTTTATGTGGTTGTTGATGCGGCAAGCGATCTACACGAAAGCACTTCTCGAGCTGCGCCCGCGCAAACTCACAATGACGGCGACAATCACCAGCACCACGATGAGCCAGTCTCCAAAACGAACGTATAACGTCCGTCCACGCCGCAGGTTGTAATTGACTAGTAGGGTATCTTGAATGGCTCTGGGCAGTTCGGTCACCACCTGCCCGAGGGGGTCAACCAAGGCGGTGATGCCGTCGTTACCGACCCGCAGCAGATAGCGCCGCGTTTCAATGGCGCGCATGTTGCCCATCAAAAAGTGCTGCCGCGCCCCCATACCGCGTCCAAACCACGCGTCATTAGAAATGTTAACCAATACCTGCGCACCCGCGCCCACCATCTGCCGAGACACCTGCGGAAACACCGATTCATAACAGATATACGTGGCCGTCGGTGTTTCTGTACCTGTTTGACGGTTGGTGACTACGAGTGGGTTGATGTCTTGACCGGGGCTACGGCTCGCGAGCATCGGCAAGCCAAACACATCGACAAAAATAAACCGATAGACAGGTCGAAACACGGCTGTGTTGATGAGGAAAAATATCTCCCCAAAGGGCACCAAATACACCTTGTCATAACGGTCTTGCACGCGCCTGTCGGCAATGCTAAACGCACTGTTATAACTGCGCCCGTCTTCGATAGCACCCGCACCCGTAATCAACGCAGCATCGCCCACGGCATCGGCTAAGCGGTTCATGGTTTGAGCGTAACTGTCACTGCGCGGGAAACTTAAACTGGCGTTAGAAACCACAAACTCGGGGTAAATCACCAGGTCAATATCTGCCGCCGCCGCCCCTACCTCGCGGCGGGCATTAGTGGTTAAACGGGTGTAAAGGCCAACTTCACTTTCACCGCCTACCGTGCGCCCAAAGGCGTCGGTGTTACCTTGCACCAATAGCGCTTGGTAAGGCGTATCCGCCAAAGGCTCGAGTTGCCGCTCCCGCACAATTCCGTAGCCAAACCCACTGCCGAGCAGTAGTACCGCAACTAACAAAGGACGTACCAACACAAACGCGTTCATGGCGTCACTATCGACAAACGGCGAACTAATGAGCGAAATGACTAATAGCGTTAGCAAACTCAAGCCGTACACGCCTGCCACATCAGCTAGTTGTGCTAGGGGCGTGCCGAGCCAAGCATAGCCAAGGGTACCCCAAGGGAAACCAAAATAGCCTTGCGCCCTAGCCCACTCCATCAGTACCCACAGTATGGGTAGTAACCAGAGCGTGCCTTGACCGTAACCCCCAAGCAAGCGGCTCGAGCCAGTAACAATCCCCCAAAACACCCCCAAAATGGCCAACATGGGCGGATAGAGTAACCAAAAAAAGACGCCGTAAAGATCAGCAAAACTTGCAGGCAACCAAATCAGGTAGAGGGCAAAAAAGCCCACGGCAAAAAAGAAACCGTAACCAAACGCCTCGGTGAAGCGTTCACTGGTTGCCACCAACACAAAAAGCGGACACAGCGCTAGCAACAGCGGAAACAAACCCAAAGGGGGCAACGCCGCACTCAAGATAACCCCACAACAAAACAGCGCAAAAGCGTTAAAGCGAAACACGCCAAACTTTAACACGCACCATCAAACTTGCCGTGCCGTTCGTGACGTGTCTCGCTGTATGAATGGCTGTATGAAAGGCTGTATGAAGTCAGCAGCGTGTGAACGCTGGCATGCTACTGCGTCCTGATGCCCTTAAATCTGATGTCCTTAAATTACGAGGCACAATGTACGAGGCACAACTACGAGGGATCGCTGGTCAAAAGGGCAGCCATGATGGCGAGGCGCTCGAGCGTCTCTTCAATACGAATGTGCTCGTGCCGAGCGTGTGGCCCTTCGCCCACTGCCCCCATACCGTCTAAGGTAGGCACGCCAATCGCCGAGGTGAAATTTCCATCTGAACCGCCACCCACAACAGCCCCGTGAATGTCTAGACCCATACTTTTAGCCAGACGCTGGGCATGATCAAACAGGGCTTGGTTAGTGGGGGTTGGCTCGAGCGGTGGCCTATTCAAGCCCCCTGACACCGTCACCTTCACCCGAGTATCGTGCGGGGTGTAACCGTGTAAGGCGTCAATCACGCGTTGGCTTTCTGGCAGTTGCAACACGCGCATGTCGAGTCTGGCTTGGGCGTTTTCGGCAATCACGTTGCTGACGCTCCCACCAGAAGCCACCGTCAAATTGACTGTCGTGCCTTTGTCCAACTCGGTGAGGCTTTCGGCATAAGGCAAAAAGTGTGCCAATTCGCGCAGGGCACTCGCACCGTCTTGAGGGTTGTTGCCTGCGTGGGCGCTAATGCCGGCAAAATCCACATCAAAGCCGCCGCCGCCTTTGCGGCCAGTCTTAAACGCACCATCTTCGCGGCCTGGTTCGACCACAAACACGCGGTCGTGTTCTTGGGCTAATTCTTCAATCAAAGCTCGAGATTCTGGGCTGCCGATTTCTTCATCTGAGGTAATGAGTAGCGTCACTTTACCTGCTAGGGGTTTACCCAAATCTGCCAGCAACTTGACTGCGTGAATAGCGGTGGTGATGCCTGCTTTCATATCCAGCGCACCAGGCCCGTAAACCTTGCCGTCTTCTTGCTTAAAAGGCATTGGCCCTAGCGTCCCGACTGCCCACACCGTGTCGTAGTGCGCCAAAATAAGCGTGCTGGTATCGCCTGAAGCGTCTTGTGTGGCAATCACATGGTCGCCCACGGTTTCCTGTGAGGTGGTGCGCACCTGCCAACTATCGTGCTCGAGCAGGGTTTGTACCTGCTTGATAAACCCAGCGGCTGCTTCACGGTCACGGCTAGGGGTTTCGATGGTGACGAGTTGTTTGAGGGTGTCAATATAAGCGTCTTGCGCGTCATGGGCGGCTTGGAGAATACTGTGCATGCAGCATGCTACCGTGAGCGGCCTACTTGCACCAAACCTTGCGTGCATCCCCTTAGCCAACGACAGCATAACCAACGACAGCGCAGCACAAAAACACACAAACAC
>CAZKAZ010000062.1:26327-27374 GCA_964550765.1 uncultured bacterium | reverse complement strand
GACCTTGGTCTCGCCGGGGATGTTGCCGCCGATCATCAGCACCACCCCGAATTCGCCGACCGTGTGCGCGAAGCCAAGCACCGCGCCCGCCAGAAACCCCGGTCGGGCCAGCGGCACGGCAACGGTCCAGAACGCATCCCACGGCGAGGCGCGCAGGGTCGCGGCGGCCTCCAGCGGGCGGTCGCCGACGGCCTCGAACGCGTTGCGGATCGGCTGCACCGCGAACGGCAGCGAGTGGATGACCGAGGCCACGACCAGCCCCTCGAACGTGAACGGCAGACCCTGCCCGAACACCGCCGCGATGCCCTGGCCCAGCGGGCTGTTCGGGCTGAACGCCACCAGCAGGTAGAAGCCCAGCACGGTCGGCGGCAGCACAAGAGGCAGGGTGACGACGGCGCCCACGACCTCCTTCCAGGCCGAGCGCGACCGCGCCAGCCACCACGCGATCGGCGTGGCGACGGCCAGCAGCAGCGCCGTCACGATGGTCGCCAACGTGGCCGTCAGCCAGACCGCGTCCCACATCTCCGCCGACACGGCGAGCCTCCCTTTTGTTCCACGGCATCTGACGATGACCGTGGAAGTCCGTGGCCGCCCCGCTCCCCCACCCGGCCACCCAACGCCAGTATCCTATGGGTGGCCGGGTGGGGGCGGTAAAGACGAGGCGGATGAGTCTCACTCATCCGCCATTAACATTAACGCCCGCTCTGGCCGTAGCCGTAGCGGTCCATGACCGCCGCCGCGTTCGGCCCGCGCAGGAAGTCGAGAAAGGCGAGGGCGGCCGCATTGTCCGTCCCCGGGGTCAGCAGAACGGCATCCTGACGGATCGGCGCGTACAGGTCCTGCGGCACCAGCCAGCGCGAGCCGTCGTCATGCCCGGCCACCTGCGACAGCGCGACGAACCCAAGCTGGGCATTGCCGGTGGTCACGAACTGGAGCGTCTGCGCGATGCTGTCGCCCTGCACCAGCTTCGGCGTGATCGCGTCGTGCACGGCCAGGGCGGTCAGCGCCTCGACGGCGGCCGCGCCGTAGGGGGCCGTGACCGGGTTG
>CAZKAZ010000062.1:8713-26317 GCA_964550765.1 uncultured bacterium | reverse complement strand
CTCCGGGTCCTTCAGGACCGCGCCGGCCTTGTCCACCAGGTCAGGGTCGGCGCTGAACAGCACGATCCGGCCCAGGGCGTAGGTAAAGCGGCTGCCGGGTACGGCCAGGCCCTCGGCCTCGGCCTTTTCCGGGCGGGCGGCATCGGCGGCCAGGAAGGCGTCGAACGGCGCCCCATGGCTGATCTGGGCATAGAGCTTGCCGGTCGAGCCGAAGCTGAAGCGGACATCGTGGCCGGTGGCCTCGGTGAAGGCCGCCCCGATCTCCTGCGCGGCGGCGGTGAAGTTGGCGGCGACGGCAACCAGGGTTTCGCCCGCATGGGCGCGCGGTGCGGCGGCGACGGCGAGAACGGCGACGGTGATGGCCGGCAGCAGCCGGCGCGGAATGGAAGCGGGCGGACAGGTCATGGGCGGGGATCCTTGATCGGGGCGCGGCGGACTCAGGGCACCGCGATGATGACGTGAGAGGCCTTGACCAGTGCGCAGGCGCGCGCGCCGACCTCAAGACCCAGGGTGTCGGCGCTGTCCTTCGTGACCACGGCGGCCAGGGTCTTGCCGTCGCCGATGTCCAGGACGATTTCGGTGCTGACGGCGCCGTCCTCGTGCGCGATCACGGTGCCGCACAGGCGGTTGCGGGCCGAGGTGCGCCGTGCCTCGTCCTCCGGCGCCAGGATGACGAAGGTGGACTTGATCAGGGCCATGGCGCGGGTGCCCGGCGCAAGGCCCAGATCCTCGACGCTGCGCCGGGTGATGATGGCGGTCAGGGTCTGGGTTTCGCTCAGGCGCAACACGACCTCGTCGTTGACGGCGCCGGTGTGGATGGCCTCGACCGTGCCGCTCAGCACGTTGCGGGCGCTGGTTCTCATGCTCAGGCCTCTCAGGATGTCTGTCAGGGAGGGGTGGTCGTCGTGGGAAAGCCGCCGCTCCAGGGTGACGGCCACCCGGTCGAGTTCGGCCTGCACGCTCTGGAACGCTTCGATGATGGCGATCCCGGCGGGGGTCAGGCGGGCCTGGCCGCCGCGCCGTCCGCCGGTCTGAGTTTCGACCACCGGCCGGTCGAACAGGTTGTTCAGCGCGGCGATGCCGTCCCACGCCGCCTTGTAGCTGAGGCCGACCGCGCGCCCGGCCGCCGAGATGGAGCCGTGCTCGCCCACCGCCTCCAGCAGGCGGATGCGCTGGGCACCGACCTGGCCGGTCTCGCCCTTGCGCAGGGACAGCAGGGCATGAAGGCTGGCATCGGGCATGCGGGCGCGTCCTGTCGGCGGGGACGGCGCCGATGGGGCGCCGTCAACCGTTATGTAGCTAGACTACATATCGCAGGACGTGCAAGCGGAAAGTGGCGCCCGGGTGTGTGGGCGGGGCGGACGTTGCGCCCTAGGGACTGGCCGCGACACCCGCCAGTGCCGCGATTTCGGGCGCGTTCAGCACCGCCAGCAGGCCAAGCGTGCCAAGCTGGAGCAGCAGCAGAAGCCACACCAGCCGGCGCAGGCCCGCCACCCGCTTTTCCAGGGCGACGGGGCGCAGGGACTCGGCCGACTCGGCGATGGCGGCGCGCACCCGGTCGAAAAAGCCGATGGACAGGTAGCTTTCCAGGGTGCGCACCGATTGCGCCAGCCCGGCCAGCGCCGATACCACGAACAGCACCTTCTGCATCGTGCGTTCGCGTCCCTGGGCGTCGACAATCGACATGGAGACTTTGGCCCGGCCGGAGCGCTGTCCTCCACCGCCACCGACATGGCGGGCAGCGGCGGCGCTCCACCCTCGCCGCCGGGGCGGTGCTCGTAGGCCTTGTCTACACGTATTTGCCGTTTATGGTCTTGCCTATTTACGCCGCCGTCGAGCGTTTAGACAGGCGCTACATCGAAGCCGCTTATGATCTTGGTGCCAACGACTGGCACGCCTTTTGGCGCGTCATCGTGCCCCTCACCATGCCCGGGGTAGTAGCAGGCAGCACACTGGTGTTCATTCCGGCAATTGGCTCGTTTATTACCCCAGATTTGCTAGGCGGCACGCGTGGTCTGATGATAGGCAATTTGATTCAGCGTCAATTTAGCGGTAACGGCAACATTCCCCTCGGTTCGGCGGTGTCTGTGGTGCTGATGGTGGTGGTGCTGATTGGCGCTATTGTCAATATTCGTTTTGGGGAGGGTCGCTCATCGTAACGGCAAAACAGCAAACTATGACCAGTGAACGAACAAACCGCGATTTGTGGGTGCGTCACTTGGGGCGGGGCATCATGCTCATGTCGCCGCTGGTGTCGTATTTTTTTCTGTGGGCACCCATCGTCGTGTTGGTGGTTTTTTCTTTTAATGACTCGGGCAGTGTCTCTGAGTGGCGCGGGTTTACCACCGAGTGGTACAGCAATATCATCAACAACACCATTTCAGCGGGTACCGAAACGGCGCGTTTTCAAACCGAGTTACTCTTGCGTGCGGTCTACAACTCTTTGTTTGTGGCTACGACGGCAACGATTGTCTCGAGCATCATCGGCACCTCCCTCGCCCTTGCGTTGGTTCGCGGCAGATTTCCGGGTAAGCGGGTTTTAGACGCTATTTTGTACTTGCCCGTGGTCATTCCCGACATCACTCAAGGGGTGTCACTGGCGGTGTTTTTTCGAATTCTCTTTGAATACATCGACACCATCACCGGACAGCGGGTCACCAGTGGTTTTGCGACCATCATCATTGGACACGTGGCATTTAATATCTCGTTTGTAACCATTGTGGTTAGAGCGCGCCTGGCAACCATGGATGCCAGACTAGAAGAAGCCGCTAGCGACTTGGGTGCTAATAGTTGGCGGGCGTTTTGGCACGTTACCTTACCCATTTTGTTACCGGGGATTGCTGCTGGCGGGTTGCTGGCGTTCACGTTATCGCTCGATGACTTCGTGGTGACGTTTTTTACCGCTGGGGTAGGTACGACCACCTTGCCGATGTTCGTGTACGGCATGCTCAAGCAGCGGGTGCCGCCAGAAATTAACGCTATTTCTACCTTGATGATTGTGGTGTCGACAATTTTGGTGGGGGTGTCGCTGATTTTGCAGGGGCGGTTTGCTAGTGATGACTGATAACCTCTGAGAAACAGCATGTCAAGTAAAGGGGCAAGGCTCGAGCGCACTTTAATGCTGACAGCTAAAATGATGACAGCTCACGCATCTCATGAACCACGCTAAATGACAAGCGCTTGTCCTTGCGTTACACTTTGTTCTGTTACCAAACTGCATGGCCGCAAAATGTGTGGTGTATACTCGAGCGTGCAACCATATGCAGTAATACTGGTTCTTGGAGGAAATTCATGAAAAAACTTGTGGTTTTACGCGTCTTCTTTACAGTCCTGTTCGTGGCTTTAGGTACGGCGTCTGCCCAGTGGGAATGCCCCGAAGGTTACGAAGGGCAAACCCTTAATGTCTACAACTGGACGACTTACATTGCTGACGATACCATCGCCAACTTTGAAGAAGCGTGCGGCGTTGAGGTCATCTACGACACTTTCCCAACTGATAGCGACATGCTCGCCCGCATCCGCCAAGGCAACCCCGGTTACGACATCGTGGTGCCCAGTCAAGAGACCGTCGAACTGATGATCGCCGAAGACTTGCTCTTACCGCTCGACAAAGAAAACATTCCCAACTTCGCTAATCTCATTGGTAGTTTTACCGATCCTGCTTATGACCCGGGCAGTACCTACACCGTGCCCTATCAGTGGGGGACGCTCGGTATTGGTTACAACGTCAACGCTTTTGATGAACCTGTCACCTCGTGGACGGACATGTTTACCCACGACGGCCCGGTGTCATGGATTGAAGACAACCGCGGCATTATCGGCATTGCCCTTGTGATGCTTGGTTATGACCCCAACTCGACAGATCCTGATGAAATCAGCGAAGCCCGCGACTTTTTGATTGAAAACGGTAGTAATGTTACCTACATCAACCAAGACGACGGCCAAGAAGTGCTGGTGCGCGGTGAAGCCGACATCGTGGTGGAATATAACGGCGACATTTTCCAAATCATCGACGAGTGCGAATGCGACGACTATGCCTACGTGCTGCCCGAAGAAGGCACCATTTACTGGGTGGACACGTTGGCGATTCCGGTAGACGCACCCAATAAGCCCCTTGCTGAAGTGTTCATCGACTACATCTTAGACGCGCAAGTTGGCGCTGATATCAGCAACTACACCGCGTATGCCTCACCCAACGAAGCCGCCATCGAACAAGGTTTGATCGAAGAAAGCATGCTCAATAACCCCGGCATCTACCCACCCGAAGAAATTCTCAACAACCTCTTTACTATCGTGTCTAACCCTGACATGGAACAGATGTACAACGATGCGTGGGATGAAATTCGCATCTTGATTGGCCAGTAATTGACGGTAACGACTGCCCAAGCCGCTTCACCTGCTGTGACCGATAAGGCAGTTGACGTCCGCCTTGCTAGTGTCAGCAAAGCCTACGCGAGTAGCAAAAACAGTCAAGGTGTGTTGGCGGTAAATGATGTTTCGCTCGATATTTACCAAGGGGAGTTTTTTGCTCTCCTTGGTCCTTCTGGTTGTGGTAAGACCACCACGCTTAGGTTAATCGCGGGTTTTGAAATTCCCTCGAGCGGCCAAATTCTCATTGCTGGTAAACCTGTTCAAGGTGTACCTGCTTTTCGTCGTCCGGTGAATACTGTCTTTCAGGACTATGCGCTTTTTCCGCATATGAACGTGCTCGAGAATGTTATGTTTGGCTTAAAAATGGCCAAAGTACCCCGCAAAGAAGCCAAAGAAAGGGCTCATGAAGCGCTCGAGCTGGTACAACTGCCCCAAGTTGCAGGGCGTAAACCCACCCAACTGTCTGGCGGTCAACGTCAGCGTATTGCCTTAGCGCGGGCGCTAGTAAACCGCCCCAAGGTGCTACTACTTGATGAACCTTTGGGTGCGCTCGACTTGAAACTGCGCAAAACCA
This sequence comes from uncultured bacterium, assembly GCA_964550765.1. Lineage (GTDB taxonomy): Bacteria > Deinococcota > Deinococci > Deinococcales > Trueperaceae > JBCCBI01. Next base: position 21,372 of record CAZKAZ010000062.1, on the reverse strand, counting down.
TGCAGTTTGAGCTTAAACAAATGCAACAACAAGTAGGCATCACCTTTGTGTTTGTCACCCACGACCAAGAAGAAGCCATGACCATGGCAGACCGCATCGCGGTGATGAAAGATGGACGGGCACTTCAGGTCGGCACACCCAGCGAAATTTATGAAACCCCCGAAGACAGGTTCGTAGCAGATTTTATCGGCGAGACCAACTTTGTCATAGCCAATGTAGCTAGCGTACAAGGTCGAGACTGCCGTCTCAAACTGACCAGTGGCATCGAACTGCCTGCCCATGTTGATGCGCATCATCAAGTCAGTAGTGGTAGGCAGGTGACACTGGCGATTCGTCCTGAAAAAATCGTCTTACACACCGATGACGCCAAGCCCTTTGCAGGTAACACCGTGACCGTGCGAGGCCATATCGAAGAAGCCCTGTACGTGGGTACGGACACCCGTTATCAGGTGCGTATTGGTGATGATGTTATGACCGCGAGGGTACAAAACCTCAGTCAACGCGAGCATATGCTGCAAGCTGGTCAAGAGGTACTAGCCAGTTGGGACAAAAACAGCGCCAACGTGCTGCTGAACTGATTATTGTCAGCATATAGGTCAGTGATGGTTGGCTAGTCGTAATGGCTAGCCTGTTTTTTTGGGTACATTAGTAACTTAACGATATGCAGCCAAGTCGGTGCTTTGCGAATGTATATGGCATCTCCATGCTTGACGTCTACACAATTAAACGCGATTGATGCCGACATAGCCTCGAGAAAAATCTGCAAATGTAGCAACGAAACTTGAAATTGCTATATAGTCTTTGTGAATTTTAGGAGATAAAGATGCGACAATTGCGTGTTTTAGCGTTATCAGGTACGCCTGCGCAGATGGGTGCACAACATGGGTCAGCGTACCCAGAATTGATTCGTAAGTTTGCTAGGGACAGACTTGAACTCGCCATGGAAAACGCGTGGACGGGGCGCAAGATGAGTGAACGCGAGGTGTTATCTCTGGCTGAAGCCTGTTTGGATGCCCATCACGCTTACTCGCCAGAACTAACCGAAGAACTGGCTGCACTGGCCAAAGCCGCAGATATTCGTCCGGCGGAAGCCCTCATCACCAGTGGGTTTACCGACTTTATTGACCTCGTTTACAACGCCGCCAGCCAGCCTGCCCAACCAACGTTGGCAATGGATGATTGCACGGCGTTTTTAGTGCCCCACACGCATACCAAAGACGGTGCCGCTATGTTCGGTCAAACCTGGGACATGCACGCAACCGCCGAAGAACACGTGGTGTTGATGCGTGGTAAACCAACAGGGGCACCTGAATTTTTGGCGTTTACCACCGTGGGATGCTTAGGGATGATCGGCATGAACAGTGCGGGCATTACCGTGGGCATCAACAACCTCATGGCGTCTGACGGGCAAGTAGGCGTGTCGTGGACGCATGTGGTGCGCAAAGTGCTGTTGCAGGATAACCTCGAGGAGGCGCTGGCTTGCATTACTGAAACAAAGTTAATGGGGGCGCACAACTACCTGCTCATGGACGAACGCGGCGCGGGTTATAACGTAGAAGCCATGTCAACAGTGGCGCAGGTGACCAAGCTCGAGCACACTCCCCTTGTTCACACCAATCACTGTTTAGTAGAGAGTACCATTCAAAAACAACGCACCCGCCCAGAAGCCTCGCAGCGCAGTTCGGAAAACCGTTTGGCGCGGGGACGCGATTTGCTTGCTAAAGGCGCGTTAACGCCAGAAGACCTGATGGCAGTGACGGCAGATGAAGATGCGATTTGTGTCTCGAGCAAGCCCCCTTTGCATATTTCTACTTGTGGTGCCGCCATCATGCGACCTGCCACAGGTGATTTTTGGGCAGTGTGGGGTAAACCTACCGAAAACAGCTATCAACACTTTTCACTGAGGGCATAACCGTGACACCACCTCGTCAAGCACCCCAGCGGCACAAACGCAACCTGCCGCCCACATCTAAGTCAGCCGCCAATAAGTCAGCCGCCAATAAGTCAGCCACCAAACCTGCACCCAGATTAGCTGAAGTACGCATCACGACCTTACGTCCGGAATTTGCTAAGCCGCTCGAGCACTTGCAAAAAACCTGCTTTCCTACGCTAGCAGACAGCGAACTCTTGCACGAAGACCACTTCCTCGAGCACTGCAACGTTTTTCCCGAAGGTAACTTTGTGGCGTTAATTGAAGGCGAGGTCGTCGGTCTGGGGGCGGGTTTTTTGATTGATTTCGACTTTGACCACCCTGAGCACACCTTCACCGAAATCATCGACAACGGTTACTATGGCCACCACGACCCCGACGGTGACTACTACTATGGTGCCGACATCAGCGTCCACCCTAACTACCGCAAACGCGGCATCGGCAGGCTGTTGTACGAAGCCCGCCAAGGGTTAGTCAAACGTTTAAACCGTAAAGGCATCGTAGCAGGGGGGGTGTTACCCGGTTTTGCCCGTTACAAGCACCTGATGAGCGCCAATGCCTACGTGCGTGACGTGGTAGCCCGGCGCATCTACGACCCCACCTTGAGTTTTCAGCTCAAACATGGTTTCAAAGTGCGCGGTGTTCTGCGCGATTACATTATCGATAGCGCCGCTGACAACTGGGCCAGTTTGATTGTCTGGGATAATCCGAATTACCAGCCACCCCAGTGAGTTTGCTAGAGTAGCGCGATGATAGCGACGTTTCGCAGCTTTGTTGCGGCAAAAAAACCCACTTACGCGCAAGCGGTGACCAGTTTGCGGCTTACGTTTGTGGCAATGGTATTTGCTCAGACGCTGCTTGCTTTGCTGGTAAGCGTGGGTTTGCGGTTCGTTCAGACGCCAGAGCGTGGTTCGCCCTTTATTGGGGTGATTTTGCTGCTGATGGCCATGATGCAGTTACCCATTGGGGCAGCATTGGCAGAAACCTTCGGGCAAAAAAGTGGCAAACAAGGGGCGCTCGCAGCCACGCTGTTACTAGCAGTGGTGTGGTCGTCGGTGATGTGGTTTGCGGCGTTTGCTTGGCTCACGGGCGCACCTGCTTGGGTGCTACTGATGTTTGTCATGGTGTTTGCCCTTGCTTATGGGGTGGGGTTGGGTTTGTGTGGACGCTACGCGCAGTTGGCGCTTCGTGTTGATGTGCTCGAGCACCCCCCAGAAGATCCCGACACCCCCGCACCTGAGACCCCCTCACACTGAGGCAATACCCGCCTAGCACGCGCTTTTGGCTAGCCAAACGTGATACAAACATACAATGGAAATTTTACGACTGTTCTACGCGTTTGCCAAAGTGGGTGTGTTCGGTTTTGGCGGCGGCCCTAGTATGATTCCTTTGATTCAAGAAGAAGTGGTCGAAGTGCAAGGTTGGCTCACTCGAGACGAATTCCTCGATGCCTTCGCGTTTGGTAACACGTTACCTGGCCCCATTGCCACCAAAATGGCGGGGTATGTGGGCTATCAAGTGGCAGGCATATTTGGGGCAACAGCAGGGTTACTAGGCATCACCGTGCCGACGATTATTGCCATGATCGCTTTGGGTTCGCTCTACTTGCGTTACCGCGACAGTACCGTGTTTACTGGCTTTTTGCGGGGGGTGCGCCCGGTGGTGATTGCCCTACTAGCACTCGTGGTCTATCAGTTTGCCCCGCGTGCTTTCGGAACACCGCAACAGTGGCTTGGCAACTGGTTTTTGTGGTTACTGGCCATTGCTGCCTTTGCTCTGTCGATTCGCTTCAACGCCCATCCGGCGCTGTTGATTGTGGCAGGTGGCGTGATTGGCATTGTATTTTTGCGCTGAGTTTTAGATGATGCTTATTACGGACTGACCACCAAACCTGCTACAGCGTCTCCTAGTCTGGTGAAATCTTTGACGTTAAACGTGTATAGCGTGGTTGCATCTGCTTTGAGGGCGGCTCGAGCATGCAAAGCGTCATACACGACTGCACCTGTTAAGTTGAGTGCGGTGAGTTGCTCGAGCACCCACACATAATCATCCTCAGTGAGGTCAATCACTGTCAGACGGGTACGCAAACCTTCAATGATGTCGTGTGCTGCACGGGCGCTTATGTTTTGTTGTGGAAAGCGGGTGAGGACAGCAAACAATTCAGCGAGGGTGTGGGTGCTGACGCAAGCCTCAATATCGTCACGATGACCATTTTCGAGCAAGCATGCTCTGGCAATGGCGTGTTGTGGGTGGGTAGCTATCAGAGCTGCAACTAAAACAGAGGTATCAAACAGCACCTTCACAAGCCGCTGAGTTTTTGGTCGCGTTCTTCGCGGATGCGCTCGAGCGCATTCTCAACATGTTCAACCTCGAGCAGTGGAAAACCATCAACAACTCTAACAACAGCAGTTCGGGTGGGTTTGAGAACAAACGCACCATTTTCAATCGACAGTTGCAATTCTTGCTGGCTATCAATATTGAGGGCGTCGCGCATGGCTTTAGGAATCAAGACGCGCCCAAACTTGTCGAGTTTTACGTTCTCCATGTTGGCAATTTTAACATGGTTTGCCAAGTGATTTTTGCGGGTTGACGCTGATAAACCTAGCTATGGGTTATGCGCACAAATACCTTACGCACCCTTCTCGGGGTTGAAGTTGGGGTCAAAACGGGCACGCAAGCGTTGCCAGATGGCTTTGTTGGCGATAAAAAACTGCACGCTGCGGCCTTCAAAGACGAACACACAGGCATATAACACTTCGCCGTTTTTGGTCGTTTCGGGGTAGAAACGGGCGTAGTGCAAGGCGTCGAAGCTGAAGTGTAAGTCGCGTTTTCTGGGGGCGAATTGACGAACAACCAAGGCGTCTTGCTCGAGCACCACCCGCACCCCACCGAGCGACATCATCCCAAAAATCACCGCCAAAATAAGCGGCAGTAGCCAAAACACCGTTTCAAGTAACGTGGGAAAACGTCCCCCTGTGAGCTGACTACCGGAGAACTCGAGCCACCCTAGACTGGTCACAATCGACCACAAAAAAAGAAGACACCCCAGCACTCCGAAAATCCACACGCCGCGCACTGCCGCACTAGGGGCAAAAAAGTGTAGCGTGCTCTCAGAAGCTTTGCTCTTGAGCACGCCAAAATCCAAGGTTGGCTCGTTTTGCGTCACCATAGTTTCAGTATGGCAGGTGTCAACGGGGGCGTAGCGCGTCACGCCACAGTGTTGGATGACGGTGTTGGATGACAGTGTTTGATGTTGGCAGGGTCAAGGTGAACGCTCGAGGCTGACCCAAACATGCTGACCCAAACATGCTGATCTAGCGACGTTCTACGCGATAGACCTGTTCAGAAATAAAAATACCTAGTAGTAAGCCCGGCAGCGACAAGTACGGCAGCAAGATATTGGCTGCCCCCTCGGTGAGGAGGATGTTAGCAAACTGGCTTGCCATGGCAATACCGAGACCTACCATGATGACTTTTGCCCACGCGTGCTGGTTGTCGTTGCGTCGTAACCATAAGTTGGCAAAATAGCCGAGCAGGGCATACGATAAACCCGTCATTAGGTAATATGCCAACTCGTCACTGTTCTCAGGTGGGAATACCCCGTTCATGGCGATGAGCACAGCTGTCATAAGCGCCAAAAAGCCCGTTAAGCGCTGGCGGGTTTTGGACAGTCTGCCGCTTTGCTTGGGGGTGTCTTTTTTGTCGTTGTTATTGTTAGTACTGTTGTTACTGAGGCTAGTGTTGAGTTGGCCGCGTTTTTGGCGGATTTTACCTCGGCGGCGGTCAAGTTCTTTGTCGCGGCGTTTGTCGCTTTTGGCAGTAGCGCGGCGGATTTGTCGGTTCATGCTTTCCCTTCTTTACATGCCTAGTGGCACGGTGATATTTGGGCGATTGTTGGCATTATTGTGTGCTTCTAGCCTAGCCAAAAAAGAGGCGCTGAGAACGTAAGCTGACTTGCTCGAGCGCCACCAAAGTATCGACAGTATCAACTGCGAACGCTGTCAACGCGGTAACTATCGCGTGCTAGACTGACAGGCTATGAGTACATCTATCTTGGCACAGATTGCCGCTGCGGTTGGCACGCCTACTTACGTCTACGACCTAGACGCCATCAGTGAGCGGGAGCGCCGTTTGCAACACGTCTTTGCGGGGGCGTCTTTGCGCTATGCCGTCAAAGCCAATCCGTCAGGGGCGGTGTTGCGTCATTTGGCCGAGCGCGGCGTGGGCGCAGAAGTGATTACCTTGGGCGAACTCGAACGAGCGTTGGCAGCTGGCATACCGGCTGAACACATCGTGTTGGGTGGGCCTGCCCAAGGTGATATGTTGCGGGCTCGAGCAAAAGCAGCGGGCGTCGGTCTCGTCAGCCTTGATAGCGTCTCCCAAGCAGAAACGTGGTTGGCAGAAGGTGACATGCCCCCTTGCGTCATTCGTGTGAATCCGGCGCTCGACCCACATACCCATGAACATTTAGCGACCGGTGCGGCTACCTCAAAGTTTGGTATGACCGTAGCTGAAGCCATTGACCTTGCACCGCGTCTCACCACCTTGTGCGGGTTTCATGTCCATGCGGGGTCACAGATTCGAGAATTGACCGTATATGAAGAGATTTTTGCAGTGCTAGCGCCACTCTATGCCCAATTTTCCCACTGTTCGCTGCTTGATATTGGCGGTGGTTTTGCTGTTCCTGATGTGCCGCTAACTGACATTGCCGAACGCGTGCTGGCGTTTGCTGAACAGGTAGGGGCAAACCTCATCATCGAACCAGGGCGCTACTTGGTGGCGGAAGCAGGTACACTCCTCACCCAGGTGTTGCATGTTAAACACGGCGCACGCACGCATGTAATTTGTGATGCGGGTATGGCGGATTTGTTGCGCCCTGCGTTATATGGGGCGCACCATCCCATCAGTTTGCTGGCTAGCGATGCCCAGACCCGTCCGCTTGTGACGGCTGATGTGGACGGGCCACTGTGCGAAAACGCTGACAGGCTTGCACAAAACCTCACGTTACCAGAACCCCATGCGGGTGATGTGTTAGCGGTAGCGACAGCAGGGGCGTATGGCATGGCGATGGCGTCTAACTATGCGTCGCACCTGCGGCCAGCGGAAGTGGCTGTGTTGGGTGAAGCGTTTTGGACGGTGCGTGAGCGGGAGACAGTAGCAGATTTATTGCAAGCAGAACGCTCTAGAGACACTGTTGTTGAACATGTCTGAGAACGCACCTGAACTGCAAGAACAGTTTGCGGGCTTGCTCGAGCCACACTTAGCCGCCTTTTCTGGTGATATGTCGGTGGCGTTTTACCGTTTTGCTGATAATGTGTATCTCGAGTACCAAGCTGAGCGCCCTATGCATGCGGCCAGTTTGATTAAGTTGCCGATTATGCTCGAGGTACTCAGTCAGTGCGATGTCGGCGAGTGCCAACTCGATGCGCCAGTGACGATGTCAGCCGAAGACCAAGTCAGCGGTTCAGGGGTGCTGCAATACCTGTCACATGGTTTGCAACTGTCCATGCGGGATTTGGTCACCCTGATGATTATCGTCAGTGACAACACTGCAACGAACTTACTCATCGACCATGTGGGGGTGCGGGCCATCAACCGCCGCATTGCTGCTGTCGGGTTGCGTCACACCGAATTGATTGACAAATTACAACTACCCGCAGCCAAACAAAACCGCGCCAAGCGCAAAGGGGCGTTTAACGTGACGTGTGCTAGTGCTATGTTGGCGTTTTTGGTCAAATTGCAACAAGGCCAGCTGATGTCACCCGACATGACGGCATTGGCGTTATCTATTTTGCAAAAACAGCAATACACCGAAGCCCTCGCCCGTTATTTACCAACCGATACGCAACTACACCCCAATGCTGTGACCGTAGCCTGTAAAAGTGGCTGTTTGCGCGGTGTTTGGCACGATGCGGGTATCGTAAGTCGAGCAGATGGCACACCTCTGTGCGCCTTAGTCATCATGACCGAAGGTTCGCAAGATGGTTCGTTTGGCTTTGAACAAGAAGGCATGATGACCATTGCGTCATTGTCACGTGACCTTTTTGCAACCTATGTGTTACACCTTGCTTAAATATTTGCTAGAGTCATGTCATTCGTGTACAAGCTAGTCTCATGAATGTTTTGTGAATGCCGTTGTTTCCCTAGGGGACAGAGCTTGTCTCAGTCTGCACATAAAAACGCCATCTTTTACACAGTCTGCAGCGTATACTTAACAAAGCAAGGAGGTTGCATGTTTGCCGAACAGCGTCCCCAAGGATATGACGACCCCGAATTTGTGCATCTTATCAATCAGCTTTATGCCAACGTGCGCAGTCACTGCCACGCTATGCTCGAGCTGCGTGACGGTATAACCGTGCTTGATGTTGGTAGTGATGTGGGCGATGACACCATTGCGTTTGCCCAAAACCACAACCTCACCGTCGTAGGCGTCGAAACCAGCCAAGAACTCGTGAACTTTGCCAGCCGACAAGCCCAAGAAGCAGGCGTAGCCGATCGGGTAGAGCACATCCACATTGCAGATAGTAACCTGCCTTTTGCCGATGAGCACTTTGATATTTGTCATGTTGACCGCATGTTTGAGCATCTTCATGACCCCAAACCACTTCTTACCGAGATGGCTCGAGTGCTCAAACCCGGTGGTCAGATGCTGTGGTCAGAAAGCGATCAAGGCACGCTTGCCCTCGATTGTAGCCATCAGGACACGTGGTGGACGTTGTTGCGTTGCCGCAATCGACAGTTTGCCAATCCTTTTGCGGGTAGGCAGTTATTGCGCTATGCCCACTGGTTAGGCTTAGAAGACGTGAAAGTACAGATGTTTCCTGTCATCGTCACCGATTATGATTTGGCGGGGTATTTTATTCAAGCACCTGAGCTTGAAGACCAAGCGTTGCGCGAAGGTTTACTTACTGAACAAGATATAGCTGCTTGGCACGAAGACATTGACCGCCTCGAGCAAGAGAGCAACGGTAGCGGTTTTGGCAGTATCAACGTCATGGTCGTGCGCGCTCACAAACCCGAGTAGCTGAGACGCCGTAACCTATAGCTTTTCCGTGAATGACGGCTACGACAAATGACAGCGACACAGTTGAACACGATTTATGTTGCGATTTACGTTGCGGTGGATGTTGGTGTGACGTTAGTAAGAACCAGCCACTGTAGACAGCCACTGTAGACAGCCACTGTAGACACGTAGGATGACTACGCGAATCAATTGGCATGGGTATGAACCCTAACCTTCTTCAAGCTTCCAACTGCGCACCTGAAAAGGGTCAAAGTGCATGTTGGGGGCACCGAGGGGGCGCTCGAGCAAGTCCAGTTCTTGTACCGCTCGCCAAGTGCCGGGTAGGTCGAGACGTACGTTGCCGCGTGCGCCTTGGGGTTCATAGCAGCGCAGCAGTAAGCCAGGTTCGTCCTCGAGGGTCTTCAGTGCGCCCAATGCCAAGGGTAAGCCTTTTAATTCAATCAGTTGCAGTGACGTTTCAAAGTTGGTGCGCACCCGCTGGGCGCTTAGTGGCAAGTTGAGGTCTTCGGCTTCACGCAAGACACCACCAGCTAACCAGTTGCCGCTGTGTGGATACAAACTATAGGTAAATTCATGTTCGCCTTCGTCAGCTAGCGGATCGGGGAACGTCGGTGAGCGCAATAAACTCAGCCCCACGTCCACGCCGTGCTGAGTCTGCAGGGCGTGATGACCGTAGCGTCCGTTGTTGAGCAGTGCCACCCCGTAGTTGGGTTCAGAGACGTCCACAAAACGATGTCCGGGCACTTCAAATTGGGCTTGTTGCCACGAGGTGTTGCGGCGGGTAGGGCGCTGCACGACGCCAAACGCGGTTTCAAAGGTGGCTTGTTGGCTACGTACATTGACCGGAAAATGGGCTTTCAATAACCAGTGACGGTCGTGCCAGTCGATGCGGGTGTGAATATCCAAGCGGGCAGAATTAGCCCAGAGGCGCAGTTCTTGCTGAATAGTGCTGTGCTGAAAGGTGCGGGTGATGGCCACAGCGATGCGGTGTGGGCCTGTTTCGCTGATGCGCCAGTCGCTTACGTCGTTGATGTCTTGGCCTTCGTAGACATAACCTTCGTCGATGTCCCACGCGTCCCACTGGCGGGGTTTATCGACATAGGCTCTCAGGCGGTTGCCGCGTCCTGTCAGCACGTCGCGCCCATTGGTGCGGTCAAAGAAGCGTTCAATACTGCCGTTGGCGGCTAGTTCTACGCGTACAAAGGCGTTCTCGAGCACCCGTTCACTGACTTGCATCGGTAGAGGTGTGCCGTTACTACCTGCGAGCACCACGTTGCCACTGAACCCCAAAATACTTTTGGGATGGGTCAACAAGAATCCCTCGTCGGTGGCTTGAGTGTCGCCGTAGGGGGTATCGAGGCAGATGCGCAAAGGCCGCGCACATGCTTGGGGATTGACCACAAAAATGCCGTCATGATGGCCTTTTTTGACTAGATGTTCAGCGAGTAGCGCCCGCTGTTCTGCGATGCGCGTGTGCGCAGCAGAGACGATGCTAGCGAGGTCACGTTCACTTTGGGCGTACACTTCCGCGATAGATGACCCCGGCAAAATATCGTGAAATTGCTGGGTGAGTAGCACCCGCCAACCGTCCTCGAGCGACGTCGCTTGTGCTGTGTCTGCTGGGGGGGGTGTTTCAGGGGTTACTAACGTGTTGACAGATTTTCCTGTAACGAGGGTCACGATACCCGAGAGGGTCTCAGCGGCGAGTAGGGCTTGTTCGGCTTGACGGTGTAAGCGTTTGGTGCGTCCTTGGGTTGTGGTCGTGCCTCGGTGTAACTCCAAGTACATTTCCCCTGACCACACGGGCAACGTGCGCTGGCTCGAGGTGATGTCAGCGGCGGCGGGTGCTTTGAACGTGTGTGCTGCTTTGGGTTGTGTTGGTTCCGGCGATGATTCCGGTGATGATAAGTGTGGTGATTGGTGTGATGATGCGTGTGGTTGCTTGGCAAGATGGTCATGCGCCCTAGCAAAAAAGTCATGTACGGTACTGAAGGCTAACTTGGGCAGCACGGGTAAGTCCTGCATGGCGTGGTAGCGCTCGAGCATCTCAGCGGTTAAGCCGCCACCACCATCGCCAAACCCAATGGTCAACAAGCTCTCGGGATGGTGCGCTTTGCCGCGATAATTGCCCCACGTAGCCAGCACCGCTTTGGGTCCAAGTTCGCCGTTGTAACCCCCTACAGGGTTGTCAAAGGTGTGGGTGAGCACGCGGCTACCGTCCAAGCCTTCCCACCAAAAAAGATCGACGGGAAAGCGGTTGCTTTCTGACCAATTGACTTTCATGGTGAAAAAACTATCGATGCCCGCAAGGCGCAACAGTTGCGGTAGCGCAGGTGCAAACCCAAAACAATCTGGCAACCAGCCCACGCGTTGGTAACGTCCGCTGTGGGCATAAAAATAACGCTGCCCGTAGAGCAGTTGCCGCACCAGTGACTCGCCTGTCGGCATATTGGTATCAGGTTCGACCCACATGCCGCCGACGGCTTCCCAGCGGCTGGCGTTAGTGCTGGTGTTAGTGCTAGCAGGCGTCGCGTGTGCCTCAGTCACCACAGTACTGTCAGCAGTACCATTAGCAGCACTATCGGTAGTACTATCAAACGTTGTCTTGCTAGACGCTGTGTTGTCAGGTGCTGTGTTATTAAGTGCTGTGTTATTGGGTGCTCTGTTAGAAGCAGTCCCTGCTGGAGTAGACGGGTTGTGAGATGCCCGCTGTGAGTCGGCCAATGATGTTTTACTGCTAATGTGGGCAAACGGCTGTTGCAAGTACGCCATCATGCGGGCAAACAACGCTGGGTCGCGTTCTTGGATGGCCACATATAACTGGGCACTCGACTGGTTGAAGGTGATGTTTGGGTAGCGCTCGAGCAAATGCACGGCTGTAGCAAACGTGCGCCGGGCTTTGCGCCAGGTTTCTTCGAGTGGCCACAACCACGCTACGTCAATGTGTGCGTGGCCGCTCAGCGCCAGTTGGCCTTGCGGTGGGTAATGTTGTTGCAAGTGTTGCAAGCGGGTTTTGAGCCACGCGTGGGCACTACTTATGGCAGCTCGAGTGTGACTGTCGAGTTCTGCGGAATTGTGAGCGCTTAGCTGTTGAGGCCGCCGCCAAATGCGCTGCATGGTGTCACTGTGATAGTGGCGTTGCACGTATGTGGGGCTGTGACTCGGCGGGGGCACTTGGCCGAGGGCGTTTTCGGCGGCGTCGAGCAAATAGGGGGTGACCTCGTGCGTGAGCAGTTCTTGGGCACTTTCAGACACCAATGTCAGCAGTCGCAAAAACTGTTCCAAGCCCACTTCCCACCGCACCAGACGTGCCGCACGCAGACGGGGTGTCCTGGCCGGTTCACCAAAGGGAAACCGCGCCACACTCTCGGTGCGCAAAGCAAAACGCCTGCCCTCGAGCACGTAGCGTTGATGATTGGGATCGTGTCCTAGTGTGACCGTACGGACATGCGCGTGGGTGTTGGGGCTGGTGTTGGGGCTGGTGTTGGGGCTGGTGTTGGGGCTGGTGTTGATATCGGTATCCATATGCTCAGCAGTAGCCGCAGCCGCATCACCATCAAGATAGTCAATAAACAACAAGCTTTCGCCACCCATATCAAGCAGCAAGCGGGTTTCGGCGCTGTGCCAAGCGTCAGGAATGTGCACGGCTGGGTGGGCAAAGTGCCACACATGGTCGTTTTCGTCGACAAAGGGTTGTTCAGGTGC
>CAZKAZ010000062.1:3474-8703 GCA_964550765.1 uncultured bacterium | reverse complement strand
AGGGGGATGGCATCGCGCTCGAGCCACACCTGCCAGTCGGCAAGACGTTGATTGAGGCGCTCGAGGCGTTGAGTCAAGCTCAGCATGGGTTCTCCATTCACAAGCGTGGCACGACGGTGAAAGTGTCGGCGAGGTCGCGTGCTTCGCTATTCGTTGACTGTGTTAGCGCGAAAACGCAGCAAGCGTTGCGCTGATGTGCTAGAAAGGTGTGCGTGGACAGATGCTGTGGCCGCACGTTAGTTCTGACTGTATCTGTTTAATTTTGCTATTGTCAAAATATGCTAAATAACGTTTTGTCTACTTTTTAATTTTACATTAATTTAATTATTGTTTTACCTTTTCACTATTACTGCTCCATTATTATCTTACTTTTATCTTGCTGTGGTGGTCTTGTTGGCTGTCTGGTTGTGGCTGTGAGATTCTAACAGAGTGACAGTTAACAGGTGACTTGCGGCTTGGCGTACGGAACTGGCATACAGGCTCGGTATATGGGCTAGGTATGCTTTCAAGGTACAGTTGGAAGTAGTGTTAGCAGAACACGCTCACAATTACGTCCAATTACGTTGGGCAATTACGTCGGGTCACCGCCAATACATCGGGTCACCGCCAATACATACGCCCACAATGCGCCCGACAAAATGTGCTCAACAAACACGCTGTCCCAATTCAACTGGCAACTGAGCCAAGGGTGCTCATGGCGTACTCATTATGTACAACTCAGTGTAGCAAACCCACGGCACGTTATCTGCTCTTTCATATCTTGTCATGTTGGCTCGGTAGAATGGCAACTATGGCTTCTCGGGCGCTGACAGTTGTTCAAAGTACTTTAAATATTCGTGAAGGCGAAGGGAATCGCGTAGCGTTGATGGTGCTCTTTTCAGCGGCGACGGGTGCCAATTATGTCGTTGGTAACACGGTTGCTAGTGCGCTTTTCTTGAGTCAACTGCCCGAATCGGCGACGCCGTTTTTGTATATTTTGCCGCCCTTACCCACGGTTATCGTGCTTTTGCTGTACAGCCAGCTAGCGGCACGGTTGCGCTTAGATCACTTGGTGATTGGCTCGAGCAGTGCTTTTGTCGCTGTGTCGCTGTTGTTTCGCTTGTTGTTAGATACCCCAATTGGCTCGAGCTTTGCTTTGCTAGCGAGCATCTTCATAGCCATGAATTTGATGTCGGTGCTGCTGGTGATGCAGTTTTGGACGGTAGCTGGGCAGATTTTTAACCCCCGTGAAGCCAAACGCCTTTTTGGTCTCATCGCCGTAGGAGACACCATGGCAGGGGCGCTCGCTGGTCTCACCTTAGGGCCACTAGCAGCCAACTTAGGCGTCAACAACTTGATGTTTGTGATTGCCCTAACGTTGATTATCGCCGCAGGGTGCGTGCGGGTTCTCGGTGCTGATGGCAGTCTTGCCAATCAAGACACCCGCCAACAAAAGGTGCGTCCTTCGTTTAAGCAAGACATCATCAGCATTCGCCGCATTCCCTTGCTTGTGGGCATCGCGGGTTTGACGGTGCTCTTGGCCATGCTTATCAGCACCAGTTCGTATCAGTTTTTCTTGGCACTGCAAACCAGTTTTCGCGGCCAAGAAGAACGCATCGTGGCGTTTTTGGGTAGGTACGCTTTGTATACGGGCATTGGGGCGTTTGTGATGCAGTCGTATGTCACCAACGTGGTGATGAGGCGTCTGGGGTTATTCACAGCGCTACTGTTTTTTCCGCTCGGCATTATCGTCGGGTCGTTTTTGGTGTTTATCACCGGCGGGACGCTACTATCGTTGGCCATTGTGCGCGCCGTCAATCCGGTCGTGCGTGACACCATCAACGAAGCTAGTTTGAACCTGCTGTACTTACCGGTGCCTGCGCAACTGCGGCAGCGTGCCAAAGAAGTCTTTGAAATCATCTACACCCTCAGCGCGGGTTTGTTTGGGGTGACGTTTCTCATCAGCCAGTTCATTCCGGCGTGGAATTTTATCTATTGGTCGTATCCGCTGCTGGTGTTTGCGCTCTTGTGGATTTTTATTGTCTGGTGGACACGCAAGCAGTATCAGTTGGCGTTATCTGAAAGTGTCAAACGGCGGGTGCTCAACCTCGAGGGTAGCACCGTCGATATTCGCGACGAAGGCACCATCAAAGTGCTCAAAACCGCCTTAGAACACCCCGACGAACTGCAAGTCATTCAAGCGCTTACACTCATTGCTAACGCCAAAGAGGTCGATTGGGACAGCCATTTGGAACCCCTGTTGATGCACCCCTCAGGACAGGTGCGGGTGCTCGCTTTGGCGCACTTAGGACGCCCGGGCAACGTGGCTTACAGTGACCAAGTGGCCATGTGTTTTGAAGACCCTGATGATGAGACCAAAGCGGCAGCCATCGAAGCGTTTTGTGCCATTCAAGGCAATCGTGGCATTGCCTTTGTGCGCGAGTTTTTGCAAGCGTCTAACCCCAGAGTCAAAGGGGCTACTATCGTGGGTTTGATTCGCTACGGCGGCCTTGACGGCATCTTGCAAGCAGCGACCGATCTCAAGGACATGCTAGCTAGCGATGAAGCGACTATGCGCCGTGAAGCCGCGTTGGTACTCGGGCGTTTGGGGGTGCAAACCTTTTATGAACCGCTCATTCGCTTTTTTGATGACCCCGATATTGATGTGCGCCTCAGTGCCATTCGGGCGGCGGGTGAACTGCAAAGCCCTGAGCTGATTGAACATCTGCTCGAGCAACTGCACGAAGACGCCTGCGCGGGCGCAGCAGCCGAAGCCTTAGGGCACTATGGTGAGGTGGCGTTTGAACCCCTGCGCGATACCCTACTCAATGCTACTGACAGTGAGGTGCGGGCGCGTATTCCTGCCATCATGCAGCACTTGGCCACGTTAGATGTGGCTGAGGTGTTGCTCGAGCACCTCGAAGAACCTGACAGCGGGGTGCGTTTTGCAGTGCTGCAAGCCTTAAACCGTTTGCACGCTATGGGGGTTGATTTTGCCATTAATGACCAAGCTTTCGACGAAGCCATCTTTGTGGAACTGCGCGAAGCTTACCGTTTTTACGCCCTGCGAGCAGAATTGGGTGACATGGGCACCAATCCCTTGCTCGATGACGCCCTAAAAGGCTATCAAAACTTGGCGCTAGAGCGGCTCTTCTTCTTGCTTGATATTAAGTATCCCGAGTTTAAGCTCGAGCCTGTGCGGCAAAATATCGAAGCGGGGGCTGCTAACCGCGCTATTGCCATCGAACTGCTCGATAATGTGTTAGAACGCGACGAACGCGACAGGCTCTTACCTTTGCTCGAAGCCCCCGCTGACCAAGTACTCGACATTGCTCGCAAGCGTTTTGACATTAAACCTTTGTCCGTAGATAAGCACCTGTTGCAACTCAGCCGTCACAGCGATGTGTGGTTGCGTTCGTGTGCCATTTTGCAAATTGGTTACTTGGCCAGAGCAGACTTGCGCCAACCCGTCATCGAAGCCTTACAAGCTGATGATGCCTTTTTGCGCGAAACTGCGCTCGTGGCACTCAAGCACCTTATTCCGGGTAATTTATACACCCGCGCCCTGCGCCAACAAATTGCGAACCCAGCCTTTCCTAGTGTGGGTCAGTATGCTAGGGCGCTGCTCGAGGGGGCACGGTCATGAGCGTGCAACTGTCAACCATCGAACGGGTGCTGTTTCTCAAGCGGGCAGCTATTTTTCAACAGATTTCAGGGCGCGATTTGATTGCTGTGGCTGAGGTGGCTAAAGAAGTACACTTTGCCAGCGGTATGACGTTCATTCAACAAGGCGACATCGGTAACTGTTTGTATCTGATTGTGTCTGGTGAAGCCAGTGTGCGCGTGCAAGGCGTCGGTGAGGTGGCCCGTTCATCAACCAACGACCTCATTGGCGAAATGGCCATTATCTCCAGGCAACCCCGTTCGGCAGACTGTGTGGCTACGACTGACATGACGGCATTGCAAATTGACTACGAAGACTTTTGGCGCTTGCTCGCAGGCAAACCCAACATCGCCCTCGGCATCATTCGGGTGCTGTCAGGGCGCTTGTCGTCCACTATGCACAGCATCCAAGAACGCCGCAAAGCGTTGGCTGCTTCTTAAAAATCTTACCCTCGAGCTGACCCAAAGCCGTTATATTGACCTTACCGTGATGACTGAGGTTCGTTTAGCTAACAGGATGATGCGCGTATTACAGGGATACGCGTTTGCGCCCTATGTTGTTGTGCGTAACCATGCCCCCGTTGGTCAAATGATGGTCGTGTCAATGGCTGTGTCAATGATGGCTGTGTCAATGATGGCTGTGTCAATGATGGCTGTGTCAGTCGTGTCAATAGTTGGGATTGGCAATAGTTGGGATTGGCAAGGGTGCTAGTGATAACGCCGATGGGTAAACGCCGCCATCTCACGAGGCGGTGGGTTGGGCTCTTCGCGATGATGTTTATTATGACGATGTCGTTTTTCGCTGGGGCGCAACCTGCCTCCTTTCAAGACATCATCGACAGTCAATACCCCGAAGCCATTCGCTACTTGCAGCGGCGTGGTTTGGTCAGTGGCTATCCAGACGGCACGTTTCGCCCTACAGGTGAGGTCAGTCGGGCAGAATTGACGGCGTTACTGATGGCTGAACGGTTAGACAGTACGCCAACGGCGACAAGCTGTTTTGCGGACGTGAGTGCCCAATGGTACGAAGGCTATGTTTGTGCTGCGCATGAAGCGGGGTTGATTCAAGGGTATCAAGACGCCCGGTTTCGCCCTGAAGAAGCGGTCTCGTACGCTGAAGCCCTCAAGTTGGTGATTCAAGCGTTTGGTTTTCCCGTTGATGAAGTAGGGACGCTCGAGCACACCCGTTGGTACACCCCCTATCAAGATTTCGCCCACTACTATGCCATCTTAGAAGCAGACAGCTATCACCCCGAAGCCCCCCTGAGCCGCGACGCTATGGCGCAACTGGTCTACCGAGCCGTAGTAATGCGCGACAACGCCGCGTTGATCGCTAGCATCGTCCCGCCCCCGAGCGCCCAACCTGCCCCCGAACCCGATACCATCCCTCGCTGGAATTTCAAACCGGAGCAACTCGCGGAGGACATTGGCCCTGGCGAGGCACCGTTCGCCGTTCCCTGGGACGACCTGAACGACGAACAGAAGGAGTTCCAGGCCACCAAGATGGCCATTCACGCCGCGATGGTTGACCGGATGGACCAGGGAATCGGTCGCATTGTCCAAACTCTCAAAGACCACGACCAACTC
>CAZKAZ010000062.1:0-3464 GCA_964550765.1 uncultured bacterium | reverse complement strand
ATCCGCTCCGGCAGCTCGAAGCCCAGCTGTCGTTGCGCCTGCGCCTGCGCCCAGTGTTGAACGCAACTGGTCACGTGGTTGCGGACGCCCCGCACCAGACCCCCTCGCCCGGCTGACTGTGGCAGGCCGCGAACGGCAACTCATCACTGTTATTCCCGATAGTTACCACGCGAACCGCCCCCACAGGTTGGTGTTTGCCTTTCATGGACGCACTAATGCCAACCATCAAGTGCGCCGCTACTACGAAATCGAAGGCGTCTGGGACGATGCCATCATTGTCTATCCGCAAGGACTACCACGGGGCAATGGCTACAGTTGGGCAGATGCGGGCGATAGCGCCAGCAATTTGCGCGATTATGCTTTTTTTGATGCCATGCTCGAGCACTTCAGTACCAACTACTGCCTCGACTTGAACCACGTGTACGCGTTGGGTCACTCGCTCGGCGGCTGGTTCTCGAGCAGTCTTGGCTGCGCCCGGGGCGACCAACTTCGGGCGGTGGCCAGTTTAGGCGGTAGCATTAGCGTATCGGAATGTCGCGGCAACGTCGCTGCTATGGTCATCCACAACCCCAGTGACCGCTTGGTGCCGTTTGCTCAAGGGGAGGCCACGCGGGATGTGTTTCTCACCCAAAACAACCTCAATTTGCAAGCGCAAGCCAGTGCGCCGCAGTTTTTGGCCTGTCAGCAGTACGGTACAGGTGACTATCCGGTCAAATGGTGTCCACACCGCAACGACCACAGTTACAGCGGACGTTACTACCCTCACAACTGGCCGAATGGGGCAGGAAGGGCGATGCTCGAGTTCTTTGCGTCTTTGCCGTAAGTTGGTAGACGTCTGCAAGTAGCTGGATGTCTATGTAGTGATAACACGGTACGGCGACAACGTTGTGATTGTGTTGTGATTGTTGCTTGATAATGGCGACGAACGAGCAGCAGCGATGACGCGCGCGAGCAGCAAAAAAAGCGACACAACCCGTAGGTCATGTCGCTGAAGATGAAAACCTGTGTTTTGCTTACTTGCTCAGGCTGTCGTGCGTTGTTTTTTGGCTTGTTTGCGTTGTTGTTGCCATACGCGTTGGCGGGTTTTGAACCACACCACCGCTGGGGCAAGCATGAAGATGCTCGAGTATGTCCCGACGGCAATACCTACAAGCAGCGCCCCACTGAACCCGCGCAACACGCTACCCCCAAAGAAAAGCAACGCCAACACAGGCAACAAGGTCGTCCCAGAGGTGACGATGGTGCGCGATAGGGTCTGATTAATCGACAAGTCAACCACGTCTTCATAGCTGAGGTTGCGTACCTTACGCAAGTTTTCGCGAATGCGATCAGAGATAATAATCGAGTCGTTGAGCGAGTAACCCACCACAAAGAGAAGTGCTGCCAGTACGGGAATGGTAAACGTCGTGCCGGAGATTTCCACGGCGCCCAACACAATACCTACGTCGTGCAAAACAGCACCAATGGCAGCTAACGCAATCACCCAGTTGGGCCAGAAGCGCCAACCGACATATGCCAAAATCAAACCAAGGGCGACGAGTACCGCTGACACCGCTGCGCTGCGTAAGTCAGCCCCGACTGCAGGTCCGACGAAATCGGCTTGTAACAGGCTGCCGTTTAATGCTTCGGCGAGGTCGGTAGCAAAGTTACTGCCCACCTCACTGTCTTCACTGATGCCCACGCGTACCGACATCACCATGTCGCCTTCGGTAGAAATGGTGTCATCTTGTACTTCTTGAATGGTTGCCGAAGACCCGGTGATGGTGGGGATATCAAGGCTGTCAATGGCGTTTCGCACGTCGCTGACGGTGGTGGTAGGTGGCAGTTGATAAAGGGCGTTAGTGCCGCCGGTAAAGTCAGTAGATAACTTCAAGCCGCCAATGGCTACGGATAGTAAAGCAATGACTGCGAGGCCACCGGAGACCGCGATGATGATAGGCGCACGCTTGACAAAGGTAAAACCTGTCATATGGATGTTGCCGATAAAGCGGGGCTTCTTAAAACGCAAGGTGAGTACGTTTAGTAAGAACGGCACCACGACGGTGTTAACAAACACGGCAGCAATGATACCGATGGCTAGTGTCACCGCGAACCCGCGCACGGGGCCACTGGTGTACTGATAGAGTGCCGCTGCCGCGAGCAAGGTGGTCACGTTGGCGTCAATGATGGCAGAAAGGGAGTTTTGGAAACCGTTGCGCATGGAAAGGCGCAAACTGCGTCCTTCGGCAAGTTCTTCTTTGATGCGTTCAAAAGAGATGACGTTGCCGTCTACGGCTGCACCAATGGTGAGCACCAAACCTGCTAAACCTGGCAGGGTAAGCGCCGCCCCAAGGCCTGCAAGGGTAGCAAAGATAATTAACATAGCGAAAAACAAGCCTGCTGCTAGTACGCCACCAAAAAGAGGGCCGTAGTAGCCGAGCACAGCGAGAATCACGAGACCGGCGCCGATGAGACCCGCTCTTGTACCTGCGCGAATGGAATCTTGGCCTAACGTGGGGCCGATAGCGCGGATTTCTTGCACCTCGAGCGAAATGGGCAAACTGCCCGAACGAAGCACCAACGCCAAATCACTGGCTTCTTCAAGGTCAGCCATGCCGTCAATTTGTCCGGTGTTGCTGATGCGGCCATTGATTTGTGGGGCGCTGATGACGTTGCCGTCGAGCACAATCGCCATGCGCCTGCCGATGTTGTTGCCCGTAAAGCGGCCAAACTCGCCTGCGAACTGGCTGCGAATATCAAACACCACCACAGGCCCGCCGATAGCAGCACCACCTTGAACAAAATCCGCCCTAGCATCTTGCAACACTTCACCTGTAAACGCCGCAGGTTCTAAATCGGCTTCACCCATAGTTTCAGCCAACCTACCTGCTGAACTGAGGCGTACCAAACGAAATTCCAACACGGCTTGTTGACCAATCAAATCGAGGGCGCGGTCTTGGTCTTCGGAGGAAAGCCCGGGCAGTTCCACCACGATGCGGCGGTCGCCACTGGTTTGAATGAGCGGTTCGGACACGCCAAATTCGTTAACACGGTTTTCAATGACGCGGCGAGCCGCTTGCAAGTCTTCGGGTAAGGGGTCTTCTTCTTGAGCTTGCAAGACCACCCGCAAACCGCCTTGCAAGTCAAGCCCCAAACGCAAGTTGGGTTCGTTGGATTGATCCCACGGTTGCCACAAGTATGCGAGTGCCAGCAGCAAGACGATAAGCACAAATGAGCCAGTAAAGGCCAGGTTTTGTCGTTTCACAGTTTTCTCCTAGGGTTAGAAAGATCAGGTTTAGTAAAGATCAGGTTTAGAAAGACCAGATTCACCAGTCAGGTTAGTAAGTCAGGTTAATAAGTTGGTTCTTAAGCAACCACATTTCGCTAGTCCCGTGCCAGCCATCAGGCAAGCACCTCATCAGGCAAGCGCCCCATCAGGCAAGCGCCCCATCAGGCAAGCGCCCCATCAGGCAAGTACCCCATCA
>CAZKAZ010000061.1:0-27588 GCA_964550765.1 uncultured bacterium | reverse complement strand
TTTCTAGTGCTGCGTTTCCTCTTCCTGAGCCGTTGTCACCTATATTCAAATCGCCACTCACAGAACCAAGACTTCCAAGACCCTCCAGTGACGTCAAAGCATCGTTGTCATAAATGTTGAAGTCCCCAGTCACAGAAGTAAGATTTCCAAGTGCTAGCAATGACGTCAGTGATGTATTGCCTTCCAACCTCACTCCACTCGTCACCGAGCGCACGCCTTCCAAACCATCTAATGACAACAGTGCTGGATTGCTTGTGATACTGAAGTTGACAGCCTCAAATGGAGGCAGATTCCTCAGTGCTACAACTGAATTCAGTACAGCGTTTCCTTGGATAAACACAGAATTGTCCCCAAAATCGACAATGCCTTCTAAACCAGTTAGGTTAGGCAACGAATCATTGTTGACAATGCTCAGAACTCCACCCACACTACTAAGCTGACTCAACGCCGCTATTGACGTTAGTTGTGGTGCTCCCTCAACTTGGAAGTTCCCACCAACTGTCGTCAGGTTCTCCAAACCAGCTAACGTTTCTAGTGCTGCGTTTCCTCTTCCTGAGCCGTTGTCACCTATATTCAAATCGCCTTGCACAATGTTGAGCTCGCTGAGTGGAGCAAGTGAGGTAACAGCGCCTGCCGTGTCTTCATAAATATTGAGATTTCCTGTGATGGTGTTACAACTGGATAACGCTTCAAAATCTGCCTGTGTTTCCACAGTAAAGCTACCTGTGCAGACATTACCTAAAGCAGGTGGAGGCTCTACTGGTTCATCAACAGTCACCGTGACATTAGCTGTTACATCGCCAACCGCGTTGCTTGCTGTAAGTGTGTATGTGGCGGTTTCCGTTGGTGATAGCGTGGTGTCACTTGTACCCGTCACATCACCCACATCAGGCGTAATGGTCAGCGTTATTGGTTCTGTTCCGTCCACAGACCAGTTAAGCAATGTATCGTCTCCAGAGGTAATGTTGTTAGGCGTTGCAGCAAAGAATGTAATCGAGGGTGGTCTGGGGCAGTCTGTGGCGTTACCCTCAGATATATCAACTGCAAATGGCAAATCGGGTGTTAGTGAGCAATCAAGACTGTTGTTCGCACTGATGTTGACAGTGTTGTTGTTGTCGTAGTTGGAGATACTTTCAAGCCCCACTAGTGATTCAAGGGCATTGTTTGCAACAATCTCAATGTCGCCTGTTACCGTTGCCAAGCTACTCAAGGCATCTAGTGATGCAAGCAGTGGGTTGCCACCGCCACCAAAGTCATCCCCAATCCATAACTTGCCAACGGACTCGAGGTTTGCTAACCCCGCCAAAGACTCCAAGGCTGCACTGCCCCGAATACGGAACGTGCCACCAACAGACGTGAGATTGCCTAATGCCTCTAACGAGTTGAGCGACGTATTAACAAACATGCCCAACGTGCCTTCAACCGTCGTGAGGTTCTCGAGACCTGCCAGTGACTCGAGGCTTGGATTATCCGTAAAAGACAGTACGCTTCCTGCAGTTTCAAGATTGTTGAGTCCCTCGAGTGACTCGAGTGCAGCATTTGACTCGATGAAGAAAATACCATCTACAGATACCAAACCATTCAATCCCGTCAAGGTTGTCAACGCAGGGTTACCAACAATGATGATGGCATCGGCTGCAGTGATTTGCTCTAGACCTTCTAATGATGCCAATACCGCGTTGTTCCTGATGCTAATTAAGCCACCTACAGAACTGAGGTTGCTCAGCCCTGCAATAGATGTGAGTGAACTGGTATCAGCGACGGTCAAAGCAGCACCAACAGAAGTAATCTGCGCTAGAGCGTCCAAAGACACGATGGCATCGGACTGCTGAAGACTCAGCGAAAACGCATCAAGGGTTTCACGGATGACTAAACTGCCACCAATGGCGGTACAAACACTGAGTTGATCGACTTCAGATTGCGTGGTCACAACCACATCACCACTGCAATCCAATACCGTAGTGCCTTCGCCGACCTCAAACGGCAAGCGGCTTGGGGACGTGAGGGCGTAGTTGGGGATGTCGCGTAGCTCGAGCACAAACCTTTCTAACCCCGTGTCTTCGTCGATGGTACCTTCAGGAACAGTCAGCGTGAAACTCGTCCTTGACCTGAACTCGGGGAAGGTCACAGTAAAGCCATTGTCCGTAGCCGTTGCGCCCGTCACCCGCAGTTCATTGGCCGTTAGTGTTGACTGCTCGCTTAAGGCAAGTTGCACAGTTAATGGATTGCGCGTTATGCCTAAGCGCTCGAGGGTTAATACAACACCCTCACCTTCAGTAATGGCAATAGCCTGATCAAAAACCGGATCAAAACCATCTGGTTGCAAAAACAAAACCGTGTTTTCAGCTTCAGCAAACGCTTCAACCACCACTAAGTCTGCTACGAGGGTTTCACCATCGAAGGCTGAAAAACGTAACGTGTAAGAACCAATCACATCAGGCGTGAAGCTCGTTGTGGCAGTTTCTGTGCTGGTCAGTTGGGCGGTGCTATCTTCGGGAGCTTCTAAAATTTGCCAACGTAACACAAGATCATCGTCATTGGGATCACTGGCTTGAGCTGCCAAGGTGAGCGTATTTCCTAACACAGTGGCGGTGTCATCACCCGCATCTACGACGGGCGTGTCACTTGGTGGTGTGGGCGTTTGCGGTAAGGGCACATCCAAGACAATTTCTTGGTCAAAAATCTGACTGCTGCGCACTTCAAAGCGCACACCTGTATCATCATTACTGCCAATACCCCCAAAACTGCTGTCGGCGTTTTGAGCAAACAGGATGTACTCATCTTCGTTATCACTAGGAATCAGGAGTTCATAAAAGCCCTCCTCGTTGGTCGTAGCAACATTAAACGCCAACCTTTGCCCATCGAGCACGATGAGAACGTTCGCGCCTACCACAGGGTTGCCGTTGGTATCTATCACTTGACCGCTCACATAGCCCAACCCGCCATCTATCACGCCGAGGTTAATTTCTTCAGCAGGTGGCAGTTCGTCTTCATTCAAGGCTTGCGTCTGGGGTTCGTCAGCCGCATCCCTAGCTACGGCATCAAATTGATACGACGGTGTTAAGGGGAAGCGGCGCTTTTCAGCATCAAAGAAAGCAACATCGGTAAAGAAAAGGGTAGCGTCTAAGTCTTCTAGGGAGTTTCTGACCAAGTCGAAGTTGACGTTCCCCTCAGCATCAATAGGCGAAGTGCCCAAGAGTCTGTTGGTAGTTACTGGATTGCCGTCTTGATCATTCTCAGTGATGTTTTCTAACAAAAAGGCAATCGAAAAGTCATACACGGCGCGCTCGCCATTTTCAAGATCACGACTGGTTTGCGGCGGCAGCTCACTCACATTGAAGATATCACTGCGCCAGTCAATATTGGCACGCACGTCATTTCTGGCGATGTCCGTGTTACCGCAAAACGCATACACCCCATCTGAAAACTCAGGTGCACCCTCTACGGGGATAATGGCATCCTCAACCTCGGCGTCTGGTAGGTCTTCTTGCATGGTCGTGGGCGAACTGACTTCGGTGCGAGAGGCTAAGTTAGCAGTAAGCTCATTGAACTGAAACGCACCTATGCGAAGGGTTTCTTCATTACCTGCTAAGTTTTCAGGAAAGTTTAATATAGCTTGTTCGCTGCGAACGGTGCGCTGTTGCTCGAGCACCTGATACTCCAACTCAGCCCGACACAACCAGCCCCCTTGCCCATCGGGTTGGGCAATCAACAAAGCCAGATTTTGATCTGGCGGTAAGTCTAAATCAAATTGCAAACGGCTTTGTTCGCCCAACTCGGTATCTTCTGGATCGCCACCTAAGCGGGTGAGCGGACTGGTGTCGATGACGTTGCCTTCACTATCGACAGCCAACACAAATTCACGCGCAAGGTTAAACAGCGGACGGGCTGCTTGACTGCCAAACAGCGCATTAGAAGCAGGCTGTTGGCTTTGCAAAAGACTCAATACTGACGCGTTAAGGCCTCGAATAGCAGGGCGCTCAGAGACAACCCCCCGGCTGGCTTCAGCAGCGGCAATGGCCGCGTTGAGCGTTTTGATGCTGGTATTGGCCTTAGCTTTGTCGTCACCCGTCAGAATAATAACAACATTACGAGACTGTTCTTGAACAAAACCACTGATGGCAACCTCATTTGCACCGCCATCTGGATCGCCACCCACAGTGATGGTAAGACGTTGGGTCATCGCACTCGAGCCGTCGCTATCTGCCAAGGTGAGAACCGCCGTGTAAGTGCCAGGTGTGCGGTAAGTGACGGTGCTTTGTTGTTCTCCCAAACAGACATCGAAACGCGTGCTATCACCATCAGCGTCTGAGGTAAAGGTACAACTAACACTCTCAGGGCTGAGCACGTTCCAATTAAACGTAACTTCCAAGGGCGCAGCACCCGACGTAGGCGTAGCACTAAAGTCAATAATAGTTGGGCTAGCGATAACAGTGACCGTGACACTGGCGTCATCGTTACCTGCATTGTTGCTAGCGCTTAAGGTATAGGTCGTTGTTTCCGTTGGCGTAATCGTCAGGGGACTCACCAAGTCGGTCATATTGTCAGTCGCTACATCAGGCTCGAGTGACAGATTAATAGGTGCGTCACCACTCAGCTCCCAGGTAAGGGTGCTACTTTGTCCGAGGACAATAACTTCAGGGCTGGCATTTAAGGTAATAACAGGCGCAATCCCGTCATCACTTCCACTACCGCAAGCAACCAAGAATAGTAAAATAAGTAGCGAAAAAATAAATTTACATTTACATGATTTAAAATCATAACGCGAGGTTCGTCCTAAGCTATCTTCCAATGACACAAAGAGTCTCCTTTTGTAATCTAGCGAACGCTTTCTGAATTCATTAAATCATTTTAACCTAATCACCTAGTGCAATTTGTAGGTCGAAAGCGAGATTTTATTTCTGTGGACGTAATTTTGGTATGGTATCACACACAGTTAAAATTTGGTCAACTTATATTGTGAGTAACGTTAAAAGTAGCGACGAGACTATCATGTCTTAATACGTTTAAATTTTTTGAAATTTAGCATCACGTAAAAACCAATACGACGAAAAACGCTTAACTATCTAATCCAGAACACAATTTAAAAACAAGATTGACGGAAAGACAATTTGTTTGAGGCTTACGGGAAACCCCTGCTGCCTGCCGTTATGATGGGCGCATGATTGAGACTCTTTACCTCGCCAAACCACGCGGTTTTTGTGCTGGTGTGGTTATGGCGATTGAAGCCGTGGAAGACGCGGCCACAGAACTTTCCCACGAAGGGGACTTGGCGGTCTATCACGCGATTGTCCACAACAACACCGTGGTTAAGCGGCTCGAGGACACCCGCAACGTGCATTTCGTCGAACAGTTAAGCGAACTTAACCGTTTGCGAGAACGTGCCGCCCAAGAAAAGCGCCAACTAGCAGATACAGTGGTGTTTTCAGCGCATGGGGTCAGCCCTGCTGTGCGCCAAGAAGCCAACCGTTTGGGGCTTGCTACCATTGACGCTACTTGCCCTTTGGTCACGAAAGTGCACACCGAAGCCAAAAAATACGCCAAAGAGGGCTATCATATTTTGCTTATTGGCGATTCGACCAAGCATCAGGAGGTCATCGGCACACGCGGAGAAGCCCCTGAGGATACGACGGTGGTGAGTGTTATCGGCAACCGCAAACACGACCCAGAACTCGCTGACCCCTATACCGTCACTGTGCCTGACCCAGAAAAAGTGGTGGTACTCACCCAGACCACCCTGTCGGTTGATGACACCATGAAAACCATCGCCATTTTGAAAGGACGCTTTCCCAAGTTGGTCGTACCCCCTCGAGATGACCTGTGCTACGCCACCAAAAACCGCCAAGACGCCGTGCGCAACATCGCCCCGCATGTGGATATGTTTTTGGTCGTTACCAGTGACTACAGCTCCAACGGTATGCGACTCCTTGAACTGGCTGAGGACTTGTGTGGCAACGCCAAACGGGTGGAAAGCGTGGAGGATATTGAAGAGGAATGGCTCGAGCACGCTACCAACATCGGCGTCACCTCGGCGGCGTCTACCCCTGATGATTTGGTGCAAGCCATTGTGGCCTTTTTCAAAACCCGTAACCCAAAGCTTAAAGTCGTCGAAGAAGGCGAGTGGGAAGACATCACCTTCAGAAAACCCAAACGCGTTCCGGCAACAGCGTCACAATAACAGCGTCATAATTACGTTTTGCATGTTAGTTGGAATGTATGTCAGTTGATAGGTGGCTCGAGCCTCAAACGACCAACCTTGACGCATATTTGATGCATATTGCGATAACCCCTGTTTTGACAACTGCTTTTGGTAAACCCTAGTGATAATCATGCCTAGCACCACCTACCCCCACCCCCTCAGCATCGCCCCGATGATGGACTGGACCGACCGCCATTACCGCACGTTTATGCGGCAACTGACCAAGAGCACCTTGCTGTACACCGAAATGGTCACCACAGGGGCAATCTTGCACGGCGACAAAAAACGTCACTTGGACTTTTCTGAGTGCGAACAGCCGCTTGCCTTGCAACTCGGCGGCGATAATCCGGCGGACTTAGCAGAATGTGCTGACATTGCCCAAGATTGGGGTTACATTGAGATTAACCTCAACGTGGGTTGCCCGAGTGACCGCGTGCAAAACGGCAACTTTGGCGCGTGTCTGATGGCACGCCCTGAGGTGGTCGCAGACTGTGTGGCAGCCATGAAAGACCGCGTGAACTTGCCCGTCACCGTCAAGCACCGCATCGGCATTGACGACCTCGACCGCTACGAAGACATGGCGCACTTTGTGGAGGTGGTTTCGCAAGCCAATCCTGCCAAATTTACCGTGCACGCCCGCATCGCTTGGCTTCAGGGTCTTAGCCCCAAAGAAAACCGCAATGTGCCACCCCTTAGATATGACGATGTGTACCGCCTCAAACGGGACTTTCCTGAGCAGGTAATTGAAATTAACGGCGGCATCAAAACGCTTAGCGATGTCCAACACCACCTCGAGCACGTCGACGCCACCATGCTAGGCCGCGCCGCCTACCAAAACCCGTATCTTTTTGCCCTAGCTGATAATGTTATTTATGGCAAACACACGCCTGTTCCTAGCCGCCGTGAAGTTGTTAACGCGATGCTACCGTATGTAGAAACGATGCTTACGCAAGGTGTCTATCTCAACCATATGTCGCGGCATATGTTGCAGCTTTTTGCAGGTAAATCCGGTGCCAAAGCCTGGAAACGCCACATCAGCGAAAACGCCCACAAACCGGGGGCGAATGTCAATGTATTGATTGATGCTTTAGCAAAAGTGCCTGAAGAGGTGCAGGATGCTCGAGCCACCCTCGACCCTGTGCCAACTTACGCGTAAATATCCGTAAGATTCACAGCAATATCAAGACAGGGTAAGGTAAGCACGTCGCTCACATATTCCAACAACCACCCTTGAGCATTAGGGCGATAGATCTCAGCATGTTGCGACGTTTGGCTGATGAGCACATAGGCTTTTAAGCTAGGTAACTGACTATACGCGAGTGCCTTTTCACCTCTGTCAATGGCAGCGGTGCTTTCGGATAACACTTCGACTAACAAGCACGGACGGGTTTTGTAATACGGATGGTCGTCTGTTTCGTCGCACACCACCATGATGTCGGGGTAGTAGATGGTGTCGTCCTCGAGTTTGAGTTTCATATCCGCAAAATAGGTACGACACGGGGAAACTTCTGCAGCAAGAAGGCGTGCATAAAGTTTGCCAGCAATACGGTTATGACGTTCACTTGCGCCTGCCATCATGAACACATCACCGTCTTTGAGTTCGTGTTTGACGCGGCTAGTTTGCTCTAAGGCCAGATAATCTGCCACATCCACCCCGCGCCTCACGGGAATACCTCGGTGCGACACCTCAGGGATAACATCCACGTTAGTGCTTGATAACGGCAGTGACATGGGCGCAGTATAGCAAGCGAAGTATAGCAGGCGAAGTATGACAAATGTAGGCTCAAAACCTGCCTCGAGCCGGCCAAACCGTTACAATCTTACGTTTGGAGTATTCTGCCACGATTACACTTG
The DNA here is from genome assembly GCA_964550765.1 of uncultured bacterium. Lineage (GTDB taxonomy): Bacteria > Deinococcota > Deinococci > Deinococcales > Trueperaceae > JBCCBI01. Next base: position 19,535 of record CAZKAZ010000061.1, on the reverse strand, counting down.
CGCTTAGTCGCCTAGCTACACATTCAGCCACACATTAGGGCAGCTACACATTAGAGCAGCTACACATTAGGGTCACACATTAAGCTGCAAACCAGGAGGACAGCATGAAACTAGCCGCCAACGCCCGCGCTGCGGGCAAAGCCAAAACCTTACGCAACAAAGGGCAACTACCGGGTATCGTCTACAACAACGAAGTCAACATGCCCATAAGCGTCGATGTGCGCGCCTTTGATAAAGTATTTCGCTCACAAGGTATGTCACATGTGATTGACCTTGATATCGACGGCAAAAACCATGAAGTGCTCGTCAAGCAAGTGCAGATGGACAAGCGCCGCCGCGAGCCTATTCACGTGGACTTTTATGAGGTCACAGCGGGTCAAAAAGTACAAGTCGGTGTCGTCATTGACTTTATCGGTACCCCTGCTGCCGCCAAAGAAGGCGGACAAATCGACATCCAGCGCCGTGAAATACTCATTGACGTCATTCCGCGTTACATCCCCGATAAGCTCGAGGTAGACATCAGCGGTCTAGACTTTGGCGATTCACTGCACGTTAGCGACATCGCAAGTAAGCTTCCCGAACAAGCTGACATTTTAGACGACGAAGGTTTGACGCTCGTCACCATCTTGGCACCGCGCCTGCCCGAAGAAGAAGAAGATACTGGCGAAGAAGAGATGATGGTACCCGAAGTGATTGGTGCATCAGAAGACGAAGGCGAAGAAGAAGACGCCGAGTAAATTCACACACCAACCAGCAAAGGCGCTGTCACAGGCAGCGCTTTCTTTTGTTATTAACCGCACATGAATAGGTAGTATTGTGAACGACGCTGACGAAAAACAACCCCATAACCAAGCTGCTGCAAAAAGCACGTCACCGCTCGAGCCACCCCCTAAACCCCCGCCACAAACGATACCTAGCGCCATTATTGGCCTGGGTAATCCTGGCGGACGCTACGCCAACACCCGTCACAACGCGGGGTTTATGGTACTCGATGAACTCGCACGGCGGCAGCAGGTCACCTTTCGTGAACAGCGCGACTTTCACGAAACCAAAGTGAGCGGGGTCAACGTGAATGGGTTCAACGTGAGCGGGGTGGTGCTGGTGAAACCACAGACGTTTATGAATGCGTCCGGCAAAGTGGTGCAGCGTTATGCCACTAAACACAAGCATCTGCTCGTGGTGCACGATGACCTTGACTTACCACTGGGGCGTATGCGTTTTAAGTTTGGCGGCAGCGCCGGGGGGCAGCGGGGCGTACAAGATAGCATCAACCGCATCGGCAAAGACTTTTATCGCCTTAAGGTAGGTATCAGCAGGCCACCCACAGGTTGGGCAGTGGAGCGCTGGGTACTGAGTCGTTTTGCAACTGAAGAAAAAGACTTACTCGAGCAAACCATCACCACCGCTGCTGACGCCCTCGAGTTTGCGCTTGAACATGGCATCGAACGCGCTATGGGCGAATTTAACGGGCGTGACTTGCGCCCCCTTAGATGAAACCACAACAACGCTCGAGCAGCCGCCACGCCGTCACCTTGATGATTGGCACACTGGCAAGTCGCGTGTCGGGTTTGGTGCGCACGTCGCTACTGTTACAACTTTTTCCCGTTGCCATCACCGACGCGTTCTTGGTGGCCTGGAAAATTCCCAACCTGTTCCGCGAACTTTTAGCCGAGGGTGCGCTCACCAATTCGCTTGTGCCCGTGTACGCGTCGCTAGCAGCGGACGAACGCAAGCGTTTGTTGGCCGCGTTGACGGTGGTCTTGGCGCTGATTAACAGCCTGTTACTCGCCCTTGCATTAGTTGCTGCTCCCTGGTTGGTCGATGTGATGTTAGCCGATGGCTCGAGCGTCGACACCCAGCTCGCCATTCACCTAACCCGCCTCACCTTTCCGGTGCTTTTTGCTATTTCGCTATCCGCTTTAGCCATGGGTGTTTTAAACGCCGAAGAACGTTTTTTTGCGCCCGCCTGGGCACCTGTTGCCCTTAACGTCGCCACTGTCGCGGGGATGCTTCTTTTTCCGGGCAATGCAGACGCGTTGGCGCTAGCCGTCGTCGTCGGGGGTGTGTTGCAATTACTGGTACAACTGCCCAGCTTGTGGCGTTATCAGTTTTTGCCTGATAGCTGGCGCATTTGGCATCCGCAACTGTTGAGTGTGTTGTTGTTGATGGCGCCGTTTGCCCTCACTACGGGTGCACGGCAGATTTTGAACGTTGTGGCTAACTACCAACTCAGCCGCTTACCTGCAGGCAGCGTGACGGCGTTTGAGAATGCCAATTTGTTGGTGAGTTTGGCGTTGGGGCTGTTTAGTGTGTCACCAGCACTGGCGTATTACTCGAGATTAAGCCGCCAAGCCAGCGACGCACCCGAACAGTTTGCAGATACGCTACTTGAGGGCTGCCGCTTGATTAGTTTTCTGACTGCCCCCGTCGGGTTATTGATGATGGTTTTGGCAGAGAGCGCCGTGCGCACCATTTGGGATATTCGCATCGCTAGCGGCCAAAGTGACACCTTGATGTTTACCATTGCGGCCACTGTACCGTTAGGACTAGCCATTTTTCCCTTAGGTCTCAACAACTTGCTGTTGCGTCCGTTTTACATTCGCAAACAAGTGCGTACTGTCATTGCTATCAGCGTGGGGTTTATGGTGGTGAGTGGGTTTTTGTACGCTGCGTTCGTACCGCGCATTGGCATTGCAGGGTTGTCTATCACCACGGCCTTGATTAACTGGTTGCAACTTGGGGCACTACTAACGTGGCACACGCGCAGAGAAGGACTCGAGCTACCCTCCTTCCTTCGTCACGCCCTGCGGGTCTGGTTCGCCGCCGTCGTCGCTGCCCTTGCTAGTTGGTGGCTCGTCCCCTATGTCACCCTAGGCACAGGCTGGCTCAGCGCATTTTTACGCGTTGCCGCAGGAGGTCTTACCGGACTTGGGGTGTATGCCCTCATCGCGCTAGCGCTCAACTTGCCCGAACTTTACGCGGTACGCCGCCGTTTTAGTCGTTCTTCTGGTTAGTGTCTTTCACACCGTCAACACTACTAGCATCAACACTACTAGCATTAACACTATCAGCATCAACACTATCAACAGCGTTACCCTCTGATTCACCATCAGGTTCGGCCTGTGACGTTTTGGATGATACCGTTTCAGACGTGCTCGAGGATAATATTGCCGCAGGTCTCCCCCGACCACTACGCGCTACCGTACCCTCTGGGGCGTCGCGGCCTTCTTTGTGATAGACCTCAACTTTTCCAGCGGAAAGTTCGCCCCATGTCACCTGCTCGTCTAAGGTGATGACTTTGACAGGACAAGATTTCACGCAGGCGTCGCAACCGTTGCAGCGCTCTGGCTCGAGCCACAGTCCCTTACCTGCGCCTTCATCAGCGGGTTCAAAAATACGCGAAAATGCCCCCGTCGGACACACTTTGGTACAAATCGGGCAAACGATGCAACCTTCAGCAATGCGCGGCAGCACCCACGGCACGACCTGCTCGGGTGCTGGTTTGGACATTTTGATGATCTGCAACTTTTTACTGTGTTCTTTGGGCAAGGGCTTTTCTGGTTCGTCTTGGGGCAATAAGTCCAGGGGCGCAATCACATCAGCAGCGGTACGCTGCACACCCTTAAAACCACCCCGTAACAGTTCGCGGCGGCTGATGGGGTCGGGGTTGTCGGTGCTGTCATAGTGCTCAGTTTCGATGACGTTGGTCTCAAAGTCGCGCCCTAGTTGTTTAGCCAAAACATGCGCTTGTTGAACGGTTTTTTCTAGCGCTTCTGGCACGTCTGCACACCCCACCGGACAATCGGCGCAGTCGTTACGTACTAACGTCAGCGTTTTGCGGGCGCTAGCAAGGCGCACCAAATCGGTGGCCTCGAGCCGCGTCAAACACTGCACGCTTTGGGCAGAGCCCTTTACTTGTGAGCATTTTAAGGGCGCACCCGCTTGGTAGGTCACGTTGGTCTCGAGCGCCTGCGACGGGCACACCTGCACACACAAGCCACAACCGGTGCAGTCCACATCGTTAATTTCTACCTGCCGTTTGATGGTGATGGCGTCGTGAGGGCAAGCTTTTTCACACAAATCACAACCGCCCACTTGCCTTGTGACGGCCAAACAGCGTTCGGCGTAGTAGTCGGGTTGCAGGTTGCTGGCTTTGATGATGAAGTTAAAAAGTTTCTCGAGCACGGCACGCCTTTCAGTCACTACTTTAGCATGAACAAAAAAACTGACCCGAGCATGCTCGAGCCAGCCTCATTACCCAGCCTTGTTATCGTGTGAATTAATGTTAGAAGCCGTACACCTCATGCCGTTCAGGCGAAAGTTTTTTGGCGTAACCTGTTTCTTCAAGGTACTTATCAAACGTCTCAAAGTCAATTTGCTGTTTGCTGTCAGAAAGCGCCACATCTGGGTTGGGGTGCACTTCCACCATGATGCCGTCTGCGCCTACGGCCAAACCTGCTTTGGTGAGTGGCACAAGCAAATCACGGCGACCCCCTGAGTGGGTGACGTCCACGATGACAGGCAAGTGGGTCTCGAGCTTAGCAAGCGCCACCGCAGACACGTCTAAGGTGTTGCGGGTGTACTGTTCGTAGGTGCGGATACCCCGTTCACACAAGATGACGTTGTGGTTGCCTTCACTCATGAGATACTCAGCAGACATCACCCATTCTTCTATGGTGCCACTGAGAGCACGTTTGAGAAGCGCAGGACGGTCAGTTTTGCCAATGGCTTTAAGCAACGTGAAGTTTTGCGAGTTGCGTGCACCAATTTGCAGCACATCCACATATTCTATGAACATATCCAAATCTTGGGCGTCCATGATTTCAGCAATGAACTTCAGGCCGTATTTATCGCAGGCTTCGCGGCCAATTTTGAGGCCTTTTTCGCCTAAACCCTGAAACGAGTAGGGGTTGCTGCGGGGTTTGAACGCGCCACCACGCATTAACGTCACACCACGCTTTGAAAGCAGCTCAGCAACCATCTCAAATTGATTTTTGGACTCAATGGCGCAAGGCCCCGCCATCAGCACGGGTGAGTGACCTTGACCAACGGGAATATCACCAACCATCACGACGGTATCTTCAGAACGGGTTTGTCTCGAGGTCAAAAACTTGACCTTGTCAGCTTGCACGCCGACTTGCATGCTGGCTTGGAAGATGGACTTGAACAGGCTTTTGACGGTGCTGTCACTAAAAGGGCCTTGGTTGGCTTCGGTGATTATCTCGAGCATCTGCGCTTCTCGCAAGGGATCATACTGGGATTCGCCGTTACTGGTTTGCAAACCGCCAATTTCTTCGGCAATTTTGGCACGCTCAGAAAGTAGCTCGAGAATCTTTAAGTTCAGCTCGTCAATTTGATTGCGCAAGGCGTCAATTCGCTCGTTCATTTTTCCTCCAAAGACAACTGGTCAACGGCGCGGCGCTGCGATGCCCGCACGACCAAAATACTGAGTTCGTAGAGTACCACAAGTGGCAAGGCGACAAGGGCAAAATTGAAAGGATCGCCCGTCGGCGTAACCACGGCTGCCGCTACACAACCGATGACAATGGCATAACGGCGATATTCGCGCATGATGGGCGCGTTGATAAAACCAAGGCGAGCCAGCAAAAACGCCAACACGGGCATCTCAAAGAGAATCCCAAACACCGCCATGTACAAAATCAGTTTGGAGATATAGTCACCAATGGACAACAGCACGTTGGCTTCAGTACCCAAAAAACCTAGTAAGATAGGTAACGCCAGCGGCAACACCACGTAACGGGCAAAGATAACGCCCAAAGCAAACGCGGCAGCGGTAAAAAACACAAACGGCACCGCCCAGCGTTTTTCTTCTTGATAAAGCGCGGGCGCAATAAAAAGCCACACCTGCGTGCCAATCATCGGCGCAGCAAGGACTAACCCAAAAAACGCCGAGATGTTCATGCTGACCAAAAACGGTTCCAACACCCCGAACGCGTTCAAGGTAAAGTCCGGTGGCAAGGGGTCACGCAACCAATTAAGTAAGTCAAAACGAAACGCAAACGCCACGCCTGCGGCCACAATCCACGACACGAGGCCAATAAAAAGACGCGTACGCAGTTCTGACAGGTGTTCAATAAGCGTCATGGGCTACCTTCTTTACGTGTTTACTTGCTGTACTTGTTTACAGGCTCAACTTATTTATATACTTTGAACTTATTTATAGGCTTGACGACAAAAAACTGCTGCACGTAAGCTCGCACAGCAGTCCTCTGTATCACCGCTAACTTAAGCGGATTTCGCCTCGGTGTCGTTGCTTTGGGTGGAAACATTTTTTTGCTTGTCGCTATCGTCGTCTTTGTTGACTTCTTTTTCGATGTCATCTTTCATATCGCGGATGCCCTTGCGAAATTCACGCACGGCTTGTCCCATGCCTTTGGCCATTTCTGGCAGACGGCGCGGACCGAACACCAACAGCACCACGACTAAGATAATCAACATTTCCCAAATACCTAATGGACCTACACGCATCAGCGGAAACCTCCAAAATAAGTTTGCCAAAACTTGTTTGCTAAGTGAGTTGACTTGTGTGTTTGCACTAGCAGGTAGTGTAGCACCTTGCGGCGCAAAACAATGCAGGCGAGCTTGCGACCGAGGCTAGCCCACCTGCTTTTGGTTAAGAAGTGCGCGTCTCACCCACATTCGGTGCGATTACTAATATCGACTACTAATATCGACGTGACTGTCAGCGTGCTTAGGCGATGGCAGCTAGGGAACGCTCGAGCAAATTACCTGCTGTTTCCACATCACTCGCGCTCACGTTTAACATGGGCGAAATGCGGGTGACGTTGTTCCAAAGGCCACCTTTACCAATTAACAAACCATGATCGCGGCAGGCGTTTACTAAGGCAGTGGTGCGCTGCGGATCAGGAGATTGATCGTGTGGGTGAACGATTTCAAGAGCCTGCATCAGTCCCATGCCGCGCACGTCACCAATGAAGTCGAATTTTTCTTGCAGTGCCTCGAGCCGTGAGCGCAGTTCTGCCCCCCGCTCAGCCGCGTTTGTCACCAAGTCATTGGTTTCGATGTATTCAATGGTCGCTAGCGCCGTGGCCATGGTTACTGGATTACCACCAAACGTCGAAAAGGTGATTTTGCCCGTTACCGCGTCAGCAATTTCTGGTGTAGCAATAGTTGCCCCCAAAGGCGACCCGTTGGCAATACCCTTAGCAAACGTCATGATGTCGGGTTGTACACCCCAGTGCTCAATACCGAACATGCCCTTGCCCGTGCGTCCCCAGCCAGTTTGCACTTCGTCACAGATGAACACGCCGCCTGCTTCTCTAACGATGGGCAAAATGCGTTCAAAGTATTTTTGTGGGGCAACGATAAAACCACCTGCACCCTGAATAGGTTCAGCGATAAACGCCGCGATGCGCCCGCCGGTGCTGGTTTCGATGGTTTCAATCAAGTCTTGCACGCACAATTCAATCACTTGGTCTTCGTCAAGCCCAAAGGGGGCACGGTAGGTATAGGGATTGCGCACATGCTTAATCGCACCATCGAACACGTTACCCATGCGCCACGTGCCTTGACCCGCGAGGCTCATGGTCAGCATGGTGCGCCCCGAGTAAGCATGACGGAGCGCCAACACATCTTGATTGCCCGTGTACATGCGCGCCGCCAAAATAGCCATTTCGTTGGCTTCGGAACCGCTGTTACTAAAAAAGCTCTTTTGCAAGTGCCCCGGGGTAATGGCGGCCAGTTTTTCAGCCAGTTCGACCATCACTTCGTTGACATACAACGTCGAGGTGTGTTGCACCTTGTAGAGTTGTTCGCTGGTGCGCGCTGTCACTTCATCGTTGCAGTGTCCAACAGATACTGTGAGCACACCGCCAAAAAAGTCCAAATAACGTTTGCCTTCGACGTCCCAAACATACTGATCTTTGGCGCGTTCAACGACTAACGGGTGATCGCCAAAAAGTGGCGTGACCGCCGGAAACATCACTTGCTTGTGACGCTCAAACACTTCGGTGGTTTTGTTCAGTTCAGAAATCATGCTTGCCTCCTCGAGCAACCCATCCCATCACCCACACGGATCAAGGGGTGAACACAGATATGTCCGATGCGCTTGTGGCTTTGCCCTTACAAAGATAGAGAGCGGCAAACGCATATCTGGGTATTTTACCGCATCTACGCCCGTTCCTCAAAGACTATGCGAGCCTTACAAGGTAAGATGCATCTTCATACATCTCCCACAGAAGGCTCAGTATTGCGTCAGCCTCAGCATGTCTCGTGCGCAGCGACGCAGCGCCGCCAACTCAGCAACAATGCCTAGTTAACAATGCCTAGGCATCACATCTGTCGGACAAGAGACGGCAACACCACCTCTCAATGTCACATCAACTCAATGTCACATCAACTCAATGTCACATCAACTCAATGTCACATCAACTCAATGTCACATCAACTCACATCAACATCTACAACTTAGGAGCAAGCATGGAACTTGGTTTTATCACCAACGCTTTAGCAGGCGAAAACCTCACAGACATTGCCGCCTGGGGCAAACAACAAGGCTATGACTTTATGGAAGTAGGCCCGCTTACGCCCATTGAGCAGCTCGAGCACTACCTAGCCAGCGAGCGCCCTTTAGCGGTAAACGCCCTATTATATTGCCGCAACGTCTTACACGCCGACCCAGACAAACGCCGCGAATTTGCAGCAGGCACGCGCAAACGCTTAGAACTGGCTCGAGACCTTGGTGTTGGCATCGTCAATATCTCAACAGGCATTGATATCAACCAATCCTTACGCGATAACATTGACGCATGTGCGTACATTCTGCGTGAATTTTGTGATTTAGCAGGCGAAAACGTCACCGTTGCCGTTGAGAACTGCCCTGATACCGGTAATATTGCGGTGAATCCAGAGATTTGGCGGGAACTCATCAACCACGTTGACCGCCCCAATTTTAAGCTAACCTATGACCCTTCGCACCTCATTCGCTTGTTGATTGAACCTTACGAAAGCCTTTATGACTTTGCGGCGCATATCGTGCACGTGCACGCCAAAGACGCCGAAGTCAATCACGCCAGACTCTCCCGGCGCGGTTTTTTAGATGAAGGCTGGTGGCGTTACCGGGTACCCGGTTGGGGACAAGTTGACTGGCCACAGGTACTCACGAGGCTGCACGAGATTGGTTTTACCGGGGGTATTAGCCTCGAGCACGAAGACCCCTTGTTTGGCGGTCATCACGACGGGCGGGTCGATTCACTGGCCGAAGCCAAAGCGGGCTTACAAGCAGGTGCAGCCCATCTTAGACCACTCATGAAGATGGCGCTCGAGCGTTAAGGCATTAACACAAGCAAGGTAGTGGGTGGCTCGAGGAGGTTACGACAATGTTGCTGACGTATGGCTATTTGACGTACAGCTATTTATAGCCATGTGCAAGGCTAGTGACGAGTCAATGACGTTCAAACAACGCTATCAGCCATTGCTTAAGTACTTCTCGAGCATCCTCAAGCGTCGCCCTAATGCCAGCGAACCAAGCAACAACCAAGCAACAACAGCCTCAGCACGTTTGACAAGGCGTTGCTCGCGGCAAGCAGTTTTCTGTAAAACGCGACAACTAAAAATGTTCTCTCTCTTCATGACAAACGAACTTGCAGTGTGGTATACCTAAAGGGTAAATCCACAACTTAGTAAGGAGTAACACATGACACGTTTGTTCACACGTCGCGTCGTGCCGTTTGCCTTGGTAGTGCTTGCGCTGCTGTCTGGTACGGTCTTCGCACAAACCGAAGTGGTAGTGTTCGTCGGTAGCCGCCAAAACCCCGACTTAATTCAGAGTATGCTCGATGACTTCAACGCTGAAAACCCCGATATTGTGGCTCGAGCCGAAGTCGGTGGCACAACCAGTGAAGTGCAACAACAATACCTCAACACGGTGCTCACCTCAGGTAGTAGCGACATCGACATCTTCTTAATTGATGTGGTGCGCCCGGCAACCTACGCTGCTGCTGGCTGGGCAGCCCCGCTCAATCAATACTTTGAATCCGATGATGCCATGATGGCGTATTTAGACCAATTCTTGCCCGGTCCGGTTGATGCCAACTTGATCGACGGCATCCTTTATGCACTGCCTTCTTACACGGATGCGCAGTTTTTGTACTACCGCAGCGATTTACTTGAAAAATACGGTTTTGAACCCCCTGCAACATGGGAAGAACTCGTCGCACAAGCCCAAACGATTTTAGAAGGCGAGGACAGCCCCAACTTGCAAGGGTTTAATTACCAAGGTGCGGCCATTGAAGGGGCAAACTGCACCTTTTTGCAACCCCTATGGAGTGCAGGTGGCGACTGGCGCGACGCCGACGGTAACATCACCGTCGATAGCCCTGAAGGAGAGCGCGCTTTAGACTTCTTGCTCTCGACCATGGACGTAGGGGTCACCAAACCCAACATCGCCGAAACCGCTACTGACAACAGCCGCCAAGAATTTCAAGCAGGTGATGTGGTCTTTATGCTCAACTGGGGCTACGCATGGGGTCGTTTTCAAAACGACGAAGACTCCCAAGTTTCAGGTAGCGTGGGTGTTGCCCCCTTGCCTGCCTTTGAAGGTTTTGAGTCAGCAACCTGCATCGGCGGTTGGCAGTGGACCATGAACGCTTTTAGTGACAACAAAGAAGAAACGTGGCAAGTCATGGAATATCTTGCTAGTGAAGACGTTCAACGCGTGCTTGCCGCCCAAGACAGCCGCATTCCAGCGCGTATCAGCTTGTATCAAGACCCAGAAGTATTAGAAGCTGCCCCCCACTTCGGTCAATTCTATGACGTGATTATTGCCGCCCGTCCCCGGCCAGTGACGCCTTTTTATGACCAAGTGAGCGAACTGATTCGCACCACCGTAAACGCTGTTTTGGCACGTTCGGTAGACGTCGATACCGCTCTTGAAGATATGCAAATCGGCTTAGAAGACATCTTCGAGAACTAATTCGAGAACTAAGCCCTAACAACAAACATCATGCGGTCAGTCTTCGGGCTGGCCGTTTTCTTTGCCAAACCGCACCCGCGCCACCGTTCCCTGATTACCATTGGTGAGTGTCCATTCTCCAATCAACTGCCCTGCGAGCGAACGAATAATCGTCATGCCGAGGGTGTCTTGATTGGTATCGAAATCAGCGGGCAAACCCACGCCATTATCGGCAACTTCTAGCACGATGTGGTCTTGCTCGAGCCAAAGCCGCACGGTAATCACATCATCTGGGCTCGGCGCAACAAAAGCATGTTTGAGGGCATTGGTAAAAAGCTCGTTGACAATCAACCCCAAAGGAATGGCTTGGTGGATGGTCAATTTAATAGCTGCAATGTCCGTTTCTACCGTCACTTCGCGGTTGGTGATGCTGCGGGCAAGTTTTTGCAGTAAACCGCGCAAGTGTACGTCGGTGCTGATGGTTTCGCTATCGAGTTGTTGATACATCAGCTTGTGCACATCGGCTAGCACGTTGATGCGGTCACGGCTTTCCGCGATAGCGCGGCGGCTGTCTTCGTCTTTGAGGCTGTGCATTTGTATCGACAACATACTAGAAATGAGTTGCATGTTGTTCTTGGTGCGGTGGTGCACTTCCTTAACAAGCATTTCCTTGGCAGCAAGTGCCTTTTCTAGAGCGGATTCTTTGGCTTTTAATTCGCTGATATCTGCAACATACACCGCGATACCTTCAGGACTTGGGAATACCCTTATTTCTGTCCAAATACCCCTTTGTGTTGTTTGCACGGTAAAACGCACGGGCTTGCCTGTATCAAATACCTGTTGATAGAAACGCTCAAACGCCGTGCCGCGATTGTGGGGATAGACATCCCAATAGCTTTTACCAACTACCTGCGGCGTAAACCGCAACGCGTTTTCATTGGCATAGACAAAGCGCCAGTCACGATCTAAGACAACCACGCTGTCAGTGATGCTGTTGAGAATGTTTTCTTTGTCGGCTAAAGCTTGCTCGAGCTGTTCTTCTAAGCGCTTGCGGTCATCAATATCACTGCCAAAAATGGCAATACCTTCACGGCTCGGATAGACCCGCGTTTCGCCCCAGCGGTTGCCTACTGTCATACGCGCCTCGAAGATGACGGGTTGTTGCGTCTCGAAAGCTTGGCGGTATTTTTGCTCGAAGATGCTGCCTCGGTTGTGAGGAAATACCTCAAAGTAGTGCTTGCCAATCACATTAGGGGGTAATTTTGCCCGCACCTGACGGTTGGCATAGACAAAACGCCAGTCGTTATCGAGCACGACAAAGTCATCGGTGATGCTGTTGAGGATGTTATCGCGGTCAGCAAGGGCTTGCTCGAGCTGCGAGGCTAAGCGCTTGCGCTCACTGATATCGACCCCATAAATGATGATGTTATCGCTACTAGGAAACACCCGCATTTCCATCCATGCACCATCAAAGTGGTTTTGTGCTTCAAAGTACACCGGGCGTTGCGTCTCAAACGCCTGACGGTACTTTTCTTCAAACAAGCCGCCAGCAGCAAAAATCTCAAAATAGGACTTGCCGACAAACCCCGGCGGATACTGCTGCATGGCGGCGTCGTTGGCATAAATAAAACGCCAGTGTTGGTCAAGCACCAACACATAATCCGCGATGCTATTAAACATCACTTCCCGTTCTTGCAGGGCTCGAGCGACGGCTTGCTCGTTATGTCTTTGCTCGGTCTTGTCTAAACCATGAACCAACAAACCGTCACCCGTGGGGATGATATAAACACATTGCACTGACCACAATATGTCTGGATCACGCGCTTTACCTTCAATGTAAACAGGTTCACCTGTCACCATGGCGTAACGGTAAGCTTGGGCAAAAGGATTGTCAGCTTCGTTGAGGAATGGGAGCACCTGCCACAAACTACGTCCAAGCACAGCTTTAGGGGTAAAACGCGCTGGATCTTGACTGGTTTTTGTCGCTACGTCATTAACATACGTCACCCGCCACTGACGATCGACGTGAAACACCGACAGTGATAAGGGGTCAAACTCGGGCTTAGCTTGCACTTGCGTTGAGGTCTGAAACGTACTGCGTTCGGTTTCAAAATCCGCCTTGGGGCGCTCAGCATCGCTACCAACATGGCCAAACACTTGCGCTTCGGTGTATGGCTGTTGGTCGAGTAGAGGCAAGTCAGGCAGTTGTTTAAACGCAGGCTCGAGCGCCGCTAATACGGTTTCCCCTACGTCATCACGTACCCGCGTCAACGTCAACGACAAACGCACTTGCCGATAGCGAACATGCCCGTGCCAGTCTTCACTTGTGTTGCTTAGATAGGCCTGTAAGGCGCTGTTGTCAGTAGCAAAAAGGTGCTCGAGGGTATGCCCTACCAACACATCAGCGGCATCACCCAAAAGCTTACAGGCCGTGTCGTTGGCAGCCACAATGCGTCCTCGAGCGTCACACTGGAGCAGCGCTTGCGAACATTGTGCGAATAACGTTTCAAACAGTTGTTGGTACATGTGCGCGTTTCCTCCAACTCAGATGCAGCCTGAAGCAAAGCTACGTTCGTTGGCTATTACGCTCAACACAGCAATCTCTGATGCACCTTAAGGTTACGGCAAAATCCTTCTGTTAAAAAGCGATGAAGGGTGTTATTGTATGCGATTAACCACGTCAATTTTTCATGACTTTGCAAAATTGCGCAGACTTGTGTAAAGGGATAGCTCGAGCACGCAATCTTACGCTGTATGTTACTTCGTAACTATCTACAAAACATGCTAGACTAGCAAGACATTTAGTCAACTCACAAGCAGCTAACGCGGGGGTCATTTTTGGTTTGCGTGATTCTTAGTTTGCGTGGTTTTTACTTCGGATGGTTGTATTGTTGATGCCCCATGCTGTCTTGACACACAAAACACATGCCTGCGACGAACGGGCAACGTTAGCGCTTCAACACGCAATCAATTAAGACGGATAGTCATGGATTTGCAACAAGTTAAGTATAAACATAGATATATTAACATTTAGACATCAACCAACAAGCAAAGGAGTGTTATGGCGATTCCCAAGTCTTATGTTCCCAAGCGCAAAGTGCGCCCTGGCATGTTTTGGCGGCGGCTTTTTTCCGGTAACCCCACCGACGTGCAACTCGGTATCTTGCTGCTACTGCCGGCGTTTCTCACCTTGGGATTAGTGATGTTTTACCCGGTTATCAACGTGTTTTATCAGTCACTGCGCGATGTCAGCTTGGTGGGACCGTCTGAGGGGTTCGTTGGCATCGAAAACTTTCAGCGCATCTTTGGTATGCGCAGGGCAGCCACGTGGACGTTCTCGAGCTTGTGGGGTTGGCGTCTCCTTGGTTTGGCTACCCTTATCCCCTTGTGGTTACTACACCAAAAAGAACATATCGGCAAAGTGAGCATCTGGTTTTGGACGGGTCTCGTCGTGGTGGTGTGTGTGTGGCTTATGGGCTACCAACCCGATGCAAGCGTGAGCGGGGCGCGTTGGGCCGATGCCCGCTTTTGGCACGCCCTCAATATCACGTTGCTGATTATCGTGGTGAGCGTGGTGGGGTCATTTTTGGTGGGGTTGCCGCTAGCGTTACTTGCCAACATCAACTCGCCCCTAAGGTGGTTGGTGCGCATTGCCCTGTTACTGCCTTGGGCGATGCCGAGGGTATTTACGGGTTTGACATTTGCGTGGCTGTTTCAAAGTGACTACGGGGTCATTAACGATTTGCTGGGGCGCATCGGCTTAAACAGCGTCTTTCAAACCACCTTACCCGCGCAGTGGGTGGGCAGTAACGGTATTTTTTGGCTAGCTAGGGTCACCCCGGCAGTGATTGCTACTAATATCACCATTATCTGGAAAACATCATCGTTTGTGGGCTTGATGCTGCTCGCGGGCTTGCAGTCGATTGATGAGAGTTTGTACGAAGCGGCCACCGTAGACGGTGCCAACCCGTGGCAGCGTTTTTGGTATGTCACGTTACCGCTACTGCGGCCAGCCATTGCGGTCGCCCTCATCTTCCGCACCCTCACCGCCGTTCAGACGTTCGATATTCCTTACGCCATGACCCAAGGGGGGCCTGGTAGGTCACTGCAAACCATTGGGTTTTATATTCAGAACCTAGCGACTTCTAATATTGGTTATGCAGCCGCGCTATCAGTGGTGCTTTTCGCGATCAGCTTAGTCATTACAATCGTTTACTTGCGGTGGGTGTACGATGAATAAGTCTTTATGTGATCTTCACCAAAATCTCAACATGCTTCGGGTTGTCGCTAGCGCACCGTCCTCTTCACAGCCCCCGTTACCCCACACTTCACCCCAGAGGAAGATGGTATTTACCATGATGCGTGATTCTTTTGTTCCGTCAGATGAAGTAGACGCCCCTACTGCTTTTGAGCAAGCCTCGAGCCAAGACTTAGACCGTGACTCGAGCCGTAACACCGGCAATTTATCCGACCTCACGCGGGTCGTTGTCGAACAAGTACTTGCGTCGTTTACCAAACCCCTTAACGTGGTGCCCATTTCTTTGCACTTAGTGAAAACGCTCGAGCACTTCCCCGTTTCCCCTGCAGCAAGCGACAAGGAAACCCAACTATGAACCAGCGTGCGTTTGGCTACCGCGTCTTGTTGTACTTGGGGCTATTCGTCGTCGTTGTCAACGGTATCTTTCCGGCTATTTGGTTGCTTCTGACGTCGTTTAAGAGTGACGGCGAGTTGCAGCGTTTACCCATTACCTACCTGCCCGATGCGTTCACGTTTGACAACTACGTGCAGGTGTTCGTGCGCAATCCCTTTGGGCGATTTTTGTTCAATTCGTTTTTTGTATCGCTCAGTGCCACCCTCATCTGCGTGTTTTTTGCCGCCCTTGCAGGCTACGCCTTGGCGCGACTCAACTTGCCCGGGCGCAAAATCATCTTGACCATTATCGTCATGACCAGCATGTTTCCGGCGCTGGTGTTGATTGTGCCGCTGTACCGCCTTTTTCGCGGTATTGATTTGGGTTGGTTTACCACGCCCAATCTTCTCGATACCTACTGGGCGCTCATTATTCCATACGTCGCCCTGAGTTTGCCGATTGCCACCCTCACGCTCACCAGCTTTTTTCAGCTCATCCCCAAAGACCTTGAAAGCGCCGCCATGGTTGACGGCAGTTCGCGCATTGGCACGTTGTTTCGTATTGTCGCACCCTTGTCAGCACCGGGTATCGTCACGGCGGGCATCATCATCTTTGTGAATTCATGGAATGAGTTTTTGTTGGGCTTAACGTTCATTACCTCGAGGAGTATGCGCACGGTGCCAGTAGGTATCACTTTTTATCAAGACGAGTTTGCGTTTCCGTGGGCAGTCATTAGTGCCGCTGTAACGCTCGGGATTGTGCCGCTGGTGTTACTGATTTTGTTCTTCCAGCGCCGTCTTATTAGCGGACTTACTGCGGGTGGTGTGAAGGGTTAATACAGGCATGTGGTTACTCGAGTCTCCCCTGGGCAATGACGCGGGGGAGATGTTATTTTTATGCTTTGCCGTTGCTATTTTTAGCAATTCCACGTGTTGTTTCTACAGTTGTTGATGTTTACCAACGTCACATCGACATAAAACGCGTTCAACTGTGTAGACGTCAAGAATGAAAATGCTATTCAAATGACGTTTTGCTCGAGGCTGACGTCACATCTGCCGACACTTCGCCGCTAGGCATCACGCCACGATTTGCTGCGATTAGGGTAATGGCTGACATTCTCCAAAAAGTACCACTCGACCTCAATGGACAACCTAACCAGAGGCAGCCACCTAAACGTCAAACCCATCAACAGTCGCTTGCAAAAAAATTCGCTAGACTGACCTATGACTGGTTCAACGGTTTCTGACATTTCAGCTTTGACGGCAGCGCAAGCAGTGGGCGTCGCGCAGCAGTTGGCGGTGGCGTTTGCAGCTAGAGCCAATGACGCCGACATCGAAGGGCGTTTGCCGCAAGCAGACATTGACGCCCTGAAAACCTCTGGCTATTTGGGCATGAGCGTCCCGCGTGAATACGGCGGTGCGGGGTTAACGTTGCGGCAGTGCTTGGATGCCCACTTGGCACTTGCCAAAGGCAGCACCTCCACGGCATTAGTGGCCGCTATGCACTTACACACCCTCGGGCACGCCAGTGAAACGCGTCCTTGGGACGAACAGGCGTTTGCAGCCATCTGTGAAGCAGCCGCCAAAGGTGAGTTGGTTAACGCCGTCGCCAGTGAACCCAAACTCGGCTCGCCCTCGAGGGGTGGCTTACCAGAAACCAGCGCCACAGTAGACGGTGATACCCTGGTGATTGACGGTCACAAAAACTGGACCACGGGCGGTAGCCACTTGGATCACTTGGTCGTGCGAGTAACGCTTGTTGACGGTGAGGATGCCGAAGGGGCGATGGTCTGGGTGCCAGCAAGTAGCCCTGGTATTCGGGTGGACGCCACGTGGAGTGATTCGTTAAGTTTACGAGCGAGCGACAGTCACGACATGTACTTTGAAAACGTGCGCATTCCCAAAGCAAACATATTGCAACGCGACAGCCAAAAAGCGGCCAGCAACACGGTGTGGTTTCCGATGCTGATGGCGGCTACGTCTTTTGGCGCCGCTCTGGCTGCTAGAGATGCCGTGGTGAAGTATGCCCTCGAGCGCGTCCCCACCGCTCTAGGTAAACCCATTGCTACCTTGCCCAAAATCCAACGGCAAATTGGCGAAGTGGACATTGCCCTGCAAGCTGCCCAAGGTTTGCTGCTGGCTGTGGCTGACGAATGGCAGGATATTCACCCCAACACGCCAGCAGAAACACGCAGCGCCATGCGTCCTAAGGTGGCCGCCGCCAAACACCTCGCCACCGAAACCGCACTATCGGTCACCGAACAGTGCTTAAAAATTGCCGGAGGTGCCAGTATCGGTAGAGAACTCCCCCTCGAGCGCTACTTCCGCG
Source organism: uncultured bacterium (assembly GCA_964550765.1). GTDB lineage: Bacteria > Deinococcota > Deinococci > Deinococcales > Trueperaceae > JBCCBI01. The sequence goes on along the minus strand of CAZKAZ010000061.1, from coordinate 1,643 downwards.
ATGTGCGTGCAGGCATCATGCATCCACCTTCGGGAGACAGCGCGTTGGAACTAGTCGGCCAAGCAGCCTTAGGACTGTAAATCATGAACCTGCTTTACACATGAAAAACCCACAAAAGCGGGTAGACTCGAGCACATGTTACAAGACGCGTCATCCGACGCCCTGTTACGCACGTTAATCATGCAAAGCCAATCTGACATGGCTGACCTTGCGGCAGACACTGTTGCTGCTGAAAGTGGCTCGAGCAACGTCCAAAACACATCTGAATCTGAAGCATCTGAACCTGAAGCATCTGAATCTGAAGCATCTGAACCCAAAACTAGTAATGACGCGCTCGAGGTCGTCACTGACGAAGTGCACACCCTCCTCAAAGAGGGCGACCAACCCTATGAAATCCTCGAACACGACGGCGTTCACTACACCATTCTCGGTACAGCCCACGTCTCTCAGACCAGTGCCGACGAAGTGCGGCGTTTGATTGACAGCGGCATGTTTGACGCGGTGGCCATCGAACTCGATCGCAACCGCTACGCTAGCCTCGCCGACCCAGAACGCTGGGCGAACTTGGACTTGTTTAAGGTCTTGCGTGAAGGCAAAGCAGGCGTGTTGGCTGCTAGTTTGGCACTCGGTGCTTTTCAGCAACGCCTCGCCGATCAACTCGGTATCCGCCCTGGCGAAGAGATGCGAGCAGCCATCGAAGAAGCCGAAACCAACAAACTGCCCTTACTACTCATTGACCGCGACGTGGGTGTAACCCTCAAACGGGTGTATCGAAACGTACCGTGGTGGCAGCGTTTGACGCTCTTTGCGGGGTTACTTGCCAGCGTGATGAGCAACGAAGAAATCAGCGCCGAAGAAATCGAAAAACTCAAAGAAGGCGACATGCTAGAAAGCACCTTTGCTGAGTTCGCCGAAGAGTCCAAAGGGTTGTACATTCCCCTTATTAGCGAACGCGATCAGTACATGGCCGCCAAATTGCAAGAACAAAGCGCGGGGCACAAAAATATCTTGGTTGTCATTGGCGCAGGGCACCTTAAAGGTTTAGCCGAGCATTTGCGGCAACCTGACGATGACCCCGCTGAAACCAGGCACAGGCTCGAGAACGTCCCCAAGGGAACATCACTTTGGCGCTTTTTGCCGTGGTTCATTATCGGGCTTATCTTGCTGGGTTTCGTCGTTGGCTTTAGCCGCAACCCTGCTCTTGGTTGGCAGATGACCAGCGAATGGTTTTTGATTAATGGCGGGTTGTCCGGTTTGGGGGCGATTATTGCCCTAGCGCATCCGTTAACGATTATTGGCGTGTTTGCTGCTGCCCCACTCACCTCACTAAACCCGTTTATTGGTGCAGGGTTTGTGGCTGCTGCCATCGAGTTATTTTTCAGGAAGCCTCGAGTAGGCGATTTTAGCGAACTACGCCACGACGTCACCGTGGCAAGTGGTTGGTGGCGTAATCGGGTTGCCAAAACGCTGTTGGTGTTCATCCTCACCACCCTCGGTTCAGCCATCGGCACCTACTTGGGCGGTTTCAGAATCGTCGCCCTGTTGCGAGGGGGTTAAGCCGTCTGCGAGTACAAGTAATTTAGACAACTAATACGGATTCCACGAAAAAGTTGTATAAAGTATCCATGGCAAAGATGGGACGC
>CAZKAZ010000060.1:0-27883 GCA_964550765.1 uncultured bacterium | reverse complement strand
GGCTTTGTGCTCGAGGCAGATGCCGTCTGCATCCAAGCGAAAGACGCTATCGGGAATGGCATTGAGCAAGGCTTGCATCTCGCGGTTGCGGCGTTTGAGGGTGCGTTCGGCGCGGCGCTGTTCGGTGATGTCGCGGTAGACCCCCAACACATCACCATCTGCCAAGCGGGTAAAACGCACTTCGCGGCTGACGATTTCACCCTGATGGGCAACGTCATAACGGCACACCTGCATGACGCCCTCTTTGAGGGTGCGTTCAAAGTGCTCGCGCAACGTTGCAGCAGTATCGGCAGGTAAGGTGTCTTCGATGCGGCTACCGAGCAGTTTTTCGCGGCTGGCAATCGACGCAAAATAACTGGGCATCTTGACGCTTATGTATTCGCCTTGGGCATTTAAGCGGGCGATAGCATCGGGCAGGGCATTGTAGACGTTGTGCAGTTGGTCGCGGCTAGCGGCTAGCTCGGCTTGGCTGCGTTTGAGTTCGCTGATGTCAGTATGCACGCACACGGCGGTTTTGCCACCCAAGACTACCCGGCAACGCAACAGCATCCAGCGGGTGCTACCGTCGCGGCACAACAAGCGGTACTCGAGCGAACAATCGCGCTTTCTTCTCAAATTGTCGTACATCGTGTGCATTTTGTGGTGATCTCGAGGGTCAATCGTATCCAAAAAGCGCATGCTGACAAGGTCAGAAAACACCACTCTGGGGCTATAACCCGTTAAGCGTTCGTAACTGGGGTTGATGTAGAGTAACTTTTGCTCGGCTAGGTCAAGTACCGCAAAAATATCGTCTGTTACCCGCATAAACTGGTCAAAGCGGGCTTGTACCCCTTGCAATGCCAAAGCGGTTTCCATCCAATCGCTTACATCACGCACTAAAATCAAACAAGTGTCATCATCGAGATACGAAAAGCACATGTCGCGATAAAAGGTTTTGCCGTCAATGGTGATTTCGTAGCTGTGGGTGTGTTGCTGTTTGCTGTCGAGGGTTTGGGTGACGAAATGACGAATGACCTCGCGCATGTCAGCAGCTTCAGGCACGTCATCAAGGTGCTTGCCGACAAACGCTGACGCGGGGTGTTCAAATTGAAAGTATTTTGGGGGTTGTACGTGCAAAAAGACGCCTGCGCGACTCACGGTCAGCACCCCATCAGGCATGGCGTTTAGCAGAGCTTGTGCACGGGATTGGCTGGCGCTAAGGCGGTGCTCGAGCTGTTGCTTGTCAGTCACGTCATACTTGACGCCCACACAAAACGTTTCATCAAGATAGCTGTAACGAATTTCAAAATAGCGCGTACCTGTGGGTGTTTCTTGTGCATGAACAAAGCGATAGGGTTTTTTGCTGCTAAAGACATGCTCAATGGCTTGGCGCCGTTCGGTAGCCACTGCTGGGGTGAGTACCTCTTCAAAGGTTTTGCCGATGGCTTGTTCGATAGGGACTTGCGTAAAAAAGCCAGGGGCGTTTTTGATGTCGTGATATACCCCATCGCGGTCAACAATGACGATTGCCCCCGGTAAAAGACTGTCAAAGACCTCTGGTACAGACGCCAGCCAGTGGCGCACGCTGGCGTAGTAGTCGCTGCTTTCTGTAGCATCGGTAGGTGTTGCCATAGGTATTGCTGTCGGTATTGCCCTAGGTGTTTGCGTTGCTGCAGGTTGTAATGGCGTGATGGTGGGTTGATTGGCAGGGACAGGCAGCACATGGACGAGAAACACCTCGCCTTTGCTGGTTTGGTGACAACTCACCTCAGCGTCTACAGATAGCATCCCGCGTGGGGTGCGCAGCTCGAGGGTAACCTCTGCTTCAGCAACATCTTCGGCAGCAACTTGCCAAAAAGACAACGGATCGGCAGCGCTCGAGATATCGCTTGATGACATAATCTTAACAAGTTCAATAGTGGATTTTTCGGCTTTGGCGTAGCTGAGCAAATTTTGATGCTCGTCATAGAGGTGGCTCGAGTTGATGGCAACATCATAAATAGACTCACCGACCAAAGTGGCTCGAGCGCGCCCGACCAGTCCACAAGCGGCATCATTCACATACAACACACGCCCTCGCAAGTCACATACACACGCGGCTACGTAACGGCTATTCCACAGACTCCGTAGCATGACTAATATGTCCTAACAGGCATGTGCCTGTTGGTTGGAACTACGCTTTTCTAACATGATGACACCCCTTGTTAGCGGATAGAAAAAATCGTAGGCGAAGAGAAAAAGTAATAAGACATAAAGTGAACTTGTAGTCTTGCAAAACGGGGTCTTTAGCGAGAACGCATACGGTGAGTGTGGCAAAGAGTGTAATGTAGGTTTGTATCTTAAAGTACGGTTAACGCTAACAAGCAACAAACACGCCTTAATCGTTTCGCTTTGTATGTACACATGTGTACAAATGCAGGATTTGTGCGCTGACGGCACTATAAGAGACTATAAGAGATCGTCATGAGCCGATGTCAAATCTCTGGGCACATGGAACGTTGCGTGCGAAGATTGTTGACAAAGCCTTTTGGCTTGACTTAATTCAAACCTTAATCCAAGGTGACAGTTAAAAATGTGAAGTTGCATAACTTTCTGTCCATTTATAAATTTGCATAAATTTTGTTCTCATATACGAGACGGTTGTGGGTGATGGATGTGTTGCAAGTTTTTGTTAGCACGCCCGCAGTCAAAGCATGAGGGTTTTTTTGATAATCAAAAGCCGAAAAATCTCATTTTTGTGTATCAGATAAGAATCAAACTTAGCACTATATTGTTGAAGTTGGTAGGTGCGCAATCCGAGGCAATGACCGCTGCGGTAGCCTCGGCAAGGTTGGGTGGGTTCATCTGCTAGCATAAGCAGAACGTGGAAGAACTGCTCATCGTCTTAGCCGTCATTGGCGTTGCGAGCTATTTTGTTTATCAGCTCATCTTAGAAAACCCGGATACCTCGAGGCTCATTGCGTTTAGTGCGGCGGGGGTGGTGGGGTTTTATGCGGTGGTGCGGTTAATGATTTTTGCCGCTCAGCAAGCCCGCAAACGTCAGCGCCGCAAACGTAAACGCCAAGAAGACGCCAAACGCGCCCACGATGATGCCCTGAGGCAGGTCTTTAGCCTCGCCAAACGCTACGGCGGCACGCTCACAGCCGCGCAACTGCACGCCGAGAGTTACTTGGGGCTTGAAGAGAGCCGTTACTACCTCGAGCAAACCCGTACTTTGGGTGAAGCCTATACCGAACCGGGCGAACGGGGGGTGCTGATTTATGTGTTTCCGGGCTTGTTTCCGCAGCGGCTCGAGCAAGCTACCTACGACGACGCCGCCAAAACCCGCATTTATAACTTGGTGCACCAACTAAAGGGGCGCACCTCCGAAAAAGTGCATTACAAAGCCATTAACGTCAGCAAGACGATTTTTGAATTTTTACCGCGTGTGCGGGGGGTGGTTTCAAGCGACTTTGAGTTGTTTACCATTAAGCAAGTGGCGCTTGATTACTTTCCAACGCTGCTCGAGAACTACTTGCAACTCACGCCCAGTTACGCCCAAAACCAACCCATCGAAAAGGGCAAAACGGCTGAAAACGTCTTAGAAGCGCGCCTCGATTTGTTACAAAAAAGCACCCAAGAGATGCTCGAGAACGTGCACCAACAAGACGCTCAAGCCTTGCTGAAAACGGCGCGCTTCTTAGAAGACCGCTTCAACCGTTCGGATTTAAAACTCTAAACTGACTAGCGCGAGACCGTGCGGGCTTCCGTGCCACTGGCAGCGAGGCCGTGATAGTCGTTTTCGTCTGTCCAGGGTTTACCTTCAGCAAAACGGCTGGCGCGAAACGGGTACATATCAAAGGTGGTGACTTGGCCGTCAACGATCCACTCAGACAAAGCTTTGCCGATGGCTGGGGCAGTTTTGAAAGACGTGCCACTGTCGCCGGTCATGGTGAAAAGGCCGTCTAGCTCGAGCTTGTCAATAATAGGCCGGGCGTCGGCGCTTTGCATCAACACGCACGTCCAGTTACCTCGCACGTTGCTGTGCGCCATGATGGGCACGCGGCTCGAGAGCTTATAGCGGCACAAGTCGAGGTAACCTTGCGTGACCGACTCTACGTAGTTGTTGGGATCCATTACTTCGTCGTCGCTTTGCCACTCGCTGCCAATCAACGTGCAGTTGCCATCAATAGGGCGTGACCAGGTGCTGTAAATGTGGTCAATAATGCTCGGACGCACGGGCGAACGGCCATACGCCCACGTAAACACCGCGACGCGCACCGCTCTTGGCATCACATCCAAGTGAATCCCGAGTGGGTTAAAAAGCTGATTTGCCCACGCGCCCGCAATCACCACCGCCGTATCAGTGGCAATTTCGCCTTTGTCAGTAACGACGCCCGTCACTTTGCCATTTTCGCTGCGGATGCTGGTCACTTCGGTGCCAAACTGAAATTCCACGCCTAAGTCTTTAGCGGCTTCAGCTAAGCTGTGGACGGTGGCGTTGGCATCTACAAAACCCGAGTCGGGTTCGTAGCCGATGTAAGTAACGTCATCGACGTTCAAAGAGGGGTCAAGCTCGAGGGCATCTTTGCCGTGAATCACCTGTGCATTCGCCCCGAGTGACTGGTGCATGGCTACGTTTGCCCGCAGTTCTTTTTCTTTTTCAGGTGGTGTAAAAATAAGCAACCCCGCCCGCTGAAACCCGCAGTCGCCGCCGATGGCGTCCGCCCAGTTATGAAAAACGTTCAAACTGTAGTGTGCCAGTTCGGTTTCGGGTTTGTTGGTGTAGTGGGTGCGCACCAGTGCGCCACTTTTGCCCGATGCACCAGCGGCTAAGTGTTTGCGTTCGATGACTTTGATGTTTTTGACACCTGCTCGAGCCAAATGCAGGGCGGTGCTCGTGCCGTTTACCCCCGCACCGATAATCACAACGTCGGCTGTTTGCATAATTTCACGCCTCCTTGGATAAGCTTAAATAAGTGTACCTTACTTTGTGGTTGGGTTAACGCGTAGTAGTCAGGTGTCACGGTTGTTGCTAGTGCAGTCTTGTGTGCTTTGATAATCGACGAATGGGCATACTCCCGCACCCACTCCCACACCTACTCACAACGCATGCTACGCTATAACGAATGCGTCTGAAGCTTGGCACGTCCGAGGGAGTAGGACGCCCCCGGTCACCTTAGGGTGACCCTTTTTGGTGTTTACACCAGCAGGTGACTGGCTTCGGCTTCGCGCTCTAAGGCTACTTCGTGGAAGTGTTCGCTCAAGTATTTTTCACCTTCATCACAAAACATGGTGACAATGGTTTTATATTCAGGATGCATGTCTCGCACCCGTTTGGCAGCCAGCAAGTGCGCGCCTGAACTAGGGCCCACAAACATGCCGTATTCACGGGCAATGTGGCGCATTTCTTTGATACTTTCTTTGCTCTTGACCGAAATCAAACTATCAACCAAACCCCGGTAACGTGCCATAATCTCGGGTACAAACCCATCGGCAATGCCTTCAACGAGGTGTTTACCCACTTCACCGCAAGCAATAGTGCAAGATTCATCAGGCTCGACGCCAAACAAGTGACAGTTAGGGTTCACCTCACGGAAAGCTTGTCCGACGCCTATGAGTGTGCCCCCTGTGCCCACGCCAACCACAAGCGCATCGGGCACTAAATCGATTTCGGCAAGTTGCTTGAGGGTTTCTGGCCCTAACCACGTACGGTTTTCTTCGACATTTAGTTCAGAAGCAAATTGACTAGGGTAAAAAAAGCCTTCCTGTTGACCGAGTTCAGCGGCTTTTTCAAGGGCAGCATTGACGTGAAAGTCACCCAAAAGCAAAACTTCTGCACCAAACGCCTGCGAGATGGCTGCCCGTTCGCGGCTCATACCGTTGGGCATGACGACGAGCATCTTGTAACCTTTGACGGCGGCGACCATCGACAGGGCGTTGCCGGTGTTGCCGCTGCTAGCTTCGACGATGGTGTCACCGGGTTTGAGCGCACCTTCTTGTTCGGCTTTTTCGATCATGTACTTGGCGATGCGGGCTTTGATAGACCCCGAAGGGTTTAAAAACTCGAGCTTGGCGTAAATGCCATCCACACACACGAGTGGCGTGTTGCCAATACCGTCTAACACTGTTGCTGGGCGCATATCACTCCTTTATGAACTGCCTCACAAGATAACAGCTCAATAACATCGTCACATCATAGAGGGTTTAGCGGGGTATTGCTACCTGGCTTACAGTAGTAAACGATGCAAGCGTGATGTGGCTGACAGCTTATTGCCTTCGAAATAGGCGAAATAGGCAAGGTGTTGTAGGAACAGCGGGTAGGACTAGCAACAGCGACAATAAAACATCCTGCCGAGAAGCAAGATGATAGACTTTGAGCAATGAGCAAAGAAGTCTGCGAGTACCGTTTGCAACTGCGGGGGCGTCCGGTGGGAAGTTATCGGGTTAGCACGCTCACCAAGCGGCAACTGGTGCACGTAGAGGGGCGGCTCGAGTTACAAGGTGCGTTGGGTCGCAAGACGATTTCTCAAGAATGCAGCCTTCACAAAGACTCTTTTGAGAGTGTGCACTTTAGTGAGTGGCAACAAGACGGCTCGCAAAAACGCACCTTTGAAGTCGTTTTTGACCGCGATCAAGGGTTGGTGACAGCACAACGCGGCAGCGACCACGCGTCTATTCCTTATATTCAAGCCTACCGCGACCCGCTCGGTGTCTTTTACGAACTGCGTTACCTGCAAACCCAAGCGCACCCTGAACGCTTGCAAGTGCCCTTAATTGGCAAAGATGTGGTGTTTGAAAAGGTCAATGACGTCACCTTAGAAACAGCCATTGGCAAGGTGAACGCGCACTTGTACTTGTGTCAGCCGGGGGGCAACTATATTTATGTGGAAGCAGGCGGCAGTCGCACCATTCTCAAATTTAATCAGCGCTTAGACGGGCAGGTGCTCGAGGCCACTTTGGTCAAAGTCGGTTACGAAGCTGAGCGTGAAGGTAATGATAAACGCAACCGCCGTAACCGTCGTAACAGCCGCCGCAGCAACCGCAGCCGTCCCAAAAACCGCAAAAAGTCTTAGCTGCGTATCCTTTCACAACGGTGCGTTCTCCTTGTTGGGTAAACTGCCTATGATGTCAATGCCTGCTATAAAATCTTTGTCCTGCCGACAGGTCATGTTCACGGCGGTGCTAGCAGGCTTATTGAGCGTCAGTGTGCCGACGGCAAGGGCGCAAAATTACCTTGGTTACCGCACAGGTGACCCACTCGACAACGCTTTTCAGTTAGGCATCAAAGATTTTGTCTTGTCGCGTATGGACATGCGGGTTGGGTTCATCGTGGGCAGTATGGACAACGACGGTGAAAGTGAAATCACCTTTGGTATCAGTGTGGACATGATTGGTGATGTGTTGGTGCGTCGCCCGTGGGTTTTTTATGTGGGTGTCGGTGGAGCGGTCAATTATATGGGCAGTGGTACAGTGCTTGAAGCCCATGTGTTGAGTGGTGTTGAGATGTCACTCGAGGTATTCAACTTGGATCCGCTCAGCGTATTTTTGGAACTCAACGCGGGTGTGCCGACAGGCATTGGGGAGCTCGAGGGAATTGTCATTGAAGAAAATGTCTATGGGGCGTTGGGGCTTAATTTTTATTTTTAGCCTCATGAGCATGGTGCACGCGCAGCAGGTGTGGCTAGAACCTGGTCTTGCTTACCGCGAAGACGGCACCGGCAATTACGAACCCGTGTTTCGCGTGGGTGTCAAAGGATTTTATCCCCTACAAGAAGACCTATCACTCTACGGTTCGTTCGCGTGGCGAGATGGTGTTCTCGTTGACGCGGGTGTGTGGTACGCGTTTGACCCCAACTTTACTGACCCCATCGGTTTTCAAACCTACGGCGGAGCGGGTTTAACCGTGGTCGGTGGCGAAGTAGGTGAAGTTGGTCAAAACGAAACCCGCTTTGGTTTGGCGCTCAGCATTGCTGCCCAATATGCCATCAGTGAGGCATTTGGCGTGGCCATTACCTACACTCACCGCCCGTTACTATTACCCGACTTGGCGCAAACGTTTGACATTTCTCTCGGTCTCACCATCGACTTTCGTGCCCTTCCAGGGAGTTCCCCATGAGCATTCGCCCTGACTGGTGGATTCGCGAACAAGCGCAAGCAGGCATGATTGAACCTTTTGCTGATCATCTGGTGTCTGCTGGGGTGATTAGTTATGGTCTCTCGAGCTTCGGTTATGACCTTAGAGCTGCTCCTGAGTGGCGCATTTTCGTTAACGCTTTCAACACCGTCGTTGACCCCAAAGCGTTTGATGCTAGAAGCCTAGTAGAAGCCGACGGCGATGTGTGCGTGATTCCGCCTAACTCGTTTGCGCTTACCCGTTCCATTGAATACTTGCGCGTGCCCGATGACGTGATGGTAGTCGCCCTCGGCAAGTCGTCGTATGCTCGCTGCGGCCTAGTTGCCAACGTGACGCCCTTAGAACCGGGTTGGGAAGGGCATGTGACGTTAGAACTTTCCAACACGACCCCCTTACCCGCCAAGGTATATGCCAATGAAGGCATCGTGCAACTGCTTTTTTTTCAAGGCGAACGCCCCGAGCAAACCTACCGCGAACGGCGTGGCAAGTACCAAGGACAACGCGGTGTGACCTTGCCGAAGTTGTAGGGGCGTTTTTCCCGATTTAAGTCTTTGCTTTTAAAATGAAATGTATTTTAGTGGCGATTCCACATGTCGTTGCTATCGTGGCTGATTTTTACCAATATCACGCTGACATTCACCAACGTGAACCGTGCAGCCGTCAATCGTAGAAATGCTATAGATGTTAACGCGTGAAGATTGATGCTGTCTTAGCCTGCAAGGGGCGTTTTATGCTTTGGTCATTTCCAAAACAAGATGCGGCAGTTCGTCAGCGAGTAGTTTTGTCCATGCGGTTTTGACGGCGTTGGTAGAACCAGGTAAAGCAAAAAGGAGCACCGTGTATTCTGCGTTGTGTTCTGTGTTATTTCCTTGAATGCGGGCGAGGCCAGCGGTGGCTCGAGATAACATAGCGGCAGCGCCTACTTCTTCATAAGAAAGCATCCGAAAAAGCTCACCAAACCCCGGCATGGGCTTCGTGAGTAAGTGTTCTATTAGTGGAATGGTGATATCGCGTCCAGCGATGCCTGTGCCGCCTGAGGTGATAATGACCTGAGCAGTAGCGGCGGCATTCACTAAAGCAGCTTGTAACGCCTCGCGTTCGTCTGGAACGATCTGGCGTCCGCTGACGTGGTGGCCAGCGCTCACCAGGGCTTGCTCGAGATACTGCCCACTTTTATCAGTGTCTAGGGTGCGGCTGTCACTCACGGTAATGAGGGCAACCGCAACCTGTTCAGGCGCACGGGCGCGATGCTCGGACGCAGACACGCGTTAGTTATCGAGTTTGTTGGGGTTTACGAACACACTTGGGTCAAGTGAGCGCAAGGCTTTGGTGCTGAGCCAGACTTTTTGCGGTCTGCCGTCTACCCAAATGGTTTTTTTGTGTAAGTTGGGCTTTTGCATCCGCTTGTGTACGCCGTCGCGCTTAAGACCGACGCCACCGCGTTTTTTGGGTGAACCTTTGCGCTTGGACGTCTTGATGAAACGGGTTTTTTTGCCAGTTACGGCGCATTCTTTAGACATGACATTCTCCCTATAGGCACGTGCAACAAGCACGTCATTCGTTTGTAGGTTAAAGTTCTGTGCGTTAGAGTCGTTTTGGCACAAAAACGCCTTGACGCAGACGCGTCACAAAAGTGCAGTATAACAGCTTGCTGTACAAGAGAGCAAACGTCACCACACAAAGTTTCAGCAAACAAGTCTCAACAAACAGGCATCATACCAACAGGAGTTTTTATGCGTATTCCAGTCAGCATCATCGGGGGATTTTTGGGAGCAGGCAAAACCACGCTCGTCAACCACCTCATTCACAAAGGCGGCAAACGTTTTGGCGTCATCGTCAACGAGTTCGGCAGCCTTGGTATCGACGGGTCGTTAATTGAAAACTTGGATGACGGCGTAGCCGAACTGGCCAACGGTTGTTTGTGTTGTGTGGCCAGGGATGATGTCGTTGAAGCGCTCGTTAAACTCGCCCGCCAAGACCCCGCGCCTGAACATGTTTTGATTGAACTTTCTGGTGTGGCTGACCCGGTGCCAGCAGCGCAGACGCTGTTAGAGCCACTGGTGCGCCAAGTGTTCACGCTCGAGTCCATTATTGCTGTAGCAGACGCTCGCAACTTGCTCGATACCGTTCGCAACCACCCCGAAGGCGGTTTGCAACTTGCTTATGCTAGTAATATCGTGCTGAACAAACACGATATCGCCACCCCTGAGCAAATCGACAGCGCCAAAGCGGTCATCAACAACGTCAACCCGCTGGCTACCGTGCATTTTGTTTCGCACAGCCAAGTTGACCCCAGCAAGGTTATTGGCATTGACACGTTTAGTAGTGCTAGTAGTGCCGAGGGTATTGCCAACGATCCCAGTCAGTTTGAAAGCCAGCATGTGCACACCGAAGGCATGAAGAGTTTTGTGCTCGAGGCTGATACCCCCCTCGAGCAAGACGCCTTCAACGACTTCATCGAAGACGAAATCAAGTCTCGCCCGGGGCAGGTATTACGCTGCAAAGGTTGGCTCAACGTGCAGGGTTTTGAGCGTGCAGTGCTCTTTCAGGCTGTGCGCGATATCGTCAGCGTCGACCTCGGTGACGACCCGCCTGAGCATTCTAAGTTGGTAGTAATTGGGACGAACTTAGATAGGGCAGCCTTTGAAAAGGCGTTTGCGCGGGTTGCGTCGCGTCCGATTAAGCGTCTGCGCGGTTGAGGTTTTGTTGGATGAAATGGACGTGCTCGAGCCACGCAATCAAAATGCCCATGCCTGCGCCCCAGAGGATGTAGCCAGCACCAAAGCGTACGAGGGTTTCAGTGTTGCCATACCAGTGGCTGACGAAGGTGAACACCAAACCATCTAAAAACATGGCTGCAAAGGTTGCAACCACCACGCCTTCAAAGAGGGTGGCTGGCTCGAGTCCTGCTGCTACACGCACAATTTTTACTAGCAACCACGCCGCTGGAATTGTCCCGACAAACAGCAGAGCACTGCGCACACCACCATCAAACGCCCACGGAATAGCGCGAATGACCCACACGAACACAAACCACAACACCACCCCAGTGATGATTGAACGAATAATTTGCTGTTGATTCAAAATTTTCATACCTATCTCCTACGATTTTTTATTGATAGTCGATGACTTAGATTATCTGACTCTATTACTTAACCCAATATCGTTGATGGGTTTTGTGCGTTGAATTTGTGCGTTGAATTTACGTGTTGAAATAGTGTTGATGCTTGCGCCATGCCAAGCACATCAGGACGGCAGCACCCCAAATGATGACGGCTGCTGCTAGTCGCACGGTGGTTTCTGTGTTGCCATACCAGTGGCTGACGAATGTAAACACTAAACCATCAACGAGTAACGCTGTTGTCGTCGCAAGGACGATGCCTTCAAAGAGGGTCTCTTGGGTGAGCGCGATGGCCCACTGGCAGATTTTGAGCAGTACCCACATCATCGGAATAACCACCACAAACAAAATGGCACTGCGCATACCGCCATCGAGCGCCCACGGAATGGCGCGAATGACCCACACAAATGCAAACCACAACACCACGCCCGTGATAACGGCCAGAACTCGCTGTTTGTTACTCAAAAGTTTCATGTCTTGCCTCCTAACAAGGCTATGAACGCCCGAAGCGACGCCTGAATGCGGGTTTCGTCGTTCGTTAAAAAATAGTCGAGTAACAGGCCAGAAAAGACATTCACCACAAGATTGGCGGTGGTTTCATCACACCCCTCGAGCCGACTTTTAACAAATACTTGCCAGCCGCCGAGCGTTTCTGCTGCAAACGCTTGATAGAGGTCACTACCTTTCATGGCGTGCATCTCCACTTCAAACAGCAACTTCATAAACATGGCAGCCTCTGGCGTGGTGAGTTGTTGCCACAAGCGCATAAGTTCTACCTGCCATTCGCCTGCTGGCGGTGGGCTGCTGCTGAGCATGGTGACATATTGCTGTTGCGCTAGTTCCAAGGCTTCGACGATCATCTGCTCTTTTGAACCGAAGTGATAGAGCAAACGCCGTGCAGTGGTGTCGAGTTCGCTAGCCAAAGGGCGCAAACTTAGGTCGCTGATGCCGTTAACTAGCAGATAGCGCAAGACTTGCTCGAGCAAAGCTGGCTTAATGGTCGGGTCGGGGTCTTTAGTCATAGCTCCATCTTATGAGTGTAACGCTTGTTACCTGTAACGACTGTTACTCGTAACGATTGTTACAGAAAGACGAGTGCGTGTCAAGCGTGGAAAGGGGAGGCGGGGGTGGCTCGAGGTACAATCCCGCATCAAACCAAGACAGAATCCTGTAAACCACGTAAATTAATGGCTTAACGCGTCATGAGGACGTATTCATATGAGGACGTGTTCTGTTGACATGTGGTTTGCTCGCAAAGGAGTTTTTATGGTCGTCAGTTTAGGTGTTCACATCCTCGACGTGCTCGGGCGCTACGTGAGTGAGATTCCAGCGGGGCAGAATTTGGCGCTCCTTGAAGAAATTCGCATGACCGTTGCTGGCACGGCTGCAGGCACCAGCGTTGACCTTGCCAAACTGGGTGCTGATGTAGTGGCGATGGGCGCACTTGGCGATGACGAAGCGGGTAACTTTGTGCAAGACACCATGAACCGCTACGGCATCAACACCGAGTGCATGGTGCGTAAAACGGGCGTGCAAACCTCGGCGAGTATGTTACCGATTCGTCCCAATGGGGAACGCCCGGCGCTGCATGTGGTGGGGGCAAACGGTGAATTTACCCTTGATGACGTCAATTTTGAGGTGCTGGCCAAAGCGGATGTGTTGCACTTGGGTGGTACGTATGTCATGCCCAAATTTGATGGGCAGCCAAGTGCCGAGGTGCTCAAGTTTGCCCAAGAAAACGGCGTCATTACCACGCTGGATATGTTGGCGATTGCCAAAGATGACATGTTGGGGATTTTGGAACCCTGCCTGCCGCACATTGACTATTTCATGCCCGGACTAGACGAAGCGCGGCTCATTTGCGGGCTGGATACGCGCCAAGAGGTGATCGATTTCTTTTTGGATAAGGGCGTAAAGCACACGGTGTTTAAGATGGGCGCAGATGGCTCGAGCATCGCCGGACGCGACATGGATGAAATCCGCTTGCCTGCTTTGAACGTTCCTGTGGTGGATTCTACGGGTTGCGGGGACGCCTACTGCGCAGGGTTCATCGTTGGACTGACCAAAGGTTACAGTCTCGAAGACGCGGGCAAACTGGGAACGGCAGCAGCAGCGCAGGTGATTACCGGGCTTGGTTCGGACGCGGGCATTAAGGATTTTGCGGGAACGCTCGAGTTTATGAACCACGCCGAAACGCTGCCCATGATCGATGTGTGATGGTTAGCTTGTGACATACGACTGGTTGATTCAGGACACGACGGTGTATGACCCTGCGAGTGGGCGGGTGCTCGAGCACACTGACTTGGCCATTTCTGGTTGCCGCATTGCCGAAATCGCCCCAACAGGTGCATTAGAAGCAAAACAAATACTCAACGGACGCGGACAAGTCGCCATGCCTGGGCTTATAAACTGCCATGCCCATAGCGCTATGGTGCTCTTTCGCGGTGTGGCTGAAGACGTTGATGTAAACGCTTGGTTTAACGATTACATCTGGCGTTATGAAACCAACCTCACCCCCGAAGATGTCTATTGGGGTATGAAACTGGCTGCTATTGAGATGATTGAAGCGGGGGTAACAGCGGTAGCTGACCATTACTTTTTTGCGGACGAAATCGCCAAAGCCTGCTTGGAAACAGGGTTGCGGGCGCACATAGCCCCGACCATATTTGAACCTGAAGACGGTGATATGACGGCGGCTTTGGAGATGGCTCGAGCTTTCGTCTCTCACTACCAAAATCAAGGCAAACGTTCTGATGATGAAGATGACCCGGGACGCTTAAACGTATGGTTGGGACCGCATTCGCCGTATTTGTGTTCCGCTGCCACGCTCAGCAAAGTACGTGATTTAGCCAAAGAACTCGGTGTAGGTATTCACTTGCACGTGTCAGAAACGGCGTCGCAGGTGGAAATGAGTATGGACAAACATGGTTTAACGCCTGTTGCTTACTTGGAGCAGCTCGAGCTTTTCGACGTTCCCATGCTCGTTGCCCACGCTACCCATGCCACCTTAGCCGACATTGACATCTTGACAAAATACAACGCAGGTGTGGCCCATTGTCCTAAGACCTTTTTGAAGTTGGCATCAGGCATTGCTTTGGTGACGGATATGTTAGAACGCGGCGTCCCCGTCGGACTTGGTACAGATGGTGCAGCTAGCAACAACACCCTTGATATCTTGGAACAAGCGCGGCTTATGGCCATGTTGCAAAAACACGAACGGCAAGATGCCACTGTTTTAGGTAGGAGGCAAGCGCTCGAGGTCGCTACTGCTGGTGCAGCTAAAGTACTCGCTGAGCCTGATGTGGGTAGTTTGCAAGTTGGTAAGCTCGCTGATGTCATTTTGCTTGACTTAGAAGCTGCCCACATGCAACCCCTGCACGACCTTGAAGCGGCGTTACTATATGCGGCGAGTGCTCGAGATGTGCGCAGTGTGTTTATTCATGGAGAACTCGTCATGCGGGAGCGGGTGCTGACTAATATTGATAAAGCGGAGGTGTTGGGGGAGGTGGTGGCTCGAGCGTCCCGCTTGCGTACCTACAGCAACCAACGCCTTCAAACCTTTCCTGGACAATAAAACCCAGACAGTAAAACCCAGACAATAAAATAAGGCCATAAAACAAGGTAATAAAAAAGGCTGGTGCATACCAGCCCTTGGCCCTATGTCCGTTGCTTGCCTGTTGCTTGTTAGTTGTTGAGGTAGTTACCTACTTCATTGGGAGAGATGTCGCGCCAGACGATGTTGTTGCGGGGGGTATCTGCTGTGGCACGCTGACCGGTGCGGTTGTCGATGGGGATAGTGATGCGCATGGCTTGCATGGTGGTTTGGGTGCTGGTAGGTTCAGTGCCGGTGATGAATGCTCCCCGCGTGCCACCGTTGGGACTACCACTAACCCGATCAAAGGTTTCAAATGAGACCCCTTCAGGTGGGTCGATGCTAGTTACAGAAGTCGTACCTTGCAAGGCACGTTCCATAAAGTCGCGCCAGATGTAGATGGGTTGCCTCGAGCTGGTCACCCGTTCGCCGTCCGGCATGCTACCCGGCAAAGCGCTGTAATCGTCGTAGCCAATCCATACCGCTGAGGCAATCTCGGCGCTCATACCCACAAACCAAATATCACGGTCGTCGTTGGTCGTACCCGTCTTGCCACCAATCCAGCGTTCGCCAATTTGCGCCCTGCGGCTAAACGCCCCCGAGTCAGCGACGTTTGCCCGTAACAAGTCCAGCATGATGTAGGCGGTTTGTTCTGTCCACACTTGGGTTTCTCGAGCTTGCGGTTCCCACAAGACGTTACCTTCAACGTCTTCAACACGAGTAATCAAGTGTGGTTCGACGTGCACGCCGCCATTCATAAACGCGCCCATGGCGCTGGCGTGTTGCAAGGGGGTCACTTCAAATGAACCCAGTGCCAAGGAAATAAACGGTTGCACGGTGGTGTAACCCAAACTTTGCGAACGCGCTGCAACGGCTTCGGGAGTGACGGCTTCAACCAGTTTCACCAGCGGAATATTACGCGAGATGTTGAGGTGCTCGCGCAGGGTGCGTGCGCCAATGAACGTGTTGTCATGATTGACGGGTTCCCAATTGGGTTGGTTGGGTTGCGGGAAGCTGACCGCTTCATCGACGACCACATCGGCTTGGGTGTAACCGCCTTGTTCGATGGCCGTCGCATAAATAATCGGTTTGAATGAACTGCCCGGTTGCCGAAACGCGTCTGTCACGCGGTTGAATTCACCTAAAGGCTGCCCTGGCATCATGCGGCCACCGACCATGGCCAAAATTTCCCCATTGCTGGGGTCTACGCCGACAATAGCTACTTGCGCGCCTGGGGGGGCTTCGGCGTCGAGCGAAGCTTGGTTAGCCGCTTGTTGGGCTTGCACGTCGATGGTGGTGTAGACCCGCAGGCCACCAGAGTTAAACACGCGGCTTTCGCTGAAGCGGTCGGTGAGAAGGTTGCGCACCGTCCAACTGACGTGTGGAGCGAGGTTAGAACTGACTGTTGAGGACAGTCCTAAGGCTTCGCCTGTGCGTTCAGGTGTGCCGACGATGTTGCCATCGCTGTCGTACTCAACCCGCCAACCGGTAGGTTGAATGGGTTGCCGCCACGCCCTTTCGGCGGCTTCTTGGCTGATGACGTTTTGCTCGAGCATATTGTCGAGCACCACCCGCATACTGCGCCGGGTCGAAGCAAATTCTTCGTAGTTGCGGCTCGGTAGTGGCACGAGGCGTGCTAAATATAATCCTTCGGCCAACGTCAGTTCGATGGGGTCTTTGTTGAAATACGCCCGTGACGCCGCCCGAATGCCATAAAAGTTACCGCCCCAATACGTGACGTTGAGCCACTGTTGCAAAATTTCTGCTTTGGTGTGACGGCGTTCCAACTCAATGGCCATCATGATTTCTTTAGCCTTGCGTTCGATGGTTTGCTCGTCGGCAATATCGGGGAAAAACACGTTTTTGATGACCTGTGTGGTGATGGTCGACCCGCCGCGTCCGCCTTCGCCCGTAATCAGCAGCCACGTGGCTAGTGCCAAACCGGGCACATCAAAGCCGTAGTGGTTGAAAAACTGGTCGTCTTCTGAGGCAATAATGGCTGCTAATGCTGCTGGTGAGACGTCTCCTAGTGTCACCGGAATGCGATCGGTAGACGCACGGTCTTCGCCTTGCACGGGCAAAATTTCGCCAATGAGTTCGCCGTTGCGAGCAAAAATTTGGGTGGTTGCGGTGTACTCGAGGCTACTTAACTCGCTTAATTCAGGCAATTCTTGCGCCCATTGAAACGCCGCCGCTGCTAGCAGGGCAGACCCTGAGAGCAAGCCTGCAAGCACAATTAAAAACAAACCTTGGATAACCTTCACAAGGAAAGTATAGCAAGCTACCTCGAGGCCATTAGTGAGACGGCTTGCACGCTCATTGTGGGTTGTTGTGGCTGGCAAGACGCGACGCCAACACGCGGGTCGTGTGAGAAAATGCACCAAAAACCTCATATAGCGTGCAAAAAACTTCACTCTTTGGGCATTTTCTCAGAAAGTGCGTCAGGAATCGTTTTGTTCTTACATGGTTGTCATCAAAGCCTAAGGGAACGCAGTGTACGCTCGAGCCTATGACCACGCGGCGTGATGTTCAACAAGGCACGGTGTTGCGCTATTCTTTAGCGGCAGGCCGTTTTGTGCCCCCGCGCCGTCAAGTAAACCATCAAGATAACCAACAAGCCAATCAGCAAGCCAATCAGGGAGTTGTGGATGTTGCCCCGTATGTTGCCCCATATGTTGCCCCGTGGCGTTGGTTTAAGCAGATGCAACAAGCAAGCGTCAGTACCGCTAAGCGCCAGAGTGAACGCCAAAGCAAACGTGACGTCTTGGCTGCCCGCGCCAAGCGGGTGGTGTCTGGGCGTGCTGTTAGCCAAGATGGTGACGGCCACAACAACAGCCACATTAAAGGCTACAGTGGGGCGGTGCTGGCCACTTCGGCCATGTTACAGCGCAGCCCCCACCTTCCCCATGACGCCTACTTAGGTAAACCCTTGTTGGCACACACCCTAGCGAGCCTCGAGCACGCTTACGAACGTTTTGTTATTACCGACGACAATCATCATGTCGATGGGGATGTTGATACTGAGGTGACACGCTACCCTGAATTGTTAGCCTCACAGCGGGCGTTAAGCGGTTTGCATAGTGCGTTGTCGTTTGCCTTTCAAGATTGGGTAGCGGTAGTTGCGTATGACTTGCCGTATGTCTCGAGCTACTACTGGGACTATATGTTTGCTAAGCGCGGCGGTGCGCCCATCGTCATCGCCCAAGACGCTAGCGGCGAGTTTGTTCCCTTGGCAGCCCTCTATCACCGTTCGGTGATTATGCAAGTGGCGCATTTGTTGGAAAACAGCCAAGGCGACCTCGAAGAACTACTGAGCGTGTGTGGGGCAACCGTCATTCCGTGGGAAAGCCTCGAGGTACGTTTCGGGCGGCAACTTTTCACCTCCGCTGTGGCTGTGGGTCAACCGCCCCTGTAATATTCCTCATTACATTCTTTAATGTGTCTGGCGTATGCCTCTGCTATGCCTGCCTCTCGCATGATGCTTTTGCAGTTAAATGTCACCTTTGCGTTACTAACGCTACGAAACTCTGGTTATAGTGTAACGTGTAGGTTACATGCTGGCGGCATAGGTTACATATTCGACCTCTTGCAAAAATCAACTTGTCGATGATGGCAAAGGGCTATTTCATAGTTCGGTTGATACGTTCGCAAGACATCTATTGGAGGTAAGCGTGATTCCTGCACCACAACTTTTATTTCTGTGGAACGCAGCAATGGGGCTGTTTGGAGTCATATTTTGGCTATACGGTTTTCTCACCTTGTTTGTCCCCACTATATTTGCGCCCTATGGTTTTATCTTGGGAATCCTTGCTGGCGTACTCGTGCTGTTCTTTTTTCTCACCGAGGCGGTCGCTGGCCACGATAACGTAGCCCGGGCATGGGACGAAGGTACTGAACACGACTCACAGCGTGCGTATGCGTTTGGGTTTAATGTTGCGTGGATTGTGTATTTTGTGTTTTGGTTTCTTCTCGCCCAAGAGTGGATACCAGAAGAAGCGGCATTTCCAGCCATGGGTGCGTTTACTGGCGGGTCGTACTGCCTTTTTATGGGCATTACGGGTCTGAGACACTGGTATGAAACTCACAATACACCTGACTGAACGCCGCAAAGCTGCTGGCCTCACTCAATCGCAACTCGCCGATATGGTGGGCGTTTCGCGTAAAACAATCAACACCGTGGAGAACCAGGTATTCGTTCCCTCTACCGTTTTGGCACTGAAACTTGCTCGAGCACTTGACTGTAGTGTCCATGATTTGTTTGCACTTCCAAAGGAGACCCATGAATAATACGACGTATCAACGTATCGACAGCCTTGACTTAATCAGGGGCATTGCCATTCCTGCCATTCTCATTATGAATATCTATGCGATGGCCTTGCCGCCCATTGCCTACAGCGTGCCTACATGGATTGAAGGCGCTGGTGCTGTCGATATGGCGGTGTACATCTTTCAAGGGCTGTTTGTGGAAAGTCGGTTTATGTCTATTTTTACGATGCTCTTCGGTGTTGGATTGGCATTGCAGAGCGACCGTGCTTTGGGTCGTAACCTCAATCCGCGCCCTCGCTTGCGGCGACGTCTGGCGTGGTTACTTGTTTTTGGGCTGATGCATGGCTTGCTGCTGTGGTACGGGGATATCCTCACGCTTTACGCCCTTGTGGGCTTGATGGTGCTACCCGCGTTGCAGTGGACGGTCAAGCGCCTCACTGTTGTTGGGGTGAGTTTGATTGCCGTGGGGCAGATTCCGATGGCCCTGTTAGTGTGGGGTTCAGTGGCTACAGGCGAAAACTTCATGGACGTCCCAGCGCTGCCGTTTGATGCGGCGGCGGTTGCTGTTGCCCGAACTGAGTGGACGACGCTACCAGCGCGACTCTATGCCAACGCAGGTGAATACCTATCCACGTTGGCTGTTGGAGGTCCGTTCGTGATGTTCTGGCACACAGCAGGGGTCATGATGCTTGGCGTGGCACTTTACCGACGGGGATTCTTTAACCGTACAGACACGTGGCGCGGCGGCATCATCAGCTTGGCGAGTGGTTTTGTTATTGGCGTGGTGGTGTTGGTGAGCCGCTTTGCTATAGGACTAGAAACCAGTGCCACTCAGGCGCTTTTCGCAGCAATGATGCTTGCAGGTATCCTCATGGGGATTGGATATATGTCGCTGTTGGTGCCGCTAGCCCAACGGGACGGAATCGTGGTGCGTGCCCTGCGGAACACGGGCAAGACAGCCTTCACGCTGTATATCAGTCAGACCGTCGTGTCACTACTCATCTTTGGCGTTTTGTTGCGGCCATGGTGGGGCATGTGGCAGCGTGGGACGCTCTTGATATATGCGCTTTTGTACGCCGCTTTGCAGATTATGTTTGCGCACTGGTGGCAGACGCACCGTGGTACGGGGCCGCTCGAGGGGATTTGGCGGCGTCTTGCAAGAGTGCCTGACGCCAAGCTCGCGCCTACCAATACCTGAGCAAATATGCTCGATGCGTTAGATCAAACAGGCAGGTCTAACATGCCAGAGAGGTGGGTGGTTTTAGCGGCCACCACCCCCCCCGCCACCGCCACCGCCGCCACCGCCGCTGCTCGAGCCACCTGAAGAAGCCGAGGCGGACGCCGAGGTAAGGGCGCTACTGAGTGAATTGATAGAATCCGAAAAACTTGATAAGTTACCACTCGAGATATCACCACCCATCCATGCCGCTTGACGGGTGAGGCTGCGTTCGTCAATGTTGCGCATAGGCGCTGCCCGCTGAATGTTATTGAGGTATTTTTTGGCCACCCCAAACGCGGCTGCATAGCAGTAGTACACGTCCCAAAGCTTAAAAAAGTCATCTGGGGCGTCTTTCATGCGGCTAAAATCGCTAAGCACCCGCTTGAAGCCTTGCCACGCATAGACCTCACGGGCTACCTCCGGACGCCACGCAGGCACAGATGCACTCACCACGATGGTTAACAGGAACGACGCGATGGCCGCCACAATGGCAATGACCCGTGCTACCTCCAATAGCGACACGGCCAGTAAGCCAAACACCACCACACCCCCAAACGCAATCAGCGACCAACGGTTGGCAGCGCGGCGGCTTTCGGGCGTAATCAAACTACCCCCCATGCGCTTTTCGACGTGTTTGCGCACTTTTTTGCTCCAAGTGGGCAAAAATTTGGACAAGTGGGTTTTGGAGTAGCTTTTTAACTCGTCAAACTCGAGTTCAGCATCATCACCCTTGTTGTTGCGCTTGGCAGCACGTTTGAGGTAATTGAGGACGTCCCGTTCAAAAGAGAGTAATTCGCTATCATCCTTATCGAGGTGTAACACCATGCCGAACTTGCTGGTGCCAAACCAGCCTTGGCTCGAGCGAAACTCCCCATACCCCCGCCGCGCTAAGTCCATCACGGTGGCGTGAAACCCCGCACCCGCGCCAGAGCTACCCGCGTGACGTTGTTGCAACAGCATCGGCACTGCCCCGGGAGCGAGCTCACTAGGTGGTTCAAAGTGATAGAGCATGGTGTCAATGTCAGGTTCGCGTCCGACCCGGCGGTAGGTGCGAAAAATGCCAAACGCTAACGCCCCTAAAACAACAACGGCAAGTGCTGCCCACCAAGGGCTGCTACGAAAAGTGACCATCCTGCGGTTTCGTTCTAGCACTCCTGCAATGCGGGCTTCATCACGCAAGAGGTTTTCAAGGCCGGGGGCGCTGCTCGTCTGCTCGAACAAACTGGGATCCATCAAATAGCGAATCTCGACCCCTTCTGATGCGGGAATGCGTTCAAAACGCACCGTCAAGGTAGAGCGGTCATCTGATAGCGACACAAACGGTTCTTCTTGGTTGTTGTAGCGGTGCACGAAAGCATCGTAAGGGGCGTTCATTGCCCCAGGCGCGGTGACAGTCAGTTCGTAACCACGCACAGCCACGTCCTCGAGGCCAATTGTATTCCAGTACCACTGCACCACGTCACTGTAGACATCTAGGGTGTTTTCTAGTCGGTACACATAGCGCACACGCGCTTCGGTAATGCGGTTACTGCGGTTACCTACCACCACTTCTTGCCCGCCAGCGATGCTGTTTTGATAGGCAGTTGCCCCTTGCCAGTTTGATACTGCGCCGGACTGTTCGGGTAACAAGGTGAGGCTTTGGTTGCCTGCTAGCATCACCTCAACAAAGGCTTCCCCAAAATCGCCACCACTTGCTACTAAGGTGCGTTCGTCGCTGACGAGCACGTCCCCATCGGCTTCGATGGTAACGGTTTGCACCACGTCGTGCCAGGTGTAGGTTTGGGCGTTTGCGAAACAGAAAAACGCCAGCAGCAGCACGAAAAGCTGCCAACTGGCTTGAGCACTAAAACGTTGCATACCCCTATGGTAAAGGCTATTGGATGTGAATGTAAAAATGGCGCATGCTCAACACTGTGTTCAAAGGTTGCCTAAAACAGCACAAATAGCCCAAATTAACTGTGAACTGACGGCGAACGCGGCAGTACGTAAAGGCTTTTTTGACTGTAATCGCGCAGTAGTGGCCGCAAAATCATCGGTGCAGCCATGCAGGTAATCGCTGAAACCACCACGATGGCGGCAAACAAGTCACTAGGGACGATGCCTAGTTGCAAACCTTGTTGCATGACGATGAGGGCAATTTCTGCTCGAGGCACCATACTCAGCCCAATAATCACGCCACTGCGCGAAATCCGCAAGGGTTTGCGGTGGGTGCGTTGCCAGCGTTCACGCATAAAGGGAATGAGCGTGCCAATGACTTTGCCAGCAACAGCGGCAATCAAAATCACCAAACCCACTCGCAATCCAGAAGCCAAACTGGCAGGTTCTAGCAAGAAGCCTAAGCCAATAAAGAAAAATGGCACAAAGAACTCGTATAAGGTGTTAAACGACGTTTCCATACGCACGGCTCTGGGGTCACGGCTAAAGACCAGCCCGGCAAAAAACGCCCCAATAGCCACGGAAAAACCAAGCAGCGCCGCCATGGCAGCAATCATCATCCCTACGCCGGTGATGGTAATCATGGCATCTGGGCCGCGTTCATAATCATCGCACAAGCGGGTGAGAGGTTTTTCGACAAAGCGAGCAAACAAATAACAAAAACTGGCAAACACCAAACCGCGAAAGATGAGTAAGCCGCCCGTTTGCAAGACCGCCATCACCTGCTGCCAACTCATGCCGTCGTTGCTTTGTAAGGTGGGTGCTAAAGCCACGAGGAGCGCCATAAAGAGCACCGCAGAGATATCGTCAAGTTCAGCCACATCCAGTAACAACTCACCACTGGCCGTGTGCAACACACCCGCTTCCAACCACACGCTCAGGGCGACGCCTACGCTAGTGGCCGTTAGGGCAATGGCTACAAACAAACTAGCCAGGGTGCTAAAACCAAGCAAAGTGCTGGTGATAAACCCCAGCGTGCCACTTAATAACACCGTCCAAAACCAGATGATGCTAGCGCGTTTGAGTTGTTTGAGCAGTCCCTCGAGGTTAGCCGTTAACCCCACCCGAAACAGCAACATGACAATGCCAATTTCTCCCATGGCAATAAGCAGTTCGTGGCTTTCAGGCACTAAGCCGTACACGCGCAGTGCTAGGCCAATGAGTAAGTAGCCAATCAGTGACGGCACGCCGATGCGCTCCAAGCCAGTTTTTACAACCAGCGCACTGACGATAGTGATACCGATGAGGAAGATGATTTGCTCGAGTAACATACTGCCTCCGTCCTAATTCTGGGCGCATGCCCAAAAGACGCATTCCGATTGATGCTATGCCTTTTGTAAGCTTGTTGCAAGGGCATTATGCCTGTGGTTTTTATGTCCTATACGTAATGTTTATGTAGAACGTAGCCTGTGCCAACATGTGAGCGCCTCAAGGCAGATTGCTTCGTGATTAAGGGTGCTCATGGTGTGGTTGATGGTGTGTAGACGTTGATGGTGTGTAGATAACGCCTGCTTTACCCTACTATGAGGCTTTCAAAAAGACCAAAACCTATAAATAGCATTTCCATGATTGATGTCTACGTAGTTGAACGCGATTGATGTCGATGTGACGTTAGTAAGCATCAGCAGTTGTAGAAACAACACGTGGCATTGCTAAAATGACATTTCCATGATTGATGTCTACGTGGTCAAACGCGATTGATGTCGATGACATAGCATTGACAATAACACTTCCATAATTGACGTCTACATGGTCAAACGCGATTGATACTGGCTATAACCTTGGTTTTACCACTGTAGCAACGACACATGGAATTGCTAAAAGTCTTGACACTCGAGCCAATCAAACATACCTTGTCGCGCCAACCTACCAATGCGCATCCGCACAGCTAGCCTCACACGTGGATAGGGTTTCCCCCTAAAGGGTTGCTAATGTGAACGTCACTGCAAGCTTCAGGTATTCTCTAGTAGGATAAACATATGTTGTGGGAATCAGGGGATCGCATCGCGCATTACCGCATTGAACGCTACTTGGGTAGTGGCGGCATGAGCACGGTTTACTTGGCGGAAGACACTCGGCTCGAGCGCTTGGTTGCCCTCAAGTTTTTATCCGAAGCCTACACCTACGACATCGAAACTCGAGAACGCTTTTTGCAAGAAGCTCGAGCTGCTGCCATGATGGACCACCCCAACATCGCCGCCATTCACGACTTGCGTGCTACGGGCGAACAAACGTTTATCGTCATGCCTTTTTATCAAGGGCAAGGCCTCGATGACATCATTGCTGATGCCCGTGCCAAACGTACCTTTATTCCCCTAAGGCACGTGATGAAACTGATTATGCAAACCGCTGCAGGTTTGCGCGAAGCCCATCGACACGGCATCATTCATCGCGACATCAAACCCTCGAACGTGTTTGTGACGCGCGAAGGTATCGTTAAGATTTTGGATTTTGGGGTGGCACAAATGGCCGATGCCAACGCGCGCTTGACCGCGAGTAACATGATTGGCACGCCTGCTTATATGCCCCCCGAACAGGTACGCGGCAAACGCGTCAACCAACAAGCTGATCTTTGGGCGCTGGGGGTGGTGTTCTATGAGCTGCTTACGAATGTCAACCCCTTTCGTAGTGAAGACGGTTTAGCAGCCACGCTACTGAGTGTTGTCAAAGAAGACCCCCCCCAACTGGCGCATTACCGGGTGGGTTTACCGCACGACCTAGATGATGTCCTGCGCCGATTGCTCTGTAAAAACGTGTCCGAACGCTGTTTGTCAGCAGAAGCGTTTTTAGATGCCCTACAAGCCATTGACATGACGACTATCACCCAGCAAACTACCACCCTTGCTTTGGGAACAGCCCCCCCCGAAACAGTACACACGACGCGTCAACGCCGGGCTGTCATTAACCACAACCTGCCGCAGCGGCTTGGTCAGTTGTACGGGCGTGAAGACGAACTAGCACTCATAGACATCAACTTGGCTGATGAAGACTGCCGCATTTTGACGATTTTGGCGCAAGGTGGCACGGGTAAAACCCGCTTGAGTTTGGCAGCAGCCCACAGCGCCCACGCTAGCGGTCATTTTGAGGGGGTGTATTTTGTGCCCCTAGAACACCTCAGCCATCCCAAGCAAATTGCCCCGGCCATTGCTGAGGTGTTGGGTGTGAACGTGCTTGCAGGCACGCCGCCCCTCGAGCAAGTCATCGACACCATCGCCAATCAAACGTTGCTGTTGGTACTCGATAACTTTGAACACTTAGTAGACGGGGCTGCCCAACTCGATACCTTGACCTCAGCGTGTGCACACCTTAAGTTGTTGGTCACCTCGCGGGCGCGCCTCAACCTCGAGGTCGAATGGGTCGTGCCGCTTGCAGGATTAAGCTACCCCGATAATGACCAAAGTGACCTGTCGCTCACCAGTGCCGGTGACTACGCGGCAGTGCAGCTATTTGAAGCCAGAGCCAAACGCAGCCAACTCAACTTTGCACTCGCCCCTGAAGATGTGCCAGCGGTCTTGCAAATCAGCCGCTTGGTGCACGGGTTGCCCTTGGGGCTAGAACTCGCTGCCGCTTGGGTGACGACCTTGTCGTGTGCAGACATCGCTGCGGAAATTGCTCGCAACATGGACTTTTTAGAAGCCCGCAGCCGCAACCGCAACCGCCGCCATCAGAGCATTCGGGCAGTGTTTGAACATTCGTGGGCGCTCCTTGACGTCGCCGATCAAGACGCACTCACCAACGTAGCGGCGTTTCACGGGGGGTTTGATGAAGACGCCGCCCAAGCCGTTGCAGGCGTGCAGCGCGCTAGCTTAGACCGTGCTGTTGACAAGTCGCTACTGCAGCGCAATCATGGCCGTTATCGTTTTCATCCGCTGTTGTCGCAATACATCACCGAAAAACTCCATGAACGCGATGTTGATGGGGTGCTAGCTGCCAAACACGCGCATTACTATTTGGCGCAGCTCGAGCATTGGTTTGGGCGGGTGTTGAGTACCGAACAAGCCACCATGCTCACTGAACTCAACCGCGACATTGAAAACCACTACGCTGCTTGGGCATGGGCGCAACAACATGAACCTGAGCACTTTATTCGGGCAACCGATCCGATGATGTTTGTGCACAGTTTGCAAGGGCGTTTGCACGAAGGCCGGCAACTGTTTCAGACCACCTTGAGTGTGTTGCAACGCCCCGAGCGTGCTGAGAAACCCAGTTCAGACAGCAGCGATCCGCGCTCGAGAGTCGCTGCGTTGTTTGCTGACCTTGAAGATGACCCACTCGCTGCCATGACGGTCAGTGCTGCTAACACCACAACTGCTGATACAGAAGAAACAAATACAGCAGAGACAGATGAAGACGGGCTCGAGCGGGTGCAAGCTTACCTTAAACAAGCGTTAGCCTGGTTTGAAGAACACGCCGGACGCGCTCAGATAGCCTTTGAACACTGCCGCCAAGCACTTACGGTCTTTCGCAGTCATGACGACCCCTTTGGTTTGATGCGCGCTCTGACGTTACTAGCTGATATGCGCTTGCGCCAAGGCAAACTCGAGCTAGCCGAAACCCTCCTTAACGAAGCGTTGACCCTCGCCGAAGACAGCTACCCGGGTGAATCGAGCATGTTACTCAACAAACTCGGCGATTTGTATTTAGCACAAGATGACTTGGCTCGAGCGGCTGATACTTACAACCGTTCGGTGTCGGCGACTAGCAGCAAGCAGGGCAGTGCCAGCCCGATTATCAACGTCAATAACTATCGTGGTCTAGGACGTATCGCCCTCGAGCGTAGGCAGTGGCGCGCCGCCCGTGACTACTTCGAGCAAAGTTTGACGCTCGCCCGCACGGTGCAATTTCGCTTGCGTGAACCTTATATCCTCACCCAGTTGGCACTGGTTTATGCTGTCCCTGATAACACTGAAATCGACGACACCACCCCTGATAATATCGAAAGTAACAATGCTCACCTTAGTAGTATAAAAAATACCAAAAATGATACCAACCTCGAGCATGCTTGGCAGCTTTTACACGAAGCCGTTGCTATTGCCAAAGAACGCGGTCAGCAAGGCAGTTTGGCACTTACTTACGCGGTGATGGGTGATTTGGCCACTCGAGCTGCTCCCCCAAGTGATGCTGAACCTGCGTCCTACTACTGGCTCGAGAGTTTGCGTTCGGCCTGGCGGCAACGTGATGTCAGTGCTGTATTGCACGCGTTACTGGCGTTGGTGCGCCTCACCCCAGCGGGTACAGCCGACACCCACCTGCCCGAAAGCCATGAAGCCTTGCAACAGCTTGCACAACAAACCGAGCAACAAGACAAGCAACAAGACAGCCAGCCCAGTAACCCACGTGCCGCCCAACGTGCTGCTATCATCGCCCTCATCTGCCAGCACCCCGCAACGTCTCCCGAAGACCGCCAGCAAGCCCAAACACTGATTCACAGCCACGCCGCCCCTGGTGGCTTAGAAGAGGCCGTGCGCTACTTTTGGCCAGACGCCCCCCAAGCCAACCCGTCAACCTCGAGTTCATAACCACACTGATTGTTTGAGATTATTTTAGCAATTCCACGTGTTGTTTCTACAGTTACTGATGTCTACTACTGACTTTTCCCCTCAACCTCAGTTCGGAGTTAATTTGCGTCAGGAACGCATTTTTTGAGCTACAAAG
>CAZKAZ010000059.1:1145-27908 GCA_964550765.1 uncultured bacterium | reverse complement strand
TGCCCACACCGATGTGGTTCCCGTCGGTTCAGACTGGACAAAACCCGCCTTTGACGCGCTAGTGCAAGATGGCAACCTGTACGGACGCGGTGCTGCTGACATGAAAAGTGGTTTGGCGGTGGGGCTTGGGGCGATAGAAGCACTCACCAAGTCAGACGCGCCTAGGGGTGACGTGATGTTGGCGCTCACCGTCGATGAAGAAGCCCCGCTGATGAAGGGCGTGCACAAACTGGTCGAAGGGGGGTACGTAACCAAAGAGGATCAGGTTGTGGCGCTCGAGCCAACTGGTCTTTTCTTACGCATTGCCCACATGGGTCTGCGCTGGACCAAAGCCACCACCTTCGGACGCATGGCACACGCAGGTCGGGCGCATCTCGGCGTCGATGCCAATCATGTAATGGCGGAAGCCATATGCGCCCTCAAAAAGAACGTCGCCGCTTTGCCTTATGAAGATGACTTATTGGGCGTGCCGCGTTTTACGTGTGGCGTGATGCAAGGGGGCGTGGCCACGAACGTGGTACCGGGGCGCTGTGAAGCGCAGTTTGACTTGCGGTTGGTGCCGCCGATGACCATGGATGAGGTGGATAACCTCGTTAGGGAGACGTTCGTTAACGTGCTCGAGGACTTTCCGGGCGGACGCTTTGAAACGGAAGGTTTGGGCATTGCCAGACCGCCCACTCGAGCCAGCGAAGACGCCAAAATCGTCCAAGGTTTGCGCCACGCCTACCAGACAGTGTGCGGACATCCCCTCACCTCAGGCGGTGCAGACGGTCACGAAGCCTACACCGACGCCGCTATGATTGCCGCCCTAACCGGCAGTGAAAGTTGTGTGGCATTTGGTCCTGGTTCATCAGATATTGCCCACACCGCCGATGAATTTGTCCCCTTAAGTGACATTGACACTGCCTGCCACGTCATTGGCGAGTTGATTCGCACGTGGTGACTATCGCCAGTCGTCTCGACCATCAACAGCAAACGTCTCGGGAGATATACGAGCACATTCGCTGAACCTGAACGAGCATCAAACGGCACAAGCAACATACGCCCGCCTTTACAACCTTGACCAACATTGCCTCGAGCTACCCGACCCAAACCGAACGCTACTTATCAAGATAAACGTCCCAATCAAGATACATGTCCCAAAGGAAAAATCATGGAGCAAAGTTTAGACATCACCAGCCTCAAACGCGCCTACGCTTCGGGCACGTCGCCTAAAGACATCTTGAGCGAGGTGTACGCCCGCATTGCCGCACGGGGCGACGATGGCACGTGGATTCACCTGATTCCCGAAGAAGAAGCGCAAGCCAAGTTAGCCAACCTCGAGCCAGACTTGCCCCTTTACGGAATTCCGTTTGCAGTAAAAGACAATATCGACGTTAGCGGACACCCCACCACAGCGGCTTGCCCTGCCTACCGCTACACCCCCGAAGAAAACGCCACTGTCGTCAGCAAACTACAAGCGGCAGGGGCGGTGTTAATTGGCAAAACCAACATGGATCAGTTCGCCACGGGTTTGGTGGGGGTGCGTTCGCCGTATGGGGCGGCGAAAAATGCTTTTGACGAGCGTTACATCAGCGGTGGCTCGAGCGCCGGTTCAGCAGTGGCCGTGGCAGCCGGGTTGGTGAGTTTTGCTCTCGGAACCGACACCGCAGGTTCTGGGCGGGTGCCAGCAGCGTTTAATAATTTGGTGGGTCTCAAACCCACTCGAGGCATGATGAGCGCGGCGGGAGTCGTGCCCGCCTGTCAGTCGCTGGACTGTGTATCGATTTTTGCACTCACAGTAGCAGATGCCCAAGCGGTGCTCGAGCACGCTGCTGGTTTTGACGCCCGTGATCCGTACTCGAGACCGCCACAAAACAGCCGCCCCCTCCCGCATCACTTCCGCTTTGGCACCATCCCCCCAGACCAACTGCAACCGTTTGGCGACGCCAGTCACGAAGCACGCTATGTTGCCGCCATCGATACGCTGGTGAGTTTGGGCGGTACGCCCGTAGAAATCGACTTCACGCCGTTTCGGGAAACTGCAGAATTACTTTATGGTGGCCCTTGGGTGAGCGAACGGGTCAGTGCTTTGGGTGCGTTTTACGAACAGCATCAAGACGACTTGCACCCGGTACTCAAGCAGATTTTGCAAGGGGCAGAAACATACACTGCCATTGATGTGTTTGATGCTATGCATAAGCTCGAGCACTTGCGCCGCCACAGTGAACCCGTCTGGGACAGTATCGACCTACTGCTCACGCCCACAACTAGCGACATCTACACCCTCGCGGAAGTAGACGCCGAACCGCTGGCGCTCAACAGCCGTTTGGGGTTTTACACCAATTTCGTCAACCTACTTGACCTGTCCGCGTTGGCACTGCCAGCAGGTTTTGGCGAAAATGGCTTGCCTTGCGGTGTTACCTTGGTTGCCCCTGCGTGGCAAGATAATTTGCTAGCAGAACTCGGTAAACGTTTTCAGGCTGTTAACGGGTTTGCTTTGGGCGCAACTGACCATGCTCTGCCTAGCGTAGACACGCCCGAACTAGCCACACCCTCAGGCACGATTGATGTGGCGGTGTTTGGCGCACACCTAAGCGGGCAACCGCTCAATTATCAACTGACCGAACGGGGCGCGACGTTGCTTAAAACCTGCCGCACCGCAGCCGCGTATCGTTTTTATGCCCTGCCCGGGGAGTTACCCAAACCCGGCTTAGTGCGCGCAAACGACGGGGCAGCCATTGAAACCGAAATCTGGCGGATGCCCCTGCGTCACTTTGGCAGTTTTGTGGGTTTGGTGCCGCCACCACTGGTGATTGGCACCGTTGAGTTAGACGACGGCACGACGGTGAAAGGCTTTTTGTGTGAACCTTGGGCACTAGAAGAAGCAACCGACATCACCGAGTTGGGTGGTTGGCGAGCCTACATAGCACGTTAAAACGCCTTTTCACATGACGCAGGTCGGTACGCCGTGACTGCGTTACTTCCGTTGTACCGACATTACCCCACGGTGACGACAACTTTGCCGTGTACAGCTTTGCCGCCTTGCTCGACGAGTTTGTGGGCTTCGGGGAGTTGCTCGAGCGGATACGTCGCCCCAATCACGCTTTTGATTTGCTCACGTTCAATCAAGGTGCGTAAGTGCTCGAGCTGCTTACGTGTGTCGCTCAAGTGCACAAAATGCACGCTGATGTTGTTGCGCATGGCTGGGTTTAAGTCACCTTGGACGCCTGTGATGGTAGCAATGTGGCCGTTTTCTTTGGTTACAGGGATGCTGGCTGCTGCCATTTTGCCACCAGACGCATCGAGTACGGCGTCGACGCCTGCGCCTTGAGTGGTGGCTCGAGCCTGTTCAAACACATCTTCGTTCTTATAATCCACCACCACATCCGCCCCGAGCGAACGCACCAAGTCCATGTCGTAGTCACCACAACTAGCAATGACAAACGCACCCGTGGCTTTGGCGAGTTGCACCGCGTAGGTGCCTACCCCACCAGCCGCACCGTGAATGACGATGCTCTGACCGAGGTGTAACCCAAGCGAACGAAACAACGCCACGTAGGCTGTCCCGCCCGCAATGGGTACCGCCGCCGCTTCAGCAAAGTCCATGTTGCGGGGTTTTTTGGTAACTGCCGCTTCGTGGGTGACGTGATATTCGGCGTTACCTGCGTCTTTGGGACTCATTAAATCGACACCGTAATAAACTTCGTCGCCCACATTTACCGTGCTGACGCCTGAGCCTACTTCCATCACCACCCCCGCTACATCAAAACCCAACACCAAGGGCGGCGTCTTGAACGCGCCAAACATCCCTTGGCGTACGCCGATATCTGCCGGATTAACTGATGAAGCGTGCACTTTGACGAGCACGTCGTGATCGCCAAGTTGGGGCAAGTCACGGTCTTGCAAACTGAGGTTGTCGGCACTGCCAAATTCGGTTAGCACCATTGCTTTCATAACGGGTTTCCTATCATGGCTGAACTCCTTTAGATCATCAAGTGAACCGTCTTACTGGTTATCATCAATAATTACGTGCTGAATGGTAGAAAGCGTCAGTATCGAGAATCAGCATCGAGAAAAGGCACGTGCTAAAGCGACCTACGACGTTACCAGTAACACGTTGCCAGTAACACGTGCCAACTGCCTTTAGTAGCTCACCATGGGCGCACGGCCAAGCCAAGTGTCGTCTTCGAGTTGTGTGAGCATGAAATGGGCGACGTCGGCTCGAGCAATCTGCGTACCTGAGTCTTTGCCGATTAAACCAACGTAATAGTCACCCTTGGGTTCGCTGTCAGTTAAGCGGGGACCGCGCACGATGACATAGTCACGGTCGCTTTGGCGCAGTACTTCGGCGTGATTTTTGGCGTCCTCGAGCACGTCTTTTGCAAATAACCCCAGCAAAAACCCGAAGATGCGGTCAGCAATTTTGGGTTTATCCCCCGGTGCACTGACGCCTGCTCCTGTGAGGCTGATGATGCGTTTGATACCGCGTTCTCGCATGGCAGCAACCATGTGCTTAGTGGCAGTGGTTTGTACGTCTTTGGGCGAGCCCTTGCTATGCCCGATGGCACTTAAAACCACGTCACAACCGTCGATGGTCTTGGCAACATCTGCCGCGTTTGTGGCGTCTCCTTGGATGATTTCAAGCCCAGCGGCTTCACCTAGGGCGTCTTTGAGTTTGTCAGGACTGCGCACCAAGGCTTTGATGGTGTGGCCTTGTTCTAAAGCTTGCTTGACAAGCGGCACACCCGTGCGCCCACTCGCCCCAAAGATAGCCAATTTCATGCTGTCTCCGCAGTTGCCGTGAACGCGGGGGCATGTTTTTTGACCCACTGCTCGAGCGTCGTTAATTCCACCGGCATCTTGGCAAGGGCAGCGTCCAAGTCCACGTGTGATGAAAAGCGCTCTGGGTGTTCGTAGGCCATGGCATACCCTTGGGCGGCGCCTTGCCCCATACCTGGAAACACCGCGTCAAGTTTTTCGCCAAATTCTTCGGGTGGCATAGCACGAAAGGTGATTTTCCTACCCAGGGCGCGGCTAAAGCGTTCAGCAATCTCTTCGCCATTGAGCCTTTCTGGGCCGCTTACTTTGAGGTTGAGTGGGGCAAGTTCGGCGTGGGCAAACGCGTACACCGCAAACGTACCGATGTCTTCGGTGGCAATCCAGGCCATGTTGACTTCTAGGGGCGTCGGATACGCAAAAGTGTCTTCATTCATAATCTCTTCGCGTGTCCACGGACCTAAAAAGTTTTCCATGTAGGCCGTCGGTTGTAAGACGATATAAGGGATGCCGCTGTTTTGGATGGCCTCGAGAATATCTACGCGCACATCAAACGCCGGATTGCCACTGCGCGCTTCGGGAATTTCCCCGCTTGCGTTCCAGACGAGTAGTTTCACGCCAGCAGCTCGAGCTGCTTCCAGGGCATTTTGGGCATAGGTAAGGCCGTCAGTAGGGCTAGGCGTAAAAAAAGGAATGTGCAAAAACACGCCTTCTTGTCCTTCATTGGCTGTTTTGAGGCTGGCGCTGTCGTTCATATCGCCTGTGATGACGTCAGCACCGTCTAAGCCTTGCACTTTGTTGGGGTCTCGAGTCAGCACCCGCACCTGATGACCGGCAGCCAGTAACTTTTGGGCGACAGGATGCCCTTGTGAACCCGTAGCACCATAACTGAGAATTTTCATAATAAACCTCCTAGGTTGTTTGAGTGACAACGTTCTTGCTTCATCCTAGACGCAAGAGTTCATTTTGTAAAGTAGTTACCAAAAAGTGTTCTAGTTTCAGTTTGTAAAGAAACGTGCTAGCATCGTGTTTATGAGTGCAGTCAAATCAGCTGAGAAAAACCCAAGCACCCAAAAACAAAAAAACGCCCTCTCCTACAGTGAACGCGTCCAACGTGACGAACGTTGCACAGTAGAAAGGGCTGCCGAGGTCATTTCTGGCAAGTGGACAACCTTGATTTTGCGAGATTTGCTTTCAGGCAGTAAGCGCTTTGGTGAGTTGCGTCATTCGCTCGCTGGCATTAGCCCCAAAACACTCACCGACAGATTGCGCGAACTAGAAGCACATGATGTTGTCTCCCGCACCGTCTACCCCGAAGTGCCACCCCGCGTGGAATACACTCTGACCGACAAAGGGCACGCTTTAGGTGCAGTCATTCAGGCTATGGCGCAGTGGGGCGAACGCTGGACGTAATGCTAAATAATATCAGAAAACAAATCAGCATAGCGCCAAATTCAGCCATCAATATGTTGTTATGACTTGCAAAGGATAATTGCCCAAAAGGTTAGTCAGTTTCAGCATCGACCACGGTGGTGACGACCTCTTCAGAAATGAGGAAAACGGGTTCGTGAATGCGCTCGAGGTCTTTTTGCAATTTTTCCTGCGCCGCTTCACTAAAAAAGCTGGCTTCCAAACTCGCCATGTCTGGAAAATAGGCTTCGGTGATGTAGCGGTAACGCGGTTCGCCCATCGGGGTGGCTTTGGCGACGTAAAAGTCGGTTTTGATAACGGGTGGTTTGGCGTTGTTGGCTTGATGGGTACCCGTGCGCCACTCGAGAAACGCGTCGTGATCAGCGCCGGCAGGCAAGTTGTAAAGAACTGTGAGTTTAACCATCCTTCAGTCTAAACGACATCGATCTAAAAGTCGATTTAAAAGATAGCGTCCTAGCGGGCAAAAATCCAAAACGTTACACAATAAAAAATCACCACACGCAGGTGTGATGACTATCAAAAACCAACATTGTCAACCATCAGCTTGAAAGTCAACCATCAGCTTGAAAGTCAACCATCAGCTTGAAAAGTGGTGCCGAAGGAGGGACTCGAACCCTCACACCTTGCGGCACACGACCCTGAATCGTGCGCGTCTACCAATTCCGCCACTTCGGCTCGAGCTGTATTTTATCTAGCATCGCGCCAACTTGCAAGCATTGCAGGCGACGCAACTAGGCGAGGACGCGACGAGGCAGGGCTTGCAGACCCTACGGCCAGTGACGCGCCTTGCTCAATAGCCTTGCTTAGAACGATCATCATCAAGCGAGCGCTGGGGTTGAGGGTGTTGGTTGGGGAAGGTCAGACACCACTGCGTGCCACGTTCTGGCTGACTGCGTAGCTCGAGCACCCCTTGCAACTGATCGACCAAGGTTTCAATTAAAAACGTACCAAAGTTACTCGGCGTGTCACTTACCATGCCCACCCCATTGTCCGTCACGCACAAACGCACCCAACTTTGCCCGTTGCCAGCCATGTTCGCTGCCAACGTCCCCGTGTAATAAACGACACTATCGTTGTCATTGTCGCTGTCACTGCTGTGGTCAAGGGTCACATCAGGGGGCGTATCAGTAGCATCTAAGGTGACGGTGACAGTCGCCGCCGCCAAATGGTCTTCGGGTAGGGTTTCGGGGAAAGCATGCTTGAGGGCGTTGCTGAGGAGTTCGTTAAACACCAAACCGCAAGGAATGGCTTCTTGAATGGTGATGTTGACGTCTTGCAGGTGAAACTCGAGCGTAATGTCTCGAGCAGCCAGCGCCCGCTGCATCACAAAGGACACTTTTTCGATGTAGTTTTTGACGTTGAGGTCGCTAAAGCGTTCGTTGTGATACATCACCTCGTGTACCGCAGCCATCGCCCGCACCCGCGCTTGACTGGCTTTGATGGCTTCTTTGGCAACAGGGTCTTCGATTTCACGGCTTTGCAAACTCAGAAGAGACCCGAGCACTTGCATGTTGTTTTTCACCCGATGATGCACTTCAGCGAGCAAGAGGGTTTTTTCGCCTAGGGCATGCTCGAGTTCAGCCAAAGTTTCTTCTAAGCGCAGTTCGGTCAGTTTGCGGGTGTGAATATCTTGCAGCACCCCCGACAGTTGACCAGGACGGCCATGATCGTCGTGGTCGCTACCTGAGCCCACACTCAACACCCAACGCCACACGGTATTGGCGTTCACCTGACTGTTGGCGGCACTATTTAAGCGGAAAACCACTTCAAAACCAAAGCGTTTACCCGCTAGACACGCGTCAATGTGGCTTTGAAAGTTTAGCCGATCGTCGGGGTGAATGCGCGCTAGCAGCGCTTCGACGTCATCAATCATCAAAGGGCTGTCGAGGTCTTTGTTGTGCGGTAAGTTACCCCGCGCCACAAAACGGTCTTCGTGAACGTGCCAGTTCCACACCATCAGGTTGGCAGCATCGAGGGCAAGCTCGAGCTGTTCACGGCTCTCGCGCAGTTGATCTTCGGCTTCGATGCGGTCAGTAATATCTTGAAAAACACAAAACGTGCGCAGCGGCTGGCCTTGGTCGTCATTAAAGGTGATGTTAGTAAAGTCGCTCCAGACGGTATCACCATCGGCGCGGAAATTGCGCTTCACCAAGCGGTACGACATGATGTTGCGGCGTCTGAGGCCGTCGGCGACGCGTTGTTCTAAAGTGTAGTCTTCATTGTGCGAAATCATCTGCAAAAAATAATCAATATTCAAGCTGTTGATATCTTCTTGTTTATACCCCAAAAATTCCTCAAAGGCGGCGTTGACCATTGCCCCGTTGGGATGTTTGGTCAGTTCGTCATACAAAATAATCATGTAAGGCGTAGGGCTATCTTCAAAAAAGCTGCGAAAGAGGCGTTCACTTTGCTCGAGCTGCTGTTCAGCACGCTTTTGATTGGTGACATCGCGGGTAAACCACAAGGCTTCTTCGCTATCTAATGGGGCGATGCGGGCTTCGCGGTAACGCAAACTGCCCGCTACAAACACCTGATAGTTAAACGTTTGCACCTCACCTGTGCGCAACGCCATATCAAGGTATTGCAACGACGGGTTGGCAATGGCTGGCTCGAGCACCTGCGAAATGTACAACCCGTGCAAACTTTCATAGTCATCATAAAGGCTGGTAAAATGCTCAGGAATATGGGCATCAAGGTACATACCTTGGCGGTTGACGCGCAACACAATGTCGGGCGTGGCCTCATAAAACGCTTGCAATTTGTCGTGACTGGCTTGCAATTCAGCCATTTTTTGTTGTGTTGGGCTGATATCCACCACATAGACAATCACCTCGCCGTTGGCTACCGGTATCATGCGCAGGGCGTAGACCCGCTGCGTGTCTGGCGAGGACATATCAAGCTGAACACGCTGTATTTGGCCAGCTTGGCGTACTTGCTCGAGCCACTGACGCAACAACCGCACCGCTGGCAGTTTGAAGTAATCACTCAAGAATTTGCCTACAGACGCATCACGTGACAGTAATGGCAAAGCATGGGTAGCCGGGGGATGCACCTCGAGCAGCCGTCCTTGGCTATCGAGCCACCACACTTCATAAGGATTGGCCTCGTGAGCCACCCGCTGAAACGTGCGTTCACTGCTTGGTTGCACTGCCGTCACGTTGATAAGCAGATAGTCAGTCGCTCGAGGCGCTACAGTAGATGCCGTATCAAGCGTTTCCTGACCCTGTTGGTCATACGCCTGTTGCACGTGACCCTGTTGCTGGTGACCCTGTTGCACGTGACCCTGTTGTGCGTGACCTTGTTGCTGGTAAGGGGGTTGATTTTGGTGCTGCTGTGCTTGCTGTGCCTGTTGCTGTTGATTCTGTGCAGATATCCGCGTTGGCTTTGGCGGCGTCTGATGCTGGGGTGATGTGGGTAAGCGGGTTAAGGTGACGTGCCAACGTTGACCAGCAACTGACCAGCAGCACGTGCGGGTGGGGTCTTGTGCTTGCCAAAAGGTATCTATGTCCGCTTGGGCAGCAGCTCGAGCCACCTTGGGCCATTGGTCTAGCTGAGTTGATACGCGCTCACGTTCACCCACACCGTCACTCGCACTATCACCCATACTATCTGCCAGTAAACTCGCAAGTAACGTGACAAAGGCATCATTGGCCACCACGCTGCGCCCCAATGCATCAAGCACGACTAAGGGTGTCGGGGTAGCTTCGACAATGGCACGATACACAGCCCTATCTAAATGTTGAGCATTATCCGCAGCACCAGCAGCGGCGTTTGAGACACTGTTCATGAGGTCGTTGTGCGGCAACATAGTTTCTCCCGATGCTAATACGTCACTTACACAGTTTACAACTTGCATATTCCACAACTGGAATTGGCATATCCTACAGGGCAGACGGGCGATACCTACTGCAACGACATCTATCACAACGACATCTACCACAACAGGGCACAACAGCCACGGCAAAAGGGCAAAGCAGGCGGAGCAATTAAACGTGCGTCACCAGCATGCGCCACGATACTCAATACCAAGAATTGGGCTAAGGTTTGGGCTAAGGTTTGGCTCGAGCATCACAACCGTTCACATTACCGACAGCCCATCCGTTCGCCTCCCACTAGCAGGTGTGACCCACCACATACCAACCCCACATCACCAAGACACCCAACATCCGTTTATGACAAACTTGACAAAACTTACTTATGAACCTGCTTTGTTACCCGCCAAACTACGCAACTTACACACTCACTTAATTTACACATCTACAAATACACTTAACGTTTTTAAGATATAAATTTCAAATAAACACGCTAGCCAGTATTACTTACCTAGTTTTCGTTCTAGCCCACAATCTTTAAACGCCAGTATAAACCTTTTAGTGTACAAAGCAAGTGCTAGACGCGTGTCTTGTTCGCAGACATGATAAACACAATAAACACAACGCCCACACACCTCGCTGGGCATATGGGCGGTATTGGCGACAATTTTGGCCGCAATGAACGCTTTTTGGTTGGTGGGATTCACTTGTTCAGTAGGTTTTGCCAACTAAAACGTTGATGGTGTACAACATGGGCACGGTACAACGCTGATAGTACAGTTCAAAGAACGCTG
Source organism: uncultured bacterium (assembly GCA_964550765.1). Classification (GTDB taxonomy): domain Bacteria; phylum Deinococcota; class Deinococci; order Deinococcales; family Trueperaceae; genus JBCCBI01. The sequence goes on along the minus strand of CAZKAZ010000059.1, from coordinate 17,113 downwards.
ATAGTGCAGTTCAAGGAACGCTGATAGTGCAGTTCAAAGAACGCTCATTGACCAGTTATTGACTAGGTTAGGTGCTTACGGGCTGCTGTTCGGACAAAGCCGCTTGCAAACGGGCTTCGGCTTCGTTGGAGAGGCTGGTCTGGTAAACATCGCCACCGAAAGCACGCACGCGCTCGAGCACCTTATCTGGAGTAGCTTTGCGCACCAACACAAAAATGGCCGAACTGTTCGCCCCCATGTTGCCCGCTATATCCTTGGCAAAGGTATCATCCACACCCAAATCCGTGAGCGCCCCAGTGATGCCACCACTAGCCGCACCGATCACCGCACCAAACAACGGCAAACCGAAAATCAAGCCAATCAACAGCCCCCACCATGTACCACCTAACGCCCCTTTACCTGGGGTGATGTCCATGGTTTGTTTGAGTTTGACCTTGCCGTTCTCATCTTTGCGGGCAACCACCACATCTTCAAGGTCAAGCAGGTGTTCTTTCTGCATCGTCGCCAGTTCACCGAAGGCTTCCTCGGCACGGTTTTCATCTTGGAATGTCACAGCAATCAAATCACTTGGCATAATGTCCTCCTTGTTAACAAAAATTCTCATTTAGTTCGCGTATATGTTTTGCGATACGTTCAATATGTCTACAGGTTACCTAACGAACAAACAAGGTCATGTGAGTATCCCTACCCTATAAACAAGCCCTAAAGACCGTCTAAACAGCACATTGAGAAGGTTTTGGTGCGAACATGTCTGCCGCCAGATGGCTGAGATACCCTTACAACTCAGTTTTTTAGGGTTTTGGGGTGATGCTTGACGTAGAAGTAGTAGAAGTAGTAGCCGCACGATTGCTGCTAGCTCGGTGAATATACACTTGATAATTACTCGTGGCAGCCGCAGGATTCACCTCCCTGAGTTTGTGGCATTCGGTTACTCAGCTTACGCTTGGGTGGTTGTATTAAAATAAGACTGTGAAGCCCAAGGTCTACATTGAGACCACGGTCATTGGCTATTTAATGTCTTAACGTCTCGTCTCAGTCGAGATTTGCGTATGGCAGCCCATCAACAATTAACTCAAGATTAGTGGGTAAATATGGAAGATATAATTGTTGAAGAAGTGCGTGAAGCTCGAGATAAACACGCCAAAAAGTTTAACGACACTTCAAAGGCAATTGTGGCAGGCATTCAGAAGTAGCCAGTGAGCTTGAGAGATTACATCCCTTCGAAAACACTTGCTTGAATCTACTAAGAGACTTAGACTTCGGATATGGATTACCGAGATTTTATCACTATTGACGCCAATAAGCGCTCTGGGAAACCTTGCATTCGAGGGCTTAGAATCACGGTCTACGAGGTTCTTGATTATCTGGCTTCCAATATGACAGAAGCGGAGATTCTCGAGGATTTTCCCGATCTAACCCGTGAAGACGTAAAAGCAGCGATTGCATTTGCAGCCGAGCGTAAGCGTCGTCTGATTATGATTCCACCTGCCGCTTGAAGCTCCTCTTTGACCAAAATCTTTCTCGCTGCAGGGGATGTGAACTGTGCTGACAAATTTACACCATTAACTTAATTCAAGTGTAAAGGTTAAAAAATATAGTGCAGCAAAGTGTACAGAGACAGGTCACACAAAGAATCTGAACAGGAGGAGTGCCCCAGATTTATCAATGTGCTAGTCAATATACTGTCAGCTGATAGCACAAGAAGCTTGGACGTCAAGTATCGCCCAACGTCAGCGTTACACATCTAATATCGGAGGTTATGCGTGGAAGTAAAAGAAGTAGTAAAGATTGCCACTAGCTACCTAGTGGACGTGTTCTCGTCAGAACGCCTCAGTAATGTTGGTTTAGAAGAAATTACTTTTGATGAAGATGAAAAGGTTTGGAAGGTGACAGTGGGATTTTCAAGACCTTGGGACTATCAGGAACCCGGCTTTGCATCTAGTCTCCAGCCAAAGCAGCCAAATCGTCAATATAAGGTAGTGGAGGTAGATGATACTGACGGCAATGTGAAGGCAATAACAATGCGAGAGTAAGTGATGTGAAAAGCGCTCTCATTGATACTAATTTATTTATTCTACTTGTGGTTGGCAGGACAAATGAGTCATATATCAATACACACAAGAGGACAAGAGAGTTCACAGTAGAGGATTATCGTCTTTTACTGTCAATTTTAAATCCCTTTGAGGTCGTTTGGATTACCACTCATTGTCTCGCTGAAGCATCAAATCTTTTAAGACAAACCGATAAAACCAAGGGAAAAGAATTACTTTCAACCCTGTCTTTCATTAGTAGTAACTTACGAGAATCATACATACCTAAAGCAAACATATTCAGCAGTGATGTGTATAGTGGGTTAGGAGTCGCCGATACAGGTTTCGTTCAGAAGTCTAAGCGAGTCAGTTGCTCATTTACTACGGATCTTAATCTCTATTTAACAGTGAGCAACTTGAGGAGAAAAATTATCAATTTTAACCACGTAAGGGCAGAAAATTTATACACATAACAAGATAAATCTAGCTAACACTTTTAAACGAAGGTGATTGCAACCTTACGGGTTGGATGCAATGGGAGTGCGCTATGCACGGTAATCTAACAACATGACGCGCACCCTATTCGTGCTTGGCATCTTGCTTATGAGTATGACGCCAGCACAAACATCGGCTGATGTAACCTTTGCATACCAACGCTGCCCCTTTGCCTTACCTGCGGGTGAGAAACGTGGCGAAACCCTCGAGTGTGGCGTGTTGACCGTGCCCGAACGCAGAGACAGTCAGGGCAATGCCCACCCAGACACAGCATTCATTGAAGTTGCTACTGTCATTCTATACGCCCGTGAGCAACCCGCTCAGCCAGATGCGGTTATCTATTTGGAAGGTGGCCCTGGTGGGTCAGCGATTGCTTCCCTAGACGCGTGGAAAGACTCCTCACTGAGGCTTACTCGCGATCTTATTTTGGTCGATCAACGGGGGACGGGGTATTCTTGGCCTGTTCTCAACTGTGAGGAAGTGGATGATGACCGCTTTGATACCGAAGATGCGGCGCTAGACGCTTGCCGTGACCGCCTCGAGCAAGAAGGCATTCACCTAGCGAGTTACAACAGCCGGGAAAACGCCGCTGATATTGCTGCCCTTATAGACGCGCTCGAGCTAGAGGCCGTGAATCTCTACGGGATTTCTTACGGGACGCGCCTCGCGCTTACCATCATGCGGGACCACCCAGAGAACCTGCGCAGTGTCGTGCTAGACGCCACCTATCCACCCGATGTAGATAGCCTTGCCGAAGGCCCTATGCACATGCAGCGGGCGTTCGATGCCCTTTTTGCTGCCTGCCGCCAAAGTAGCGCTTGTGATGCTGCTTATCCTGATTTAGAAACCGCGTTTTACCGCCTACTTAAGCAGCTCAATAGTGCACCCTATGACCTAGCTGATGGTTATGAACTGGCTGGCACCGACTACGCAGAAAGCTTGTTTCAAGCCCTTTACGATAGCGAGCTTATTCCGGTGCTGCCTTTTGCTATTTTTCTGGCGCTAGGGGGAGACATACAAACGAGCTATGACCTGATCAGTTGGCAGCTTAGTTTGGAAGATGTGGTGGTGCTCGAGGCTGATGACGCTGACGGCATGGGTGCAAACAGGGGTAATGGCTTTTTACAAAACGTCAGCGAACTGTTTCGAGGGGCGGCTGAAGATATCGACGATGACGCCGAGGGCATGTTTCATTCGGTGGAATGTTATGAAGAAGCGCCCTTTCATACTGCTCAGATGGTCATGGCTGCCAGTCGCCGCGTACACCCAAGTTTTCGCCAAGACCAAATTGACTATTCACTCACGATGCTGCAACGTTGTCGCCACTGGCACCGTGACTTTGCCAGTGAATTTGAAAATATGCCCGTCGTGAGCGACGTCCCCACCCTGATTTTAGCGGGTAGCTTTGACCCCATCACGCCACCTGCCTGGGGCAAACGGGCATCCAGCACCCTAGCCGATAGTACCTTTGTGGAATTTCCTGGCATGGGTCACGGGCTTATTGATGTGCACCCTTGTGTTGACCGACTAGTTGGGCAGTTTTTTGATACGCCCGACAGCGATTTAGACAGTCGCTGCGCCGCTTTCATGCGCCCTAATTTTTATGTTCCCGACGATAGCCTTGGCCGTAAGTCTTGGGCTAGCCATCTAGCTAGTGAGCAGCACGCGTCGCAATAAAGCCACCTAGCTTACAGCTCACGGTGAACAGCTTGTCACCAGCAGGGGGCAGCTTGTCACCAGCAAGCAGATTTTGAGCTAGCATGGACAGCATGGCTGCCCTTTTGATTGACATTCAACGCCTCGAGGAAGATTTGGATACCCTAGCAACGTTCTCAGCTGCACCCGCGCCAGCAGTGACGCGGGTGCTCTTTAGTGATGAAGACATGGCGGCAAGGGCGTTTTTGAAAAAGCGCTTTACGGATTTGGGTTTGCAGGTGCGTGAAGACGCTTTGGGGAACACCTTTGCCCGCTGGACAGGACACCAACCCGATTTACCTCCCGTCGCCACGGGGTCACACATCGACGCCATTCCCTTTGCAGGGCGTTTTGATGGCACAGTGGGGGTGCTAGGGGCGCTCGAGGCCGTGCGGGCGCTGCAGGCAAGTGGTTTTACCCCAGCGCGCAGCATCGATATCATCATGTTTACAGCGGAAGAACCGACGCGTTTTGGCATTGGTTGTTTAGGCAGTCGGGCGCTTGCGGGGGTACTGACGGTCGAGGGGTTACTCGAGCTACGCGACGACCAAGGCCACTCCCCCGATGAGGTGCGGCGCACTAGGGCATTGGCAGGGGAACTCAGCGACGTTGCCCTCGCCCCAGGGTGTTATCACGCGTTTATTGAATTGCACATTGAACAAGGGCCACTGCTCGAGCGCCACCACCTTGACCTTGGTATCGTCAGTGCGATTGCTGCGCCAGCTAGCCTCACGGTCACGGTGCGTGGCGAAGGCGGTCACGCAGGCGCGGTACTCATGCCCCAACGCTGTGATGCCCTCACCGCAGCAGCAGAAATGGCCTTAGCAGTAGAGGGCGTCGCCAGAAAGGCCAATAGCAATGACAGTGTGGCCACGGTAGGCAGGTTCGATGTGCACCCAGGGGCGGTCAACAGCATCCCCAGTCGGGTGACATTCACCATTGATTGCCGCGACACCGACCTCGAACGCCGCGACGGTATGGTTGCCAGCATTCGCCAGCACATCAACACAATTAGTGACGCTCGAGGGCTAACCACAGAAGTCACCGTACTCAACGCCGACGCACCCGCTACCTGTGCACCGCTCGTCACCGATGCCTGTCACGAGGCTGCCGAGGCGCTCGAGCTACGCAGTCAAAGCATGGTCAGCCGCGCTTATCATGACAGTCTGTTCATGGCACAGATTTGCCCCATGGGGATGCTGTTTATTCCTTGTAGAGACGGCATCTCCCACCGCCCAGACGAATACAGTTCACCAGCGGCCATCGCCAAAGGGGTGCGGGCGTTAGCGCATGTGTTAGGCACTTTAGCGGGATAGCGTCCGCGCAATCGTAGAAACTTAGCAACTTGGCGTACGTTGACAAGCTCGAGCACCCTTGCGTACACTTACCTTACGCGGGGCTGTGGCGCAGTTGGGAGCGCGCCTGAATCGCACTCAGGAGGTCACGAGTTCGAATCTCGTCAGCTCCACCACGTTTGAGACGGTGTTTCTATGCGCTCGAGAAATGCCGTCTGCTTTTTGTACCCATTTTTGATTGCAATAGCATTTCCATGATTAACGTCTACACGGTTGAACGCGTTTGATGTTGATGTATGGGATGTTGATGTATTGCATCACCAAGCTCATTTTTCTATTAAGTACGCTTTTTTACTTTGTGCCTAGGATAATATTATTACCTCGAGTACAAGACACTTTTATTCGATGTCTATCTTGGTGGTACAGTATGGATGTTGATATAACGTTAGTCAAACTTGGTAACCGTAGTGGCTATATAATATTAGTATATAAAATTTTTTATACTTTTAGTACTAACTTGCCGACATGCTTTTTGGCAGCAAAGGCTTCCTGCGCTGCTTTCATTTCTGGCAGGGAGTAAACATCAGCAACCAGCGGACGATATTCCCCCGCTTCAATAAGGCGCACGAGGTTAGGAAACACCTCGTTGTCAATGATTGTGCCACCGAACATACATAAATCTTTGAGATAGAGCGTGCGCAGGTCTAATGTCACCATTGCCCCACCAATCGCCCCAGACGTGGCGTATCGCCCCTGCGGGCGCAATACCTCCAGCAGTTCTGGAAACTGGCTTCCTCCTACCAAGTCAATCACCACACTCACAGCGTTGTGACCCAATGTGTCTAATAGTGACGCACCCCGCTCGATGACATGCGAAGCGCCAAGCTCACCTACTGCGTTTGCTTTACGCTCGCTCGCTACCGCTATCACCGAAGCCCCTCGAGCCACCGCTAGCTGCACAGCTGCAGACCCGACCCCACCTGACGCACCCGTAACAAGCACATTATCAGTTGGTGTTACTGCTGCACGGGTGAGGAGGTTTTCAGCCGTTGACGACGAACAGGGTACGGCTGCGAGTTCGACATCACTCAGTTCAGCACGCACAGCAAAAGCATGACGAGATGCCACCACCACATACTCTGCAAAACCACCCGGACAATCAGAACCAAGATACAGCGGTTGCTCGAGCGTCTGCCCATGATGCTCCCAGAGGGTAGGTTCGACAATCACCCGCTGCCCCAAGCGTGCTTCAGATACCCCGTCGCCCACGGCGACAATGACCCCACAAACATCCGCACCCTGAATGAGGGGAAACGCAACCGCTTCGCCACCCCAGCCTGCGTCATCACTATCACTTTTGGCGTACCAGCCTGTGCGCAGGTTGAGGTCAGTGTTATTGACCCCAGCGGCAGCAACCCGAATAAGCACATCACCCTGTTGCGGCTGTGGCACCAGCAGGTCTTCACGATAGTGCAGCATCTCGAGGCCGCCATGCCCCACAAGCTCAACACCCCGCATAGTTTTGGGTATGGTTTTAGAGATAACTGTCATGACGGGAGTGTAACACCTAATCTAGCAGCCTTCTTTTTGAGCATGTTAGTGGTCATTGCGTGATGACCCTTTCGGGCTAGGGTAGGGTGCTCGTTGCTCAACACAATTTTGCCATCTGTTTTTGGCAAGTACATTCACAAGAAGATTGTGCCTCGTAGAAAATTGAAACGGCGTTTGATTGTTATTGACACGGGGTGTGAATGGGTCAGAAATCTAGGGCGTAACCGAGGCTGATGTTGAGGCTGTCAAGCTCGAGCAACTCAGCCCGTTCGCCCCAAGCAGTGACGGCAGTTAGCTCGAGCATCCCACGCGCTAAGGGCAAATAACTATCAAAAGCCGCCCGATAGGCAGGAGCAGACACTTGAAAAGGTTCGGCGGCAAAAGTCACTTCATAGCCTACGGGTAACATGCCCGGCCTCGCAGCAACGGCCACGCGCCCCCCCGGTTGTAAGCCATCATTGGCAGCAAGCCACAGCGACGTCGTCACCAACGGCAAGCCGCGCCGCGCCAGTTGATATTGCCCAGCGAGCGCTACGTAACCTTCATCGCCAGCAGGGTGTAATTCGCTCGCTAGCAGCAGCGAGATATTGTCCGTAGCTAGCGCCCGCCGCCAGGTAACATCGGCCAACACGCGCCCCCCCAAACCAGTATCCGTCAGATAAAGCAACGTCGGTGAAGCGGTAATAAGTACCCGCCGCGACAAGCGATACGTGCCACTCATGTCGAGGCCGAACGCCCAGTGTTGCTCGAGCGCCGCATAGTGAGGGCGGCTGATGTCGGTGAGCGCCCGCACGTCAAACGCCACCGCATGGGCGTTATACACAAGCAAACCAACACGCGCCCCAAATGCCCCTACGTTGCCTGTTGCCGCAAACGTAAGCGCACTTTGACCATCGGTATTCATACCTGCTTCGGCGGCTACCAGCACACTGCCGACTGGGCCAAAGGTAGTGCGCCGCGACGCCTCGAGCTGCCCGGCGAGCACTTCCCGCACTGCCACGTGTGCGCCTAATGTCCAACCTACAAACGACACATCACGCACCGCAAAACGCAGCCCTACAGCGTCTTCTCGAGCGGTTGCAGCCAGTGTTAGTTGTTGCGCGTGCACCGAGCCTTGCCCTAGCCATTGACAGGGTATTGACCAAAAGACAGCTAAAAAACACCCACACAGCAACCAGCGACGCAACCCCGTACTGACTGAGCCTAGCCTGAGACGTTCCAGCCTGAGACGTTCCAGCCTGAGACGTTGACGTATGGGATGTAACGAAGGATGCTCGAGCGTAGCAATATACGGCATAATCTACGACCTTTCCACTGTGCCAGCGATAACCACTCTACTAGTGATGACCACGATAACGCATTAAGAATAACTTACATCGAAAGTTTACACTAAGATAGTTTATGTTAAGATAATTCATATCAGAACTTCCCGCACTGTCGCTAGCCAATCACTATGTCTTTGATATCTATGTCTGTGGTACCTATGTCTGTGATATCTATGGTATGCCTATCAAGGGTAGGGCTACCTAGTATGCTAGCCCACAAAAAAGTGAAAGTGCATTCGAGCCTTGCGTGTTATGCTCGAGCTACCTCGTTGAACCGAGTGAGCACACAGAAAAACAACGGCTGTCTCATGCAGCTACACACAACAGACAGGATGTCACAAACAGGTTGTATCAGTATGTTAACGCTAAAAACACCATCTGGGGTATACATGTACTCGAGGCGTCAAACACCACCTAGCACAGCAAGTAGCGTGACAGACGCAATCGCTACCAGCATAAAGAGGCGCAGTTACAATCTGTGTACGAACGCAACATTATCTTGTTGTTAGTTTTCTTTTCGCTTTATTGAAACAGCACGGTATTAATACAGTATGGTCAATATATCATTGAGGAGTCACTATGAATATTCTAGGCAATGTCACAGTTTTGCCGCACGTACCACCACGCATTCGTAAGCTCGAGACCTTGGCGTATAACGTCTATTGGACATGGACACCCGAAGCACGCCGTTTGTTCCGTTGGCTCGACCCCGATGCATGGGACATACGCGGTCACAGCCCCTTGAAGATGCTGCGCGACGTCGAGCAATATCAACTCGAACAAGCCGCCGCCGACCCAGATTACTTGGCGCTTTATGACAAGGTCATCGCCGATTTTGAAAGCTACCTGCAACAATCACGCAGTTGGTTCAAAACCCACGACAGCATGAAAGACGCCCAAGACCATGTGTACGCATACTTTTGTGCCGAATATGGTTGGCACGAAGCCGTCGCCCTCTATTCAGGGGGGTTGGGGGTGCTCGCGGGCGATCACACCAAAGCCGCTTCTGACTTGGGCGTGCCCTTGGTAGCGGTGGGCTTGTGGTATCCCGAGGGTTACTTTCACCAGCGCGTGGCCGCAGATGGCAGTCAAGAAGCCATCTACGAACGCCTTACCCCAGCAGAAATGCCCTTTCACGCCGTCACTGACCGTGATGGCAACGAACTGCACGTACAAGTACAACTACAAGGGCGACAAGTCTCCTTGCGGGCGTGGCGCTTGGAGGTAGGGTCAGTCAACGTTTATTTGCTCGATACAGATGTTGCCAGTAACAGCAGTGAAGACCGCAATCTGCTCTCGAGGCTCTACGGTGGTGACCAACACACCCGCATCTCTCAAGAAATCATCTTAGGCATTGGCGGCGTACGGCTCTTGCGGGCGCTCGGCATCAACCCGACCTCGTGGCACATGAACGAAGGCCACAGTGCGTTTATGGCGCTAGAACGCTGCCGCGAATACGTACAAGCGGGCATGACCTTTGAAGAAGCCCAACAGGTTGTGGCTGCTAGCACAGTATTCACGGTACACACCCCCGTTGCTGCTGGTAACGACGCGTTTGCGTTTGACCTCATCAACGAATTTTTTAATGGTTATTGGGGTAGTTTGGGACTCAACCAACAAGAATTTCACCGCCTTGCCAAACACGACCAAGGCTGGGGGCCAATTTTTAGTATGCCTGCGTTGGCGCTGCGCTTTAGCAGAGGGCGCAATGGGGTGGCCAAGTTACACGGTGAAACCAGCCGCCGCATTTGGCGGGACTTGTGGCCGGCTGTCCCCATCGACGAAGTACCCATCGGTCACATCACCAACGGCGTGCACTTGCGCACTTGGTTAGCGCCAGAAATGTTTGACCTATTAGATAGGGCGCTGCCTGTTGACTGGCTCGAGCGCATTGATGACGCCGCCATGTGGCAAGCCGTGCGCAACATCAACAGTTATGACTTATGGGAAGTGCGCAAACAAATCAAAACCCAAAGTGTGCGTTTCTTGCGGCGGCGGGTGGTGCGTCAATACGAACGCTACGGCGCCAACCAAAGCAGCATCCACGACGTTGAAGACCTGTTTGACCCTGAAGCATTAACCATTGGTTTCGCCCGGCGGTTTGCCACCTATAAACGTGCCACGCTCATTTTTAGTGACTTAGAGCGCCTAGACCACATCTTAAACGGCAGCGGCAAAAACGTGCAGTTGGTATTTGCTGGCAAAGCCCACCCCGCCGACGAACCCGGGCAAGCGCTCATTGCCAACATCCAACAACTCTCCAAAGAACCCCGTTTTGCAGGTAAGATTTTGTTCGTAGAAGATTACGACATGGCCGTAGGTAGGGCACTCACGCGGGGCGTGGACGTGTGGCTCAACAACCCGCGCAGGCCACTGGAGGCTTCTGGTACCAGCGGGCAAAAAGCCGCCATGAACGGGGTGCTGAATTTGAGCATCCTAGACGGCTGGTGGCCTGAAGGTTTTGATGGCAACAACGGTTGGGCTATTGGCGTAGAACAAACCCACGACGATCCCACCACCGCTGATATGGCCGATGCTGACGCCCTGTATGACTTGCTCGAGCGCGAAGTGGTGCCCTTGTATTACGAACGTGACGACCGAGGCACACCCCTGAAGTGGCTCGAGCGCAGCAAAGACGCCATCGCCAGCGTCGCGCCGGCTTTCAATGCCCAACGCATGGTCAAAGACTACGTGCGCAACTATTACGCCCCCGCATCCCACCGTGCCGCCCAAATGGCAAAAGACAACCATCAAGACGCCAAAGAACTCGCCGAATGGCAACGGCACGTGCAACAACACTGGCATGCTGTCGCGGTTAGTGCCGAGATTAGCGCCCAAGCCATCAACCACATCGGCGACGACCTCGAAGTGAGTGCCACCGTCAGCAGTCGGGTGATTGCCCAAGACGAGATACGCGTGGAGTTGGTGTACAGCCGCATTCACGACAACCTTGACCACAACTTGCGCATTGTGCCTTTAACGTGTGTCAAGACGCTCGAGGACGGCAGCACTCGCTACCACGCCCGCTTCAAACCCGACTTGACGGGCAAGTTGGTTTACGGGGTGCGGGTGTATCCCGTACATGACGCCCTGTCAAGTCCCTTTGACACCCATAGCGTCCGCTGGGCATAACTTACCCAATGATACTTACCCCGTGATACTTACTTGGTGATACTTACTTGGTGATACTTACTTGGTGATACTTACCTAATGATTATGACGCGGTTTTGCGTTGTAACCTTAGTGAGGTTATTTTTCTAGGAGACGTTTAGGCGCTAACGCTTGCAGGTTCAACACAACAACACGCCCCATCGACGTCTCGAGGGGCGTGTTTCTTTATGGGTGTTTTCAGGGAGCAGTTAGCGCTCGAGCCACTGTTCGGCCTTTTGGTAGTCGGTGAAATAGGCCACCTCACCAGCTACGATGGGGTCAGCTAAGTTCACGAGCCACTTTTGCCATGTTGCGTCACTGACGACTGCTACGCGCCGAAAGTCATTGCGGTGTTGACTGGTAAAACGCATGTCATGCCACAAGGTTTGCGGCGTGTAGCCTGCTAGTTCGAAGGTGTCAACTAGCAGGTCAACTTCGCCATAGCGGTTAATCAGTTCGGCAAAACGCTGCGTGAGTTGGTCGTATTCACCTTCAGCCAATTGCCCTTGCAACTGCAACTTTGCCGTGGGCGTGCCTGCTTGTTCAGGTTCAAAAACAGTTATATTATACATTATTGATAGTAAGGGAAGGCTGGATAAGCATACCCTGCTGCCCAATAAGGTGCTAAACCGTAATAGTCATATAGCGAACCGTAATAAGGGCGGTCATTGACAACGCTAGGGTCATAGGCAGGCGCGTTGAGCACGATGTCTTTGCTTTGGTTGACGTGCACCGTGTTATCTTCACTGTCGATACGGCTGATGGTGTCAATGGGCATGAGCAGGTCATCGCTGCCGATACCAAAGATGCCGCCTGATTGCACTTCTAAAAAGCGCACTTTGCCGTCGTCATTGTCGATGAGTAGGTCGTTGACCTTACCCATATTTTCGCCGTCGCTGTCGCGTACGCTGTAGTTGCGAATGTCTTCGCTCGAGTCAGCGAGGGTTTGGTTGCTTTCACTAAGTTTGGTAAGAATGGTTTGGGTAACTTGTGTCATGATACCTCCTCGTGAGGTGTCAAAAAATCGTTAGGACGTAGCATATTCGCTGAACGTAACTTTGCGATGTACACTGCACTAATCACAGCTTTTCAGAAACGTTTTAGTGGCGTTTCAGATTAGTGGCGTTTCAAAGACGTTAGTGGCGTTAGTGAATCCTAGTAGCCACCAAATCTCCATCGCTAGTAAACACAGACAAGGGCAAGAACATTTCTTGCGTGTGTACTCATCTGCTTATGTTTTTACCTTAGCAAGCAACCTCGAGGTAATAATGTAAGTGACCTTGCATGCGGCTTAAGCATCTGATTATTGGCCGTTCATGCGTTGTTAGTCTTCAATATTGGCATCACGCGTCTTATTTTGGAGCTTTCCGACAAAAATCACGCCGAGTATGGCTAACGTGGTCATGAGTTAGCTAGGTGGTAAAGCTAACTTTTTTGATTGTTTTATAAATTATATTTACAAAGCTGGGCGATAAACACTTCGATAATTGCGGGATGCGGGTTTGTTGGGCTGAGGTTTGTTAAAGTGCGTTGTGGTCGTTACCTTCACCGCCAATCCCGCCCTTGATATGCAAATGGTCTTTGCGCAGCCGCGCTTGGGGGCGCTCAATCGGGCGCAGCAGGTGCGCTTTGAAGCCAGTGGCAAAGGCTTGAACGTGGCTCGAGCCATCACCCACCTCGGCCACCCAGCGATTGCTGTTGCCCCTTTGGGGGGTGCGTTTGGCGACATGATTGCGGAAGCCGTGCGCGCAGATGGCGTTGACTTGCGGGCAATTGCCGCCGCGCCTACCCGTTGTAACGTCAAAGTAGTCAATACACACGGCACGCTCAGTGAGTTCAATACTTCGGGTGAGATGCTCGAGCCACACACCTGGCAAGCCTGTCAAGAGGTACTCGAGCACGCCCTCTCCCCTAGCCAACCACGCAAGCAACACCACCCCCAACGCTATGTCGTTCTCTCTGGTAGTTTGCCCCCCGGCCTTGACGCCAATACATACGCAACCCTAACCGAAATCTGGCAAGCCAAAGGGGTAAGGGTCATCGTGGACGCCTCCGGAGACGCCTTGCGTTTGGCCTATGACGCCCGTCCTTGGCTGCTTAAGCCCAATCAAGAAGAACTAGCCACACTAGGTTATGAGGTGAGTACCCTCGAGCAAGCCCAAGATGCCGCATTAGCACTACAAGCCAGCGGCGTTGCCAACGTCATTGTCACGTTGGGTGAAACAGGGGCGGTGTTTGCCCTTGAACAAGGCTGTTTCTGCCTGCCGGGTTTTAAGGTGTCTGTAACCAGCCCTGTCGCTGCAGGCGATACGTTGCTGGCGGCGTTTTTGGCGGTCTTGCATGATGCGCCCGAGGCTGAGCAGGATATGGCGACGTGCCGCTGGATACTGGCTGCAGCCAGTGCTCGAGTGCGTGATGGGCAGTATCCGAACCGAGACACCATCACCCAGTTACTGGCAGAAACCAATCACAATGTTCCCGACTAAACCGACAGCATTACGAAACTGTAGTTCGCGTTTCAACGGCACGCCTGTCTGGCACGCTCACCTTCACGAGCGGCATCTGCAACGTTACCTGTAAACCAATATCAGCATTCGGTCGGTTTTGAAATGTTACGTGTCCGCCGAGTTGATCGGTGAGTGATTGAATCACCGTCATACCCAGTGAGTCGGCTGTCTCGAGCACCGTTTCATCTGCTAACCCTACGCCATTATCTGTGACTGTCACGGTCAAACCGTCGCTTGCAGTAACGGTAATCGCCACACGCGGGTCAGCGTGCGCTGCGGGGAAAGCATATTTGGTGGCGTTGGTGAGTAGTTCGTTGATGATTAACCCCAAAGGAATGGCGTGGTCAAAACTAATCTCAAAACTGCTGGTATCGAGCGGAAAGCGAATCTGCTGCTGCCCCCGACTGAACGAGCGTTCCATGCGGCTCACCAGTGCTTGCAAGTAGTCATCAAAAGCGATGCTACTCGCACTGTCGTGGCGGTACATCAGTTCGTGAATTTCGGACATGGCAACGATGCGTTTGCGGCTTTCTTGTAAGGCGTCTTTGGCCGTGCCGTCAGTCAGGCTGTAGGCTTGCAAACCAAGCAGCGAAGAGATGACCGTGAGGTTGTTTTTGACGCGGTGGTGTAGTTCTTTCATGAGCAGGTTGTTGTGAGCTAGGGCTTGCTCGAGCTGCGTAAGGGTATCTTGCATGACTTGTTCGGCGTTTTTGTCTCGAGTGATGTCTCGAGATGTCACCAAGATAGCCGTCACGTTTCCTGCATTATCTGTGATGGCTGCACCATTAGCGGAAAACCAGTGCCACGTGCCGTCATCGTGCTTAAAGCGGTATATCAAACCGTTATAAACCTCTTTGTTGACAATGACCGTCTCAATGGCTTCGAGCGCCTCTGGCACGTCCTCTGGATGCACCAAGGGCACAAACGACGTCCCCACAAGCCCTTTAGCACTGGTTCCTTTGACTGCTTCCCACCTGGGCGAGATATACAAAAGTTTGCCCTCAGGACTCAGTGTGAGAATTACATCGTTGGCATTTTCAACAAAGGAGCGGAACTTGGCTTCACTTTCAGCTAAGGCGTGTTCTGCTTGTTTGCGACTAGTGACGTCTTGTTGTACTCCGAAATGTCCAGTTAAACGTCCTTGGTCATCGTACAAACAAATGTAGTCGCCTTCGATAAACACCTGTGAGCCATCGGCGCGGCGTTCTTCGGTTTCGACATACCAGAAGCCACGGTCAAAAAAATCCCGCCATAACTTTCTACCGCCTGCTAAGTCATGGGCGAAAAAGTCAGTGGGGGTAAACCCCAGCATGGTGTGCTCAGTATCGCCGTATTGCGCAAAAAAAGCTTCATTGGCTTTGGTAACGCGCTGATGCTCAAAGACATACTCGAGCAAGGCGTCTTTATCCTCTGCATCATCCCACATAATGGGTTCGTCAAGCATCATAAAGAAAAACCCAGTCATAGACTGACTGAAAAACAAGTCCAGTTGTGCTTTGCTCTCACGTAAGGCGTCTTCGGCGTGTTTTTGCTCGGTAACATCCCTAGCCACAAGTGTCACCCCGTCGTAGTTGCCGTCTTGGTCGAAGCGGGTGGTGGCTTTGGCGCTGAAACAGCGGGTGGTGCCGTGCATCTCGAGTGAATACTCAACTAAAAATGTTTCCGTTTGCTTGGCATGCTGGGCTTTGTCGAACATGTCGCGGAATGCTACCACCACATCATCCGGCAAGACATCATCATATGCTTGCCCTAAAAATAGCTCATAGGGAATATAATAATCACCACTCGCGTGGTACGCGTCACGAAACACACCCGCACTATCGAACACAAATACGTAGTCGTCCATCGAAGCCAAGGTGCCCAAGGCCAGAGAGTGAAACAGAGCCGCGATGAACGCGGCCAATCCCATGCACCCCAGGA
>CAZKAZ010000059.1:0-1135 GCA_964550765.1 uncultured bacterium | reverse complement strand
GAAGCCAAGGTGGTGTAAAGCCGTTGTTCGCTTTCTCGTAGGGCGTCTTCGGCGCGTTTGCGGTCAGAAATGTCTCTCGAGGTGGCCAATATGCGTTTTTCACCACTTGCGGTATCGGTAATGACACCGACAAAGACTTCTACCCAAACGTAGCTGCCATCTTTTTTCTTGAAGCGGTGTTCCACCGCGTGTGCCGGATGTCCATTTTGTAGTCTCTGGTAAGAAGTAAGTACTTTGTCAACGTCGTCTGGATGAAATAACTGTTCGGGGAGTAAGACAGCAAGTTCATCCTGGCTGTAACCAAGTAGCCGCTCGCAAGCGGGGCTAGCGTAAATGAGGGTCTTATCAAGTCCAAGTAAGACAATTAAGTCTTGGCTGTTTTCAGCTAGCAGGCGGTAGCGGTTTTCGCTTTCGCGCAGGGCGTCTTCGGCTTGTTTGCGCTCGGTAATGTCTCTGGCTACCAAAATAGACGACACTGGCAAACCACTGTCACCATAAAATAAGGTTGCTTGGTCTTCGCGCCAGATATAGTGACCGTCTTTGTGTCGGATGCGGTATTCATACCTCAAATAACGTTTTTGTTGACTGATGGCATCATTGACAAGGGTTAGCATGCGCTCGCGGTCATCGGGGTGATGTAGGGCAAAAATGTCTTCTGTGGTACGGGCTTTTTCTTCTTCTTCGCTGTATCCCAAAATGCGCCTATAAGCAGGTGAGGTATAAACGATTTTGTCGTAGTTAAATACTAAGATGCCATCAGACGTGTTTTCGGCAATAAAACGAAACTGGGCTTCACTGGCTTTGAGGGCGGCTTCTGTTTTGACTTGCTCGCTAACGTCAACGCCAATACAAACTAACTCAGTCGGGTGGCCGTGCTCGTCTGTAAGAGCGGTAAATTCCCAATCTGCCGTTTTGAGCACGCCGTCAGCATCAATTTTGCGCAAGCGGGCTTTGACGCGTTTGCCAGGGTTGGCAAAACTCTCTTGGGCAATCTGCTGGCACAGGGCGCGGTCTTCTTCGACAATGCCAATAAGGGACGAGTGACCAAGTAGGGTATCTCGAGGCCAGCCAAAATCATCACAGTAAACGTCATTGACATAGGTGTAGTCGCCCCCTGCGTCAAGTTTGATGAGAT
>CAZKAZ010000058.1:24250-28048 GCA_964550765.1 uncultured bacterium | reverse complement strand
TCTACATTGCCCTGCCGTCTACATTGCCCTGCCGTCTACATTGCCCTGCCGTCTATGAGACAGGTTATCAGCAAAATGTCACTCGGTCACCTGCGTACTGTCGTAATCTTAATCTGAGTCGTAATCTTGAAGATGAGCATCACAACACAGCAGACATATGATGCACCAGATGCAAGTACGTTGAATACCACAATTTTGAATACGAGACGCTTGAATCTAGGCATCTTGAATAAGGACGCGCCGGACACAGCACTCACCAAAAAAAGAGGAGACGTATGCGCTTAGAAGAACTCATTCGACTGTGCGAACACTACACGACGCTTGGTTTTGAAAGTCAGTTACAACTGCAAGAGATGCTCGCAGGCGACTTTAGTGACGTTAACACAGCCGCCTACGACATCATCAAGGATTTTTTAGAAGACGCCAGCAGCGTCGATGACACCCTCGCTGCCGATATTGAAGCGTTTTTTGCTCGAGCAGAAGCCTGACCTACCCGAACCTGACATAACGCTCGCTTGCTTCAACTAGCTAGTTGACACTCAATCACACTGTTGGTTGTACCAAGGGGGTTGGCAACTTGCTGATCGGCGCTGTCGTCATTAAAAAAATGATAGCCTTCGCCTTGTTTGCTCATGTAACGAAACTCGTACGCGCCCGCTTCGGAGACTTCTTGCACCAGTTTCCACTTGCCGTTTTTGAGGCGTTCAAACGCCACGGGCTGCCAGTCATTGAATTCGGCAAGTAGGTGAATGTTGTCGAATTCGATGTCTTTGGGTAGTTCAAAGGTGAGTTTGGTGACTTTACGGGTTTTGACAAATTGTTTTTTAATCATTAGAAAACTCCTCGAGCACAGCCGTGAGCCGCACGTACATAAACGCACATAAGTTGCACACGCAAGCTGCACACAGTAACAGGGATATAGCGCCGCAGCGCCCTTGCAGTAGATGTGTTATTAAGCTCAGAAAACACCCGATGCTGGGTTAATGGCCTAGCGCACACGCCTATGCGCATGCTGCTGACTGCAAGCTATTGCATTATAAGCAACCTTTTTCACATGTCTGTTTTGCAAGGTGACAGCTCGAGTTTGTAAGTCTGGCTATAATTACAAGCTTAGCGTGGCTATTTTGCTTTTTTTGGCGGCTGGTTGATTGCTGTCTGCTCAGTTAGCGTGCAGGTTTTTGTTACACTGGCGCAATGTCTACTTCGTCTGCTACTGCTTCTGAAACGACCTATTATGTGGTTGCTGTAGCCGCCATTATCGTGCGCGAGGGGCGAGTGTTGGCCATGCGCAGATCGGCGCACAAAGACGCAGGGGCTGGCTTGTGGGAAACCCTGTCGGGGCGGGTTGATGAGGGTGAAGAACCCCTAGCAACCGTCAAACGAGAGATTCTCGAGGAATGCGCCCTAAACGTACGAGTTGACCCGCGCCCGCTCACTGCCTACAGCGCCCAAAGGGCAGGCAAACCCATGATTGTCATCGTCTACCGCGCTGAATATCTTTCCGGTGAGGTGGTGCGCAGCAGCGAACACGACGACCACGCGTGGCTCACGCCAGATGAATTTGCTGAACGCAGTGGCCTCAACAAGCTCGCTCAGGCTGTTTACAATGCGTTTTTACAATAATATATCTCTTACAAAAGTCAATTTGTCAACGATGATAATGAACAATTTAAAAGCTGGGTCAGTACCTTCGCAAGAAGTCTAATAATGCCAGAAATTATGTTGTAGTCTATGACAAAAGTGCATAAACATTAGTAACATGGATGCGCATTTAGTCAACATAGTTGTACTTAACTAGCATCGTTAGTTTGGCTATAACCAGTCGTTGCGCCGAAACATCATCAGCATGCCGATGGCCACAGTAATCATCAACCCCCAGAGGGCAAAATAGCCCCAGTCCCAGCTTAGTTCGGGCATCACCTCAAAGTTCATGCCGTAGACGCCCACCAAAAAACTTAAGGGAATAAAGATGGTGGAAATGACCGTGAGGACTTGCATAATTTCGTTCATTTTGATGTTTAAGTTGGTAACATAAAGTTCGTGTAAGTTGCTGAGTTGTTCGCGCAGGGAGTTGAGGCTGTCAACAGCGTCGCTGCTGTGATCCATGACGTCGCGCAAAAAGGTGCGGGTGTGTTCTTCGAGCAGGGGCGACTGGTTGCCAGCTAGGTTTTGCACCATGCTGCGTAAAGGGGACAGCGCCCGCCGCAAGATAATAAGTTCGCGCCGCAGGTCAGTGATTTGCTCGAGGTTACGCCTTCTGGCACTGCCTAGTATATTGTCTTCAAGGTTTTCAAAACGGCGGGTGTAATGTTCTAATACCGCCAAGTAGGTATCGACCACAATGTCAATCATGCTGTAGAGCAGGTAGCTCGAGCCACGTTCAAAAAAATTTCTCGGCGTGCTTTGCAACCTCTCGCGCAAAGGATCAAACAAATCGTCGTGGCGTTCTTGCAACGACAGCACCACGCCGTCGCGCAAGATAAAACTGATTTGTTCGTCTTGCAGGGCGTCATCTTTGAGCCACAGCACCCGCAGCACCACATAAATGTAATCATCAAACACTTCCACCTTGGCGCGGTGTTCGGGGTTGACGATGTCTTCTAAGGTCAGACTGTGCAAATCAAACGCGTCACCTAGGGCTTTGATGATGGTGGTGTTGTGAATACCAAACACATCAATCCAGCGCAACTGCTCTGTGTCGTCAGGCATTTTGGTGGCGTCTTCTAAGCGAACTCGCCGCTGCCGCTCACTGACGTCAGGATAGATGTTCATCACATCAATGCTCACGGGTTCGTTGTCGTATTCGCCGTAGTAGATGACGCTACCGGGGGCTTTACCGACGTTGTGGGCAAGTTTGTTGAGGGTTTTGAGCATAGCTCGAGTGTAGCCTTAGCTGGGCGTTTGTGAAGTTGCTGATTGTGGGTTTTACAGATGTGGGTTCACGTTAGGCGGGCTTCAGAGACTAGCATCAGAGACTGGCATCAAGACGCACCAGCAAGTGTTTATAGGTGATATTGACCTATGTTTGATATCAAACTACATGTTATCACCAACAAAGCTGCCCCGTCGCCATTCAAAAAGCTTGTTAACGCGCCAATGCCGTCACCCGACGGCGCAAGCTAGGCTAGATACTGACGCCAGTTCTGAGCGAAGACCTAGCCTAAGACACCGCAAGAGACACCACAAGAGACACTGCGAGAGACACCACAAGAGACACTGCGAGGAATCGCAACATGTTTTTAATGCGTCTTGGGTTACCATAACAGCATCATGAAAAAGCTTATTAATGCTGTTGATGACGTACTAACCGAGCAGCTCGAGGGACTGGCACTTGCCCACCCTGAGTTGAAGGTAAGCCTCGAGCCATTCTTTATCACCCGCGCTGACGGTGCTACCCAAGGGGAAGTAGCCGTCATTTCCGGCGGCGGCAGTGGCCATGAACCCTTGCACGGCGGTTATGTGGGGCAGGGGATGCTCGCGGCTGCTTGCCCAGGGCAGATTTTCACCTCACCGACGCCTGACCAGATGATTGCTGCTGCTGAAGCGGTTCACAGTGGCGCGGGTGTGCTGTTTTTGGTCAAAAACTACACCGGAGACGTGCTCAATTTTGAAGCTGCTACTGAGATGTTGCACATGCAAGACATTCCCGTGCAGAGCATCCTCATTGATGACGACATCGCCGTAAAAGACAGCTTGCATACCGCCGGTAGGCGCGGTACGGGGGCTACCGTCGTCATTGAAAAAATAGTCGGGGCAGCCGCGGCTTCAGGATATGACTTAGATAAGTGTGCCGCTTTG
>CAZKAZ010000058.1:0-24171 GCA_964550765.1 uncultured bacterium | reverse complement strand
TCGGCATTCACGGCGAACCCGGGCAAGAACGCATATCTTGGCAACCCGTAGACGACGTGGTGGCGCGGATGACCGAAGAGATTGTGGCAGATGCGGGCTACAGCCGCACCGTGCGCGAGTGGGACAGGGAAGCAGGCGACTGGACGGAGCACGAACTGGTTGATGAACCCTTTGCTGCTGGCGATCAGATGATTGCGCTCGTTAACGGCATGGGAGGCACACCCCTATCGGAACTTTATGCGGTGTACCGCAAGTTGGCACATATCTGCCAAGACAAAAACATCACTATTGCCCGCAGTTTGGTGGGGTCGTACATTACCTCGCTCGAGATGCAGGGGTTTTCTATCACCTTAGTCAAAGCCAACGACGAAGTGCTCAACCTGTGGGATGCCCCGGTCATGACGCCCGCGCTGCGGTGGGGAGTTTAACATGGCAGAAGTTAGTGCAGACATCAGTAACGAGCAACTGCTGACGTGGTTAGCACGCTGCGCTGAAGCCATGAACGAACACAAACAAGAACTTACCGACTTAGACGCAGCGACTGGCGACGCCGATCACGGTAACAACATGGCTCGAGGCTTTAACAAAGTGCAAGAGGTGTTGCCCGCCCAAGCAGACAAACCCCCCAAAGACATGTTCAAAGCCATCAGCATGGTGCTCATGTCGAGCGTGGGCGGTGCCAGTGGCCCTTTGTACGGCAGTTTTTTTATGCAAGGGGGCATGGCCGTAAGTAGCGAAGATGGTATGAGCCTCACAGATTTGCAGGCGTTTTTGGAAAAAGGCGTGGCCGCCGTGAAAAAGCGTGGCCGCTCCGAAGCGGGCGAAAAAACCATGATTGACGCCTTAGAACCCGCCGCCGAAGCCGTCAAAGCCGCCTTAGCCAAAGGCGGTGATGTGCGTAGCGTGCTTGCAGCCATGGTAGAGGCCACCAAAGCAGGCATGACACACACCACAAATCTCAAAGCCACCAAAGGCCGCGCTAGTTACCAAGGCGAAAAAAGCATCGGCCACCAAGACCCGGGGGCCACCTCGAGCTACTACCTGCTGCTGGCCCTGCAAGAAACCGTTAGCTAAGCAATGGTTGGTTTACTTATCGTTTCACACAGTGCCACTTTGGCCGCAGGCGTGATTGAACTCGCCGAACAGATGGCGCAAGGGCGCGTCCCCATCGCCCAAGCAGGCGGCATGGATGACCCTGATAATCCCATTGGCACCGATCCCATGCGGGTAGTCGCTGGCCTAGAAGACCTAGCAGCTCGAGCAGACGTCACAGACATCGTGGTGTTCATGGACTTGGGCAGTGCGTTAATGAGTGCAGAAGTAGCGCTCGAGTTCGTTGACGAAGACCTGCGTGACAAAGTCACCCTCTGTTCTGCCCCACTCGTTGAAGGCGTGTTGGCAGCCGCCGCGTCAGCAGCCGTAGGCGCAGATGTGAACGCTGTGATTGCTGAAGCCAAAGCTGCTTTGCTTGCCAAAGCTGAGCAACTCGGTGAAGACATAGAAAGCATAGAAAACGTCCCAGCAGCCGCGCAGGCTAGCAGCAACACCGTCACGGTGCCGTCACTGACGTGGCAATTTACCGTGCCCAACGCGTTGGGGTTGCATGCCCGTCCGATTGCTCGAGTGATGCACGCTCTTGGTGGCTTTCGCACTGATGTCACCTTGACGAAAGGCAACATTCGCGCTTTGGCCACGAGCATGAGCCAGTTGGCGCGTTTGAGTGCTGAACAAGGTGAGGTCATCGACGTGGAACTGCGCGGTGATGACGCTGAAGACGCTTTAGAAGCCTTACAAGCCTTAGTTGCTAATAATCTGGGTGATCCCCTGGACTCACGGCAAAAAGCCCAACCTGAACCCATATCCGCTGCGCCTGTCATCCAAGAGGTCGTCTCAGATGAGGTCATGACAGGTTTACCCGCGTCTTCTGGCATTGCCCTTGCGCCCGCGTTTTGGTTTGAAGTGACCATGCCCGACCCCGAGACAGTGGCCACACCCCAAACCGACCCTGGCGAACGTGACAGGTTGATGTTGTGTGTGCACCAAGCCGAACGTGACCTTGAAACCTTGGCACTCGAAGTAGGCGGCAGTGAAGCGGGTATCTTTGAAGCCCAAGCCATGATGTTGCGCGACCCTGAATTGCGTCAGACGCTCAGGCGCACCTTAGAACAAAACCGTGGGGCACTGTTCGCTTGGATCAGCGCCGTGCGTGCCGTTGCCAAAACCTATGACAGTTTGGACAGTCACTACTTGCAAGCTCGAGCTACTGACGTGCTCGATATTGGCGTGCGGGTGCTCAGGCTCATGCAACCCAACGTGCTGCAGCCACCTGCGCCTGTTGACCCGGTGATTGTACTGGCTACTGACTTGACGCCTTCGCAAACAGTACAACTCGATGCCAGTGTGGTGCGCGGTATCGTCACCGAGCGCGGTTCGGCAACGTCGCATAGTGCCATTTTGGCGCGCAGTCTAGGCATTCCGGCGGTAGTGGGTATCGGTAAAGACATCAAGCAAATCATCAATGACCATGCGCTTGCCATTGACGGTAGCGGCGGAAAGGTGTGGCTCGAGCCAGACGCTAGCACCCGCACCGCCCTCGAAGACGCCGCCGAGCGTTGGCGCGCCAGCAAACAAGCTGAGCTCGAGCAAAGTTTCGCCCCTGCCATCAGTCAAGATGGTGTCAACGTGGCCGTGTATGCCAACGTCGCTAGCGCTTACGAAGCCGAACGAGCGGCCAGCCAAGGGGCGCAAGGTATTGGGTTATTTCGCAGTGAGTTTTTATTTATTGACCGCCAAGCTCCCCCCGACGAAGACGAACAGTTTGCTGCGTATGCCGCTGCCGCCCAAGCCTTCGAAGACGACCCGGTGATTATTCGTACCCTCGACGTAGGTGGCGATAAACCCTTGAGCTACTTACATATTCCCGAAGAAGACAACCCCTTTTTGGGCTGGCGTGGTCTGCGTTATTGCTTAGAAAGCCCCGAACTGTTCAAAACCCAACTGCGGGCGCTCTGTCGCGCTAGTGCTGTGGGGCAGGTGCAGGTGATGTTTCCCATGGTCAGCACCCCTGATGAAGTGTCTGCAGCTACCGACATGCTGCGCGAGGTACAAAAAGAACTGCGCGCAGAAGGACACGCGTTTGATGCTGACATGGAAATTGGCGTGATGATTGAAGTACCTGCTGCCGTGTGGCACATCGAGCGCATCGCCAGTTTGGTGGATTTCGTCAGCATCGGTACGAACGACCTCTGTCAGTACATCATGGCCGCCGACAGGGGTAACAGCCGGGTGGCCGCCATTGCCAATCCTTTCGATCCAGCCGTGTTGCGTGCCATCAAACACACCGCCGACGCCGTACACGCCGCAGGTGGCACAGTAGGCATGTGCGGTGAGATGGCAGGTGACCCTGCTGCTACCGCCTTACTGCTCGGTTTGGGCATCGACGAACTGAGCATGAGTGCCCCGCGCATTCCCGAAGTCAAAGCGGTCATTCGTGAATTGCAGATACACCGTGCCCAGCAAGTCGCCGCTAACGTGCTTGCTTCTCACAGTGCGTTTGAGGTGCAAAGCCAACTGCGTGCTGCGTTTGTGGAAACTTGAGCTTGTCCTAAGCCGCTGACGGTGACCGTCACGGTGCCACTATCCCTCAAGATAAGGGCATCCCTCAAGATAAGGGCGAACACGTTGACGTTCGCCCTGAAATTTTTTGGTTTTGGTGGCTCGAGCACCACAATTCCCTAGCACATCTACTATAGCCATCGTCAGCCCGTACACCTCTGTCACTATCTTGTCAATATTCAACGTGCTAGACGACTCGAGAGGCAATGTACGTATATTGATTACCTTGACCACTGCTATACAAAGACCATCACGGGTGCTGCCGTTAGTTATGTCAATGACGTGATGACATGACTGGCTCGAGCCAACCTATTCCCGTCCACGTTTGTGAACATCCGCCCATCCTTCCGGGCGAATCACCTGTTTTGCGCCAGAAAGAAGGCCACCGACGCCTTCTTGACCGGGTTCATCGGGGTGGGCTTTGGCGTTTTGGCAGTATTCGCAGGTGCTGGGGTCATGTGGGCTGTAGTCTTCGGGTTGGTCGTAGGTACTAATGAACCCTTCGTAGTTGCGGACAATCACTTTGTTATCCGACATGCTGAGCAAGTAATTTGGTGACATGGGTACTTTGCCACCGCCTTCAGGGGCATCAATCACATACGTGGGTACGGCATACCCTGACATGTGGCCGCGCAAGTGTTCCATGATTTCCATACCCTTGGCTACCGAGGTGCGAAAATGCCCCGAACCGTGTACCAAATCACACTGGTAGATGTAATAAGGACGCACGCGGTTGTAGACCAGTTTTTTCATCAAGGCTTTCATGATGTTGGGACAGTCGTTAATGCCTGCCATCAGTACCGTCTGGCTGCCGAGCGGGATGCCCGCGTTGGCCAGTTTGCTGAGGCCCGCAGAGACTTCCGGGGTAATTTCGTCGGGGTGGTTGAAGTGAATATTCATCCACAAGGGGTGAAACTGCGCTAGCATTTGCACATAATCATCCGTCAAACGTTGTGGCAAAAAGAGGGGGATACGCGTACCGATGCGGATGATTTCCACGCTGTCGATAGCACGTAAGCCAGCAAGAAGTTTTTCAAGTACTTTCGCAGGTAACGATAGCGGGTCACCACCAGAAAGCAGCACGTCGCGAATTTGCGGGTTAGCGGCAATGTACTCGAGCTGCTTGCTGTAATCAGCTTGCGAAAACATCGCACTGGCATCGCCAACGATGCGGCTACGGGTACAAAAACGGCAATAACTCGCGCACTGCGTGGTCACTAGCATCAGCACCCGATCTGGATAGCGGTGCACCAAACCATTCACCGGCGAGTGATCGGCTTCAGACAGGGAATCAACCCGTTCACCTTGAAAGGGCACCATCTCGTTAGATGTTGGAATGACCTGCTTGCGAATGGGGCAGTGGGGGTCATCGGGGTCAATCAGCGACGCAAAATAAGGCGTGATGTCGAGTCTGAAAAGCCCTTGGGTATCTATGGCAGTGGCTTCTTCGGGGGTGAGGTTGATGAGCGCTTTTAGCTCGTCAAGGTTGTTGAGGCGATGTGACAGTTGCCAGCGCCAGTCTTGCCATTTTTCCAGTGGTACGTCTTGCCAAGGCGCAGGGGGTGTTTGCACAGGGTTGGCGGTGGTATTTTCTGTGCTCGTAAGCGGCGCGTCAGCTGCAGAAGTAGCGTCAGTGGCTGGATCGTGCATAAGCAAGTCCCTTCGACATGGTGTTTCTTAATAATACAATACTTGAAAACGCAGTTTTGCCTGCGCCATTAGCAGTGTCGCTGGCGGTGTCATGTTGGTGTCATATTGTGCAGTCGGGCGACACAGCCTGTAGCAGTCGTGCGTCGAGGCGCGATTAAGTGATGGCTCGAGCCACCTGCAACCGCAACGTACCAAGCGCCGTGCCGAATTCGCTGCCGAATGCAAGCCCTAGATTCAATCATGAGATACAGTCACTACATCCACACTACATTCAATCACTCGATTCAATCACTCACTCACTAGATTCAAGTCGTTGACATGCTGTTGCCTAGCAATAATAGACAAATCCGAAAGGACATGGTGTAAGCTAGATAGCTGAAATCACAGTAGCAGCGTTTCGATGCGCGGTGTGTGGCTGAGGTTGTTGCTGTTCCCCCCCATTCCCAGTGATTACTGAAAGAACCAAACCGCACAGAGCACCTAGCAAAAGCTACAGACACAAGCAGGAATGGAGCAAATTCTAGAGGGGTTTATTAAGTGACTATTTTTTATTTACATAAAAATTTACAATTTTTTACAATAATTTATAGCAGTCGCCAACGCAATCAGAGCGCCCATGAGATAATTATATCTTGCTATGCAGGTATGCACGATAGTCATTCATGATGGTCACTAAAGCGCACAGGTTCGCTTGACACAGGTTCGCTTGACACAGGTTCGCTTGACAATGACACTATATCACTAGATTATATCTTGCTAAATCAGGTTAGATATCAAAAAGGTATTTTGTATTTGGGATGATGATGTTGTCTCGAACACAAGGCACAATGGCAGACTTAATAAACAAATCAACTTGGTGATGCAGTGGTGATGCAGTATGGCCATTATGGCCGTTTACAATGACCATGCTGCGGCAGAAGGTCAACGAACAACCCCCAATAAAACGCTTATCCTTGCCATCACGTCCTTGCCATCATGCCCTATAATGAACACGAGACAAAAGATGTATTGTTGAAAGCATTTACATGATTCAAAAAGTGATTATCACATTCACCACTAGGGGTGATGCCGCATGAGCCACTACCTCGAGCAAGAACTCTACCAGCTGATTCAAACGGATAGCAATATCTTCGAGTTTATCGAAACCCATATTCTCGATGGCTTGTGGTATTGGGACTTAGAAGACCCCGAACACGAGTGGAAACACCCCCAGTATTGGCGCACCCTCGGTTACGACCCCAGTGAGATGCCGCATCTCTCGAGCGCGTGGCAACACCTCATTCACCCCGACGACTTTGCCCTGTCCGAAGCCAACTTGCAAAAACACCTCGCCGACCCCAACCATCCTTATGACCAAATTGTGCGCTACCGTCACAAAAATGGGTCGACGGTGTGGGTGCGCTGTCGGGGGATGGCCATTCGCAACGAGGCTGGCACGCCCCTGCGCATGCTCGGGGTGCATGTGGACATTACCGCTGCCAAAGAAGCCGAACAGCACGCCAAGCAAAACGCCGCTTTTTACAAAACCATTCTCGACAATCAATCGGCGTATATCATCAAGCTCGACCGCGAAGGCAATTACACCTACGTCAACGATATCTATCAACGCGACTTTAGCAGCCCTACCCAACCCCTCACTGGACAATTTTCGCTGCCCAGTGTCATTACCGAAGATCAAACCATTTGTATCGAAATCAGTGAATACTGTTTCAACCACCCTGGTGAACATATTCAGCACACCTTGCGCAAGTATTTACCCAATGGCAGTGTGCGCACCACCAACTGGGAATTTGTAGGCTTACCCGAAACAGACGGCGTGCAGGAAATGCTTTGTATTGGTATCGATGTCAGCGCCCAACGTCATGCAGAAAATGCCCTCGCCGAAAGTGAACACCGCTTTACGCACATTGCCGAGCGTTTGGCAGAAGGCATCTTGGTGATTGACGGCAGCACCATCAGCTACATGTCGCCGAGTTACCGCCGCTTTTGGGGTGAGCGCGACACGCCGACGCAACTACGTGAACTCTACGCCAACATACATCCAGATGACCTCAGCTATGTGCAGCAGCACATTGACCACGCCATGCGTACGCAACAACACGATGTCACCTATGAATATCGCGCCTTGTGCTACCAAGGTGGCCATCATATCTATCAATGGCGCGAAGACCACGCCACCTTACTCTACGACGTAACAGGACACTTTCAGCAAGCCATTATCATCGTGCGTGATATCAGCACGCAAAAACGCAACGAAGCCGCTTTGCGTGAAAGTCAAGAACTGCTCGAGTACACCGAACAAGTTGCCAACATCGGCGGATGGGTACTCGATGTTGCTAGTCAACAGGTTGTGTGGTCAAAACAAGTGTATCGCTTGCTCGAGATTCCTAATGACCAACCCCTCACCTTAGAACTGGCGATGGCGTTTTATTTGGAACCGCACCAACTCGAGAACGCCGTTGCCAACGCCATCGCGCATGCTGAACCTTATGATTTGGAGCTCGAGGTGCTCACCCTCAGCCAAAATTACCGCTGGATGCGGGTTGTTGGTACGCCCATTAGCAAAGACGGTGAGGTTGTCACTGTGCGCGGCACACTACAAGACGTTACTGACCGCAAGCACGCCGAATTGGCACTGCGGGAAAGCCAACAGCAGCTCGAGGCCACTTTACACTCGATGGACGATTTGGTATTTGTCATGGACGCCGAGGGCATCTACCGTGAATGCTATCAACCCGACGACAACCCTATGCTGCATGCACCACCTGACGTATTTTTGGGTAAGCATTACCGCGAAGTCCTGCCGCCGCACGTGTCAGCCATTACCGATCGCATCTACGACAAATTGCAGCACGGCGAACGCACCCACGCGTTTGACTACGACATAGACATTGACGGCAAAACGCGCTGGTTTAGCGCCAAAGCTAGCCGCCGCAGTGACGCTAACGGTAACTTTGCTGGCATCACTGTGGTCAGCCGTGACATCACCGAACGCAAACGTACCGAAGCCGATTTGCAAGACACCTTGCACGAAAAAACCGTCTTGCTCCAAGAAATTCACCATCGCGTTAAGAACAATTTGCAGGTTGTGGCTTCTTTGCTAGCCTTACAAGGCCGCACCTTGGGTGACGAAGCTGCTAAACACGCCCTCGAGGAAAGCCGCAGCCGCGTGCTAGCCATGGCCACCGTGCACAAAGCCATGTACGAAAGCGAGTCACTCAGTCGGGTGGACTTTGCGGCCTATTTGCGGCAGTTAGTCCCGAGCATGCTGAAAAGCTCGAGCGCCCGTTATGTTGCTATTGACTACGACCTAGAACCCGTGGAACTGTCCATCGAAGACGCCATTCCCTGCGGGCTCATCGTCAACGAACTCTTAAGCAACGCCCTCAAACACGCATTTGTCGATATTGACCGTGACCCACTCATCCGGGTACAACTCAAACAGCGCCAGCAGACGGTGCACATCAAAGTAATAGACAATGGTCGCGGCCTTCCTGAGCATATTAACGACGACACGTTAACGTCACTGGATTCATTGGGCATGTCGATTATTGCTGCCCTTACCGGTCAAGTAATGGGGACGTTGCATGTAGAGCGGCTCGAGCCAGGTAGTGCCGTCAGCCTCCACTTTCGCGTGCAGCAACCTGCATCAGCACCCGTCACAGTTTAGCGAATTAGCGCAACATGGCGTCAACCAAGCCACCATCAACGGCCAAGACTTGCCCAGTGGTTTTTGACAGGGCATCACTTGCCAGCAAGTAAGCAGCTTCGGCTTGGTCAGCTAAGGTAATCGGCGCTTTGGTGAGGGTGCGCCCCGCATAAAACTGCGCCAACTTGTCGCGCAAGGCGTCAGTGGTTTCGTCATCTGCGAAGGCGATGTCGTACTTTTTGAGCGAACTGATGACCCTTTCTCGAGGAAACATCGTACTCCCCTCCACCACAGTAGCGGGCGCTAAGCCATTGACCCGCACTAAGGGCGCAAGTTCAATGGCAAGTTCGCGCACCAAGTGATTGGCGGCGGCTTTGCTGGTGTCGTAGGCAAACGAACCTTTTTTGGCAACCACAGCGTTGGCACTCGTTGTGAGTACTAAACTGCCGGGTAAGTTTTGTTTGTGCCAGATGCGGGCGGCTTCGTCGGCAATCAAATAACTTCCGGTCACGTTCACCTCAAACGTGGTGCGCCACATAGCATCAGGGACGTTGCCATCAGCATCGGGTGAGGCAAAAATGCCTGCCGTGACGATGACACTGTCGATACCGCCATAAGCCAAGGTGATGTGTGCAAACATGGCGTTGATGCTTTCGCGCTGAGTAATATCCACACCCACACCAATAGCCGGCCCACACCCCGAAATACCCGTCCCCGCCACGCCAATACCCACGCCGTAAGTGTCGGTGAGTTGTTGGGCTGTCTGTTTAGCCGCCGCTTCGTCCAAATCAGCACACACCACATGTGCACCTTCTCGAGCCACGCGTGCTGCTACCGCTTTACCAATGCCGTTACCTGCCCCAACGACCACCACGACTTGCCGAGCGAAGGCTTTTTCTGGTGGCATACGCTGCAGTTTGGCTTCTTCTAACGCCCAATATTCAATATCAAAAGCTTCTTGTTGCGGCAGCGCTTGATACTGACTGACTGACTCTGCTCCGCGCATCACACTGATGGCAGCGCGGTAAAACTCAGCGGTAACGCGGGATTCGCTTTTGTTTTTGCCAAAAGCAATGAGCCCCACCCCAGGAATGAGCACCACGGTTGGGTTAGGGTCGCGCATCGTTGGGGAGTCGGGGCGTTTGCAGGTGTGGTAGTAGGTTTGGTAGTCGGCGCGGTACTGACTGAGGCCTTGCTCGAGCTTCTCGAGCAGTACGTCCACACCCTCTTGCTGCGGCTGCCAGTCCACATATAACGGTTTAATTTTGGTGCGCAAAAAATGATCCGGACAAGACGTCCCCAATTCTGCTAAGCGCGGCGCATCAACGCTATTAACAAACTGCAACGTCATCTCATCAGCATGGACAGTGGCAATAAATTTGTTTTGCTGCGACACCATCCCCCGCAACGTCGGCAAAATATCTACCAGCAGAGCGTGTCTGGCGTCTTCATCCAGTGATTCACAACGCGCCCCCCCAAAGGCTGCTTCACCCTGGTCATGCTCAGCTAGGTAGGCGGCGGCTTTGTTGATGAGCGCCAGCGACAGTTCGTAACAAGCTTTATCGTCATCTGCCCAGTTAATCAAACCGTGTTGCCCCATGACGATACCCTTAATGTCCTTACTTTCACAGACGCGCTGCATGGTGAGTCCCAACTCAAACCCCGGACGCTGCCACGGCACCCACGCCACTTCGTCACCATAAATTTCTTTGGTGAGGCGTTCTTGGTCTTTGCAAGCGGCAATAGCAATAACTGCCTGCGGGTGGGTGTGATCTACGAAGCGGTGCGGCACGAAACCATGCAAAGGCGTATCAATCGACGACGCACGCGGATTGAGGTTGTAGACCGCGTGCGGGTACATGCTGACCATCTTGTCTTCGAGGGGTGTTTTGAGGCCTTTGTCGGGATTGGCGTCGTACATGTCGCGCAGGGCGAGTAGTTTCTCGAGATACAACGACGCAAAATTCGCCCTTGTTGAGGTGCGCAAATCGCCCCCAGACCCTTTGACAAAAAGCACCTCGGCGTCTTGGCCAGAAAGGGGGTCAGGGGCGGTGATTTTGGAAGATGTATTGCCGCCGCCTGTATTGGTGATGCGCTGGTCGCTACCGAGCAAATTGGAGCGGTACACCAGACGTTCTACCGGGTCAAGGGCGTCAGCGTCGGCGTCATGCCAGCGGTTCTCGAGCGCCTGCAAACTAGCATCCATGCGAACCTCTTTTCGTTTTTGTTTGATTGTTTGTATTCAAGCTAATCACAGCCATCATCAACGTGACCATCACTGCCG
Source organism: uncultured bacterium (assembly GCA_964550765.1). Classification (GTDB taxonomy): domain Bacteria; phylum Deinococcota; class Deinococci; order Deinococcales; family Trueperaceae; genus JBCCBI01. The sequence continues at coordinate 12,973 of CAZKAZ010000058.1, read as the reverse complement.
CTTCGCTAGCACGTCGGCTTCGTAGCGGCGAATGTCTTCTAAAAACTGCACCCCGACGGGCACACCTTGTTGCAAGCAGTAGTAGTCCCAAATAGCCCCGTAGGGCAAGGTTTTTTGGGCTTCGTGGAGGGCTAATAGACTGCTCAAGTCATCTTCTGCCTCGAGCTTCATCAGCAAGTCATGGGGCTCGAGCAGGGCAATCAATAACCCCTGCAGGGCACTGCGCGTGCCAATTACCCACGCTGCCAAGCGGTTGATACTGGCATCAAAAAAATCCAAGCCGATATTGACTCGAGATAAAAAATCTCCCCGCACCAGTTCCCGCATTATCGCCAGCAAATCGTCACTGACGGTTACCACATGGTCACTGTCCCAACGCACCCCACGACTGACGTGCAAAAGCACCCGGTCAATAAACAAGAGCACCGCTGATAACTTGTCGGCAATGGTTTCGGTGGGATGAAAGTGTCCGGCGTCTAAGCACAAGACTTTACCGCGACTTTGGGCGTAGGCCAGATAAAACTCGTGTGAGCCGACTACATAACTTTCTGAACCCAAACCAAAAAGTTTACTTTCTACGGCGTCTAAGTTACCGTCTAACGCCCCTGCAAAAATGGCATCAAGCGAGGCAATAAGGCGTTCTCTGGGCGCTTTTCTATCTGCGGGTGTGTCTTTGCTGCCATCAGGAATCCATACGTTGGTCACGCACGGTGAGTTGAGGCCTTGTCCAAAGGCTGCGCCAATTTCACGGCAAGCGCGTCCGTGGTTAATCCAAAATTGCCGTACAGAATCATCCGGGTGCGCTAACGTATACCCGTCATCAGCAAGGGGATGGGAAAAAAAGGTGGGGTTGAAATCAATACCGTGGTTGTTTTGCCGCGCCCACTCGAGCCATCCCGTAAAGTGCTTGGGTTCGATTTCGTCTCGAGCCACAGGCGTATCTGTCTCCAGGTAAATCGCGTGCAAATTCAGACGGTGCTGCCCCGGCAAAAGCGAATACACCAAGTCTAAGTCTTGCCGCAATTCTTGCGCTGTGCGGGCTTTTCCCGGATAGTTGCCCGTCGCCATGATGCCACCGGATAAGCCCCTAGCTGGGTCTTCAAAACCACCGACGTCGTCCCCTTGCCAGCAGTGCAAGCTGATGGGAACACCCTTGAGTTTGGCAAGTGCCGCATCAGTATCGACCCCGAGGGCTGCGTAGCGTTCTTGTGCCAGTTTGTACGCTTGTTCAATAGCAGCATCTGAGGGCTGCGATAGGTTGAGGGCTTGTATCACCATAGTCTCCTTACAATGTCAGGATTGGGTCAGCGTGAGGTCAGAGTAGGCATATTCGATAGTGTTATGTGCGTCTGTAAAGCTATATCCACACATACAAACAACTGCTTACACAGACAAATGCACAACACGTTTACAGCAGTGTCAGAGAAACGTCACCACGATAGTCAACGTCTAACGTGAGCGTGCTTTTGAGAATGCTGCCGTTATAGCACGTGCGATGTTGGCACGTCAACAAACTCACACAAAAAACCACACGCAAACAGCAACAAACCCACAGGGTCTTTACAAACTTCAACATCTTTGCTAAAGTGCTCGCTACAAGCAAGACAAATTAAACACGTCAGAAAGTTGTGCTTTGGCTCGAGCATGCCTTCAATCCATGTCGCAAGTTGCGTCAGTTGATGGCGTTAGTTAACACGCAATGTGTGATGAGTAAACCAAGCATCTCGACGGATGTTTCTGATGACCAAGCCAGCACCAGGAGTGTTGATGACCGATAAATCCAAACCCGATAGTCGCTTACTACCTTCGGAACGGCTTTTGCAGATTCGCCAACTTGTGAACGCCAAAGGGGTCGTGCGTGTCAGTGAACTTGCGGCGCGGTTCGAGGTGAGTGACATGACCATTCGCCGCGATTTGAGCGAACTTGAAAAACTCGGTGCCATCGAAAAGACCTTTGGCGCGGCAGTATCTAGCGAACAAGCCTCGTTTGAAAGTAGCGTCAGCGAACGGATGCACTTACGTCAAGCTCACAAACGCGCCATCGCCAAAGCCGCCGCCCAACACGTTGACCCCGGTGACACAGTAGCGATTGACGCCTCGACGACTGGCCTTGCTCTTGCCCAAGAATTGCGTATGCACAACGTTCACGTGGTTACAAGTGGCCTCGATGTCACCCAAGCCTTACGGGGTGGTGCGGCCACAGTGATTACTACCGGCGGCACACTGCGGGAAAGATCCGGCGGATTTGTAGGGCCTTTGGCGTTGCGCTCGCTAGAACACATTCGGGTGGACAAGGCTTTTTTTAGTGCCAAAGGGGTACTCGTCCCCGATGGCTTTGTCGATTCAGATTTGGGCGAAGTGGACGTCAAACGGATGCTCCTCAGTACGGCGGCACGCATTTTTGCCCTGCTGGACAGTTCGAAGTTTGGCAAGCGCGCCATGGGAGTAATTGGCGGGTTTGACATGGTGGAAAGGCTGATTTCGGATGATGAACTGGCTGAGGATGCCCTTGCTGCCCTAGCACCACATGTGCAGGTTGAACTAGCACACCTCGAGGTCACCGTATGAGTACAAATCGCATGAGTGCAGATCGCGTGAGCGCAGGTGAGGTGGTGCTAGCTCTGCGTAATGTCCACAAGCGTTTTCCGGGGGTGCACGCCCTCAAAGGAGTCAGTTTTGACGTTCGCGCTGGCGAAGTGCACGCCCTAGTAGGAGAAAACGGCGCAGGCAAGTCCACGCTCATCAAGGTCATGGCAGGCGTTCACCAGCCTGATGAAGGCGAACTTTTGGTGCAGGGGCACGCCGTCAACTTTCAGTCTCCCAAAGACGCCCAAGCCCACGGTATCGACACCATTCACCAAGAACTGAGTTTGTACCCCGAATTGAGTGTCGCTGAAAACATCTTTTTGGGGCACGCCCCCATGCGTCACCTTGGCCCGGACTGGAGCCCGCTGAACGTCATTGACTGGCGTGCGATGAACGCCCAAGCCGCCGCACTACTTGCTGAACTAGATGCAGCAGACATTGACGTGCGCAGCAAAGTGGGCACGCTCAATATCGGCAACCGTCAACGGGTGGAAATTGCCAAAGCGCTATCGCTCGAGGCACGCGTGCTCATCATGGACGAACCCACCGCCGCACTGACCGAAGCCGACGTAGCCCAACTTTTCATCCTCACCAAAAAATTACGCGAACGGGGTGTGGCTATTATCTACATCACCCACCGCTTGCGGGAAGTGTTTGAACTAGCAGATCGGGTGACGGTGTTGCGCGATGGCGCGTATATCGGTAGCCATCCCACTCACGAGACAGACGAACGTGAGCTTATCAGCATGATGGTTGGTCGCACTATCGACCAGCTTTTTCCCAAGCAAACGGGCAAAATTGGCGAGGTGGTGTTGGAAGTCAGTCACTTGCACGCGCCGCCGCTTACCAATGACGTCTCACTCACGGTGCGAGCAGGGGAAATCGTGGGGCTAGCAGGCTTAGTTGGCTCGGGTCGCAGCGAAACGGCGCAAGCCTTGTTTGGGATTCGTCCGCTTGAAGGCGGCGAGGTGCGCATTAACGGCGAGGTGGTTAGTATCGATAGCCCTCGAGCTGCCATCCGTCACGGCATCGCCTATGTACCCGAAGACCGCGCGTTGCAAGGGCTCATTCGCCCCATGACCATCCGCGAAAACGTGTCACTGGCTGTCTTGCAAGACATCGCCCAAGGGGTCTTTTTGAATGACCGCGCCGAGCGTGAACTGGCGCATGAGGCCATCGAGCAATTCGCCATTCGCGCTACGGGCGGCGAGCAGGTAGCAGGTAATTTGTCAGGTGGCAACCAACAAAAAGTGGTGGTCAGTAAGTGGCTTGCCAGCAAACCCAAAGTGCTCATCATCGATGAACCCACCCGGGGGGTGGACGTGGGTGCCAAAGCGGAAATTCACCGCTTAATGAGCGAACTGGCTGCGGACGAAGGGTTGGCGATTTTGATGATTTCCAGCGAACTACCCGAGGTTTTGGGCATGAGTGACCGGGTGCTGGTCATGCGGGAAGGACAGTTAGTGGCAGAGTTTGCTCGAGAAGATTTCGCAGACAGCGACCCCCAAACCCAAGCACGCGCCCAAGAACGTATCGCCGCCGCCATGATGCGCACGCCCACGACTGCTGCTGAAACACCTACCGACCTACCCGTTCAAGTAGGAGCAACGTCATGAAGCAACCACAAACCCACGCCCCACGCTTACTACTGGCTTTGCCTGCTGTGCTCGGGTTACTAGCACTGTTAGCGTATTACCTTGCGCCGTTTGTCAATCAACCCGAACTTGGGGCAACTACCGTACCGACGCTCACTGCCAGTCGCAGCAACAACGAACTCGACATTGCGACCAACGGGTTAATTCTGCTGCCCATTGCCAGTGTGATTGCCATTGCGGTAGGACTCTGGAACTTGGCGACGCCGCAACTGGGCAGGGCGGCAGCGGCGTTGGGGGCGCTTTGTGGGGTGTTGATGCTCGAGTACTACCTGCTGTGGTGGTTAGAAGCACGCGCTGAGGGGTTGCTCGAGACCTGGCTGGCCGCTGTCAGTTGGGGCTTTTGGGCGCTCCTGATACTGGCTTCCCTGCTCGTCGTACAAGCCCTTATCCCCCGACCTGTCGCCGCCGCCGAGTTTCAACTACGCAATTTAATTGCCAACCAAGAAAGTGCCATTATCATCGCTTTGGTTGCCTTGATTATCGGCGTCGGCATCAGCAGCCCGCGCTTTTTGGCCACGCGCAATGTCATTGACATCTTACAGGGTAACGCCTACATCGCCGTGGCTGCCATCGGCATGTCGATGGTGATTATCACGGGCAATATCGATATTTCGGTGGGGTCACTCATTGGCGTGCTCGCTGTGGTCAGTGGCAGGCTCGCCGTGGCAGGTGCACCCGTCATCATTGCGTGGCTAGTGCCACTTTTACTCGGAGCACTATTCGGCATGGTACTCGGTTGGTTGGTAGCTTATGTGCGCATTCCCGCTATTGTGGTCACCCTCGGCATGCTCAGCATCCTCAAAGGCGGGCTGATTTTGTGGACAGACGGCCAACGGGTTACTGGCATGCCACCCGAGTTTTTCTTAGCCCAGATGCGCCCGTTGGGTGTACCGATGCCCGTATGGTTCATGTTGATTCTGACGCTTCTGGCTGCATTGTGGATGCGCTACAGTCCACGCGGACGGGCGCTTTATGCCGTGGGCGGTAACGCCGAAGCCGCACGTTTATCAGGCTTATTACAACAGCGTATCGTCTTTAACGTATTTGTGATTAACGGCGTGTTTGCAGGCATCGCCAGCGTGCTTTATGCCAGTCAGTTGCGGGTTATTCAAGCCACGCCGCCACCTGCTTTGGAACTTGCCATTATCACCGCTGCAGTGGTGGGTGGGGTGAGCATCTTAGGTGGTAAAGGCACGGTCATTGGCGCGATGCTCGCAGCTATTTTGCTCAACGCCATTCGCTCGGGGATGATTTTTGTGAACGTGTCGCCATTTTGGATTCAAGCCATTCAAGGGTTGTTGATTTTGGCCACTGTGCTCATTGACCTTGCTAGACGCCAACCGCGCCGCCGCAAAAAGCGGCCTGCTTTAAGGGGTAGTCATGCGGCGTCTTGAGGTGAGGTGTCTCGAGGTGAAGTGTCTCGAGGTGAGGTTCTCGTTGCTGGCTGCTGATGCCTATTTAAGACGTTGCCTCTTTGGAAGTCTCTGGGGAAGTCTCTGGGGAAGTCTCTGGGGGTACGAGACAGCCTGCAGAACAGCCTTGGCGACATCACCATCCCTATCAGGACTGTCACTATCAGGGTCACGCTCGAGCCACCCACCCCGCCCGACACGCACCTGCACCCAATTCGCAGCAACGGAACTCGTAGGAACGGAACTCGCATGACCGACCAAGCCCCCCGCCAAAACTCGCGTTCGTTAACCCAGTTACGGCGCGTCTTACTGAGCCAAGAAAGCGTGTTGTTTGTCTTACTCATCATCATCCTAGCGGTGCTAGCGCAGTTTAACGACAACTTTTTGAGCCGCCAAAACCTCCTCAACCAAGCACGGTTACTCGCTGAAGTTGGCTTAGTGGCGCTACCTATGACCTACATCATTATCACAGGCGGCATTGACTTATCGGTTGGCTCAATTTTAGGTCTCAGTGCCATCGTGTTGGGCTACACCTGGAACAACCTCGGCGTGCCACTACCGCTAGCAATTGTTATTGCCATCGTCACGGGCGGCCTAGCGGGACTGCTCAATGGCGTGTTGATCGTGCGCATGAACGTGCCGCCCTTGATTATGACGCTGGCAGGATTGGCGTTTTATCGTGGTCTTGCCCAGGGCATCAGCCAAGCCCGCTCGGTGACGGGCTATCCGGAGTGGTTTTTCTTTCTGGCCCAAGGTGACGTGCTTGGATTGCCGACACAAGTGTGGTTGTTTGTCATTGCTGCCATTATTGCGGTGATTGTTTTGCAGCGCACGGTGCTCGGGCGTTCGCTTTATGCCATTGGTCACAACGCCGTCGGAGCGCGGTTTTCAGGGTTGCCCGTCGGGCGGGTGCTACTGAGTATCTATGCCAGTTCTGGGGTTGCAGCGGCACTCGCGGGGGTCATTTTTGTCTCCAGAGTGACGACGACCCGTTCAGACATGGGCACAGGGCTCGAGCTCGACGTCATCGCCGCCGTCGTTTTGGGGGGTACCAGCATCTTCGGCGGCAAAGGTAGCATCCTCGGCACACTTATTGGTTTGGTATTCATTCAACTTCTCAAAAACGGCTTAGCACTCACCGGCGTCACCAGCGACGCTACTACCATTGTTATCGGTACAGCGCTTATCGTTGCCATCCTTCTCAACAACCTCGTCCAAGGCAGGCACTAGCGCAGGTATTCGTGCGGGTATTCGTAGATATTCGTGGATATTCGCGGGTATTTGCAAAGCAAAGCATCTAGGGAGGTCATCATGTAGCAAGTGAGGTAGCATCACGCGGTCAAAATCATTTTTCGGCACAACAGCCTATTTCAGATCTTAATAACCTTTAGGAGAAAACATGAAAAACATTGGTATAACCCTCGGCATCCTTCTCACCCTCGGTTTAGCCAGTGCCCAACGTTGGGACGGCGCGGACGACCTCGCGGTCAACCCTCTTCCCTGCGGCCCCGGAGCCGGCGCAGGCGAAGTGGCCATGATGGACTACGACGGCGCAATGGCGTCTGGTGCACCCAACCTTTCTGGCGAGGCAATTTCGCTGGTAGACGTACCTAAGCTGGTGGGGATTGGTTACTTTAATGCCACCTCGCTGGGCATGCAGCAAGCCGCTGAAGAACTCGGTAACGTCAATGTGCGCACCGACGGCCCTACCGAAGCCAACATCGACGATCAAATTGCGGTGCTTGAAAACTACATCGCTAGTGGTGATATTAATGGCATTTTGTTTGCCGCCAATGACCCAGTGGCCATTTCGCCCGTACTGAGAAGGGCGCTCGAGCAAGGCATTCACGTGGTCGGTTACGACGCCAACTCACAACCGGATGCTCGCACGTGGTTTGTTAATCAGGCCGAATTTAACGGCATCGGCAAAGCCATGATCGATAGCTTAGCCGCCGAAAAAGGCGAAGACGCCAGCTTTGGTATCGTCACGAGCACCTTTACGACCCCCAACCAAGCCCGCTGGATTGCCGAAATGTGGGCGTATGCTAACCAGTGCTACCCCGAGATGGAATGGCTCGAAACCCTCGAAGCCCAAGAAGACGCGGTGCTGTCTTTCAACCAAGCCAACACCCTCATCAACAAATACGGTGACGACCTAGACGGCATCCTCGGCATGACCAGTGTCGCTACGCCTTCTTCGGCAGATGCCGTCACGCAAGCGGGTTTGTGCGGCGAAGTGGCCGTGGTTGGTTTGGCAACGCCCAACGCCATGAAGCCCTATGTGAACGACGGCTGCGTGGAATCAGTGGTGCTGTGGAACCCGGTGGACTTGGGCTACGCGGCAACGTATGTACTGCGGGCAGTGGTTGACGGCGAACTTGAACCCGGCGACAGCAGCGTGATGGCGGGTCGTTTGGGTGAACTGCAAGTCGTAAACGGCAGTGAAGTTTTGTTGGGTGCACCTTTCATCTTCACAGCAGACAACATCAACGACTTCGACTTTTAAGATTCGACAAACTACCTCTCGAGGCGGCTTCGGCTGCCTCAGCTATTTTATTTTGATATTTCAAACGTCAGTGCTATGTCACACTATTTCAATGTATTTTAATGCAGTCTTAGGAGCACAAAACATGACCCATGCCCCCGACACTGGCACACATGACACCGATACACACGACAAGGAAACGGTAGACACTCTCCTCTGGCTCGCCCACGAACTCGGACACGAACCGCGTCAACTGGCCATCTTGGGTGAGGGGAACGTCAGCAGCAAAGCCGGTGCAGATGCGTTTTGGGTAAAAGCGTCAGGGACGTCGCTGGCTACTCTGCGAGCAGAAGATATTAGCCTCGTGTCGCTACCAAACGTGTTGGGGTTGCTCGAGCATCCCCTCGATGACGACGCCATCGAAACCGCCCTCACAGATGTCCTGCTCGCCAACCACAAAAAACCCTCGGTAGAAACCTTTTTGCACGCCCTGTGCTTAAACGCTGGTGCGAACTGGGTCGGACACACGCACACGGTCTCTGTTAACAGCATTTTGTGCTCCGAACACGGCGCGACGCCTTTTTTGCAGCACATCTTTCCTGATGCCATCGTGGTGTGTGGGCAAGTGCCAGCCGTGATTCCCTATGTTGACCCCGGGTTTGCGCTTGCCAAAGCGGTGCAGCAAACGCTAGCAGATTATCAACGAACACACGGACAGCCGCCGAAGTTGCTGCTGCTCGAGAATCACGGGCCGGTAGCCTTGGGACAAAACGCCAAAGAAGTCCTCAACATCATGCTCATGGCGGATAAGTGGGCGAAGACGCTCCTCGGTACATTGTCGATTGGCAAACCGCGCTATTTAAGTAACAAAGACGTGCAACGCATTGACGGGCGCACCGACGAAGATTATCGCCGCAAGCAACTCACATCGGGAGCAAAACATGGCTAAGCTCACGTTTTTGGCCATAGACTTGGGGGCTTCTAGCGGACGGGTCATCGCTGGGAATTTTGACGGTGACACCATCACCAGCCATGAAGTACACCGTTTCAACAACGAACCCGTCACGCTATACGAGAGTGATACGGCCAGCGTCCATTGGGATGTTTTGCGGCTGTGGGCAGATATTGGCAAGGGTTTGCAAGCCTATTCCGGTGAGGTTGCCGGCATCAGCGTGGATACGTGGGGGGTAGATTATGCCCTGCTCGACCAAAACGGTAAGTTACTCGCCAATCCGCACCATTACCGCGACAACCGCAACGACGGCATGTTAGAACGCACCTTTGCCACCGTCTCCAGAGAAGAGATTTACGGTCACACGGGTATTCAGTTTATGCAAATTAATACCCTCTATCAACTGCATGGCATGGTACTGCGGGAAGAAGCGGTGTTAGGGCACGCCCAGCACTTACTGATGATGCCGGATTTGTTTCACTATTGGCTCTCAGGAGCAATGTCACTAGAATACACCGACGCATCCACCACCCAAATGCTCGACGCTCGCAGCCGCAGTTGGGCGTTACCACTACTTGAAAAGCTCCACTTACCCACCCACCTTTTACCTGACGTGACTGACAGTGCTTCCATCATCGGTCACTTGCAACCACGCCTCGCCAGTGACATTAACCTCAACGCTTGCCCCATTATCGCTAGCGCAGGTCACGACACCGCCGCTGCTGTGGCCGCCATTCCCCATTTGGACGAAAGCAGTGTCTACATCAGCAGTGGCACGTGGAGTTTGATGGGCATCGAAACCGCTGAACCCGTCTTGAGCGAGGCAGCACGACACGCCAATATGACCAACGAAGGCGGGGTTTTTGGCACCATCCGACTGCTTAAAAACTTAGCAGGTATGTGGGTACTGCAAGAATGTCAACGCCACTGGCAGCAAGCAGGAAAAACCTATTCGTGGCAGGATTTGCTCACCCAAGCCGCCCACGCCACCCCGTTTGCGTCACTGGTGCGCTTGGGGGCAGAAACCTTTTTGAACCCGCCCGATATGCCTTTAGCACTGCGCGAAGCTTGTAAGCAAAGTGGGCAAGTCGTGCCTGAAAGTGTCGGCGCACTGACGCGGTGTTGTTTGGAGAGTTTGGCGCTCGAGTACAAACAGGTTTTAAGGGAGCTGGAAAACGTCTCTGGTCGCACCTTCGACACCATCCGCATCGTCGGCGGCGGGTCGCAAAACACCTTACTGTGCCAACTCACGGCTGATGCCTGTCAACTTCCGGTAGTAGCAGGCCCGGTGGAAGCCACCGCCCTCGGTAACATCATGTTGCAAGCCATCGCCACAGGCCACATCCATTCATTAGCAGAAGGCAGGCAGGTGATTGCGGCGTCAGCGCGGCAGGTGGTGTATGAACCGAGGGGTGATGTGGGCGCGTGGGATGAAGCATTCTCGAGGTTTCAGACATTCTCAGGCTAAGATTTTTGTTTAAATTTTCACCAAAAATACAAGTAAAACTTCTTCGTTCAACATGTCCCTTGTGAAACTTAACTTTTTGCGCTAGGATTATTTTGCTAGAACCCCGCAAGGAGGACAATCATGGACTTCGTCAACACAATACTCAACGGTAATACAGGTGATGGCAACGTAAATTTCGTAAACCTTATCAATAATGCTGTTAGAGACTCCAAACAAGCAACAGGGCATTTCAATGTGCTGATTGCTGGACGTTCTGGTGTTGGAAAAAGTACCCTGATTAACGCCATCTTTGACGGTAATCTGGCAACCGTTGGACAAGGTAAGCCTGTTACCAAAAGTACTCGAGAGATTACTAAAGAAGGTTCGCCCCTGAGTATTTTTGACACTCGAGGCTTGGAAATGGCAGCCTTTGACGAAACATTAAAAGAGCTAAGTGACTTTATTGCCTTGCGCCAGCAAACTGAAGATACCAATCGTCATATTCACGTTGCATGGCTCTGTATTCAAGAAGACAGCAGACGTGTTGAAGACGCTGAAATTCAACTTTTTCACATGCTCGCGTTACACATGCCTGTGCTTGTCGTCATCACCAAAGCCCGCCAAGACGGTGGTTTTCGCAGTAAAGTACAAGAGTTATTGCCTAGTGCCCGCAACGTCATGCGCGTGCGTGCCATTGCTGATAAATTAGATAGTGGTCACATTGAACCACCTATGGGTTTGGAAGATTTGGTACTGGCAACCTCCGAGTTAATCCCCGAGGGTGTCCGAAGGGCACTCACCGCAGCCCAAAAAGCCAGCCTCGAGCTTAAAAAGAAGCACGCTCGAGAAATCATTAATGGAGCAGCAACCGCTGCTTCAGCAGCAGGACTGAGTCCTATTCCCGCAACGAGTGCTGCTATTCTGGCACCAATTCAAGTGGGCATGATAGCAGCTATTAATACTGTATTTAATCTTGAAGTTTCACTAAGTACTTTATCTGCTCTGCTTAGTTCAACCCTTGGCGTAACAAGTACGGCTTTAACAGCACGCTTGGTGTTGGCAAGTATCCTCAAGATGATTCCAGGAGCAGGTACAGCTTTTGGTATGGTTATTTCTGCGAGTACCGCAGTAGCCATCACCAAAACACTAGGAGAGGCTTATCTTTCGGTTCTTGAGAATATTTATTTACAAGCACCTGACCGAATCAATGATATGGCGTTTATTGGTCAACAGCTTAAAAGCGTTCTTAAAGAAAATAAACGTCCAAACTGACTCAATCAAAGTATGTTGTAACGCAGTCAATAGTCGCCCTATATCCGCTTGGTCGTTATACGCTTGCACCGACACCCGCACAAACGTCTTGGCAAGGTGCTCCGTAAAAGGTACTTCCACGCCGTATTTGTGCAAAAAATCCACTTGAAACGCCGCTAGGTCGTCCACAAAGGGTACTTCCACAATTGCCATCTGCCGAAACATAGCCGTTGAAGTATACGCAGGTGTCATTTGACTTTCGTCTTGCCACTGTTCAATAAGACTAGCAAGAAGTTGATGACAGCGGGTTTGCACGTTGCCCCACGCGTGTTCGGCTTGAAAGCGAATCGCAGCGGGAACGCTCAAATAGGCGGAGTAGTCGTTGGTGCCGAAAAATTCAAAGTCATCTTGAAAACGCGACCCAAGGCTGGTTCTGCCCAAACGCCGCCACCCCACAATGGGTGGGTCAATCAGGTCTTGCTTGTCACGGCGGACGTACAAAAACCCTGCGCCCTTAGGGCTCATGAGCCACTTGTGGCAGTTGCCTGTGTAGATGTCTGCACCTAAGTCTTCTAGCTCGAGCGCAATATGCCCCGGTGCGTGCGCCCCATCAATGATGGTGAGGATATTGTGTTTGCGTGCCCTCGCACAAATCTTAGCAATCGGTAAGGTCTGCGCCGTCGCTGAGGTGAGGTGACTCAAAAAGATGACCCGCGTCTGTTGGGTGACATGCGACCAGAATTGCTCGAGCACCGCGTCTTCGCTCTCAAACGGCAAAGGTAACGACGCTTTGACATAGCTAAAACCGCGTTTATCTGCCCAGTGTTGCCAGGCGTTATCGCACGCGCCGTATTCTTGGTCGCTACTTAGCACCTCGTCGCCCGCTTTGAGGGGCAGAGCATGTACAGCAGCATTCACGCCAACGGTGGCATTGGGGACGAACACCACATCCATGGGATCACACGACAGGTAGCTTGCCAAGCTGGTGCGAGCTTGTTGGAGATAACCAGTCAGTTCATCGCGGAAAAAGCGCACCGGTTGTTGCTCGAGGTAACGCTGCCAGGCTTGGTAGATGTCAAAAATGGGCGTAGGCGTAGCACCAAACGAACCGTGGTTGAGAAAAGCGGTGGCTGGCTCGAGCACGAAATGTTCCCGAAACGCCGCCGGACTGAGTACCCCATCATT
>CAZKAZ010000057.1:0-28439 GCA_964550765.1 uncultured bacterium | reverse complement strand
CAGGAACGGAATAAAGCCCGTAGGGGTTTTTGAAGTGTTTAGTTGGAATCCGTATTACTCAGTGTTTGGTTAGTGCTTATCGGCAGGCATAGTAGAGACTGGGACGTCAAACCCTCTCTGACATACATCAGAAAAGCTAAGTTAGCGGCATAATTTTTACTTTATATCTGTGTGTTATACAAAAAATTACGCACAACTTTGACAAAACGTTCGTTCTCTTCAAGCTGCGGCGAATGACCTGAGTTTTCAAATACAACAAGTTCAGCTTGCGGAATACCTCGAGCCAGTTCTTCAGCAGCGGCTACGGGGGTAATCCAATCATGCTTACCCACAATCACCAAGGTAGGTACAGCAATATCAGCAAGCCGCTGGCTCACATCATAGTGACGCTTGTTTTCTGCAAACGCCGCATTGTGCGTACTGGCACGAAAGCGAATGCTTGCTAGCCGTTTTGCTGTTTTGTCTGGGTCATAGTTGGCGTCATAAAGTGGCGCAATCATCGCAAAACAGTCATGAAAGTCTTGATCGTCACGCATTGCACCTGCAAAAAGTCGGTCTAAGTCAGCGCGGTTGATATTAGGGAAATCGTCAGCCCTAGCTAACGCGTTTTGTTTGGCTTGGTCTTCATAGTGGCTCGAGGCTGCCGTATCACGCAACATTAGGTGAGTTACACGCTCAGGATGGGCTAGGGTGTATTCGAGCGCAATATACCCCCCATATGACCCGCCCGTCATGATGAAGGTGTCTAAAGCAAAGTGTTCACGCAGGGCATCAACATCGGCGACCCATTGGGCGTGCGTATACGGCGGCACACCAGCAGACCGACCTGAACCTCGAGCATCAAAAGTGATAATTTGATAATCATCAGCTAGCGGTGCAAACGCTTGTTTGGGCGTCGCGTGTGAACCCATCCCAGGAGCACCGTGATGCGCGATAATGGTGGGCTGGTTGCCTTCGCCTTGCAGGTCTACCCACAGCTCAGCGCCATTGACGTTGACGAACATGTTTTCTCCTTAATATAATTCCACGTGTTGTTTTTACAGTTGCTGATGTTTACCAAAGTCGCATCGATGTAAAGCGCGCCCAACTGTGTAGACGTCAATCATGGAAATACTGCATCACCAAACTGATTCACTAACTCATTGCGTATGGTGTTCAAGGCAACATCATCGACTCGAGTACAAGACACCGTTATTCAATGTCCACCTTGGTCTAGCAATACTAATAGTAAGTATTTAGTGTACAAACAGGGCAAGCGTGTTTGAAAACGACGATGTTGATACGCTGCCCTGAATCTTAATCACCCAGCATCATCCAACCCCAACATTGTCCAACCCCAATATTGTCCAACCCCAACATCGTCCAACGACGTGTGTTTTGTAGGTGTGTTTTGGCATAGGAACTGACGAGCCGCATGCAGTCACACACTGGCTTTCAAGCAATTAACGCATTGTATTTGCATGTGACATATTTGCGTGTGGTTTCAACAAGCAATTAACTAGTAATTATGTGAAACGTCAATCAAAACTACAAAATATCACAATTAGCAGCACCACACCTCTTCGAGCACCCGCATGGTGTTGCCACCGATGACCTTGGCGATGTCTTCATCGCTATAACCATGGGTCACCAGCCAACGCACGATGTTGGGGAAGGCTTCAGCGGGGTTCTCGAGCCCATCGACCCAGTCAACCCTCGGAAAATCCTTGCCACCTTTAGATGCGCTCAAACTCAGGGCTTCACTCAAGGCTTTGTGTAACCCCACATGGTCACCAAAGAGCACATCGGGACCAAACGTCACGTGGTCAATGCCTACCAAGTCAACACAGTATTCAAAGTGTGCCATAAACGAATCGATGTTGTGGCGCGGGTAATCGTCGGTAATGGTGGTGTGCGGCGCGGCTTCGATGCCAATCACGCCGCCTTTATCAGCACAGGCTTTGATGATGTCGTCCGGTTTGAGGCGGCGTGTATCCCACAGAGCGCGTGCGCCTGCGTGAGTAATAAAAATCGGTTTGTCACTGACTTCGATGGTGTCCATAGACGTCTGGTCGCCAGAGTGCGAAATGTCAATCGCCATACCCAACTTATTCATGCGCGCCACAGCTTTGCGACCAAACACGGTTAAACCACCATCACGCGGTTCGCGCAAACCACAACCGAGGGCATTACCTTCACTGTAGGCAATCCCCAAACAACGCACCCCTAGCCCGTAGAGCACGTCGATGCGGTCGAGTTCGTTTTCAATCATGGCAGCCCCCTCGAGCGACAACACAAACGCTAGTTGCCCGTTCTTTTTGGCGTTTTTGATGTCTTCGGTGGTCGTTGCGTGCACGACAAAGTCCTGATGGGCAATGTCGGATAGGCGCATGCCAATATCAAAAATGATGTCATCCCATTTCCAGCCACCCCGCGAGGTAATCATGGCGGTGCCGTTCATGAGGTTATCGAACACGCAATCAAGCCCGCTGACACTCAAGCCTTCGTAACCGGTAAAATCACGACCCCAACGGCGAAATTCTAAAAATTCGGCTAGGTTTTTGGGGGCAACAAAACAGTGGTCATGAAGCGAGATGACGAGGTTGTTTTGAAACAGGGTATTCACTCGAGCTTCTTGCTCAGCGCTTACCTCAACTTGTGTACTTGGCACGCGGTTCAGTTCCACGTCAAGGTCAAAAGCTTTGTAATCGGTGCCTGGTTCTAGATACTGAAACGACTTATAGCCGTTGTAACGTTTTTTTTGCATGATGTCACTCCTCAAGGTGATGTGTATTGTCCTTTGTGCGCTGCCCCTATGGCATTACGACACTCAAGACAACCACTACTAAAGACAACCACTACTAAAGACAACACTAAAAAAGATGTATCTCAAATAGCTAGGGATGAGCGTCAATGCAACACCTGCTTTGCCGCATGATGACGCAGCAGTTCATCACTAAGTTATGTGCGTGGGTCAAGTACATCGCGCAAGCTGTTGCCCAACAAGTTAAACGCCAACACGGTAAGGGCGATGGCAACACCCGGGTAGACTGCTAACAGCGGCGCCAACCAAATATTGCCTTGGGCGTTTTGTAGCATGTTGCCCCACGATGCTAGTGGCGGCTGAATGCCTAAGCCTAAGTACGACAGTCCCGCTTCGGTGAGAATGGCCCAACCAACGCCAAGCGTGGCAAGTACGGTGGCTTGCGGCAGCACTTGCGGCAGGATGTGCTTGCGTAAAATGCGCCCATGACCGCCACCTAGGGCGTGACTGGCTTCGACGAAATCGTTGACTTTGACTTTGCGGGCTTCAGCGTAGACAACTCGAGCCATCTGCGCCCAAAAACCGATGCCAACTGTCACGATAATGACTGCAGGGTGATTGCCGAATGAAGTGACGATGACCAAAATCAAAAAGAAGTTAGGAATCGCCATAAATACGTCCACTAGGCGCATAAGTACGGACTCGAGCCAACCCCCAAAATACCCAGCGACACTGCCCACCAACGTACCAATCGACAACCCAACTAACATCGACAGCAAGCCCACAGCCAGTGACACGCGCCCACCTGCCAGCAAACGTGCAAACACATCCCGCCCAAGTTCGTCCGTACCAAGCCAGTGTTCGCGACTTGGGGCGGCGTAAGTGTTTAAGGGGCTAGCCCTCGAGGGTGTGTGCGGATATACCTCCGGTGCTAGCAACACAGTTAATACCAGTAACAACAAAACAGCCAGCGCCATAAGTCCTAGCGGTTGACGGCGCACCTTGAGCCAGAAGCGGCGTTGCGGTCGCTGGGTAGGTTTTTGTGTGGACAATACTGAACTAGTCATGGCGAATCCTCGGGTCAATGAGGGCATAAAGAATGTCAGTAACAAGGTTGACGACCACCACCAAACTGCCAGCTAGCAAGGTTACTCCCATAATCACCGGATAATCGCGCCCCCTAGCGGCATCTACGGCGAGCCTGCCGAGTCCGGCGTAACCAAAGACGTTTTCGATGACCACTGAGCCTGAAAAGAGCACCGCTGTGATGAGCCCCAAAATGGCAATCACCGGTACTAAAGCGTTTTTCATGGCATGTTTGAGGAGCACGCGGCGGTTGATAAGACCCTTAGCGCGGGCAGTGCGGATGTAGTCGCTCGAGAGCACATCCAAAAAAGACGCCCTAGTAATGCGCACCACGTTCGGCAACAAACTAAACGCCAGCACCGACACCGGTAGCACCAAATGCCGCACCCACACCAGTAAGGGCGCTTGTTGCGATGAAGGCATGGCGGTTGCGGGCAAACTACCGAGCGTCACCGAAAAAATGATAATCAACAAAATCCCCAACCAAAAATTGGGAATGGACATGCCTAGTGTAGAAATAATCGACACCACATGATCAACCAAGCGATTGCTATTCAGCGCGGCAATCATGCCTAAACCCACCCCCAAAAACGATGCGATGAGTAGCGCGCTGATACCCAAAACAAGCGTTCTAGCAAGACGCTGCCGCAACAGCGAAGACACCTCTAAACCACTGTTGATAGACGTGCCCAAGTCGCCTTGCACAGCCCCCTGCAACCAAGCTACATAGCGCTGAACGACTGGTTTATCAAGACCATATTGACGCAACCGCGCTTGGCGTTGTTGTTCGGTGGTGTTGAAATCGATGAGTGACGATGGACCGCCTGGGGCGAGGTTAATGAGAAAAAACGTCAGCAGTGATATCAACCCAATAACCAGCAAACCTTGCATGAGGCGACGGGTGATAAACGCAGTCATGGTGCTCCTCGAGCCAAAAACCAGCTAAAACATGCCATCAACAAAGCCATCAACATCAAAAAAAAGGAGACACCAGCGTGCCTCCTAGCATGTTTATGGGGCAACGTACCACTGGGCAGCAAACTGAAACGCAGTAGCGTTGTTGATTTCCGGCATCCCCTGAATACGGTTACTCACCGCAGAAAGAATGTCGGGATACCACAAGTACATATAGGGCAGTTCTTCAGCCAAATAGGCTTGCATCTCAGCATAAATGGCGATTTGTTCGGCTTCACTAATCGCTCGCCTGCCGGCAGTCATGATGTCATCGAGGGTGTCACTGCGGTAGTTGGGAATGTTGTTGCCTGTTACAGCGGCTTCAGACGAATAGTACGGGCTGACGTCGGGGGTAGGTGGTTGACTCCACCACGCTAGCGTGGCTTCGTATTCGCGGTTGACGACCACTTGCTGAATGTAGGCGTTCCACTCAATCACTTCAACGTTGGCTTCGACGCCGATATCTGCCCAGTATTGCTGAGCGAGCAGGGTAGCAGGTACCAAGTAACCAAATTGTCCGGTGGGCATATCAAACGAGAGCCGCTCGCCGTCTTTTTGCATGATGCCATCTGCGGCTAGTGTCCAACCTGCTTCGGCTAGTAAGGCAACAGCGCGTTCTGGGTCATAGGGATATTGTGGCACGTCGCCGTTGTAAAGGGCGCCCAAAAGCGGGGCGATGGGACCGGTTGCCACCGTACCGTAGCCCTCGAGCACCGCTTGAATCATGGCGTCACGGTCAAGGGCGTGCAAAAGCGCTTGGCGCACGCGGTTATCTTGAAAACGCGGGTCATCTTGGTTGAGCACAATCCAGTAATAGAGGTTTTGGCTCTGACGGATGACGTTGATGTTGGGGTTGCGCTCCAAGTTAGTGACCACTGTCGGGCTGAGGCGCGTCACCAAATCCAGCTCGCCTGCCAGCATCTGCGCTACTTGCGCGTTGGCGTCAGGGATAATACGAAACACAATAGCCGCCAGTTTGGGCGTTTCGCCCCAGTACAATTCGTTGGGTTCTAAGCGTACATAAGACCCTGACACAAACTCAGCTACTTGGTAAGGCCCTGTTGTGACTGGGGTTTGTTTGTTGAACGACGCCACCGTGAGCGGGTTTTCAGCATCACCCAAGATATGCTCGGGGAGCATTCCTGAAAAAGCTGCCAAGTAATACGGCAACGCCGAAAAAGGACTGTCAAGCACAAAACGCACCGTGTAAGGGTCAATGATTTCTACACTGTTCACTGGTGAGAACTGGGTGGCACTTTGCGCCCCGAGTTCGTCAACGAGCACCACATCGTTAAATGTAAACGCCACATCTTCTGCGTCGAACGGTTCACCGTCTGACCACACCACCCCTTCACGCAAACTGACTGTCCAAGACAGGGCATCGTCAGCAGCTTCCCACGCTGTTGCTAAGCCGGGCACAGGACTCAAGTCATCGGGGCTATAGCGGGTGAGCTGTTCAAAGAGGATGGTGTTGATGAGGTTAGATTCAATCACCGCCCCCGGTGCCCAAGGGTTAAACGTTGGATCGGCATTGGTGGCAAAGGTGAGCACCGCCGTGGAATCATAGGCGGGTTCTTGGGCGCTCACCACCCCCAAAATCAATATGAGTACTAACACGATTTTTTTCATAAAACTCCCCACTTCCTTTCTACTTTCTTCTTCTTAACATCTCAATACCGCACCGCTCACATCATATTGATGGCGGTGTAACCGAGCTGCCCCGAAAGGTCTCGAGCAACTCGGGTAATGAGTTGAGCAAAGCGTTGCAAGGTAGCGTCATCTACCCGAAAAGACGGACCGCCCACGCTGATACCACCCACAACACGCCCTGAAGCATCGAAGATAGCAGCACCAACGCCTCGAGCTGAAGCGTCATAATCTTCATCACTGACCGAGTAACCCTGTTGTTTGATGCGCGCCAGTTCACGTTTGAGGGCGTCAGCGTCCAGCACCGTTTTGTCGGTGTAGCGCGGCAAAGTAGGCAAGCTGTCCAATACTGCCTGCTGTTCAGGCGCAGGCAAATGCGCCAACATGGCTTTGGGAACCGCGCCCGCATGCAGGGGCACAGACAAACCCAACACCGACGCCAAACGCACCTGCTGCGGACTATCACGCCTATCAATACAGACAGCAACACTGCCCATACGCACAAAGACGTTGACCGATTCACCGCTTTCTTGCACCAGCGCATCAATGTAAGGGCGAGCGAGCACAGCAAGGTCAGGTTGGGCGCTCACTGCGCCTGCACTGCTCAGGTTATGCAACAAACTCGTCAGGGCAAAACGCTCATCCTCGAGCATCTGTACAAAACCGGCAGCCTCGAGTGTCTTAAGAGAGCGATACGCTTGATTTTTTTCTAGTCCCATGCGCTCCACAATGTCTGCGAGCGAATAGCGATGCGGCGGCACAGCAAACGAGAGTAATACTTGCAAAGTACGGTAAGCAGAAGTAATGACATATTGATTGTTGACTGGTTTATCTAATGGTTTATCTAGTGGTTTAGTAGTCATTGAATATCTATCACAACGCTTTCTCAATAGCTCGAGGTAACGCACCTACGGTCGCATCATGGACGACACACAAAAACTCACTCAGGATTAAACCCCTAAGGTACAAAGGTATTTAAGACACGACGTTTTTAAGACACGACGTTTTTAAGACACGACGTTTTTTAAGGTAAAACGTTTTTAAGGCACAAGCGTATTGCATTACGATTTCGTCTCGTATCATAAAACGACATAGCGTAACAGTCAAGCATCACAGTCAGCCAACACATACGCTTCAAACAGTGACCAACTATGGCCACCACGTGTCATGAAACAAAAAAAACGCGCCCGCAGGCGCGCGCTCCTTGGGTGGTTTTCGTTGAGCCAGTGACGAAAGCACACATAGACATTGCAACCAACTGCAGCACACAGTAGTTCTCCCATGTATCCCACGGTCCGTAGACTCCGTAAGGTCACGCTCGAGACATGGTTGCCCGTCATCGAGCAATTGGAATCTACCGCTGTTGGTTACGCTGTTGGTTACGGGGATGTTGCGTGTGCTCTGTCCCAAGGTGATGCTCGAGTCGTAGTACGTATCTTGGACGATATTACCGTCGATAACCATCTGATTGCGGCTTTCTGACATCAGCGAGATGCGCACCTCTATGTCGATGGCATCACCGTCTGCCATGAGCCATACTGACACCACGCCCTGGGTGTTGGCAATACGTGCCTCTGCCCACGCTGAAGGCGTAAGTGGGTTAGTTAGGTGGGTTAGTTAGGTGGGTTAGTTAGGTGGTTTGGTGATGACCCATGCATAGACACATTCCCTGTAACGGAAGCTATCGCCGACGCAGGCTAAGGTTTTAGCGTTAAAAGCAACGAAACAAGCCTGCATGAATTGAAGTGTTCCGTTGAAATCCAGATTACTCATGTGGATCTAACGCGTCTCTGAGGCCGTCACCTAACAAGTTGAACCCGAGCACAGTAAGGGAAATGGCTGCCCCTGGAAAAATCAGTAACCACGTGGCATCAGGTAAAAACCGCCTGCCCCGAGCGAGCATTTCTCCCCAGTCTGCCGTAGGAGGTTGCACGCCCAAACCCAGAAACGACAGTCCTGACATGGCGAGAATGGCAAACCCAATTCCGAGGGTGGCTTGAACGGTGAGTGGTCCAATGGTCGAAGGAAAGACGTGGCGCAGGATAATCCGGGGAGAAGCAGCACCTAGCGAACGGGCGGCTTGCACAAAGTCTTCTTCTCGAGTACCCAACACCACACTGCGCACGAGGCGGGCGTATTGGGGAATGTTGACAATGGCAATAGCCAAAATGGCATTGGTAAGTCCTGGCCCTAATGCGCCCACCACAGCAAGGGCTAACAGTAATGATGGAAACGCTAGCAGCACGTCCATAAGTCGCATGAGGACGCTATCTAGCCTGCCGCCAAAAAAACCCGCCACTAGTCCGATAAACGTACCGAGCACAAGCGACAAAACAACGGGTGCTAAGCCAGTTAGTAGCGAAATGCGGGTACCGTAAATGACCCGACTGAGAATCGAACGCCCAAATTCATCGGTGCCAAAAGGGTGCTCGAGCGACGGTGGTTGCAACCGTTCACGCAGGTTTTGTGCTGCTGGCGGGATGTTGGTGAGTTGGGGTGCAAATACGGCTGTTCCCACTAACACCAACACGATGATGAGCCCTACTATCGCTGCGTAGTTGCGGCGAAAGCGCCGACTTACTGGGTGTTGCCAGAAGTGCTCGAGGTATTTAATGTTATTCATAGCGAATCTTGGGGTTCAAAGCCGCATAGGACACGTCAACGGCGAGGTTAATAAGCACAAACACCACCGATACAAATAAGACTGTTCCCTGAATAAGCGGTAAGTCACGCGCTCGAATAGCATCGACGAGCATGCGACCGACGCCAGGGTAAGCAAACACCGTTTCGGTGAGTACCGCGCCCCCTAGCAAACTACCGAACTGCAAGCCCACGACAGTCACCACAGGCAGTAAGGCGTTACGAAACGCGTGCCGAACGTTCACCCGCCAAGACACGACACCTTTGGCACGGGCTGTGCGCACATAGTCATGGCGTAAGGTTTCAATCATGCTGCTGCGGGTAATGCGGGCAATAAACGCTGACGAAGCAAAACCAATGGCAAACGCAGGCATCACCAGATGCCGCCAACTGCCACTGCCCGACGCGGGCAACCAACCTAGCTCGAGCGCAAAAATAATCATCAAGATAAGCCCCGACCAAAACACGGGTACTGACACGCCAATGAGTGCTAGCACGATGGCAACATAGTCAACTAGCGTGCGCCGGTAGACAGCCGCCAGTAACCCCAAACTGATGCCCAAGGTGACCGCTACTGCCATACCTGCAAGCGTCAAACGCAAGGTAGCCGGAAAACGCATGGCGATTTCTTGGGCAACAGGTAGCCCGCTGCGCACCGAACGCCCCAAGTCACCTTGCAAAGCACCACTAAGATAGTCCCAGTATTGCACTGGCAAAGGGCGGTCTAAACCGTAGCTGCGGCGTAAGTCCTCGAGCGCCTCGCGGCTAATGCCTTGAGCGGATTCACCCACCAAAGCCACTACTGGGTCACCCGGGGCAAGCCACGTCAGCGTAAATACCAACAGCGACACCCCAAGTAGCACTGGAACAAGACCGATGATGCGCTCGAGCACATACGTCAACACGGGCTACTCGACTAACTCAGCCTCACGCAGGTCGAGGTTAATCCAAGAAAAGTTTAAGACTTCACCTTGTAACCTCTGCTGCTTGGCATAGGTCGACAGCGGATAGTAAAGCGTCACCATGGGCATGTCCTCGAGCACCTGAGCTTGCACCGCCGTGTAAGCATCTTGGCGTACCTCTGCTTCTGGCGTAGAACGGGCTTCGTCCAAAAGGTCACTGACCGTGGCATTGTCATAGCGCGATAAATTGTTTTGCGGAATCTCGGAAGCGTGGAAAAACGCGTACAAGGTGTAATCAGCGTCTAGCGTCACTGTGCCCCAGGTCGTACCGTACAGTTCGGCGTCATCACTTTGCACGGCTTCAACATAAGCAGCGTACTCTTGCACCCGAATGTCCAAGTTAATACCCACATCGGCCAGCATGGCTTGCAGCACTTGGGCGACAGCTTCAAGGTCGGGGTTTTGAAAGATGTCTAACCGCAACGACAAATCCGCTGCCCCAGCTTCAGCAAGTAGCGCCCTAGCGCCTTCAGGATTGTAAGGATAGGGTTCAGCCAACGCTGCTGCAAAACGCACCGTCGGCGGAATTGGTACTACTGCCGGTTCGGCTAACCCCTGCAAAAAGGCTTCAATGATGAGGTCTTTGTCAATAGCATGGGCAATGGCTTGCCGCACGCGCACGTCTGCCAGTTTAGGATTGGCTGTATTGAAGCCAAGGTGTGCACTACCCCACCCCAAAAAACTCTCAGTAACGAGGTCACCCTCATCTTGTAAGGACACGAAGTTATCTGGCGGAATATTGTAAATGATATCCAGACCACCTGCTCGCAACTCGACAATTTGGGTACTCACTTCAGGAATGATGCGGTACACCACATCTTCAATCGCTAACTCGCCACCCCAATAGTCAGCATTAGCTTGCAAGCTCACTTCCGAACCATCGACCCAGTCCATAAACCGATAAGGTCCGGTGCCCACCGGGTTACGTCCTAAGCTGTCGGCTTGACCTACTGGCACAACAGACGCCACTGGATGAGCTAAGTGCGCGAGCAACGGCGCGAAGGGTTCTTCGGTGACAATATCAACGGTTAAGGGGTCGATGACATTAACTTCGCTAATGGCCGATACCACAAAACGTCCGGGTGCGCCCGTGTCAGGGTCAAGGAGACGCTCTAAGGATGCTTTTACCGCGTCAGCATCAAACGGTGTGCCGTCGTGAAACGTGACGCCCTCGCGCAAAGTGAGTTGTAGCGTGGTCGGTTCAGGATACGACCAAGACGTCGCCAAGCGTGGCACAATTTCACCGTCAGCAGACATGTCTACCAAGGTCTCGTAGATCTGATTGGTCACCGAAAACGAAAACCCATTGAACGTGAGTTGTGGGTCAAGGGTTGGCGGATTGGATGAGATTGCCGTCGTTAGGGTCTGAGCAGAACCCAGCGACAACAACAGCACCGTACAAAGACTTACGACAAGTTTATGCATAGCACCTCCAGGGAATGATATGTAGACTCGTATGCTAACGCCACACCTTCACCTGTGTCCGTCTTGCGTAAGACGCCTTACGATTGAAAAACTCATCGATATTGCACCGTCACCCGCGAAGATACCCCATGCACAGCCGTTCGATTACTGCTAATAGCCTCGCAGTGAAGCAATCAAACAACACAACGATTACTGTTCAACTGTCATTCAATGTAGCTGCCACACTCACAGGTCACCTCCCACGTCAAGGTGGCAACGTTACACCTTAAATAATAAGGTATTGGCTACGGTGATGCGTGAGAGAGGGGTGACGTGGCTCGAGCAGCCACCCTTGCAGTTTTGGCTTAGACAACCTCACCGTAGACCGTTACATCTGGGGTGCATTATTGAGTTACATGCTCACTCACGCGAAAGCCAACAAATAATCACCTGACGAGATGATGTACCCTCACGGCAGGCGATTTGTAAGAATTCTGTAAGGTTGCGGGGTTTAGACTACTTTAGGTGTCTCGAGGCTTATAGTGTTGTTAGTGTGAACCGATACGCTTTACCTTAAGTATTCTGTCAGGAGCACGCCCATGCATTTACTCACTAGCTACATTGACCCCTTTCTCAATTCATTGGGTAAAGTTGCTTTCGTTATCGACGAAAGACGCGTGTGGCAACACCTTAGTCCAAACTGGCAACAGCTAACGGGGTTTTCCGTAGCAGACACCCTTGGCACGTCAGCCGATGATTTTTTATCCTTTGCTGATTGCCCTGTTATTCAAGAAGTCATCAGTGACCTTTTGGCTGGCATACGCGAGCAGGCCAGTTATGTGGCGCGTTGTATTACCGCATATGGCGACGTTCGTTACGTTGAACTTGATATGGCAGCACATCTGGCGCAAGGCGGACAAGATGGAGAAATGGTCATTGTCGGGCTTATGCATGATGTCACCGAGCGCAAGCAGGCTGAGGATGCTTTGGTGCGTAGTGAACAGCGTACTCAGCAAATTGTTGACAACATACCGAGTATGGTGGCGTGCTTGAGTCCTGACTTGCGGATTACCTTTGCAAACACGGCTTATGCTGCCCACTTTGGCAAACGTGTTGACGAGGTCATCGGTGCATCAGTGTTTGCTTTATTACATCCGTCACAACACGCCCAAGCTCGAGACCACTTGACCTCGTTGAGTAAGCACAACCCACAATGTGTCTTTGAGCATTGGATAACCCGCCCTGACGGTGAACAGCGTTTTCAGCGTTGGACTGACAGGGTGTTTTTTGATGATGATGGGCATATTAGCGAGTATCAAAGCGTTGGCGTTGACCTCACTGACCGCAAGTTAGCCGAGGACGCGCTGCAGCAAAGCGAAAGCATGTTTCGGGCGTTGGTTGAAAACGTCAGTGACGTCATTTTCACTGTTGACCTCGACGGCAACTTCACCTACCTCTCACCAAGTTGGGAAACGGTTACGGGTCATTCGATTGATAACTTTTTGGGGATAGCGGGGGTGGCGCTCGTTCATCCGGCTGATGTGACGTCCGTTATCAAGCGCACTGCCAAGGTATTTTCCGGTGACCATTTTACGGAAAGTCTTTTTTACCGCGTGGAACATGCTGATGGTGAATGGCATTGGCACGCGACACGCGGTGCGCCGATTGTAGATGAAGCAGGCAGCGTGACGGGTGCATTAGGCGTTGTCAGGGACATCACCCACGTGCGTGAGAATCAACTGTTACTGCAACGTTCGCTTGACCAACTCGAGCAGGCTCTTAAAGACAAAACCATGCTCATGAAAGAAATTCACCACCGGGTGAAAAACAACTTGCAGATTGTGGCGTCACTACTCAGCATCCAAGCGCGGCAGATTCGTGACGTGCAGGCGAAAGATGCTTTAACTACTAGCCGCGACCGGGTGATTGCCATAGCAAGCATTCACAACATGATGTACCAAGGGGACAGTGGTGACTCGGTAGTGTTTGGAGCGTATTTGCAGACCTTGATTGAGCGCATTCAGCGGGCTTTTGCTGCGTCTGACATCACTTTCGAGGTTAACAGTGACAACCTTGAACTGCCTGTCAACCAAGCCGTGCCGTTAGCGTTGATTGTAAACGAGTTACTGACCAACGCGGTGAAATATGCCTTTGCTTGGCCACAAGGGGATGCGCGGGTCAACGTTCGCCTTGCCGATGACCATGACAGCATCACCATGATTGTGGAAGACAACGGCGTGGGCATGCCCGCTGATATTGACCCTTTGAATTCAGATTCACTGGGTATGACCATCGTGCAGTCACTGACGGCGCAACTTGAGGGCACGGTAGCATTCACCAACCGCGAGGATAGGTCAGGGTTGCGGGTAGTTGTGAATGTGCCGCGCAGCGAGCAGTAGAACGTCGTTACGCTAGCGGCACATGTAGGGTCACCTGCAAACCCACATCACTACTTGGGTGATTGACGAACGTTACGTTGCCCTCGAGCTGCTCAGTCAGTGAGTTAATCACCGTCATACCCAGCGAGTTGCTGGTCTCGAGGGTGGTTGTGTCGTCTACGCCCACGCCGTTGTCAGTCACAGTGATGGTTAAGCCGTTATCAGTAGTAGCCGTGACAGTAACACGCGGGTCGGGGTGGTCGTTGGCAAACGCGTGCTTGACGGCATTGGTAAGCAATTCGTTGATGATGAGTCCCAAGGGTACGGCTTGGTCTAAACCGATATCGCATTGGGTGACCTCTACGGCGAAGGTTATCTGCTGCTGACCGTAGCCAAACGCGTGCTGCATACGGTCTATGAGTCCTGATAAATATCCTCCAAAAGCAATACGCTCGTGGCTGTCGTGTTGGTACATCAGTTCGTGGACTTCGGCCATCACTTTGATGCGGTCGCAGCTTTCTTGCAACGCGCTTTTGGCAACAGGGTCGTTGAGGTCACGCGCTCGCAGTGAAAGCAACGCCGAGATGACGGCTAGGTTGTTTTTGACCCTATGGTGGATTTCTTTTAAGAGCACGGCGTTTTGGGAGACGCTTTGCTCGAGGCGCTTAAGGGTGGCTTGCATCGCTTGCTCAGCGTGTTTGTCACTGGTGATGTCGCGGATAATCGTCATAATCGCGCTGACGTTACCTGCGTCATCGAACAAGGGCGCACCATTTGAGGAATACCAATGCCAGTTGCCATCGCCGTGCAGCGCCCGATACACAATCCCCTCGTAGGCTTGTTTACTGCGGACAATCATAACGAGTGCCTGGTGCACTTTGTCGATGTCTTCGGGGTGTACAGCTACCTCAAATGACTGACCAATAAACCCGTCGGTACTGACGCCGGTCATTTCTTTGCCTTTAGGCGAGATGTACAAATACTCGCCTTGGGGGTTCAACATCACAATCACGTCGTTGGCGTTTTCAACTAAAGAACGGAACTTGGCTTCACTTTTGCGCAAAGCAAGTTCGGCTTCTTTTTGTTCGGTAATGTCTTGAAACATACCAATCAAGCGTACAACTTGCCCATTTTCAACTACCGGCTGCCCTGAGACTCGCACCCAAAGGCGCTTGCCCTTACCCTTAGCAGTAACAAAGCGGCCTTCTACGTCAAAAGGTTCATGCTGCGTGATAGCGCGTTCAACAGCCCTGTTGATGAGGGGTTGGTCATCAGGGTGGTAAAAACCAATCCCTTCAAATTTGTCAATAGGTATACCTATCGGTAACTCAGCAATGGCATACGTTTGGTCAGTAAGTATGAACGTATCGTTAACCACGTTAAGTTCCCAAGCGCCTATGTTGGCGATGCGCCCCGCCTCTTCAAGCAGGGTGACGGTGCGCATTAAGTCTGCTTTGGCGGCAAGTTGCTCGGTGACATCGACACCAATACAAAGAATCTCGCTGGTGTTGCCCGCGTCGTCGGTGAGTCCTGTAAACTCCCAATCGGTGGTTTTGAAACGACTATCGGGCATGAGTTTACGCAAGGCGACGTTGACAGGTTGGTGAGGATTATCCAAACAAGCTTGGGCAGCAGCAAGCGCTTGAGGATGGTCTTCGACGTAGATACTGTCCATTGATGACGTACCCAAGATGGTGTGGCGCTCGAGATTGAAGCGTGCTAAAAAAAGGTCATTGGCATAGGTGTAGTTGCCCTCGGCGTCGGTGCGGATAATGTAGGCTTTGTGGTTATCGAGGATGTTGAGGTAGGCTTCGGTGTTTTTGCGTTGGCGTTCTTCGGCGTTTTTGCGAGCAGTTACGTCAGTATGTACACCCAGCATATAAACAGGTTTGCCATTACCGTCGCGGACAGCCATACCCCGGCAGCGAAGCCACACGGTCGAACCGTCTTGGTGGTAGTAACGTATCACTTGGTTATAAGGATGACTAGGATCAGCAAGGTGCGCTTGAATGTTTTCAGCTGCTACTTGGGTGTCATCGGGATTGGCAATGTTTTGTAACGCTCTAGCATGATGGAGCATCTCAGCAGGGTCATAGCCAAGGGTCTTCCACAAGCTGGGGGCTATCCAGACATGTTCAGGATGTTCTAAGTCCCAAAACCACATCCCGGCAGGTGCCAGGGTCTGCACGAATTCAAGCATGGTGTTATCGTTTTTGATGCGTGCAAAAAACGCGTCTTTAAGATAGTGTTGTTCGGACAAAGCTCACCTCGCAGGGTCGTGCTAGATGCTCGATTGGTTTGCTCGAGCCATGCCAAGTGGTCGCGAGATGAAACGTAGTGCGTGCGGCATGCATAAACTTCATGTTCACCGCCCCAGAGCGATTTTTTGCGGTAAACATATTTACTCGAGCGTAGCCTGCACGACGTTCATAAACAAGGGGTATAGCAAAAGAAATACCCAATGCTACCATTTTTTATTGAGGATACACATATCAGCGCACCTACGCTCATCTTCACAAGCACAACACGCGTAAGTGAGTCGTACTCATGCCACGTGATTCGCAGAAGCAATTCGTACAGAGCGCGTAGCAAACGCTACAGATGCAGGCGAGAACGGTAGAAAGTCTGTAAGACTCTTTGCAGTATTTTGGAGTCCATATTGCATCACCAAACTGATTCACTAACTAATTGCGTATGGTGTTCAAGGCAACATCATCGACTCGAGCACAAGACATCGTTATTCAATGTCCACCTTGGCCTAGCAACCACCTTGGCCTAGCAATATGCGCCACTTGTATGACACCCGTTGCATGGGAAGCTAAAGGTCACTGACGTGCTGTTTGAGCTTAGTGGTAGCGTATGCGCAGCAAAATATCTTGTGGATAGTTACCGAACTTTGCACCAAAAAGATTGACACCACCGACGTTTTGTGCGTCGGGTTTGACGCCGATGCGCACCTCGACAAAAGGCGAATCGTGCAACTTGAGATCCGCTAAAGTAACTTCAGAAACCTTCATGCCGTCAATTTGGCTGCCCTCAGCGGTCACTTGCCACACCTTGAGAAGCCCGTACTGCGTGTCCGATGCCCACTGCCAAGAAGGGGTGAGTTTGCCTCTCATACCACCAAAGTCGGCGGGGCTCGTCCAGTAGCCGAGTTCCACGCCATTAATCCACAGCGTAATGTCCGAAGGCCAATCTAGTCGGTGCATTGGCGCTTCTGAGCAGAGTTCTACGCTCACGCTGAGGCTTTCTACCTCACTGCCGGGAGGTAAGCGGTTCGGGCAACGGTACTCAACGTAACCGCTGCCAAACCAGAGAAGTTCTGCGTTTGCGCGCTCGCTTTCGTAAAAAGAGGCGGGGTCATCGAGCAGGCCGATAAGTCCATGCTCACTGACGAGTCCGCAGGTAGGCGTCACCTGAAAGTCGGTATATGAGCCGATGCGAATCGGAAACTCGAGCGTCTTACCTACATCTACATCGCGTCGCCGCTGCATATGTAAATTAATCCAGTCAAACAAACAACCGCAGACTCGCTGGGTGCCGCGCTCCCCCGGGCGATGTTCGCAGGTAATGAGTCCCGCTTTTTCCAGGATGTTGACATGCATCGTGACCGTAGCGAGGTTCATCTCCAACGCCGCTGCAAGTTCCGTAAGGTTGCAAAAATGGTGGGCAAGGTGCTCGAGGATTTTGAGCCTCGGTTCAGACGCGAGTGCTTTGAGCGTTTCTAGCGTGTGACTATGCTCGGCGGCGAGGTCAAGTTCGATGGTTCTATCTTGATGACGCTCTCCGAGCTGATGGAGCGTAACGTGGCTAGTGTCGTTCACCCAATAAGTTTAACAAAATCTAGGATAAAAAACCAAAAAGGCTTAGCAAAACCTACAGTCGTTCCTCGAATATCCGGGGCATGCTACCGAGGAAAATCACTCTTTTGGAGAAAACATAGCTTGGCGCTATCGTTATAATCTACCCCAAAAAGCTGCTTTTTTTCTTTAAAAACGACACAAAAACACCAACAATGAGTCGCTTACGACGATAAATCATAAATTGGTCGGGGTTGCTGTGCTAGATACTCGTTCATCTCGTCTTCGCTATAAAGCCTTCACCAATTGATCGGATAGGTTGACACAACCTACTTACCCGTAGTAATTTGTAAAGCAATCAACAAGTAAAAGCGTTTTCGAGCGGTGTCAGACTTGGCGCTGCTGTCGAAATATAAGAAAAGGTGATACGGGTGTCCGATTATCCACGACCTCAATGGGTGCGTGAAGCTTGGTATAGCCTCGATGGCCCTTGGGTTTACGCCTTTGAGGAGACCAAAGAGGTTCAGCATATTGCGTGGCAGGGTGATATCCGTGTGCCTTATCCACCTGAGTCGTCACTGTCAGGTTTAGGTAATCAAGCGTTTCACCCGGTTATCTGGTATCAGCGCACCTTTAGCGTCCCCGACGCTTGGCAGGGCAAGCGCATTCACCTTCACTTTGGCGCAGTAGACTACCGCGCCGAAATTTGGGTCAATGGTCGGCTTGTCGCTACCCATGAAGGTGGTCATACGCCTTTTTCTGCTGATATCACCGATGTTTTAACGGGCGTAGAAGAAACCCTCACCGTACGCGCCGAAGACGATCCACAAGACATGCAGATGCCGCGCGGCAAGCAAGATTGGTTAGCAGAACCTCACGTTATCTGGTATCCGCGCACGACGGGGATATGGCAGAGTGTCTGGCTCGAGCCCGTGTCTGACACGCATCTTGAAAAGGTGCACTTTACACCTGAGCTTGCCCAGTTTGGCTTTTTGGTAGACGTTCACGTGGCACAACCTCAAGAAAACCTCACCCTGAAAGCAACCTTTAAGCATGGTGACAAAGTGCTTGCTGAGGACAGCTTGGTGCTTTTCAAAGAAGCCAAGCGTTTTATCCACTTAAGTGACCCAGGTATCGATGATGCCCGCCGCGCTTTGCTGTGGAGTCCCGAGCATCCCAACCTCATCAATGTAGTGCTTCAGCTGTACCAAGGTGATACGAAACTCGACGAGGTCACAAGCTACACCGCCCTACGCACCGTCGAAGCCCGCGGGGGCGCGTTTTATCTCAATGGACGCCCTTATTTCTTACGGCTCGTCCTCGACCAAGGCTATTGGGACGAAAGTCTGCTCGCTGCCCCAGACAGTGGCGCATTCAAAAAGGATGTTGAACTCGCCAAAGCGATGGGCTTTAACGGAGTGCGCAAGCATCAAAAGATTGAGGACCCGCGCTACCTCTACTGGGCGGACACTTTAGGGCTGCTGGTATGGGAAGAACTGCCGAGTGCTTACCGGTTCAGCGCCACT
Organism: uncultured bacterium; assembly: GCA_964550765.1. Lineage (GTDB taxonomy): Bacteria > Deinococcota > Deinococci > Deinococcales > Trueperaceae > JBCCBI01. Next base: position 9,299 of record CAZKAZ010000057.1, on the reverse strand, counting down.
GCGAGTCAACGTTTAACGCGTGAGTGGTTAGACGTCATCGATCGTGACTACAACCATCCTTGCATTGTCGCGTGGGTCTGCTTCAACGAATCGTGGGGCGTTCCCGACTTGCCGCATTCGCAAGCACAGCGCAACTTGGTAGCGGGGCTTTATCACCTCACCAAAGCCCTCGACCCCAATCGCCCCGTGATTGGTAACGACGGTTGGGAACATGTCGTCACTGACCTTCTTACCATCCACGATTACACGCCGCGCCCTGACACGTTACGCGAACGTTACGCCACACCTGAGGCGAGCGAGCAAACGTTAACAAGACAGCTCGAGCACGGTCGCCCCATTCTCTTAGCAGATACCGCCACAAACGACGAACCTAAAATTCTCTCCGAATTTGGCGGGGTGCGCTACGCGTCTGCAGCTGAAGGGTGGGGCTATCAACAAGTTGAGGACGCCGAGGCGCTGCTCGAGCTGTACGCCAAGATGATTAGCGCAGTTTCTGGCTCGGGTCTAGCAGGCTTTTGCTACACCCAGTTTGCCGACACGTTTCAAGAGCAAAACGGCCTCCTCTACTCGGATCGCCGCCCAAAAGTGCCTTTAGAAGCCCTTTACGAGGCAACGCGCGGAAGGAGCTGACATGTAGACGCTTTAAGGTGCCCAATGACGACCAACTCTCGTAGCCACAATGTTCGTATCGACAATTTAGGAGTAAATAATGTACAAAAAGTTATGCGGTTTAGTTTTATTTTCGCTTTTAAGCGTTGCACTCGCCCAAACTGAAGTCATCTGGTGGGACTTTCTCGGTGGCGGCGACGGCGTGCGCATGCGGGCGATGATTGACGAGTTCAACGAAGCTCACCCTGATATCCAGATTACGCCGACCACCTTAGAGTGGGGCGAAACCTATTACACCCGGGTACAAACCGCTGCTGCGGTTGGTCAAGGCCCCGATATCATGACCTATCACCTGTCGCGTTACCCCTTAGCCGTTGAGCAGGGCGTTTTGCGTCCTTTTAGCGAAGAGGAACTCTCGAGCGCAGGTATCTCACTTGATACCTTTCCGAGCAGCCTGCTGGAATCAGCAACATTCGACAATCAGCTTTACGGTATCCCCTTAGACATTCACGCGCTTATCCTCTACTACAACCGCGACATCTTGCGCGAGGTCGGGCTTCTGGCCGAAGATGGCACCCCGCAAGGTATCGACAGCTTAGAAGGCTTTAACGCGGCACTCCAGACGGTGAGCGAGGCTGGCTATTTACCGCTTTCGTTCCAAACCGATAATCAATCGGCGACCGTGTGGCGCATCTTTATGACCTACCTCAATCAGCAAGGCGGCTCCGTTTTAGACGGCGAAGAGATTGCAGCGGGTGAAGCAGCGGTACAAACCGTCGAGATGATGGCCAATTGGGTCGAGCAGGACTACGCCCGCCCCAACGTTGAATATGAAGCGTCGGTTGCCCTTTTCGCCAGTGGCGATACCGCTTTTCACTACAACGGCGTATGGGAAGTACCGACTTTTACCGATCTGGCTGCAGAGGGTGATTTCTTCGACTGGGGCGCGATGGTCGTACCGGCGCTCTTTGACCAACCTGCGACGTGGGCCGACTCACACACTTTTGCGATTCCTGCAGGCGACATCAGCGATGACAAGCTCGCGGCTGTGTTAGAAGTCATTGCTTGGATGAACGAAAACAGTCTCCAGTGGGCAGGCGCAGGCCATGTACCCGCGTATTTGCCGGTAGTTGAAAGCGAAGCCTATCAGAGCCTAGAACCCAATGCGACCTATGCTGAGCTGATCAACAACGCGGCTTACGATCCGAACTCACCGCTCGCTGGTGTGGCTGGACCGATGTACGCAGCATCAGCCAACTTCCTTGCGCCGTCCGTCAACGGGCAGTTGCCGCCTAATCAAGCGGTTCAAGGATTCGTCGAAGAACTCAACGCACAAATGCGCTAACTATGGTGCGCCCGCCCTAGCTATTGTAAGGCGGGCGCAAACATAGCTATCCACAGTTAGGAATGCAGATGATCTCAGGTCGAAAAAAGCGCAAATGGAACATGTGGCGTAACGCTTTCTTACTCGTCGCGCCTTTTACGCTTCTCTACCTTCTCTTTTTTATCTATCCCACGTGGCGCATTCTGCAGCTAAGCCTGTACGACGCGCAACTTATCGGGGGCGAGCCGGCTTTTATCGGACTTGAAAACTACCGTGATATCTGGGAAGACGCCCTCTTTTGGCGCTCGGTCAGAAACACGCTCTATTTTGTTCTGCTTACCGTTATCCCCAATACCGCTTTAGGTCTTGTGTTTGCACTTATGGTGGTGCGGCTCAAACGGCTACGTAGCATGGTCTTGGCGGCTTTCTTTTTGCCTTATATTTTACCCGTCAGTGTGGTGACACTCATCTTCCAGTGGATCTTCGACAGCCAATTCGGGGTCGCACAAATCGCGTTTCAGAGATTTTTCAATGAAAATATCGCTGTTTTTGCAAATCCAAATTGGGCTATGCCGATGATTGCCTTTGTGACTATTTGGTGGACGGTCGGTTTTAACATGCTGCTCTTCATTGCGGGGCTACAAAGCATCGGCAAAGACTACTACGACGCCGCTGACTTAGACGGCGCAAACAACTTGCAAAAGTTTTTGTACATCACTTGGCCACTGCTTTGGCCGATTACGACGCTTGTGCTTACGCTTCAGCTCATCTTGCAACTCAAGATTTTCGACCAAGTCTTTTTGCTCACAGGCGGCGGCCCTTTTAACTCAACCATTGTCGTCTTGCTCTACATGTACCGCCAAGCGTTCACCCGTTTTGACGGTGGCTACTCCTCAACCATTGCTGTGGCACTTTTTGTGCTCATTCTCATCGCTGCTATTTTTCAAGTTCGCATTCTGCGTTCAGGAAGGTCCACATGAGCCAAGCCTCTGCCCCTATCCGGTCTACGTCGCACGAAAGCAGCACGCCAAACGTTCGCAAAGGTCGAAGACCTAATGTTCCTGGACTTATTGGCACTTTTTTTACCCTCGTAATGGCCGCTATCTGGGTGTTTCCGCTCTACTGGGCGGTGGTGACCTCGCTCAAGCGCGAAAACGACGTGCTGACTAATCCACCTGATTTCTTTCCTAACCCGCTTACTTTTGATGCTTACATCAGCGTGTTGCGGCAAAGTCTCATCCTGCGCTGGTACTGGAACAGCGTTTTGACTGCGTTGGTCATTACCTTTTTAGTCATCGTGCTGTGCATGATCTGTGCTTACGCCATCTCTCAGCTCGAGTTCCCCGGTAAAACCTTTCTCTACTGGCTCTTTCTAGCCGGGTTTATGATCCCTGCCCAAGCGCTCATCGTGCCTCTTTTTATCCTTATGAACGACCTTGACTCAATCAATACCTATCAGGGTATTATCTTGCCACAGCTTATGTTACCCATCAATATCATTATCTACAAGCAGTTTTTCGACGCGGTACCAAGGGAACTGCGCGACTCCGCCATGATAGATGGGGCAAGCGAATGGCGCACCCTTTTCGGCATCTATTTACCCATTAACTGGGGCATTACTTGGGCGCTCTCGATTATCACGTTTATCGGCGCGTGGAATAACTTTTTATGGCCTTTTATCGTGACGACCTCTGAACCAATGATGACCATTCCTGTCGGCATCACCCAAGTCACTGATCAGTTCGGCGTGCAGTACGCCAGAACGATGGCTGTTGCGGTGTTAGCAGGCTTGCCTGTAGCAGTGGTCTACCTCATCTTTCAGCGTCGCGTCACCGAGGGCATCATGGCAACAGCCGGACTTAAAGGATAAACACGCGTTCGCCTTACCATTCACACCTTGCGCCTCACCTCGCCCGTTTTCGTGTTGCACTAGCCGAGCAACATAAGGTACAGGTACATCGCCACAAAAAGACCGCAAAAAGACCGCAAAAAGGCGACATGGCTCGAGGAAGGTCTCGCCTGTGTGTGGATAAACATGAACGTCTGTCTCTCAGACACATAACCCTACTTAGTACACAAGAACTTACAAAATAACATCTACACCGCCCTGCAAACACGTCAACAAGCAGCAGTCCAACTTGGGAGAACGCATGAACTACATTAAAATCGACCCCGAACGCACCCTCGCCCCCATCAACCCCAACATCTTTGGCGGCTTCGCCGAGCATCTAGGACGCTGTATCTACGGCGGTATTTACGAACCCGATTCCCCCCATGCAGGTGAGGACGGCTTGCGTCAAGATGTCTTAGCAGCCCTCAAGCGCCTCGGCATGCCTGTGATGCGCTACCCGGGCGGTAACTTTGTCTCTGGCTACCGCTGGCGTGACGCGGTCGGTCCTCAAGAAGCGCGCAAAGCCCGCATGGAGTTGGCGTGGCACGACCTAGAACCCAATACTTTTGGTACGAATGAATTCGTGGACTTCTGCCGAAAAATCAACAGTGAGCCCTACATGGCGGTGAACTGCGGCGATGGTGATATGCGAGATGCTCGCGACTGGCTCGAGTACTGTAACGGCACCAAAGACACGCATCTGGTCAAACTGCGCAAAGCTCACGGCCACGAAGCACCACACAACATCAAGTATTGGAGCATTGGCAATGAAGTCGATGGTCCGTGGCAAATAGGCATGAAGACACCTGAGGAGTACGCCCGCGCTTACGCCGAATACGCCAAGGTGATGAAGTGGACCGACCCAAGCATCAAACTCTTCGCCGCAGCCGTGTCGCTCTGGGAAGACAACTGGGTTGAGCGCATTCAACTGGTCATGGAGCACTTGCAGCACTTTAAGAAAGTCGCCCCGCCCTTACTTGACTACATCGCCATCCACTGGTACGTCGGTAACAACACAGTGCGCGGCTTTGCTAATGATGACTTTGCGAGTTACATGGCGATTTCGGAGCGGTTAGAGAACTACTTGAGCGCCACCGAAGGCGCAATTCGGGCGATGAGTTCACAGCTTAAGTTGACAGAGGACATCCCGATTGCTGTAGATGAGTGGAACGTCTGGTACCGCGTCCACAATGAAGGCAAGCTAGAAGAGGTCTATAACTTAGAGGATGCGTTGGTCGTCGCCATGCACTTTAACGCTTTTATTCGCCATGCCAAGAGCGTGAAGATGGCCAACATTGCCCAGATTGTAAACGTTATTGCCCCCATCATGACGCGCCCCGACGGGCTGGTTTTGCAGAGTACTTTTTATCCTTTTGAGGTCTTTAGGCAGACCTGCGGCGATACAGCGTTAGACGTGCACTGGAGCGGAGACACTTTTTCTGCAGCGGATTTTGATGGGCTGCGCACACTCGACGTATCGGCTACTTTGCAGGGCAAGCAGGTAGCGGTGTATGTTGTGAACCGCTCCTTAGAAGCCAGTGAGGTCACCCTCGAGCTGCAAAGTGGGGCGTTTAAGGGCGCAGGCAAGGCTTACACGGTTAACGGACCCGATATCAAAGCGGCCAACACCTTTGACACGCCTGATAACGTCGGCACTACAGAGACAAGCGTTCAAGCCGAGGGACAGCGTTTTACTGCCACGCTCGAGCCCCACACTTTTACCGCTTTTACCTTTGAGCTTAACTAAATGACAGGCAAATAACGCACTATGAGGTGGCTTGGTAGCGGCAACATCACAAAACCCCTCGCCTCCAAGGGGTTCGCCCTGTGTATCACCTGCCACGACAGACGTTTGTTGACACAGCACTTATCAAGTATTCTCAATCGGCATCGTCATTGGTAGTGTCACGCTTCAGTAGTGTCACGCTTTCGCCCACCCAAAAAGTCCAGCAGACGGGCCGCCGCCAACGTCAGCTTTCTCGTCAGCGTGTAAGTAGACGCTGGTTGTAGCGATGTTGCTGTGACCTAAGGTGTCGTGGATAGTGTGCAAGCTGCTAACCATGTTCAAAGCTCGAGCACGTATTGTGTCGGCGGCACGCTTCAACTAGGTAGCTAGCACGATACTTGCTGAGTCTAAAATCTGCCTTCAAAGAAACACTGCTCCAAGTGAGGTGTTACAACTCGCCAAGCTGCCATTTGCAGTTCCACCATTCTTTTTCTACGACCGCCCCCAACTGCTCATAAAACTTCACAGCCGAATCGTTCCAGTCCAGCACCTGCCAATCGAGGCGGATAGCACCGGCGTCACGGGCTTCTTGGGCAGTCGCTTGAATCAACGCCAAGCCAATACCTTGTGCGCGAAACGCAGGTTCTACGTAGAGGTCTTCTAAGTAATAACAGCGGCCTTTCCACGTTGAATAACGCGGGTAGTACAGGGAAAAGCCGACGACACACCCCTCGGCTTCGGCTACTAAAAAATCAAAGCTGTTGTGTTGCTGCCAATCTTCTAGCAGGCCAGCTTCGGTGTTATCCACTTCCTCGGGTGCTCGCTCGTATTCAGCTAGCGCATTGATGAGCCGCATCAAGTCAGCCATGTCTTTGGCTTCTCCCGGGCGAATGTGGTACTGACTTTCTTTCTGATTGCGCATGGTGTCCTCCAGGATAAGGCGCTCGGCGAACTAGAACCTACCTCTATATTGCTAGACCAAGGTGGACATCGAACAAAGGTGTTGAGTACTCGAGTCGATGATGTTACCTTAAACACAATACGCAATGAGTTGGCGAATCAGTTTGGTGATGCAATATGCCTGAGCAAATTAGGGGTTACGACACGCTGTCTAATTACGCCATCCAACTGGCTAAACTCCCTGAAAACATCACCAAAAAACTGCCGCGTTACCCTTCTATTGGGGCAACGCTGTTGGGTCGTCTTGCAGTTGATGACACCTTCAAAGGACAAGGCTGGGGAGGGGAAAGCCAAAAAAAATCGCGCCTCGTAAGCGCGTATATCTCTTAATATACCTCGATATGCGAAATTCGTCAAGTCTATGCAGGCTTACAGGGGTGTATGCAAAGATAGCGATGTATTGACGGCTACTGAGCATGGTTATTTCAATCTTCTACGAGGCAAAAAACCATTGCAACCGTGAACAGTTGCGCGCAACATAAACGCATGGTTGCTAAAAGCAACATAGGTACGAACACCGTGAAGACTCACACTCCCTAGTATTTCGCTTGCAGCTTGCCTAGTAACGCTCAGTAATGTGAACAGCACAGCGACATTGACTCCTGCATAGCAAAGCGCATAGCATGTATAGTGAAGTATGAGACAATTTGTTGTGGTGATGTTGTGGTTGTTGGTCGGATTGGCTTGCGCTCAACAGGGTGCTTGGGTGCGCCTAGACGCTGAAGCCTTAGAAACGACACCTTCTCGAGCAGATGAATTTTATACTCGCCGCACGCAGGTCGCTGCCAACCGCGCCGAGTGGCACAGTACATCAATACGCGGCATCGACACGGCGCACGCGCCACAAAATTTACACGCCGTCTACACATGGGACACGCCCCCTGCGCGGGTGGCTTGTGGTGAACAGGTTCAGGTGAGCATGCAACAACAGGTCATCGCAGCAGACACGGGCGGCTACGGTACAGCCTTACGCACTCGAGTCAGGCGGGTAGGTACGCGCAATGGGGTCGTGAGTGTGCTGTATGCTGATGGGCGTTCAGCAGCTCGAGCCGGTCTAGGTCATCAGCGTGATGGTGGCAATGTCAGCATTGTGCACACAGTTGCGTTTCCCGATGTTTGCCGCCTCGGGCAAGATATGTACTTAGATGTCTATGTGACCGATGCCAGTCACGTTGGGCAAGCGGGGCGTCGCTACTATTACGCATGGCAAGAAACCACCCCCACACAGGTCACGTTACAACTTTCCACTGAACAACTTTCCACTGAACAACTTCCCACTGAACAACTTCCCACTGAACAACTTCCCATCGAGGCCTTAGCGCAACTTGACGCTTTGGTAGCGCACCTGCAAGCAAGTGGCGCCGCCACCATCAGCGTGACCCTAGAGAGTAGCGGGGCGTTTCACCCAGAAGCCCCTGCGGCACTTGAAGCGTTGCTCGAGCAACTCGGTATTGTCGCTGAGGTGCGCTGGGAGTAGCGAGATGGCGTGATGTTGATAATGGTGTGGCGTCATCCTAGCAAACCAACTCCCTCGCGCCCGCCTCCACCCAAACAAAAACGCCACCAACCGAGACATTCATTGGCAGGCACACGCCCCTAGACGCACAATTTACTAACAACGATGAAGGCGTCAACGCCGTCATCAATCGAATCCACAAATGAGAAATGAGAATATGATGACAGATACCACAATTCACAAGGTTGTCGTGACAGGCTCGAGCGGCAAAGCAGGTCGCGCCGCCGTTAAAGAACTCAGCGCACAGGGATTTCTCGTGACGGGCGTAGACCTCAACGTCGCCCCTACCGACTTAGGTGCGCCGAGTGTACAAGCCGATTTGACCGACTTAGGGCAGGTTTTTGAGGTACTTGTGGGGGCAGACGCAGTGGTTCATATGGCGAATATTCCCGCGCCTGGCCTCTATGCACCAGGGCGCACCTTCAGCGAAAACATCACCTCGAACTACAACGTTTTTTCAGCTGCGGTTGACCTTAAGCTCAAGCGTGTCGTGTGGGCGTCTAGCGAGACAACGCTGGGGTTACCTTTCGATAACCCGCCGCGCTACGCACCCGTAGACGAAGCACACTATCCCGTGCCTGAATCTTCCTATGCACTCTCCAAAGTTGCCAGTGAAACGATAGCCGAACAGTTTGCCCGCTGGAGTGGGATTCCTTTTGTGGGTTTACGCTTTTCCAATATTTTGAACCCCGAGGCGTATCAAATGTTTCCTACGTACTGGCAAGATGCCACGGCGCGTAAGTGGAACCTCTGGGGCTATGTGGATGAGCGAGATGTAGCGCAGTCGTGCCACGTGGCGCTCACCGCCCACACCCAAGGCTCAGAAAACTTCATTATCGCCGCGGCAGATACCGTCATGAACCGACCGTCGCGGGCGCTCATGGCAGAGGTCTTTGCAGATGTTGAAGTCGCTGATGACCTGCCCGAATTCGGTACGCTCTTAGCGATTGACAAAGCTCGAGCCATGCTCGGTTATCATCCAAAACATTCGTGGCGAGATACCTTAGCAGGATAAAGGGATGTTCAAGCCACATGCGTGCAAACAGCGTCTTGTCGGCTAGCTTTTGAAGGAGAAAATAGCCTGATGTTGCTCGTGCGTTGCCCATCGTATACTGCTAGACCAAGACTGCTAAATCAAGACTGCTAAATCAAGACTGCTAAATCAAGACTGCTAAATCAAGACTGCTAGATTAAGACTGCTAAATCAAGACTGCTAGATTATACGGATTCCAACTAAACACTGCTTAAAGTCCTGCGGACTTTCTTTCGTTCC
>CAZKAZ010000056.1:0-28455 GCA_964550765.1 uncultured bacterium | reverse complement strand
TCCTACGCGCTCTGCGCGAATTGATTCCTTCAGGAATCAATTGGAATGGGTATCACCTCTGGAGAGTGCTCGTCGCGTTTTGTCGTCTGTAGCGAGGGGGGCAATGTTTAACAGGCGATAACGCACAAAGTCCTGTCCGTTTAATGCCGCACTGAATGCGTTGGTATCACCGTTGTTACTGTCATAGATGATGTCATGTGCTGTGCCAACAATGGCGTTGTCAGCGTCAAAAAGCAAAAAACTCACTACTATATATGCAAAATCAGCGCCACTTTGGTTGCTTAATCTGCCGTCGATGCTGAGGCGCTCACCGTCTTCGCTCATGTTGAGGTTGTCCTCGAGCACAAACGTATCACCTTTATAAAGCGGTCGGCGGCGCAACGCGTCTTGTTCAGCGTCGCTGAGGCGCTCGAGCCACACGGCCACATTGGTATTTTGCTGAGGCCGCAACACATCGGCAAAACCATGATATAAAAGCGGGTCGGCTACCACCGCGTAGTCACGCAAACTGCCCTGTGGGACGCGCTCGACCCAAGGGGTGACACCGTGCCACTCGCCTGCGACGTAAATATCTGCCCCCACAGGATCGCTAGTAATGGTGATATCGACCCATTCGGTGCTGAGGTGCAACCCATAAAGGGTACCGAGGGCGGCCACAGCGGCAAAGCTCGAGGTGAGTAACATCCCCCGCACCTGCCGATAGCCCTTGGGAAACATGCGCCGCACTGGGGGCAGTAAACTCACCGGCAAGCTGACGAGCGCCAAACTCGCTGACCACGCGCCACCATAGAGCAAAAACCGCAACCCGTAGAGCATGGTGGTTTGCAGTGTCTGGGCGTATGTCGCGGTATATGTCGCGGTGTACGCCCTGCTAAAGCTAGCGAGCGTGTCGAGTGTCTGCCAAAAAACGTTCATAACTAATGCTTTAGACGAGTGTAGCTCGAGGGCGTGCCGTCAGCGTCTGAGCGAGTTGCTGGGCGTGTTGAATCGTGTCGTTAACACCGATGCCGTGATAGCTGTTGCCAGTAAGCCATATGCCTTCGGGTAGTGCGTGTTCTGCTCGAGCCACCCGCTCTCGGTGTCCCATCAGGTACTGCGGAATGCTTTTTGGCCAAGGAATGTCATAGACCATGTCTGGTGCTGCGGTGATGCCCAGGGTGCGCTCCAAGTCTCGTCTCACGGTAGCAAGCACCGCTGCAAAAGGACGCTCACAGACATCCGGCTGACGGTGTCCGCCCATAATCACCCGCAAAAGCACTTTGCCCTCTGGCGCACGCTCACGAAACAGCGACGACGTAAAAAGTACCCCAAGGCTTGTGACACCTTGACCGTCGGGGATCAAAAAGCCAAACCCATCGAGGGTGTGCGGTACATCGACTCGGTCAAAACCCAGTGCCAGCACCCGCATGTCCACAAAGGGAATCTCACGCAAGGCACTTGCTGCGTCTGCTGATGCGTCTTGCACAAGTGACGCTGCCGCATGGGCTGGCGCCGTCATGACCACCTGATCGGCGTCTAACATCTCACCATGTTGCAGGTGCAAACGAAAACCGCCATCTTGCTGCTGGATGCTCGCTACGTTCATGTCACAGCGAATGTGGGGCTCGAGCGTTTCTGCGAGCGTTTTGGTGAGTGTGCCCATACCCCCTGGCAAGCTCGTAAGCCGCCGTTTGGGCGCTGCTTTGCCTGTTTCCTGCGCTTGTTTTTTGGCAGCACGCTGCCTAGCAATCACGCCTTTAAGCAGGCTGCCGTGGGTGTGCTCTAACTGCCGCATTCTGGGAAAAAGGGCGTCAATACTGGTCTGTTTGGCATCGCCGCCGCTGACGCCCAACACGAACGGTTCTGCTAGCAAATTCGCCAAGCCCGTCCCAAAATGCCGCGCCATAAAACCATGCACGCTTTCTTCGCCCTCGTGAGCTTTACCCAACCACCATTCCAAAGCTGCCCGCAGTTTTTCCGAAGGTAGTAATAGCGGGAAGCGCAACAGGCCGGGGGGAGATTCGGGCAGGGCGTGTAAGCCCCCGTCTTTGAAGATAAAACGCCTTTTGGCACTATCTGCAGCGGGTTCGGGAGAAAGTCCTAGGTCATCAAAAAGGGTGAGCGTGTCTGGTGCGGGCAAGACGCCGTTGGCAGCAAGGTCAAACGTGTAACCTTCGTGGGTGACAGCGCGGACGTTACCGCCAGCGAAGGGGGCTTGCTCGAGCACCGTCACCTGCCAGTCGGGGTGGTGTTGGGTTAGCCTGTACGCACAGGTGAGTCCAGCGACGCCTGCGCCGATGATGGCAACATGCTGGGCAATGTGTTGGGGTGTCTCTGTCATGGTTGTCTCAATGTACCTCAAAAACGTAAAAAGGGGACGCGGTGTCCCCTCAGTTATGTGTTACCAGCTTTAACGTGCTGGTTAAATCGTCGGATACTGCTTCGACTTGGGTGACGGGCTAACATTCGTGCGTTTGTAGTCAGCGATGGGGTTCAAGATGTTGCGGCAGTTGGGGTTGATGCACCCCGGGCAGCGCAGACCGTATTGCCGTGTGCAGGGTTCGCCTGCTTGGATGTGCTCAAAGACAACTTCTGCTAGGGCGTCTTGAAAGACCTCTTCGCCGTTTAAGGCGGGGGCGCGTTTGTAGTTGGTGATGCCCGCTTCGTGGGCGAGTTCGCCGTATTCAATGTCCAGCTCGTGCAGGGTTTCAATGTGGTCACTGGTGAACGCCACGCCCACGATCAAAACGTTTTTGCGCTTTTTCTTGCCTAGTTCTTCAATGACACTTTCAGTACTTGGCCCGAGCCACGGCACAGGACCCACTTCAGACTGGTAGCTGAGCAAGTATTCGTGCGAAAAGTTCAAGCATTTCATCACTTCGTGCACGGTTGCACCGACTTCTTGCGGGTAGGCGTCACCCCGGTTAATGACACCCATAGGTAGCGAGTGGGCACTAAACACAAGCAAAACATCATCGCGGTCTGCGGGGTCAAATTGTTCCAAACCTTGACGCACGGTTTTGGTCATGGCTTCCACAAAGCGCGGATGGGTTGGCCAGCGGTCGATGACACTCCACTCAAAGTCGCGTTGCATCCCCAGACGCTTAGCAGCACGCCACAATTCGTTCAAGGATGACCCGGTGGTCGAACAAGAAAACTGCGGGTACTGGGTAAAAGCAATCGCCCGTTTGACGCCGTCTTCTTTCATCTTTTTGAGGGCGTCTTCGCTGAAAGGATCAATGTAGCGAAACGCCACGTAAAACTTGTGCGGGGCAGTCTCAGGCGACATGGCGTCTAAGCGTTCGCACATGCCTTTACCTTGCAGTTCTGTCCACTCGAGAATAGGCGAACCGCCACCGATGTCGTCGTAGTTTTGTTGCACGCTCGAGGTGCGCCTTTTAGCAATAAACGGTCCAAGCCACTTTTGTAAGGGCAGTTGGATAATTTCACGGTCTTCAAACAGTTTTAGCAAAAAAGGCTGAACGTCGTCTAATGTTTTGGGTCCGCCAAGGTTCATCATGACGATGCCAGTAGGTCCTTGTGACATGCTTACCTCTTCTCAAAAAAATATGCGTTCATGCTCTCACGCCGCACGCTAGGTGTCTGTAACGTGATGACTGTGTCAACCGTATGGTCACCGTAAGCGCGAGCGGTTGGAAGTGCGTCCAATAACCTCCAGTGTAATCGGAATGATTACGAAATAATGTCACTGAAGTGTCTCTGTGATGTGGCTTGCAAAGTGCGTCTGTGTCACGATTTGTGCAGGTTTGCAGCGTCGGTATCATCTGCACTAACCATCACCATTAGCGTCGTTAGCAGCGTTGTTAGCGTCGTTAAACGTCAGTAGCACCTTGCCGTCACTCATGCCGCGTTGATAGGTGTCGAGAGCCTGTTGAAAATCGGCAATGTCAAAACGGGCTTGGATGGTGCTGTGTAGGTCGCTTTGTACCAGTTTGGGAAGTTGGGTAAACGCCGGCAGCATGTCTTGCCAGAAGCGTTCTCGAGCCACATCAGCCAGCCAGAATCCCTCGAGCCGTTTATTTTCAAACACAAACGGACGCGGATGCAATGTGCCTGCTTGTTCAGAAAGCGCCCCATACACCCGCACAGTAGAGCCATTGGGCATAGCCTCGAGCAACTGACTGGTCATCTCCCCAGCTACTGCATCTAGTGCCAACGTCGCCCCAAGCTCGTGACTGGTTTGCTTTAAGCGTTCCGCAAAATCCGCATCGCTGCTATTTAAGACATACTCTGCGCCCAAATCTTTGAGCATGGTTACTTGTGCCTCGCGGCGCACGATGTTGATTAAAGGCAGGTTGTACCGCTTGGCGAGCTTGACCATCATCTTGCCCAAACTGCTCGCAGCGGCAGTGTGAATGATAGCGCGGTGTTTATCGCGGCGGGCGTGGCGCAACATCAAGTACACCGTCAGCGGGTTAACGAGTAACATCGCCCCTTGGTCTAGGTCAAGATTGCGCAGGGGCACGCAGCCAAAAGGACTGGTGAGCAAGTATTCCGCCCACGTGCCGTCACCTTCTGCCACGCCACTACAAGCCACGTTGCGCCCCACATAGAGCCGTGTTAAGAGGGGATTGCCTGCGGCGACGACGGTGCCACTGCCTTCAAAACCGGGGGCGACGGGGAGGGGTTTGCGTTGCCCGTAGTTGCCCGCAATGAACAGCAAATCAGACGGGTTGATGGGGGCGGCGTGCATTTTGACGAGCAGTTGATTGCCAGAAGGTTTGGGGATGGGTTGGTGGGTGAGCTCGAGCGCCCCTACGCCTTCATAAGCCGTAAGAGACAGTAAACGCATCGTGTTCGGTAGGTTCTGAGTCATTACCTTCACTTGACCACAAGCACGCAAACGCCAAGTAGTAAGCGGCTTACAAGCCAGTTAATGCTTGACACATCGCGGTATATGCGTATAATCAATTTGATAAACGTCAATTTAAATGCTCGTTTGTCAAATTGATTTGAAAGAAGTTGACGTAGTATGGAAGCAGCAAACACCGAGCAACTGCTCACGTTTTTTAAGGCTTTGGGTGATGCCAACCGTCTAAAAATTGTCGGGGTATTGGCGCAAGAACCGCGCAGCGTGGAAGAAATCGCCGCCCTACTTGACCTCGAGCCCTCGACCATCTCGCATCACTTGCGCAGGCTCAGTAAGGCGGGGCTGGTGGAAGCAAAAGCGGATGGCTACTACAGCATCTACTCACTGCGCGTTGACGCCATTCACGACATGTCGCGCAGTTTACTCGCTGAAGACACCTTGCCGCGTTTTGCTGATGAACTGGATTTGGATGCGTTTGACAAAAAAGTGCTGGCGACATTCAGCGATGAAGACGGACGCTTTACGGCGTTTCCTGCGCAAGAGAAGAAATACAAAGTGCTCGTTAGGCATGTGCTGCGGGACTTTGACGTGGGTGTGCGCTACAGCGAAAAAGAAGTCAACATGAAGTTGATGCGCTACAATAAAGACACGGCGCGGCTGCGGCGCAGTTTGATTGACTATGGGTATATGGCTCGTGAACGTGGTGGCACGGCCTATTGGCGGGAAGCGTAGCGAGTATTACCGATATACAAATGCGTGATGAGCAACATGCAAGAAGCTCAAATTACTGTGAGTACATCTTCGCGTTGTCTAAAGCAAATTGAGTCTAAAACAAATCTAGTCTAAAACAGACCTATCATTTGATTGATGACTCATCAAAACTAAAAGTATATGACGATGCTGACGTTAAAAGGAATGCAGGCTTTTAGTTTTATTTGGTTCGGGCAACTCATTTCTCAAGTGGGCACAATTATGGTTGGTCTTGCTTTGAGCATTTGGGCATGGCAGGAGACGACTCAAGCAACTTCACTGGCTTTGATTAGCTTTTTCCTGCTTGCCCCCTCTATTTTCTTGAGTCCTGTCGCGGGTGTTTTCGTTGATAGGTGGAATCGAAAGCTAACACTGATTCTCTCTGATTTGGGAGCGGGTCTTGCCTCTATAATAGTATTGATTCTTCTGACGACAAATACACTTGAAATATGGCATTTGTATGCCCTGAGCTTTTGGAAAGGTATCTTTCATAGTTTTCAATTCCCTGCTTTTTCTGTTGTTATCAGCTTGCTTGTTAATGAAAAAGATTATGCTCGAGCCAGTGGAATGCTTTCACTCGTTCAGTCAGGGGCGAACGTAGTTGCACCACTATTGTCGGGCATACTTTTGTCTAGTGTTGGCCTAAAAGGTGTTCTTGTGATTGATATTGCTAGTTTTGTGATGGCCATTTTTTTACTTTTGTTAGTTGCCATACCCAAACCCGAATCCCCTAAAACAGATAGTTCTGCGCTTCATAGTTTTTGGCAGGAATTAGGTTTTGGATTTTCTTATATATTTAATAAAAGAAAATTAATTTTTCTACTAATCTTAAATTCTTGTATTGCTTTGGTTGGTGCTGTAGGTATGGTACTGATTGCCCCCATGATTCTTGCCCGTACTGGCAATGATGAAATTTTGTTAGGTGGTATTTTGTCTTCAATGGGTGCTGGTGGAGTTGTTGGAGGGCTTTTACTTTCTGTTTGGGGAGGGCCAGATAGGAAAATCGTTGGTGTTTTAGGTGGTCTATTTTTAATGAGTAGTACTGGTTATGTTCTTTTAGGTGTGGGTCAAACTGCTTATGTGTGGTTAGTAGGTGCTTTCAATGTGACACTCTTCTTACCCTTTCTTCTTGGGTCAAATCAAGCCATTTGGCAAGTGGAAGTTCCTGTAGCAGTGCAAGGTAAGGTTTTCTCTGCAAGGCAGTTTATAAGTCAAGCTATAACACCTTTAGTGTTCATCACCGCTGCCCCACTTGCCGATCGCTTTTTTGAAACAGCCATGCGACGAAATTCGCCTTGGCGTGATTTTTGGATGCCGATTGTTGGTTCAGGGACAGGTTCGGGAATTGCTGTCATTTTTGTGCTAACAGGGCTTATGGGCATTAGTATTAGTCTGCTTACCTATTTTGTTTATAGGAGTAAAAGTTGGCAAGTAGACTTTCAATGAAAGGGACAAGGGTTTTCTACTTCATTAAGCTTAGTGGCTATCAACTTAGAGTCATCACGAAGAACAGGTTTGGCAATCATTGTTAAGCCATCGGGTAGAAGGGTGTTCTTGGGGTTTGGCTTCACTCGATGTCCATCTATGAGTTCAAGTTTGTATTTTTTTAACAAAATAGATGTTACACTCAACATAATAGTCATAGATAAGCTTGCACCGATGCAAACCCTTGGACCTCCACCGAAGGGGAAGTAAGAATATTTGTGCCGGTGAGTATCGAATTCTTCTAACCAACGTTCTGGTTTAAATTCATCTGGACTTTTGTAAAAACGAGAATCTCTTTGAATGACAAATGCACTAAATATAACTTCTTGTCCTTTTTTGAGAGGGTAACCACCCAATTCACAGTCTTCTGTAACTTGACGGTCATTTAACCAAGTAGGAGGGTAGATAACCAAGTAGGAGGGTAGAGCCTTAAAGCCTCTTTCACAGTACTTGTTAAATAAGTTAGCTTAGCAATATCTTTACCTTGTAGTAATCTGTCTCCAATAATCTCATTCATTTCCTGTTGGATTTGAGATTCTACCTCGGGGTGACTGGTTATCAAAAACAACAACCAAGACAATGCGCTTGCTGGGACTCTATGCGCTGCAAGTAATGTGCCTATTAAAGCACGTGAAAGTTGCTCGTCAGTCCCTTGGTTTTCAGACCATTTGGCTTTGAGAAGCGTACCTAGAAGATCATCGCCTAAGTATGACACATTCCGGCGTTTCTCTATAATTTGTAGGATAGCCTTTTGCAATTTTCTTGTATTTCTCTTTATACGGATGTTGGTTGGTGTAGGAAGCCACTCAGGAAAAAGAAAAGGGTTTCCAATTATTACTACTAAGGAATCGAGTAATTTTGTTGCTAACTCTGAAATTCCCTCACTGTCCTCTCCAAAACAGTAGTTCGCTATCACGTTGCCTGTAATCGTTTCCATTGTCTTTGGAACATCAAATTGTTTCCCGTATTCCCACTCTCTCATTACAACACTTGTGATTCTAGAGATTTCTGGGATGAAATTTCGAATTTGACTGTGCTTTAAGCCACTTGTTATAACTTTTCGATAAGCCATGAAGCCTTCAGTATAAGATTTGTCAACCTGATGCTGAAATACGTCAAATCCAACAGAAAACTCTTTGTTGGTTCTGGTAAAGATTTTCTCTAGCAAACTCGGATGATAAACTATGTAAATATTTTTGTTGTATCGAACAATATCACCATATTTCTCCCCGCAATCTCTTAAGAAACTTAATCGATCTTGTTCAAATGCTTCAAGATTTCCTATGATGGGTAGGCCTTTAGAGCCAGGGGGGATTTTCATTGGCTCTCCATATCAAGCAAAGATGGCCTAACATCGCTTTTGGATGCTAAGCCAAGAAATGGGGACATAAAAGTTTAGCTCCAAGTGTACCAGTGATATAGACCAGCTGGCCTTGTCAAGTTTAGTATCGTCATGGTCATCAACACAGTTCTTTTGACGAGTTTAGCCACCGTTTCCCCCCTAACTCCAAACAAAAAACGTTGCTTGGGTAATTGTGCAATTTATGCTTTACGCACATATAGAGTATTGAAGGAGAGGTGGTCAAATGAAACCCAAAAAATTGACCAAGCAAGAATCTATCATTGAGGATTTAGAAGCAGGCAAAATTTTACTGAGTCGCTACCAGCGTCAGTTTATTCGCCCATTTCTCAGTCAAGAGTGTTCGTTAGGTGAAGCAGCAAAGCTATTGGGTGTCAAGACGAACACTATGTACTATTACGTGAAAAAATTGCTGAATGCTAACTTGATTGAGCAAGCAAGAGAAGAAACAATCAAAGGGCGTAATATCGTTTTTTATCGTGCTGTGAGCGATACTTTTCTTGTACCCTTCTCTGGAACTGCATACACAACTTTTTCTGAATTGCTATACGAAATAGCTAACCCTGACACTTTTACTAAAAATATCGCCAAGGTCTTAGAGGAGATGACCCCCTCTTGGGGGATAAGATTAAGTGAAGAGAAAGTTGAAATAGTGCCTATCCGATTGGATAACGAAGTTAACCCCATGCATCTCGAACAGCTCTTGCAGATTGACACAACGGCATTTTGGGGCAGTGCTGATACACTTACGCTCGACTTTGAAGATGCTAAAGCCTTACAACAAGACATTGCGGAACTTGTTAAGAAATACAAACTAAAAGATTCATCTCGGGGCGTAAAGTATTTCTTAACACTTGGTTTTACACCTATTTACTTTGATGAAAATATCTAAAGTATCTTTAGTTACCTATTTTTGAGTATCACGTTTTACAAGCCACCCCTCGAGCGCAACACCTGCCCCGTTATCCACCCCGAATCTGTAGACGCCAAAAAGTGCACCAAGTTGGCAGCATCTTCGGGGGTGCCGAGGCGGGAGAAGGGGGATTGCTCGAGCAACCGTTGCTTCACCTCAGCCGTCATCCAACCCGTGTCCGTTGCCCCAGGATCAACCGCGTTCACCGTAATGCCCTTTTCCGCCACAGCATGACTCAAACTCAGCGTCAACGCGTCCAGTGCGCCCTTGGTGGCAACGTAAGCCAGCTCATCCGGCATTGGCGTCAACCCTTGCCCCGAGGTCATGGTGATGATGCGTCCGCTGCCCCCGCCGTCATCCTGATACTGCGCTGCAAAATGTTTGCACAACAGCGCCGTCGCCCGAAGGTTCACAGCATAATGAGCGTCCAACACCTCAGCATTGAGTTGGGACAGCGTACAAGACGTGCTGTAAGCGGCGTTGTTAACGAGCACGCGGCAGTGTCCAAGGTGACGAACAGCATGGTCAATGAGGGCTTCGGGGGCATCTGGGTCGCGTAAATCACAACCTACGGCGTCAACTTTTGCGCCACTATCACGCAGTTCGCTGACGATGTGAGGCGGGTCAGGGTCGTCTGGGTGGTGGCTGAGTAAAAGCTGATAACCCGAAGCTGCTAAACGTTGTGCGATGGCTACACCGATGCCTGTCTTTCGTCCTACACCTGTGATTAAGGCTGTTTCCCGCGTCACTTAGGGTAGTTATGCCCAATCTCGAGGTTGTAAGTGCGTTAGCGTCTCCGCTTCTGGCGTTCCCGCTTCTGGTTGATAATCAAACTGCCAACGTACCAAGGGCGGCAATGACATCAGAATGGCTTCAATGTTGCCACCCGTCTGCAAGCCAAAAAGCGTCCCTCGGTCATAGACCAGATTAAATTCCACATAACGCCCACGACGGTAAAGTTGCCACTGACGTTCGCGTTCGCCGTAAGAGGTGTCTTTGCGCTTTTCGACGATGGGGAGGTAACAGGGCACGATGGTTTCTAAGCCGTCTTTGACAAAGGCAAAATCATGCTCCCAGTCGCCAGTACCTACGGGGGAAAGTTCATCAAAAAAGATACCTCCCACGCCGCGCATTTCCCCGCGATGTTTGAGGTAAAAGTAATTGTCGCAGGTCTTTTTAAATTCAGGGTAGTAGTGCGCCCCGTGGCGGTCACAAAAAAGTTTGAGGGTGCTGTGAAAATACTGGGCGTCTTCGGCAAAACTGTAATTGGGCGTCAGGTCTGCGCCGCCACCAAACCACCAGATGTCACTGTCGCCTCCTGCTTCGCCCACTTCAAAATAGCGATAGTTGGCGTGAAACGCAGGCGTATAGGGGTTTTTGGTGTGAATGACCATTGAGAGGCCCGTCGCAAAAAACGGTTTGCCTTCGCTTTTGGGGTGCTGCGCCGCTAAACTTGGCGGGACGCGTTTGCCGTACACGGCTGAGACGTTGACGCCTGCTTTTTCAAAGACAGCACCGTCCTCAAGTACCATCGCTGTGCCGCCGCCGCCTTCTTCACGTTGCCAAGTGTGGGGGCGAAAAGTAGCGTGGGCGTCGAGGGCTTCGAAGGCTGCCGTAATATCCTGTTGTGCTTGCTGCATCAGCGCATACACGCGGTCGCGTTTGGGGGTTACAGATTCCATACCCTGACGCTATCACGGCACACGTGGGACGTATTGCCCCCGCACTTTGCCCACTCACGCAAAACGGGCTAACGCTGCATCGCCCAGACGCTAAACATGCCATAACCAAGCATCAACGTCAGGTAAATGGCGACAGCACCCCACGCTACGGCTGTACTTGTACCTGCCAAGATGCTTTGTAAAGACACTACAAACCCCGCGCCACTCGCGATGGTGAGGGCGCTGGCGATGCCCCGTTTGGCGGCAAGGTAGGTCGTTTGACTGGCAGCGAACGCGACCCCGCCAATCCCCAAAAACGCTGCTCCGAGCAGTTTGGTGACGACGCTAAGTTCGGGGCTGGCTTGTTCGGTAAAAAGCAAAAGCACAATGTCGGGGGCAAACAAAAACGACACACCCGTCAGCACCGTGACGGCGGCGTGGGCAATGAAAAAGACATCAAAACGCATAGGGTTAATTGTAGCTAGCATGCCGCATATTGATGGTGGTTTGTGCCGTCTTGTAGGCAATCTTGTATAGTAACTTGCCAAGGAGGTCATGATGATTCAAGCACCCGACCCGCAGCTCGAGGCACTGGCCAAAGGTGGCGTCAACTTCATTACCGGAGCCACCACCAAAAACGGCAGTTTGCGTGATTTTTACGAAGAAAACGGTTACTTGGTGGTGCCAGATGCCCTGTCTGAAAGGGAACTCGACGAATTGCGTGATGAAGCCTTGGCTGTATGTCGGGGTGAACGCGGCGACATTGAAGGGGTCATCCCAAGTGCAGCGGATGAAAGTGTTGAAGAAACCTTACGCAAGTACTTGTGTATTCACTTCCCGCACAAAATTTCTGCTGTTATGCGCAAATACCTGAGCACACCCAAAATGGTTGACGTGCTTACCGAAATCATTGGGCCAGATGTCAAGTGTATGCAGTCGATGTTATTTATTAAAGCCACCGGCAAACCCGGCCAAGCGTGGCACCAGGACGAAGACTTTATTCCTACGCGGGATCGTTCGCTCACAGGTGGCTGGATTGCCATGGACGACGCGACGGTTGAAAACGGTTGTTTGTGGGTGATTCCGGGGTCGCACAAGCCTGGGGTGTTGTGGCCGCTCGAGCGCCAACGTGATGCTCGTTTTGATTGCAGCAGCGAGTCAACTGGGTTTCCTTATCGCGACGAAGACGCCATTCCGGTAGAGGTAAAAGCGGGTGCTATCGTCTTTTTTAATGGCTACTTGTTGCACCGTTCATTCCCAAATCGCGCCCAAACTGGCTACCGCCGCGTGCTGGTCAATCACTACATGAGCGCCCAGTCACTGTTACCGTGGCGACCTCCCAACGAAAACGAGTACATGGCCATTGCCGATTACCGCGACATTGTGATGGTGGCAGGTCAAGACCCTTATGGCTATAAACCCCTTGAAGACATCGCTCAGCCGATGGTGCGCCCGAGTGGGGAAGGCGGTTGTGTGGGTTGGGGCGGTCACGATGATGAGGAAGACGAATAAACCTAGCTTGCTGATAGTTTGCTTTCGTCAGGTTTAGGGCTGCAGACGTTTGGCCATGCCGAGGTATTTGTCGTAAGCCGTAAAGCCTGCTTGTTGATACAAACGTTGGGCAGAGGTGTTGCTAGGGGAGACTTCTAGGAAAAGCACGTTGATGTTTCTGGTGATAAGCAGTGGCTCGAGCAACCCCAACACCCTTCTGCCAATCCCCTGCCCCCGCGCTGCTGGCACAATAAAAAACTCATCAATCATCGCTGTCTTACCCCCAAACTCGATGCTGTAACTGTCGCAAATGGCGATGTAACCAACGTTTTGCCCGTCTTTTTCAATAAACCACACCGCCCCGTGCGGACTATCACCTACAAGGGGACGCAACACGCTCACCGTGTCAATGTCACTGGCAGCGTGGTCAATGTCTTCAAAGTCGTGATATGCCGCTACCAAGGGCAACAAATCCGCCAGTGTGCCTTCAGTAGCGCAGACGAGTTGAACGTTGATTGTCATGTTTTTTGCCAGTATATTTGTCAGGGTAGCGGACTAACAACCGAGCACATTTTTGGCGCGTTTGCGGTCAAAGTCTTTGACTACATCAATCAAATGCTGGGCGTGATTGGGGTCGGTTTGCCGCATGATGCCGTGACCGAGGTTGAAAATATGCGCCCCACCCAAGCCTTCCCGCAAAACCCGTTTGGCTTCTTGGCTAATCACGTCTTTAGGTGCAAGCAGCACGGCGGGGTCGAGGTTACCCTGAATCACTTTGCCATAGAGCAGCGGACGCACGTGGTTAATGGGCACGCGCCAGTCGATACTGACCACATCGCACGCGAGGCTGCGGATTTCGCTATAGAGGTGAAACGCGTCCACGGCGATGTACAAACGCGGTATGTCGAATTGTTTGAGTGCCTCAAAGATGCGTTGATTGTAGGGTTTGGCAAATTCTGCGTACACATCCGCACTGTGCAACCCCGCCCACGAGTCAAAAAGCTGAATGGCGTGCGCGCCTGCTTCGACTTGCATGGTCAAGTAGCGAATGCTGACGTCGGTGAGTTTCTCGAGCAACCTATGAGCCGCCTCTGGTGCATAACGCAAAAACTGCCGAAACTCCGCGTAATCCTTGCTGCCACCGCCTTGAATCAAATACGTCGCCAGCGTAAGCGGTGCACCACCAAAGCCAATGAGCGGCACCGGGCTTTCTTTGGTAATCAACGTAATGGCGTCAGCAACATAAGGGGCAATGTCGTCTTTATCTGGGACGACCAGTTGATTCACCTGTGCTTCGCTGCGAATGGGTTCAGCAATGACCGGACCAGGGGAAAACTCGATGTCTACACCCATTGAGGGTAGTGGCGTCATGATGTCTTGAAACAAGATAGCCGCATCGACGCCCAAACGGTTGACGGGTTGCAAGGTGATTTCGCAGGTCAGTTCGGGGGTGCGGCACATTTCCCAAAAGTTAGATTTTTCTTTGATGGCGCGATATTCCGGCAAGTAGCGTCCGGCTTGGCGCATCATCCACACGGGGGCGCGGTCGGTGTCTTGACCGTTAGCGGCGTCTAAAAAAAGCCTGTTGTTAAGGGTGGGCGCGGGTTGCGTCATGGCTGGTTTCCTCGAGCGTCATGTAGAGCGTCATGTAGACTCATGTGTCTAAATAATTTAGGATGTCTGATGATTCGTGAGACCTGTCTCGTTAGCTGTGCTGTCACCAGCAGGCATAAATTTATAGCCTACGCCCCAGATGGTGTGAATGTAGCTGGGTTCGCTGGGGTTGGGTTCAAACAGTTTGCGAAGACGCAAGACAAAGTTATCGACGGTGCGGCTGCTTGGAAAGGCATCTTCACCCCAAACTTCATCTAGGATATCATCGCGGCTGACCACTTCATTGGCGCGTTCGACGAGCAACTTGAAGATTTTCAGCTCGCGTTCGCCTAAAAGTTCTTGCCGTCCGTCTGCTAAAGTGGCCACCCACGTGCGAAAGTTGATTTCGTTGCCACCAAAGGTCACCTTATCCACCACGGGAGAAGGATTGTCTCCCCACTGTTGCCGTTTGAGCATGTTGCCCACCCGCAGCAAAAACTCAGGTAAATGAAATGGTTTGGTGAGGTAGTCATCGCCGCCGACGCTGAGGCCAGTCACGCGGTCATCGGCTTGCCCTTTGGCGCTCAAAAAGAGCACCGGTGTGCTGTCGCCGCGTTCACGCATGGTTTTACAAACGTCAAACCCGTTCACGTACGGCAGCATCACATCCAAGACAATGAGGTTAGGGTTTAATGCTTGCCAAGCCTCGAGCCCTTGTTTGCCATCTGGGGCGATTTCTACGCGGTAGCCTTCGGCTTCTAAGTTATCGGCAATCACCTCAGCGAGGGTGGCTTCGTCTTCTACTAACAGCACCAACGGCGTTTGCATAGGGTGAGTTGCGCGGCGCGAAGAGGTCGGTTTCGTCATCATCACCTGCTAGGGTAGCGCGGCGCGGCGCGGCGCTGTGTAGTCAGTTGTGTAATCACACGGCAGATTATCCCGAAAATGACTGCCAGCATGACCCTACACAGCTTTGAAACCCTCGAGCATGCCATCATGCTGAACGTTAGCGTGCGAAAACTACTAAGCGTGTTGAATGACATCGCTTTGTGGTGCATCACTTTGCGGTGCATCATTTTGTGGTGCATCACCGTGTGAGGCTGTGAGCGTGGCGTGTTGGGAGATGTGTTTGGGAAGCATCACCGCAAAACGGCTGCCCTTATCGAGCGGCATGCAGCGCACCCAACCGTTCATGGCTTCTACCGTCGTTTGCACCAGATACAACCCCAAACCAATCCCCTTGGACTGGCGGGTCATCTCGTTGCCAACACGGTAAAACTTGTCAAAAATGCGCCCACATTCGCTTTCGGTGATGCCAATGCCCGCATCATCAACTTCTAACACCGCGTGATGTTTTTCAGCCCGCACCCGCACCGTGATGGGTTTGACTTCACTAGGGCTGTACTTGACGGCGTTGTCGAGCAAATTGCTGATGACTAGCGACAGCGCGGCTTCGTCAAGGGGCACGGGGAGCGGTTGGCTGTATGGCTCGAGCACCACCTGTGCTCCCCTTGCTTCCAATCCTGGTTTTAGCCTGTTCACAATGGTTGCTACCGTCTTGCCAAAGTCCATCGGCGCAAGCGACTTGGCAATATCAGGCCGTTCTAAGCGGGCGGCAGCGAGTACCTGTTCACTGGTTGTCTCGAGCCTTGCTAGTTCACCTTGCATACGCGTCAGATACTTGCGGGTTTTTTCGGGGTCAAAGGTGGGATCAAGCGCCCGATACAGGGCTGTTTCTAGTAGTAACTTAAGGCTACTTAAGGGCGTCTTAAACTCGTGGCTGATAGCGTTTAAAAAATTTTGCTGGCGGGCTTTGAGTTCGCGTTCGGCTTGCAAGTTGCGGTGAATGATGAACAAGCCAGATAGCACCACCAACACAAAAAAAGGGCCTTCAAACGCAAACATGCGCAAGTAGCCTTGTTGTTGGTTGCGAAAGGCTTGGGCAGCGTCTGGGTCAACGCTCACTTGGCCGTTCTCAAAACGCAAATAGGGAAACTGCTCGAGTGCTTCTTGCTGGTCTTCGGCGGCCAAATTGGTCACAAACGCCGCATCGCGCTGCCAAGCGTTCAAAGTCATGTCGGTCACGCGGGCAATATAGTTGTGTTGAAAGACAATCCACCACACCACTTGGCTCAACACAAACACGATGATTACCACAAACGCCACTTGGGTGGCGCGGCGTAATTTGGAGACGTTTAACACACCTTTTTCTAGCATGGTTGAATGAGTAATACCGTTGGGGACGTTGCCTTTGGGTGAAAAAACAAAGACACTTGCGCAGAATGGGAGAACGGCTCGAGCACCCTCATTGTGTGCCTCTTAAGGAGGTGCTGCCAAGGTGTACTCGGCGAAGGTGTACTCGAGCCGCGTAGGTCTATGAGTGCGTGAGTTATACCCATTCCAATTGATTCGCGGAATCAATTCGCACAGAGCGCGTAGGAACAGCTACGGATGCAGGCGGAAACGGAAGAAAGTCTGTAGGACTTTTTGAAGTGTTTGGTTGGAATTCGTATTATTCGTGACAGCGCAAAACAATGTGCGGCAAGCTCGAGCGCCTCAGTACTTCTTCGGTAACAGAGCCAAGCACCATGCGGCTGACCCCGCGCCGACCATGTGTGGCCATGATAATGAGATCAACGTCTTTTTCGGCCTCGAGCACCGCGTCAACGGGGTGGCTGTCTTCGACCAATTTGGTAGTGACCGCCACGCCTGCTTCATCGCAGCGGGTTTTGGCGCGTTTGAGGGCTTCTTCGCCCAATTTTTTGAGGTCTTGCTGCAAGTCGTAGACGTATTCGGCGTAGATATACGTCACCGGATTTTCGACGGCGTGTAGCAGCATCACTTTACCGCCGAACATTTTGGCAAGGCGCAAAGCTTCGCCGAGGGTGTTTTCACTGCATTCACTGCCGTCGATGGGTATCAAAATGCGTTCGTACATGGTGTCCCCTTTCACATGACAGGCTGACTAAGGTTGCCGACTGAGACTGTCTTAGGCTGACTGCCTGAGGCTGATTGTGCTGTACTTACCAGATGGTTTTAGTATACGCGTTTTGCTGGGGCTAGATGTCCCTTTTTTTTGTCTGATGGCGGCTTGGCAGGAACGTGTGGTTGAGGGTTGCGTGGTATAACACAGCCCATGAGTGACAGCTATCCAACGGGCAAAAAAGCCGTCAAGCACGCCCTCGAGACCCTTGCCATTCACGCGGGCAGCGAGATTGATCCCACGACGGGCGCAGTCGTAGCGCCTATTCACCTCAGCACTACTTTTCAGCGCAATGTAGACGGGTCGTTTCCGAAAGATTTTGTCTACACTCGAGCGGATAATCCCAATAGGCGCGCCCTAGAAACCTGTTTAGCAGCGCTCGAGGGTGGTGCGGCGTGTGCGGCGTTCAGTTCTGGTTCGGCAGCAGCAGCAGCGCTTTTTCGCAGCTTGTCTCCGGGCGATACTGTGCTCGTGTGCGACGACCTCTATCACGGGGTGCATCATATTTTGGTGGATATTCTCAAACCCTGGGGTTTGCAGGTGGTGTTTGCAGACATGACTGACTTAGACGCCACGCAAGACGCTTGGGTCGATGGTGTCAAACTGGTGTGGTTAGAAACGCCTACCAATCCGCTGGTGAAGGTGTCTGATATTGCCGCCATTGCCGAGATGGCGCATGCTCGAGGGGCACTGTTAGCCGTAGATGGCACCTGGACAACGCCTGCTGTGCAGCGTCCCTTGGACTTAGGAGCAGATTTCGTCATGCACGCCACGACTAAGTATCTCGGTGGGCACAGTGACGTGTTGGGTGGGGCGCTCATCGCCAAAGAAGACAGTGAAATTTCTAGTGACATGTTTGCCAGTGTGCGTTACATCCAGCAAATCGAAGGGGCGGTGCCGTCGCCATTTGATTGCTTTTTAGTCTCTCGCGGTATTCGCACTTTGCCGTACCGGATGCGTGCTCACAGCGACAATGCCCTCAAACTCGCCCAGTTCTTAGAAGCCCACCCCAAGGTACACCGGGTGCATTATCCTGGCCTCGAGAGCCACCCTGGTTTTGAGATTGCTCAAAAACAAATGGCACACCCTGGCGGCATGTTGTCGGTGCAAATTCGCGGTGGGGCAGAGGCTGCCATTGCGGTTACCAACAACGTGCAGCTATTTTCAAGGGCGACCAGCTTGGGTGGGGTAGAAAGCTTAATTGAACACCGCCGTTCGATTGAAGGAGACATTTCCACCACGCCGGATGATTTATTGCGGGTGTCGGTTGGGTTAGAACACCCTGATGATTTAATCGCGGATTTGCAACAGGCGCTCGCTTCATAATTCTGACCATAGACGACGTGCATGTCTATTGTAATTTTATGTTTAACGTTTACAATGTTTTTTATGGACGTCATTCCTGATAAACGTAGGCTTATCGATTTGGTTAAGGATGCAAGTGACGGTCGCATTGTCCTACCACAATTCCAACGCAATTTTGTTTGGAAGCGAAGTGATATTGAAGATCTTATCATCTCGGTTCTGAAAGGTTACTTTATAGGCTCTTTCCTAATTCTGCGAACCGACCCTGAAGATACTCCATTTGCTACCCGTTTGATTACAGGTGCAGAGAGTGTGGAAAATGGTGTGCACCCTGAATGGATGATTCTGGATGGTCAGCAGCGATTGACCTCGTTACATTACGCGTTTACAGCTCCCGATACACCCTTAAAAGGTGCAAAGAATCCCTTCAAATTTTTTCTGTTGCTAGATAAAATTGAAGAAGGTGATATTGATAATGCTGTTGTTAGTAAACGTGCTGATCGATGTGAGAAGGAAATGCAACCAGAATACCAGTTTGTCAATAGAGTACTTCCGCTGACGCAAATTGATGATTGGCGAGATTGGCTTTATGCCTACAGAGAGTTTTTATTCGACACACATGGTGGAGATGTTTTTAACGACGATTTCAAAAAGCAACTCAAGACATCAGAAACTCAATGGAATAAAGTGATTGAACGTTTACCCCAGTTTTTAGTGCCTCTCATTGAACTTCCAAAGATTTCCGCAAACGACCACAAAAAGCTGGGAGAAGTTTGTACTATTTTTGAAAAAATGAATAGTACAGGCGTAAATCTATCCGTTTATGACTTGTTAACGGCTAGATTGGCAACTAGCAATATCGACATGCACCATCTGTGGGAAAAGGCGATAGAAAAGTACGACCGCTTGAGTGAAATTTCCGAAGGTCGTCCTGATTCTTATGGTGTCTACACACTACGTGTTATTTCAATGATGCGTGGGCAAGAAGTGCGTAGTAAAACGTTAGTCAACCTTAGCCCTAATAATTTTGAACGAGACTGGTTTACTGCTACTGAATATATGGAGAAAGCGCTCTCGCGTATTGCCTCTGCGAATAATGAGGGCTTTGGTGGTGTGGAATCAAAGTGGATGCCCTACTCGACTATGGCTTCAACCTTAGCAGCATTGTTATGGTACATCGATACTCATCAACTAGATTACAGAGCATACAAGAAAGTTAAAAAGTGGTACTGGGGAACTATTTTTTTAGAACGGTATGGGGGTGCAGTTGAGTCAACAATGGATGCTGACTACAGGCAGTTAGTTCAGTCATTTCACAACAATGAGGTAATTCCAAGGTGTTTGGCGGAATTTGATAATAGAGTGGTCGATTCAGAAACCTTTTCGTTTCGGAACGTGAGTAAGCTTAATTCAATTTATAAGGGTGTCATCAGTTTAGTCGTTTTACAGGGCGCTAAAGATTTCAAAACGGGTGACTCAGTTGAATTTTATCGCCTTAATGACCATCATATTTTTCCGAAGGCATTTTTAGAAGCTAAAGGATACAAGTCAAATGAAATCAATACTGTTTTGAATAGGACACTGATTTCTCGGGAAACTAACCAGAGCATTCGTGATAAGTCACCGAGTGACTACCTTGAAAGTGTGTTGCCAGAGGATACATATATGAGAAGGACGGTGCTTGAATCCCATTTTATTCATGAGGATGCGATGGATGCAATGCGATTAAATGACTACGAACTATTTCTCGAACGTCGAGAGCAAGCAATACTACGTACTATAAGGAAACAAGTACAATCCTGACTATTGGTTATTCTTGTAAAACGCTGTGTGAGTTGGATTCGAACTATCCGTCTTGGTTGATGTCTGGTTCTAACAGCGTTACGGCGTTGGACACGCCTGTGAGCTGGTTGGTGAGGATGACGCTTTCTAGTTCTCGAGGTACAACCACTTGCAGGGCGTAACCGCTTTTGGTTTTGGGTACGCCTGAGCGCACGTCAACTTCAAACACCGCTCGAAATTGCCGCACGGTGGCGTTGGCAGGTTCTATGATGAAGGGTACGTCTTCCTCGAGGCGTAAAAAACCATCACGCAAGGTAGCTGCTACCAAGGCTTGCTGTTTGGCTTGTACCGAAAACGGCAATTCTCCCCAGGTATCAGTGGAGAAAAAGAAGTTGCGAATCTCAGGCGCACCACTCGCGTGTTGCGTTTGCGGGGTGCACGCTGTTAGCAGTAGACCAAAGAGCACACTCCGCCACCACACACGCTTAATCATCACCTTCACCGCCCTCGTTACTAGCGTTGTCATTGCCTTCGCTGCCGTTGTGGTCGTCGCTGTCTTCGTCAGTTTCGCCTTCTTCTTCGTCAGTCTCTTCTTCGCTATCGTCGTCAGCGTCTTCGTCGTCTGTGTTTTCGTCACCTGACGCGTCACCATTGTCTGTATCTGACGCGTCACCATCATCTGTGTGACCATCGTCTGTGTGACCATCGTCTGTTTCACTGCCTTCGTCTTCGCCATCTGCAGTTCCACCACTGGCGTTTTCACCGTCATCAGGACTGCCAGCATCATCGCCTGCAGCATCATCGTCTACCTCTTCAGAAACGTCAATTTCTGGTTCACTCGGCGCAGGTGTCGCGGGTGCGTTTGGTGAGCTTGGCATGTCACTGTTGCCGTCAGCGGGAGTATCTAGACCCCCACTGATATCGGCTTGATCTTCTGGGGTGTGGTCTTCTGGGTTGCGGCTGACGGTGGTTTGGTTGCGGTTGTTATCGTCGTCATCGTCTTGGTCAGCCATGCCGATACCAATGCGGCTCGAGGCAGCACCTGCGCTGCTAGTCCCATCTGCCGGGCGGGTAGCAGGTTGGGCGAGTTGTTCAGGTGGCCGCAAGCGGTCATCGTCGTCGTCACCAGCCACAAAGGCATCGGCTGCCACGCCAGACACCCGCAAAGCTATATTGGCACGTTGACTGAGGCTCTCGAGATTGGTAAGGGCTTGCATGGCCTCATCGGTGAGCCACAAACGCCTGTCTTCACCCAAGTAACCGCGCAAGGTCGTAAAACTGCCGTTCGGGCTGATAAACAGCACCACCATGGTGGCGGTCGTGGCGCTCAAGTTGAGTTCCAAGCGGCCACCTTGTACTGTGCCGTAACCCAAAATCACTTCGCTGGCTTCGTCGGTGACGATGAGTTCTGTCCCCTCGCTGAGGGGCGGTAAGGCTTGGTTTTGCGCTTGGCAACGGCTCACTGGATTGAGCGTTAAGCCGAACGTCAACACGGTCACCAGTAGAGTTAATGACGTTAACGACTGGCGGCGCTTGCCCGCAAACACCCTGACTGACACCATGATTGATGTGGCGATGGATGTGGCAATGGCTAGCAACAACAGCAGCGCGGGCATCACGGATAAAAACGCAGAGGAAAGCATCATATTGTAAGGTTGATTGGTCACATACTCACCTGTGGCTTTCTAGCCTAGCACGCCCCTTTTGTGGTCACTGTGTGTAACTGGGTAAAGCCTCGAGCCACCACACTGTTGTGTATCATCACGTTCTCCATCATCAACTTCTTGGGTTTCATTTTCTTGACGGTCAAAACATGGCTCGCCCTGCACCATGTTTTCACTGTGTCTGCAAGGTGAGCACTCATGGTCAATCTCAAGGCTGGATAGGTGGCAAGCAGTCGTCACCGCCGCCTTCGCACAATTCGGGGATGTTGTCAACGGACAAGCTAAACCTGCCTTCGATGCCGTTTACATCCACCACGTAATCTCCTGCTGCGAGTCCCCAAGCGTCTATATCGATCATGGCTTCAAATGCTTCAGTGACAGGTAAGCAAGGCCCTAAGATGCTCTCTTGCCACAAGGTGACATCAAAACGATTGCCGTTTTGCGCGACAGTGCTCCCTGCCAAGCTGTCGCAGGAACTTGGCAAGATGCCGTACGCCACTACTCGGATGTTCACGGGGAATGACTCGGCCACCACCACCTCCATCCGCTCAACCCGTGCTTCACTGCGGGTGAGCAAACCTTCGGGCAAGGTGATGCGGGTTTGTACGCCGTTCACATCGACACGGTAATCGCCTGCGGGAACGGTCAAGATGCCAAGCTCGAGCGTCGTTTCAAAGGGTTCTAGCACAGTAGCGCATGCGGCCAATGTTGGCACGCGCCGCTGCCACAACTGCACCACAATGTTGCCACTTTGGCTACTATCAGGATTGATACGCCCATCAACGGCGACGTCATAACCAGCCAACACGTGACAAGGGTCGTTCAGAAAGCCAGTAATCTCGAGCTGCACGTCGCGTTCGTTATCCAGCAAGCGGGCGTTCACGGTTTCTACCAACGCAGGTGAACGTTCGGGGTCGGTTATCTCATCAATATCGAAGGTAACGGTTTGTTGATTGACGTTGAGGGTGTATGTTCCGGGGCTTAACTGCCGTTCTAAGCGCACCTGTTCGCTAAAAGGCACAACCACATCTTCGCACGCTCGAGCAATATCGGTGCGCGTCACCACGGTGAGGGTGATGGTGCTACCTGAAAAGGCTTGTTCAACGCGAGCCAGTTGCGTGCACGGGTCTGGCAGTTCGCCGCGCAGGGCGACGGTTACCCAGCCGCCGGGGTTCACGCTCACGTCAAGCTCGAGCACGTTAGCCAAGCCTTCGCTGAAAATGGGTTCGTAGAAGACGATGATTTCTCGAGCTAACAGGGTATTACCCTCCACAATGCCACTGACGATGACGAAGGTATCTGGCTCGAGCCACTGACGGGGGTCAATTAGGTCAATGGATGCAGGCACAGGGGGGTCGGTTGATTCGACGGTGAAACGCGTTTCGTCACTGACTTGCACAGTAATTTCTGGCACTTCGGCCAAGGTGAATTGTTGGCGGCTAGGCGTAACTTGTGTGATAGTGCCCTCGAGGGTTTGTACATTGGGGCGGCGCGTCAGGGTGATGCTATCAGCCACAAACACCGTCGCTGCTGCGTTGAGCGTGCCAGAAACCGTCACGACGTCACCTTCGTTGAGGTCATTCCAAAAAGTATCAGCGGTCAACACCTCGCCGAGGGCGTTGCTGTATTCGGTGTTGGCGTTAACGTTCACTAACCAATTGGGAGCGCTATCAAGCGCAAACTGACGGGCGGCGCGGTCAAGGTCACGCACAAGGGCATTCACCACCTGCGGGCGGTCACGGTCAAAGCGTTCTACAAACTGCACGATAAGGCGGTCTTCTTGCAGTAACCCTTCGACAAAAATGCCGTCGCCCACTTGTGCCTCGCGCCAAAACTGCGCCCCATTGCTTTCACCCCCGTCGGTGATGTAGAGCGCGTCATCTGGCACGACGATGGTAAGTTCTGGCACGTCAAACAAGCGCAAGGTATTGCTGTCACTATCTAACGACTGGATGATGCTTTCTGTGGCAAACAAAGGGGGTGGGGGCATGGGGTCGTCGAAGGTAGTGGCTCGAGTCACCTCGAGCACTTGATTCCCTGCGGCATCAGCAGTTAAGACACCTGTGAGTATCACCCAATCATCTTCACGAAGGCCTGCCCAAAATACATCCGTGCTGACCGCTTCACCTGCTAGGGCGTAAGCGTTGGTGTTGGCAAAGTCGAGTTTTAGTTCCGGAAAGTCCAGCAGACTAAAGATTTGATTGTTGGCGTCTAGGTCGCTTATTGAGCCTTCAAAGGTCTCTGTGCGAGGTTCGTCAGGGTTGGGCAGCAGCGTCAAAAAGCGCACCTGCAAAACGCCATTGCGCACCACACCGTCGGCCATGACCATGCGCTCGAGTTGAGCTTCTTGCCAAAAGAGCGCCAGGGGTGCTGTGGGTAATATGTCTTCAGCCATCTCTGGCACGCTCACCGCATCACCAGCATCAGCAATTGGCCTGTTTGGGTCAACGGGTGAGGGATCAACGGGCATGGGTATGGGATCAAAAAAGTAAGGGTCGGTAAAGTAGGTGCGTTCAGACAGTTGCAAAACGACATCCACGCCTGTGAGCCGCACCTGCTGACTGGCTTCGTTAAGTTCGCTGATGGTGCCGCTCACGCTCAAATAGGTTTCGTCGCTGCGCCAGGTGATGTGGGTGGCCACAAAATCACCCGTACCGTAACTGCCATACACCGTCACAAGGGCGTCTTCTGAGAGGGCATTCCAAAAAGCATCAGCAGTAAGGGGCGCACCAACGGGTTCATTAGGCACGACGATGACGGCATCGATAAGGGCATCGGTGTGTTCGCTGTAGCGGGTATCGCGGTTGGTGGCAATACGCATCACTACGTCGTCAAGTAAGAGGTCTAAGGTGCGGGCTTGGGGGTCAAAATCCACCACACGCCCGTCAAGTACCTGTTGTACAGGAGGGCTAGGAACGTCGTCAAAGCGGACGATAAAATTGGCGATGACCGTACCGTTGGCGTCTTCCCAACCTTCGACGAACACCATGTCACCCTCGTTGAGTGCCGCCCAGAAGGTAGCAGCTGACACGTCGCCGCTGTTGCTAGCATCCTCGAGCGCATACTGAGTGTCCTCATTGACCGTGATAGCGAGGCCATCGACAACCAAGCCACGGTTTGCTTGCACTTGCGTCACGCGTCCGTCAAGCGCCAACCACGGCACAGGTTCGCTAGCTACGGGCAAAATGGCTGCGTACCACGCTGTAATCACGCCATCATCTGCGAGATTACCTTCGACAATGACGGGTACACCCACGGCAACAGCTTGCCAAAACGCGTTTGGGTCGGGGCTGCCCGCATCGAGTAAGGTGTCTGGTGTGATGCGTACCTCGAGGGCGTTGTTGGTGTGTCCAAGGTGTAACAGGCCTGCGTTTCGGTCAGCGCGCACCAGGGGCAAGTTGATGAACACTTGCTCTGCACCAGCACCAGTACCACCATCAGCGTCACTATCCCCATCCTCAGCGGGAATATCAGGGGCATTCACGCCAGGGATGCTGCTAGGCGTGTTCATAGTGACGGCGGCAGACCACAACTCGAGCACCCTGAATCCTTCCCCGTCACCACTACCAAACGCGGTCACGTGTCTTCCGAGGGGCAAACTGTCGAGGGGCAAACGGTCGGTGCGGTGTGCTTCGCCATGTATCAGCAACCCTTCGCCTAAAGGTAAACGGAGGCTGCGCTCGCCTTGGCGCAAGGTGATGTTGTCTTCGCTGATGCTCTCGAGCACGCCAGTGAGTGCACTGGGGTAGCCAATATCACCCTCAATCAGCGTGAGCCTACCTTCCGCGTCACGCGTGGCTGTACCGCGCAAGTGCACGCCTGGGCGCACCACGCTGGCATCGACCTGCTGACCGCGCAAGCGCACGGTGGCGTTACCAGAGACGATGAGGGGGCTACCATCGAGTTCCAAGTTGGCTATGTCACCATTGGGTGTGCCACTGGCGATACCGCCGACAATGCCGACAATGCCGTCGATGGTGACGGTGGTCGGTGGGGTGGTGGTATCGGGATGGCTCGAGCAAGCAGCAATGCCCACAATCAGTACAAAACTCACCACGACAGCACGAACGCGTTGATTTTTCATCACTTTCCTCCAAAAATACAAGTAAAACCAGCTAGGATTTTTATATCTAATACTATCGGTAAAATATAATCTATTGTGATAGATATCCTCGTGAGACAGCGGCAATGCTTTCAGGGTGAGTATGGTGGCTCGAGCTTACGTGAAGCTGAATACGTTTTGTGGTTGAAGGTATGAGGAAATAATGTTTTGCCCTCGTGGGGTGTTGGGGTAGGCGAAAACTGTGTGCCCTACAGGGATGTTACGCGCACGAAGGTGCTGTAAAATACTGCGCGTGTCTGTTGTGATGACATGCGTGCGACAACATGTGTGTGATGACATGCGTGCGACGATACGTGCAGCCATGACATGTACGACCGTGACATACGTGACCATGACATCTGGCTCGAGCCATGTGACCACAAAACACGAACCATACAATGTCAATCGAAAAACAATGTTGATAACAATCAATTACGAATTTTGGGGAGGTTTGAAGCGATGCCTGTGTATGTTTATCGCAATCTCAATACCAACGAAACCTTTGAAATTGAACAGCGCATCACCGAAGCGGCGCTTACCCATCACCCGGAAACGGGCGATCCCGTCAAGCGACTCATTCAGCCTGTGGGGATTGCGTTTAAGGGTTCGGGGTTTTACGTGACAGATTCGCGCAGTGGTGCATCCAAAAGCAGCTCGGCGAACACCAGTAGCGACAGCAGTGCAGCACCTGATAGCAAAGCTGACAGTAAAGCGGAGAGCAAACCTGACAGCAAAACTGACAGTAAAGCAGACAGCAAAACTGACTCGAGCAGCAAAACAAGTAGCTCGAGCACAGCGTCTACGTCCAGCACGTAAACCCGCAGCACGTAAACCCGCAGCACGTAAACTGGTAGACGAATTAACGACACACAGCAGACCTGCCTCGCTCGAGGTGGGTTTTATGTTTGCTGGGGCTGTTGCAAGCGGATTGGCTTGTTGGGCGTGTGGAGGGAAAACTTTGGATTATAGCCATCGTCACGTGAACCCATATACCTTGATGACCATCATATGTATCTTGATGCCTACTCAAGGTAGACAAAACCATCCCCTAGATGTCCTGATTGCGTTGGCGACTGCTATACATAGCGAAGGTCACGTGAATATGTACGCCTCAATGACCATCATGGAGCACCTCGCATAATCATCACGTAATACTTTGATGACGACCTAAGATATGCCAAAAAAGTCCTGATTGCGTTGGCGACTGCTATATAATAAACATGTTCAATAAAGCCGTCAGACATGAACCCTCATACGAAGGGCTTTATCACTAACCTGATGTACCGTACTGATGTACCGCTGTGCTTTTATCACTAAACCGTTACTACTAAACCGTTACTACTAAACCGTTACCACTGGGTCGTTTCACTCAGGGAGCGGAAGTCAGTGCGGCGTTCGGGGTCGTGAGGGCGCATGGGGCTTTTTTGTACCAACGCTGCACAAGCACCAAACTCGGGCGCGGGCAGGTTGAAAAGCTGAATGGCGTATTCGGGCAAGTCTTCACTGACCCGCCGATACAATTCCAAGTTGTTGCGTAAGTCGCCACCAATGCGCATTACCAAGATGTCGTTGCGGCGGTTGCCCGCTTCAAAGACAATTTGCAAGTCTAGCTCTTGGGCGCTTCTGCCGATGACATATTCGATAAAGTGGCGTTCTTCTTCGTTGGGCATTTGGTTGCTGGCAAGTTCAACGTCGGCGTTTTTGAGGCTTTCACGCACGTAGCCAAACAACTTCACTAGCACGTCGCGGTCACCATCGAGATAAAACCGCAAAGAATTGTCTTCAGTTGTTTCATCGGGTGCAAGCAGCGCCAACACACTCAAGCGACCTGCCAAGCTCGTAACGAGTTCAAAGATGCTGTCGCGGTGGCTCGAGCCACGATGCAAGTCAATGTGCAAACTGAGTGAACTGCTCTTAAACTGATGCAACAAGATATTTTTGCGCCGTGGATCGTTTTCACTGTCTAAGGTGGTCTGGACGATAGCCGCTTCTAGTCCAAAACGCTCGGGGTTTTTGCTGTTGAGTAAGAGCAAACCGTAGCGCGGTAAGGCTTGGGTAATGTAGTCGTATAGCTCGAGGCTGTGGCTGGTGTGACCTTGCAAGTGCAACAAAAAAATATCATCAACGCGTTGCCCTTCAGAAAAGTCAATATCGACACCACAACTCTTGCCTAAGCAGTGTACCAAGGTGCGAATGCGCTGCTTCTCCTGTGGTGAAATCTGCTGCGCGACACTCTGACTTTGAAACGTCATAGTTCTCCTCGCCAATGGTTAATAAATATTTTTACAGTAAATACCATCATAATCACTTTTCTTGTACAAGGTCTTTGATGGCATGTTAGCTCGTTAATACCCTAGCTGGTTGACAAGCTGGTTCACACCCTTACCATTTAGCTTGCCATCTAGACCTTTACCATTTAGCTTGCCATCTAAGCCCTTGTTAGCGCTTCTCTTTGCTAGGTGGGGATGTGCTGGCGCTATGTTGCCTGAGAGCTATATTGCCTGGCAGTCCTGTTGCCTGAGAGCTATATTGCTTAGCAGCCCTGTTGCCTGAGAG
>CAZKAZ010000055.1:0-28833 GCA_964550765.1 uncultured bacterium | reverse complement strand
TTCCAATTGATTCGCGGAATCAATTCGCGCAGAGCGCGTAGGACAAGCTACGGATTCCAACAGGAACGAAAGAAAGTCCGCAGGACTTTAAGTAGTGTTTAGTTGGAATCCGTATACGCCAGATACAGTGCCAAACACCCAGATACAATGCCCAACATATTGCCACATACAGTGCCAGACGCAATGCCAGATACAGTGTCAAACACAATGCTAAGCAGATGACCTGTCAACAGGTCGCCTTTGTGACATGCTGATGGTCATGACGCAAGCTGTGAACAAAACAGAAGCTTTTCAAAAGTATGGTGCTATCGCAATTTATGTCTTTTGTACCTTGGTAGCCAATTTTCTCTATGATACGTTTATCGAGTTGCCCTTCTATGGCATGCTTTCGGTGGGAACGATTCCTTTTGCGGTGACGTTTACCCAGCGTGACCGCGTGCACCGCTATGGACGCAAAACGGTGTATATCATGATTGCGGTGGCTGCTGTGGCTAACGTCATTATGTCGTATGCGCTCGATGTGCCGTTGCGTTTTATTTTGGCGAGTTTTTTGGCAATTATGCTAGCCGAAACGGCAGATACCGAGGTCTATCAGCGTTTTATTAAGCGCCGTTGGATTTTGCGGGTAGCCGCATCAAACGCCATCAGCATTCCCCTTGATTCGACGGTATTTACGGTGATTGCCTTTGCAGGAACGTTCACCATCGCTACCATGGCCGAAATCATTGCCGCAGACATCTTGGCAAAGTTGGTCATTGGCTTTTTGGCGGCGGTGCGGATTCGCTTTTTCACCCAGCAAGTCCTGTCGGGGAGTTAAGCAATTCTCCCAACCAATTCTCCCAACCAATTCTCCTAAGTAGTTCTCGTGTTGCTGGAGACACGCTAAGCAATTTTACGCTTTGAATATTACGCTTTGAATATCAGGGTAACGTTTACGCCACCAGTATGGTCGCGGCGGCTGAAGGTAATGCTGCCGCCAAGTTGCCCTGTTAACGAATCGATGATCGTCATGCCTAAAGAATCTTGGTTGGCACTGTCAAAGTCGTCAGGTAGGCCGATGCCATTGTCTGCAAAGGTCATGGTGAAGGTGCGGTTCGGGTTGCGCTCGAGCTGCACCCAAATGGTGGGTTCGGGCGTATGACCCTCAGGAAAGGCATATTTGAGGCTATTTGTGATGAGTTCGTTGCAGATAAGCCCCAAGGGAATGGCTTTGTCGATGGTAAATGCAATATCTGCCGCATCCACGACGGTGCGAATCTCTTGCTTTTTCATGGACTTGACGATGATACTGGCAAGTTTTTCTAAGTAAATTTCAAAGTTGATTTTGTCGAGGCTGTCGTTTTCGTAGATAAGTTCGTGCACAGCAGCCATCGCCCGCACCCTGAGGCGGCTGTCGTTAAAGGCTTTTTTGGCGGCATCATTGTTCAAGGTGTGCGATTGCAAATACAGCAAACTGCCAATCACTTGCAAGTTGTTTTTGACGCGGTGGTGCACTTCTTTGAGCAGGGTGGTCTTGTCTTCAAGGGCTTGCTCGAGGGCTTGCTCACCGCGTTTGCGGTCAGTGATATCAGTGACCGTCGTAACTTTGAAACGTTCGCCACTGTCGCTGATGACCCGTGCGGCGGTCACCCAGATGGTGCGCAGTTCGCCATCTTTGCGGCAAATCGTCCACTCGCCTTCGCTTTCTGGATGACCCTCCAAATAACGCTTGTGCATATCAAACGCAAAGTTGCGGTCTTCTTCGGGAAGCACCTTAGTAAATACCTGACCAATGAGTTCGTCGCGGTTGTAGCCATAGGTGTTGCAGTAAGCATCATTCACCATTACAAACCGACATTCTTCGTTAGTGACGCACATACCGACATCAGCTGTGTTCCAAATAGCCGAGTAAAACGCGCTGTCAGGTGAACGCACAGGCTTGCTGTCGTGCGTTGGCAAATCATTCGTTTTTTTGGTGTTTACCATATTTTTGTAGACATATTGGTCAAGTCCGTGTACAAGCCTCGTGGCAACAGGTTTATTGTTCGTTTATGTTACCTTATCACGCTACCCTGTAAGTGTCATGAGGATATGTTTAGTATCCCACACATTATCTATTTTTTAATAACAATAAAAACAAATTGCATATAGATAGGTAAAAACGCATGATTCAGCGAAAATCCCACACGAGTTGGCGCAACGTGTCATCACTCGAGGATACCTGCTCGTTTGCCTGCGTCTCACCGTCATTATCAGCATCAGGTTGGTAGGTGCTGTCATAGGGCGTGGTTTTTAGGTTGAGGACGTATGCTCGAGTGGCGTGTTTGTAATAGAGCGGTTGATGGCTACTGCGCTCATTGAGTGTGACTGTGATGTCATCGTAACGGCTGATGTCGTTGCTAACACTGAGCGAGACCCGTGACGTGCTTGTGGTCATTTTCGGCGTCGCTGTTGCTTGCGGGGTGAACTTGGTCTGCGTCTGGTGCACGGCGATAATAGTCTCGAGGTTATCACTTGCAAGGGCTTCGAGGGCAAGGGAGGTGTGCTGTTTGGCTCGAGCGTGTTGACGCTCATCGAAAAAGGCATCGGTGGCTGCCT
Source organism: uncultured bacterium (assembly GCA_964550765.1). Classification (GTDB taxonomy): domain Bacteria; phylum Deinococcota; class Deinococci; order Deinococcales; family Trueperaceae; genus JBCCBI01. Next base: position 26,256 of record CAZKAZ010000055.1, on the reverse strand, counting down.
CGAGCTGACTTTGCACGTCTTCGCGTTCGGTGATGGGTGTCACGACCACCACGTGAAACAGTGTACCTGCGTGCTTGACAATCCACTGCTTTGAAAAAAAGATGTCCAGTGGCCGTTGGTCGACGCGTAACAGTGACCAGCGGTAGGTGTGCGTGTTGGTTTTGCGATGGAAGTTCTGACGGGTGTGCTCGAGTTCTTGCTCGGTGCTGTGGTCAACCTCCAAAAACCTCGCTAAGGGTTTACCGACCATGTGGTGATGATGGTAGCCAGATAACGCTGAAGACGCATCGTTAGCGTCAACAATGTCGAGCGTGTCGCTGATGACGATGAGGGCGAGGTGGGTATGCCAAAGATACTGCAGTAGTGCGGGAAGATGGTCACGTAACATTATTTAAACCTCCTTTTGTAGGTCATTGAAAGGGTGATGATAGCAGCGGAGTCGTGTCTCTACACCCGCCTGCAGGAGATAACCTGCGAACTCTAGCACCTTCATGGCGATGATAGCGGGGGCGTTCTTACAAAATTCTTACAGCGTAAGCAGGCTTACATAAAGGGGGTGGCTCGAGCTAGGCTGCGAACTGTTGCGAAAATGCGCCTCTGAGGCGACTTGAGAGCGTTCACATAAGTGGGTATGTAGGGAGTTGAGGGTGGCTCGAGCACGCGTTCTCGCTTTTGCCTATTGATCTACTGCCTACTGAGGCTACTGCCTACTGAGGCTTATTGTGGCGCACGGCCTGTCGTTAAATGTTTGATTAATTGTAATTATAAAAACATTCCCAACCAGCCTGTTTTTGTGGCTGCAGGCGATGTGCTGTGTTGATAGGGTGCTGTGTTGATAGGGTGCTGTGTTGGCAGGTATGACCGAAGTGGGATGTTGTTGAAGTGCTTTCTGACGATTGTGTTGACAGTTTTGCAAATAACCAACATTTGCATAATTGACTCATACTGCTAGGCCAAGGTGGACATCGAATAAAGGTGGTGAGTGCTCGAGGCGATGACGTTGTCTGAAACACAACTGAAACACAATACGCAATGAGTTGGCGAATCAGTTTGGTGATGCAAAATATATACAATTTATGTACACATAGTTGAACGCGATTGATGTCGCCATGCCGTTGGTAACCATCAGCAACCGATAGCAACGGCATGTGACATTGTTGTGTTGTTGTTTTTGTGATGTTGTTTTTGTGATGTTTTTGTGATGCTGTTGTGACGTTGCGAGTATCCGCTGATTGAATCGTGAGGTGCTCGCTGTGAGGGCTTGAAAAGCCGCTACTGGCTGGGCAATAGGCTGGCTACTTGGGTGTTAAGGTGAGCAGGTGAATGTGCTCATTGCAAACGACGATGGTATCTTTTCGCCCGGTATTTTTGCCCTAGCCGAGGCCATGTGCGCTGTGGCTGATAGGGTGCTGGTAGTCGCCCCTGACGTGGAACAGTCTGCCATGGGACACGCCATCACCATCCGCCGTCCCTTGCGCTACACGCCCACGACATTAGCGGGTTTGGACATCGAAGCCTACCGTGTAGACGGTACACCCGCTGATTGCGTCATTATGGGCATTCGCAACGGTGGCATGCCTGATGTAGTGATTTCGGGTGTCAACTTGGGGGTGAATATCGGTTACGACGTGACCCACTCCGGCACGGTAGCTGCTGCCATTGAAGGGATGACCTTTGGCGTGCCGGCGATTGCGTTTTCCCAAGAAGTTGACAACGCCGCTTTGGACTTTCGACACATTGTCGCTTATGCCAAAGTGCTTGTGCCCCACGTGGTGCAACAAGGCCTGCCGGAGCGCACGGTATTAAACGTGAATTTTCCTAGTACCCAACCTCGAGGTATCAAAGTGGTGCGTCAATCAACCTATGGTTATGACGATCAGGTGGTGCGCCGCGAAGACCCAGAAGGCGTGCCGTATTACTGGATTACTGGTTCACCGCGTGGCGAGCGTGATGCTGACAGCGACTTTGGCAGTTTGCGTGATGGTTACGCTTCAGTGACGCCCCTATATTTTGACCTCACCCACGAGTCATATTTGCGCCGTATCAAAGACAGCATGCCCCCGTTTGTCGCTGAGTAAGCGTTCTTGAATAGGCGTTTTGATGTAGCTCGAGCACGCCACAAAGTACAGCCCTACCCGTGTGTTACCATCAATGTGTGAGTGACTCCACCAGCAGCCTGCCCACACTGGAACAGCAGCACATGCGTCAGGCCTTGACTGAGCGTATGTTGGCTGCTTTGCCGCAACAACACGACCAGCCAGAAATTAATGACTTTTACCGCCACATCCGTGACTATCCCGAACGTGGTGGTAAGGGGCTGCGGGGGCAGTTGATTTTGCTATCTGCTGCGCTTCATGGGGCGAAGTGGCAAGACGCGCTCGAGGTGGCTGCTGCTTTAGAACTGTTCCAAAACTGGGTCCTCATTCACGATGACATCGAAGACGACTCTGAAGAACGACGCGGTAAGCCCGCTATGCACCTACAAATCGGCATGCCCTTGGCACTGAACGTCGGTGATGCGCTGCATGTGTATATGTGGCAACTGTTGCACGCCCAAACGCACCTGCCGCGCTACCAAGATATCTTGCATACCTTTGGCTGGATGATTCAACGCACCGCCGAAGGGCAGCACTTGGATTTGAGTTGGGTCAGTCAAGGGCGTTTCGATGTTTCTGAGGATGAATATCTTGAGATGGTCACTCGCAAAACTGCTTACTACACGGTAGTTGCCCCTTTGCAACTAGGTGCGCTGTGTGCTGGTATCACGCCCGATGAACGCATTGTTGACGCGGGCAAAGCCCTGGGAGTGGCTTTTCAAATCCGCGATGATGTGCTTAATTTGATGCCAGATATTTCTTACGGCAAAGAATTTGCAGGCGACCTTTACGAAGCCAAACGCACTTTGATTTTGGCGCACACCTTTGCGGGTTGCACCTCTGAAGAACATGATGAGCTGTGTGCGCGTCTTGCCAAAGCCCGCAGTGCCAAAACGGATGAAGACATTGCGGCTATGTTGGATTTAATTGAGAAGTATGGGTCGCTCGAGCACGCCCAACACGTCGCCGAACGCTACGCTGAAACGGGTTTGCAACAACTGCGCGATATCACCCAACATTTGCCCAACCAAGACGCCGCTGCGGTGCTTTTCAACTTAGTCGAATCACTTGCGAGCCGCCTCACTTAGACATCACCCATGTCGTGGGATTGGTTTTATGGTCTAACAACCTGCCCGTTGTGCAAGCGTAGGCCGAGCCGCCAGCAGGGTTGCTGTGAGGTGTGTGCGGCTGAGATTGAAGCCATGCTCGAGCCTCAACACTTGGCGTTTGAACTAACCTTGGGTGAATACGGTGGCATCCTCGAGAAAGCCATCCAAGCCTACAAATTTCACAACACCCCTCGGTTGCATGTCCTGTTTGCTGACTTGCTCGCCCGCGAGTTGCGCAAAGCTCGCTATATGGCTGCGCAGGGTGCTCGAGTCGTTGCTTCACCTGATTCCACCCACCACCAAAATCAAACGCTTACCCCGTGGCAAATTGATGTTGTGTGCGCTGTCCCTTTGCACTGGCAACGTCACCTGCAACGAGGTTACAACCAAGCCGCTTTACTGGCTCACCGGATTGCAAAAGCGCAAGATATCCCGTACCAGAGGCTTCTAAGCCGTCCTCGAGCCACCCAACAACAAGCCAAACTCGACGCCGATGCTCGCCTTGATAACATCAGTGGGGCGTTTCGTGCCAAGCCTGCTACGGGCAAACGGGTGCTGTTGGTTGATGACGTGCTCACGACCCGGGCGACGACCACCGAGTGTGCGCTGACGTTACTTGAAGCAGGGGCAGCGTGTGTGTACTGCGTCGGCATCGTACGGGCAAATCACTGATTGGCATAGTCACTGATTGGCATAGTCACTGACTGGCATAGAGGGTGGCAAACAGGTCACGAAAATCGGCGAGGCGGGTTTGATAGTGGGCGTGGGCGTATTGGTTGGGTGGCAAGGTATCCCCTCGAGCCAACCCCTGACTGAGGTGCTCGAGCGTCCCTTCTCCCAACGCCACTGTGCCCAACATGGCCGCCCCCACCGCTGAAGCATCCGCTGCATCCACTAACACTACTTGTGTGCCAAGCACATCAGCGAGCATCTGCGACCAAAAACGGGACTGACAGATGCCACCACTCAAAAAAATGGTGTCGGTATCGGTTTTGGGAGCTAAAATTTGCCAGATGTCAGCAAGGCAAAAACAGACCCCTTCCAGCACGCTTCTCACCAACGCGGCACGGGGATGCTCGAGCGTGAGTCCGTGTATTGTTCCCACCGCATCACTGCGCCAATGCGGGCTGCGTTCGCCAGAAAAATACGGCAACACCAGCGGACGGGCGTCGTCAAGTTCAACCTGACTGGCTTCGGTCACGAGGGCGTCGGTGCTGACTTCGGGAAAGAGATTATTTTGCAAATACTGTAAAGCGATGCCGCCGTTGTTGATAGCCCCACCTGAGACGTATTTTTCGGTGGTGAGCAGGTACGACCAGGTGCGCCCTAGGGGAATGTCCAATAGGGGTTCGTGACTGGTGAGTCTAACCGCGCCGCTGGTGCCCACAGTAATGGCAGCCGAGCCGGCAAGGGTGGCGCTCGAGCCAACGTTCGCCAGAACCCCATCACTACCCCCACAAATCACCGGCACAACAGGTATACCTAATTCACTTGCCAGCTCTGTTCGCAAGGGCGCATGGTAGGTAGGGGCAACAAGTTGCGGTAAGTCAGCAGGGGAGACGTGGGCGTGCTCCAAGGCAGTCTTGTCCCACTCGAGCGTATGAATATCTAGTAGTCCCGTTGTGGACGCCATACCAAAGTCAACGGCCAGTTCACCCGTAAGCTGCCAAAACACCCAATCTTTTAACGCCGCGTACTTGGTTGGGTCAAGATTTTGGTGCTGCTTCAACCACCGCAAGCGGGCCAGGTGATAGGGCGTTTGTAAGGGGCAACCCGTGCGGGCGTACAACCCTGCCACATCAGTTATTTCTTTGCGGAGGGTGGGCAACAAAGCAGCAGGACGACTGTCCGCCCAGGTAAGCGCAGGGGCTAAGGGCTGATAGCCAGCGTCTAGTGATAACACGCTATGCATCGCGCCACTCAAGGCAATGGCGTCAATCTTGTGAGTGTCTTTCAGAAGTTGACGCAAGGCGTTTTTTGCCCCTTGCCAGACGTCACAAGCCTCTTGTGTTGCGCCGCCTTGTTGATGGTTGAGTTGGTAAGTATCAGAACTGGCTTTGGCGATAACTTTGCCTTGACGGAAAAGGACGGCTTTGCTCGAGCTAGTGCCAATATCCAAGCCAATAATGGTGAGGGTCACGGGGTGCTCGAGCTGAGGCGATAGAGTTGTTCGCCCGCGTTTTCTACGAGTAGCGTCCCTTCGTGTTCGCGGTCGCGCCAACGTTCGGGGTCAAGTTCGCGGTAATCGCGGAAGCCCAAGTTGATAGCGTCACAGACCTCTTTGGGAATGCTTGTCGCCAGCGTCACCCGAATGCGCGGTGTTTCGATGCCATCTTCAAAGGTGCCTTTGCCTTTAACATGGGTCGAATGTGCCAAAATCGTCCACGGAACATCGCGAAATTGCTCCCACTGTTTGGTGAAATAGTCCCGCACGTGATAACCAACTTGCTTAATCAAATCCCCATGCGTGACGCTCACTTCGGTGAGGTGTGGCGCATAAATAATCACTTCGCCACCATCGGCAATGGCGGGTTCGGTTTTGTACATGGCTTTGGCGGCTGTCCACAGGTCGTCGTACTTACTTGATGGCATCGATAACACCCTTTTGAAGGGGGTATCTACATAGTGAATATGCAACTGCGCCGATAACGTAGCAGCTTCTTGCCAAGCGCTGTAGACATCTCCCACGTACAACCCATGCAAATCGTTATCTGTCACCACCATTTTAAAACAGGTGATGGGTTTGTCTACAAATTCTGCTGCTCGGTGCAACATGCGCCGCACGGGGGTGTCCATCACGCCAATGGTGTCCATGCTGGTTGACAGTGCGCCCAGCCAATGCGAACTGTCGATGATGGCTTGTCCGGCAATACCGGGAAAGAGGTACTTCGCCCCACCTGAAAAGCCTGCGACTTCGTGCGGAAACACTGGTCCACAGATGAAAAGCTGGTCGTAATCAAAGATGAGTTTGTTGATGGCGATGGGCGTTTCCCGTGCTACCAGACCGCCCGTGAGGGTGTGCATTTCGCCTTCACCGATGGTGCCAATAGTCGTGAGTTGTTCGGGGTCATCCCAGTGGTGGTTGAAGACGTGGCTTTTGGGATACGCCTCGATGCGTTCGTCTTTGCTGACGCCCACGAGTTTGTCGATGGCATCATCGCTCATGGGTTGATGTGTGCCGAGGGCAATCAAATAATCAAGACGTTTTACCTGCTTGGCGAGTTGTTCGTAGAGCACGTTGAACATCAGCGGAATGGGGGCGCTGCGGGTGCTGTCAGGGATGATGACGAGGACACGTTTGCCCTCGAGCGACACGTTTGCCACCCCTTCAGCCACCACCTGACGCACCTCATCTGGCGTCATCGTGCGGTCAATGTTGCCGTATTTTGCGAGTAAAGTCACAAATCTATCATACCGCGCCAGCAAAACTTGCCGTGAAAAGCAGGTTGAATTATTTCAATCCAACTAGCCGGTGCAGTCGTTGGCAGTTTTAGCGTGAGAATGTTGCCAGGTGTGTTTAACTGGCCCCCGTCCTTGTCCTAGTGTGCGGGTTGCCCCTGCAGCGATTGCCCCGGTTACAAAGGCTTTGGCGTGACGCACGGCTTGTGCAATATCCGGCTCATTAGCGAGGTACGTGGCACAGGCAGCCGCCAGCGTGCAACCGGTGCCGTGGGTGTTGGGGGTGGAAATCATGGTGTCCTCGAGCCACACAGGTGCTTTACCTGCCACACACAAACAGTCCAACCCCGCCCGCTCGGGCAAGTACCCGCCTTTGACCAGCACCGCTTTTGCGCCGCTTTGTAGCATGACTCGAGCCGCCCGCGCCATGTCATCTGGTTGTGCGATGGTGACACCAGAAAAATGCTGCGCTTCGCGCAAGTTCGGGGTGATGAGGGTGGCTTGGGCAAAGAGGTGTTGATAGCTTTCGAGCACCCCCGCTTCGACAATGCGTTCACCTTTGCCGTTGACAATCACTGGGTCGATCACTTTGGGACAGTCCAAGCTTGCCAGTTTGCTGGTCACCATTTCGATAATGTCAACCCGCCCGAGCAAACCCGTTTTGAGGCTGTCAACGCCCAAGTCAGCGAGGATGGCTTCAAGCTGTGCTGCCACAAAATCCACGGGTAACGTGTGTACGCCATGCACCCCAAGGCTGTTTTGGGCGGTGAGTAACGTCGTCACGCTCATGCCATATGCCCCGAGGGCAGTGAACGTTTTGAGGTCAGCTTGCAAGCCTGCTGCCCCGCCGCTATCGGAGCCAGCGATGGTGAGTAGACGCGGTTCGGAGGACATGGCGCTAGTGTATCGTGCGGTTCGCTGCCTGGTGTCCACATCACAGTAGACACCCAATCATCTACATTGTGATGTTGTGTCTGATGGTGATGTTGTGTCTGATGCGGGACTCTGATGTGTGACTTTGATGTGTGACAGGGTGATGAATGTCCTCGAGCACATGCCATGTGTGCAGTATGCTAAAGGTGTGGCAACGGTCAAACTTTCTGATGCGGTGAAACATGCCCTCGAGCGCTATCTCGAGCGCAGCGGCGAGACCCGCCAGCAGGTGCTCGAGCAAGCCTTGCGACGTTATTTGCGTGCTCGTGGGGAAGCCATCGACGTTACTGAGGCTGATGAAACCGAGGCTGATGAAGCAGTAGGTCAGCAGGCTGCGTGGCTGATGTTGCTCGAGCAGCACGCTCACCTTGCCAGTTTGCAGGGTCAACACCCGCTAGCGTTGCGTATGGCAGCACATGCTGGCAAGTTATTGGCAAGTCCGCGCACGGTGACGCGCTTGCTCGAGACCATCAATGCTAGCCCTGCGGCGTGGTTGGCGACCTTACCGAGTGAGCACCGCACTGTCACCGCGTTGGCGTTTAGTCCCGATGGGCGTTATCTCGCCAGTGTCGGGCGCGACCAGCGAGGGTATCTGTGGGATTGGCACGAGCGCAGGTCGCTAGCACAGTTTGAGACGGTCAGCAGCATCACTCGAGCACTCGCCTTCAGCCCCGATGGGCGCATGTTGGCCGTCGGCAGTGGTTCGGCGCTCGAGCTGTTCGACATTGATATTGACAGTCAAGACATTGACAATCAAGACATTGACAATCAAGACATACGCTTGCGAAAAACGCCTTTACATGGTCACAAAGCATGGTTAGTGGACGTGACATTTGACCCGTCAGGGCGTTTTGTAGCCAGCGCCAGCCACGACAAACACGTGCGCTTGTGGGATGTGCGCGAACATGCCGCTGCCAGTTTGCCGATTGGTCAACACGAAGACTGGGTCACCTGCGTGGCGTTTGCTGAAAGTATCGACGAGACACCAACCCGTTTGGCCAGTGGGGGCGCGAATGGCAGCGTGGTGTTGTATGTCCTAAAAGAAGGCTTGCCAGAAGGCACAGACGTGCCTCGTGTCCTTGAAACAGACCACCGCAGCATCGCCGAAGACGAACAAGCCTACGCTCATGTGCCGCTGTCGTCTGAACCGTGGCAGCTCGAGCCGCTCGAGGTGCTTTATGGTCACAGTGCGCCTTTACGCAGTTTGCTGTTTGTGGAAGACATCCTGATTAGTGCTGACGCTGATGGGGTGCTTATTGTGTGGGATAGCGCGGGCGACATGGTGTTTAGCAGCGAAAGTGCCACGGGGATTGCCGCCCTAGCGTGTCATGAAACGGGTGTCGTCAGTGCGCACGATGACGGAAGTGTGTCGTTGTGGCAGTGGGGGAAAGATGGGCAAAGCCTCGAGCTAACGCCTCAAACTAACCAAGGTCAAACTAACCAAGGTCGAACTAACCAAGGTCAGTCGCTCATCAGTCAACAAGCACCGCAGGTTGACCGCGACCACCTGCCCGCTACCTCGTTTGATAACTCTGAACCGCACGGAGACACCCCCCGTTTGCCGGATGTTTCGTTTGTGTTTGCTAGCAGCAACAGTCCGTGGGGCAACGTGTGGGCGAGCGGTAGCCGCGAGGGTGCAATCGACCTGTGGCAACCGCAGCAGCACCATCCTTTGGGCAGTGCTGCTGCTATGCCCTTTCCTTGCACGGCACTCGTGAGCCATCCGCACGCCCCCCTGGCTGCCATCAGTCAAGGAACAGACATTGTGCTGTGGGATTTGTGCCAGCGGCAAACGCTTGTGACGCTACGAGGCCACCGCAGCAGTGTCAAAGGCTTGGCGTTTAGTGCTGACGGGCAGTATTTGGCCACTGCCGGGGCTGACCGCACCGTGCGCTTGTGGGAACTGACGATTAGTGATGTGGGTGGGGTGCTCGAGGCCGCATCAGCCACGTTACTCACCACATTGCAAGGCCACAACAACGTGGTGTTGAGTGTGGCGTTTAGTCCCGACGGGCGTTACTTGGCGAGTGGTGGGGTAGACGGCAGCATCATCGTGTGGTCACTGCCAGAAGGGACACCGCAACTCACCTTACGCGGACAACTGAACTGGGTAGAAGGTCTGGCGTTTCAGCCTGAAGGGAATTATCTGGCCAGTGTCAGTGGTAGCACCTTGCTCTTGTGGGACGTGGCCGCGTGGGAACACAACAAAGTAAGACTGTGGGGCGACCCCATGCGGGGCAACTACGACGCCATGTTGTCGTTGGCGCTATTGCAAGAACAGGTGTTGACGGCAGCGGGGGCGTGCTTGCTGGTGTGGGATGTGGAAAATCAGCAACTCGAGCACGAACTCGAGCGTGTCCATAGTGACACCATCACCTGTGTGGCGGTGCACCCTGAAGGGACTTATTGGGCGACGGCAGGTTTTGACGGCCACGTGTGGTTGTGGGATGCGGCTAGCCGTCAACCGCTCGCGTGTTTAGGTGTCCACCGCGACGTGGTGAATGCTTTAGCGTTCAGTGCTGATGGGTGCACGCTACTGAGTGTAGGGGCAGATAAAACCTTGTGGCAGTGGCAAATTGGTATGGACGCGTGGTTGGCAGCAGCAGACGCTCGAGCAGGCTACTTACTCACCCCTGAAGAGTGGTCAAAAGCCTTGCCGAATGTGCCGTTTGTGGCGGTTCAGTCAGAAGAATAAACTATGCTTTATGACTTTAGCCTTGTCTGCTTGCTTCAGGCTACTTACTCTCGAGCCAAGGCCACGGCGATAGGAATGCGGGCGGCTCGAGCCGCTGGGAAGAGTCCTGAGGTTAAACCAATCACCAACGCAATAGCAACAGCAAGTAATAACAGACGCCAAGTGAGCGCAGCTACTTCTAGCCCCAAAATGTCATAGGAAATGCTGTTCACCACAGCAATACCAAAACGCCCAACGAGCACGCCTGCAGCAGAACCAACCACACTCAAACAGATGGCTTCGGCGAGCACTAAACGGAACAAAAAGCCCCCTTTGGCACCGACTGCCCGAATTACCCCAAACTCGCGGGTGCGTTCAAACACGCTCATTAGCACCGTGTTGGCAACCGAAATCGCTCCGACAATCAGGGCAATGACGCTGATACCTGTGCGCATAACGTCACTGATGCGGATGCCTTCTTCGATGACGCCCAAGACGTCAGCCCTTGTTTGAAAGCCAAGGTCGGGGTAGCGTTCGCCCAAAGTGGTGGCGACAGCGGCGGCTTCAGCGGGGTTCTCGAGGTCAAGCGCCAAAAAGCTCACTTTGTCGTCGATGCCGAGCGCCTCTTGCAAACGGGCAAACGGCACCAGCACAGCGTTGTCGATAAGCCCCCCTGTCGAACGGGCAATGCCCACGACTTCAAAGGTGTGTTGCGGGTTGACAATGACGCTATCGCCTAGCGCCAAACCACGTTGTTCAGCGAGTTGCAGACCCAAGACAGCTACGTTGTTGTCACGGTCAGCCGCTTGTAAACCGCGTCCTTCGATGACTTCAAAACCTTGGTAGATGCTGGCTACGTCGGTATCTGCTGGTAAACCCTGAAACAAAAACGAACTGTTACGGGCAAAACCACCCCGCAAAAATAGCGTCAACGGCACGACGTTACTCACTTCAGGTTCTTGGGCGAGTTGCTCGGCATATTCTAACGGCAACTGCGGCAAAAGTGTCAACGAAGTAGCGTCAAATGCACCGTAACTTACCTGTAAGTCCGGGCCGATGTTGCTGATTTCGGTAGCGAAAACACTGCGTAAACCTTCGCCAAGGGACAAAAAGATGACAGTAGCTGCCACAGAGACGGCAATACCGAGTGCCGTCAAAAAGGTGCGCAAAGGACGCTGCGAGAGCGAACGGAGGGCTAAAAACCAAACCATAGCGTCAGCTTATCGGTTGTGCATCATAGCGAATGAAGACGAGCGTGCAGTCAGTCCTGTTGGCTCGAGTTTCAGTGAGTTGAGGTTTCACCTAGTTTTCGTCTGCAGCGTCTTCTTCACCAAAGGCTTGACCCGTTACCTGTCCGGCGCTGCCAATGGCTTCGGGTTCGCCCCCATCGACCGAGACCAAGACGTTACCCGCGTTGCCTGCAAACAAGAACACCGGGGTTTCGTATTCAAAGGTTTCGCCCGGTTCAGCAGTGCGGTATAGCAAGGTGGTGCCTACGCCGCGCGCACCGCCTTGATAGACCTCGAGCCACGACGCTGCGTCCACAATTTCGACCGATACTGTTGAGGATGCCCCTGCTGCTTCGGTGGTCACATCACCATCTTCGGCAGTGTCAGCTTCGGCAGCGCCGTCTTCAGTGCCGTCTTCAGCGCCTTCTGCTACGTCACCGTCAGCCTCACCAACAGGCGTGAGGAACACTTCGACATTACGGTCAAAACTGAGGTCAATGGGGGTTTCGTAGACTTCGTAGCCCTCGAGCTCGACGCGCAACGTGCGGTTTTCTCCAGCACTCAAAGGGGCGTTCTCGATGGGGGAAAGCTCGGGAAATTCGTAGTTGTCAATACTGACCCTAGCCCCTTCGGGAACGGTGCGAATCGAGAGCAAGGCGATGCTGCTTTCGCTTGTGCCTGTTGTGGCGTCTGTGGTTGTTGCTGTCGAGTTGATGCCCGTGTCATCGGGCAAAATGGGTTCAAAACGTGCCCCACTATTATTGGCAGCGTTGGCAGTGGCAGTGGATGTGGTGTCATCAGTCGTGTTGGGCACAGGGCTGGTGTTGGTGACGGTGTTAGTGAGGTTATTGCCTGCGAAAAACTGACTTTGCCACGCCCATATGCCCAAGCCCACGATGACAGCAACGAGCAGTAAGGTTGGCAAGATGCTGCCAAAATCAGCACTCGAGCGCCCTGCTGGCGTTGCAGCCTGTTGACGGCGCACCAAACCTCCTGTTGGACTAGCAGGTTTGTCTGCTGTGCGGCTAGGGGTTGTTTTGGCCGGCTCGGATTTGCTTTCAGGTGGGGTGTTGCTGCGCTCGAGGTTGTATTGCTCGAGCAGCGTGTTGGCATCGAGTTCTAGGGCTTGGGCGTACAAGCGGAGGAAGTTGCGGGTGTAGACGTTTTCAGGTAGTGCCTCGTAGTTACCCTCTTCAAGGGCCAGCAAGTACTGGCTGCGCACCCTTGTGCGGCTAGCCACATCTTTTATGTCTAACCCTTTGTCTAAGCGGGCGTCGCGCAGGGTTTGCCCCAAGCTACGGGTACCAACTTCAGACACGATGGTATCGCGTTCGCTACTACCCGTACTGCGAACATTTTGATTGGTGTGGGTGTTTTCACTCATAGATCGCTCTCAATCTTTGTACCAATGCGGCGCTACCGCACGAGAAAGATAGGTGATGTTCCAGTCAACGCATGATGACATACGGATTATTGCTATTATTATCATGATAAATGAAAATAATTAATATCATGATTAACGATGTCATGAGGTGCAGCCCAGCGTGTGTCATCGGAAAATATGTCTATATGCTTCAGGTATATACCCGAGGTCAAGTTGTGCCAGCGCCACGCCAGCGAGCAATGCTGCAACTGGTCATAGCGTTCACACAGGCGGGCAGAGGATAAGTAAGCTACTACCCGTCGTGCTGTATGTACGGCACACACAACAAAACATGCGACAGGCCTACACCCCTTGCGCAATAGCATAGCTGAAAATTGCTGAGACATGTTACGCCGAAGACGTCGAAACGGGTAGTGAGACCCCAGTTTGCGAAGGCGAGGTGACCAAGCTAGCAATGTGACTAGCAACATGGGCAGCAAGATGGGCGTTGTTGACGAGCAACTGACGGTTGACACTGACAGTTTGGCCATCTGAGCGCTCGGCTAAGCGGGCCAGTAAAAAGGGCGTGACGGCGTGGCCGCGTAACCCTTGGTCATGGGCATCGTGATGGGCTTGCTCGAGCCACCTTCGCAGCACGTCAGCATCAATACCCGGTGTCACGGGCTGGCTAACGAGCAGCGCCTGTGGCAAGTGAAGTTGGCTTTGCGCCAGATAGCATGCGGCAATTTCCGCAGGGCTATCGACCCGCACCGGAACAGGCAAGTCAGTTAAGGGGGTGTGAAAGCCCGCTAAGTAATCACTTTGATAGCCCAAGATGGGTACACCCAAGGTCTCGAGCCGTTCTTTGGTTGCGCTAACGTTCAAAATAGACTTAGCGCCTGCACACACCACCACCACGCGGTAACGCGCCAAAGCGTGCAAATCTGCCGATTCATCAAAGGTTTCGTGATGCACCCCACCGATACCACCTGTCGCAAACACCGCAATACCGGCGTGTTGGGCGGCGTGTAAGGTCGTCGCTACGGTGGTGCCTGCGGTGTTGCCTGCGTGCACCAAAGCTGCCACATTCCAGAGGCTGGCTTTGGCGGCGTCTGTAGTGGCAAGTCGCTCGAGGTCATCTGCTGAAAGACCAACCTGCAACTTACCGTCTAGTACGGCGACAGTAGCGGGTTCTGCGCCAGCACTGCGCACGGTGGCTTCTAGCTCGAGCGCCAACTCGAGGTTGTGAGGGCGCGGCAAGCCGTGGGTGATGACCGTCGATTCAAGGGCAACGACAGGTTGCCTTTGCTCGAGTGCTTTTTGGATGCGGGGATGAATGTACAACGCCATGTGTTTGCATCATAACCCATTTGTAATGAACCGTAGTTAAGCCTAGTCTTGATGCGTCTAGCAGGTACTTTCTGGTAATTAGGATGGCTTGTTGTAATGTGCCTTATTAACTAAAGCCTAAAGCGCTCACATGTGGATTTTCTCGAGAGACGTTGCCAGAGAGACGTTATCAGAAAGACGTTGCTCGAGAGACGTTATCAGAAAGACGGTGACAGCAAACTTCAGGCGAGCATGGATGCTTGGGGTCTTGCGAGGGGCATCTGGCGCGCTGGGTGTATTGATTGGAGGTATGGATGGGTATGAGTTGCTGATGAGACGCTAAAAAGCCACAGCGTGCGGCTGCAAAATCTGCTTAACTAACGTATGGACGTCGATGCCGACAAAGCCCGCAAGTACCAAGCGAATTACCATAACGACAATCACAACCATGCGTACAACAACCACGAGGGCAGTAACCACGAGGGCAGTAACCAAGAGGGCAATAACCGTAACGATAATGACCACAATGACCACAGCGTTAGTCATAACAGCGTCAGTAATAATGGTGTGTCTCACGATGATTACAGCAAAACTGCTTATGGTTCACATGCCTCACAAACGACTCGAGGCGGTGATGCTAGTGCGGTGTATGCCGAGGATTATCTGCCGGGAGGCTTAGACGATTTACCGCCCGAAGAAGCCCAGATTGTTAAACCTAGCAAACGCAAGCGGCGCTGGAAGGGCGTCATTTTAGATGACGACGAGTATGTCTTGCGGGTGTTGTACACCAGTTTTTTGTCGCAGTTATTGGTGTGGATGAGTAGTATTGCCCTGTTGGTAGGGGTCAGCCAACTGATTTTGCCGTGGCGTTTTGGTGCCATTTTGGGATTGTCTGTGTCGAGCGGCATGTTGGTGCATTGGTGGTACACGCGCCGTTTTGCTTGGGCAGCGACAAACCGCCGGGTAATTTCGCGGTTGGGGTTTTTGAATAAGACAGGCTCGAGCGTCAGTTACACCCGCGTGACCGACGTGGACGTGCATCGTCCGTTTATGTGTTGGTTTTTTGGCAACGGCAAAGTACTCGTCAACACCGCTGCTGGCAGTGGCGATGATCTTACGATTTACGGCCAAGCAGACCCAGAAACCATTGAAGCATTGATTCGTCAATATAGCGACTGGGCGCAAAGTGGTGGTGATGACAGCGATGACAAGGGGATAGATAACGCGACAGATAACGCGATGGACGTCGATGTGAACGCAACAGGCTACGACGCCGACCAAGAGGCTGAACTGCCCAAAGACGAAGCTGGTAACGGACGAAAGCGTGATAGCCATTCACGCCAATTGACCGGGCAACGACGCATCCGCAGCACCCACGCCTCACAAGTGACGAGCCCTGAAGACGCCGCTCGCTGGTTTATGGAACATGTGTGGACGCCCAACGATGCAGAAAGTACGGTACAACTGCGGCGCGTGCACTACCGCTATTTGGTGCAAGACGCGCCCATGCGCCCCGACGGACAAGCCTACCGCAACACCTTGCGCGATTGGTACTTTTTACAGCGGGCAGCCCACGAAGCGGTGCGTTTGGGTTGGTTAGGGGCTTTGCTCGAGCCAGACATGCAGCCGAGGGTGCACCCCTTTGGGCGCGGCAAACCCGGACGCCTTAGCGTTTGGGCAGCTAGTAACGACGTTGATGATGTGCTGCTGCCGCTTTGTCACCGCCATGAAGTAACGTTTGTGCGCCATGTGACTGCGTTGAGCTGGCCGAGTTTATTGCGTTTTGCGGGTAAGTTTTATGACAGTGGCACAGCCATTATTTATCTGAGTGATTTTGATGCTTCCCTCGAGCGTGTGCCTGTTACCTATCTCGAAAAGCAACTTGCCAAAGCAGGTACCAACGTGCGCATCGCCCCACTGGCCTTGACCCGCGAGCACATCAAGCAATACAACTTGCCGCCTGCACCCAGTCTCGAAGTCATCCACCCCAGCCATGCCAATCAGCACCATGTGGAACTAGCATCGCTCGAGGGCATGCGCCCGGGTGAACTCGCCCGCACCGTAGAACGCGCCATCGAAGGTTACTACAAACAACTCACCTCCGCCGCTGTGAAGTAGTTGGCGAGCCGTGAAGTAGTGAGCGAGCTGTGACATAGTTTTGCTGGGGTTCTACACGTGTGATTAACGGTTAATGGTTTATTAGAGAGCACCCAGCCAAGGTTGCGACACTAAGGTTGCTACACTGGCGTTATGAACGTGACACGAATGTACAAAGTGTGTGGTCTGTTGGTGCTGTTGCTAACTGGTGTGGTGTGGGGGCAGTCCTTGCGTGAATTTCAGGGGACGTTTCGCTACATGGCGGATGCCGCTGTGTTTGAAAGTTGTGGCGGGTTGTCGTGGCCAGTGGCCATGCAAGCGGAGTATCTTGCGCTCGAGCGCCTTTACTTACAACAAGCCAGCGGCGGTGACGCGGTGTTTGTGCGCCTGCAAGGGCGTTTGCTGGTGCAGCCCAACATGGAAGGTCGCCCCAGCGAATTTTTGGAAGTCGTTGAGGTGCTCGAGCTTCTGCCCAATCGCGGCAGGGACGCTTGCATTGCTCTCAACGTGCAAGCTGGCCAACCTACTTTGCATGCCCAACCTACTTTGCATGCCCAACCTACTTTGCATGCCCAACCTACTTTGCATGAAGGCCACTGGCAACTCAGCGCACTGGCGGGTGTGCGCCTGACCGATGTAGCAAGGCTACCCTACCTGATGTTTCGGCGCGACGGCGGTGCGTTTCAGATGCGCGGTTACGCGGGTTGTAACCAAGTGCGTGCCCCCTACGTGACGCAAGGGCAACAACTGCTGATTGGCAACATGGCCACAACCAAAATGGCGTGTTTTGGTGAGCAGGGTCAGCTCGAGGGAGCGTTGTTGCAGGTGCTTGCTGATACCAGTGCGTTTGACATTAGCGGACACACCCTGACGCTGTTAGCTGACGACGAAGCCCTTGCCCGTTTCACCTTTCGGCGCGAAACACCGTCACAGTAATAGAAAATCCCCTTTTTGCTGTTCTATAACAGTCGCCAACTCAATTGGGACATCTAGGAGATGGGTTTTTCTACCTTGAGTAGGCATCAAGATACATGTGATGGTCATCAGGGTGTATGGGTTCACGTGACGATGGCTATAGATTAAAGCTGTGTCAATTGGCTGGATGCAATGTAGATGCAATGTAGCGGTGATGTAGCGAAGGCTTGCAGCAAGCCTGTAGAAATTGAACACAAACGTTCACGTTGTTTCAAAAGTGTACACATCGCTATATTTACTAAAATGCGTTTACTACAATCAAGTCCGTTACAACCAGCGCAGCAAGCAAACGTATGTTCTAGGTCAGTTAATGATCAAATAACGCCGAGCCAATGCGCACATAGGTTGCCCCTTCTTCGATGGCGACTTCAAAGTCACCACTCATCCCCATGGACAGTTCTGCTAAACCGAGTTCGTCGCGCAGATTGCGCAAGCGGGCAAAGTAGGGGCGGGCGGTTTCGGGGTCGTCGCTGTAAGGGGCAATGGTCATTAGTCCCAAAACGCGCACGTGACTGAGGCTTTGGGCGTGCTTCACCAAAGCGCGGGCATCTTCAAGTTCAGCACCTTGTTTGCTGTCTTCACCTGCGACGTTCACTTCCACCATCACCGGATAGACATGCTGACGTTTTTCGCCTTGTTGCTGCATTTTGTCGGCCAGTTTTTGTGAATTAAGCGAGTGAATCACCGCAAAATCGCTGCAGTATTTGACCTTATTGCTCTGCAAGTTGCCGATAAAGTGCCACGTTACGTCACGCCCTGCGAACGTATCAGCTTTGTCGCGCCATTCTTGCACCCGGTTTTCGCCTAAGACGGTGTGACCATGTTGAAGCACGGCATCGTCAATTTCGGCAGCAGTATGACCTTTGGTGACGGCAACGAGGGTGACGTCCTGTGGGTCGCGGTTAGCCCTGGCACACGCGGCGTCAATACGCTTGCGAATCTCTACAAACCCCATGCTGTCCCTGGTTTCGTTGAGGTAGAGCGTACGTCTATCAGTGAGCACGCACGCGGTGTCGTGTTTGTCGTGCCTGTCGTGTTCGTCTTCGTCTGGTAACCGTGTTTGAGGCTAGGGGTATACGTTGTTGTGTCAGTAGTTATGCCAAACAATGTCATGATGTCAAAAAACAAGGTGTGACCTCAATCGGGCATGTCGGCAAGGACGCCTGTGACTAACGCCCGAAAGCGAGGGCCGATTTGCTTGGCCATCGCCACCACATCATCGCCAGTAGCATGTTCGTGACTGTCTGGGTTGGCGAGGTCAGTCACCGATGAGATACCGAGCACCCGCATGCCTTCGTGACGGGCAACGGCCACTTCGTGTACGGTTGACATCCCCACAGCGTCAACCCCCATGCGCTGATAAAAACGTAACTCGGCTCTCGTAGCATAGGTAGGGCCACTGAACGCCAAATACACCCCTTCACGCAGGGTGATGCCTTGGTCTTTAGCCACGTTGCGGGCAAGATTTAGGTACGCTTCGTCGTAGCAATCAAACATCACCGGAAAACGCGGCCCAAGGGCGGGGTCGTTAGGACCGAGTAGGGCGTTGTCGCTGGTCATGTTCATAAAGTCTAACTGCAGCATCAAGTCACCGGCTTGAAAATCCTTGTTTAAACCGCCACAAGCGTTGCTAACCAGTAAACTGTGCGCACCAAGGGCGTGCATCACCCGCACGGGAAAGGCTACTTGCGCAGCCGATAAACCCTCGTAGAGGTGGCTGCGTCCTTGCATAGCGACGATGTTTTTGCCTGCCAAGGTTCCAAGGAGTAACCTGCCCGTATGACCGGGGGCGGTGCTGCCCACAAAACCCGGAATGTCTGCGTAGTCAATGGCGGTTTCAACGTTGATATCGTCAGCAAGTTCGCCCAAGCCTGACCCCAAGATAATGGCGATGCTTGGTTGCAAACTGCTGTGTTCTCGAATCGCTGCAGTAGCGCGGTCGCGCAAGCCTGCGAGGTCGTGTAAAGGGAAGTCCATAGCGCCAATCATAACCCGCTAGTGTTAGTAGCGTTCTGAAAATCGGTACGCTCGAGCACTTCACACCCCACCACGCTACTGGCTCAGTAACTTGGCCACTTGCAAGTCCTCGAGCGCCAACCCCACCGACTTAAACAACGTCATAGGTTTATCAGGCCTCTGAAAATCGGTTATCAACGTCTGCAAATCTGCTCGCACCTCGTCAAATGACCAACCCGCGTCGCACGCTTGAATGAGGTCACCGGCTTCAGCTTGAATGCCTGCCAAATCGTCAATGTACACGGCGGCTTTTTTAACCGCCACCGGATCAGCTTCGGCCATTTCTGGGGTGAACGCCCCCACCAAATCGAGGTGCAGTGGTTTATCAGTCAGCCAGTCCCCCATGATGATGGGACTTTTGGCAGTCGTGGCCACCGTAATGACGTCGGCTTGCTGGCAGGCAGTAGTGAGATCATCAGTGACGGTAACAGTGATATTGGGAAGACGGGCGGCGATGTCGGCTCGAGTCAACTCGGCTTTGTCGCGGTTGCGCCCCCACACCAGCACATGGTTATAACTTCGCACTTGGGCGTGGGCTTCAGCTTGCCAAGGTGCCAGCGAACCAGTACCGACGACCAACAATGTCTTGGCATCTTCGGGTGCTAAATACCGCGCTGCCAACGCCGACGCCCCTGCTGTACGCATTTTGGTCATCAAGGTAGCACTTGCCGAGACGCTAGGCGTGCCTTGGGGGTCGTTGAGGGTGTAGTGGGCTTGTACCGTGGGTAAGTCTCGAGCATTATTGGCAGGCACAATGGCTACCTGTTTGACGCCAAACCAACCGTCACCATCGACACAAGGCATGGTCAAATAGACGTTTTCGCCTGCTTGAATCATGATGCGCTCGGGAATGACATAGTTTTCTTTTTGGCGAAAGCCTGCCTCGAGCGCCCCCAAGACATCAGGCCAGGTTAGGGTATCGCGTACGTCATCATCACTAAAAAACTGCATAAAACCAGCTTACCAAGTCCCGTGCTTGCTGGGTTTGTGATAGCTGGTTTTTGGAAGAGTGTATTTTTGGGTTGCGAATGATACGTCACGCCATAATTGGCAGTGCGAGATATTGGCAGGGCAAGATAGTGGCAGTGCGAGGGGGTGACGGGGTTTCTCCCGGTGTTGTTTGTCAGCGTTGTTTGTCAGTGTTTTTTTGTGAGATGATGTTGTGCTCGAGTAGCGAAATGCGCTTTGAGACGCTGTTAGCGCAATGTATCTTAGATCCGCACGCGTTTGCTGCCGTCTCGAGCTTTGAAAATGAGCCGCACCGGAACTTCGGCAAACCCCAAATCTTCGTTGATGCGGTTGAGAAGGTATTGCTCGTAAGGGCGGGTGACGAATTTTTCGTTGTTGACGAAAATCAAAAACGTCGGTGGGGCAACCGATACCTGACTGCCGTAGAGTAAGCGTAAGGGTTTGCCTTTGAAGTTGGGTGGTTTTTGCTGTTCTGCCCAAATGCCCAACCAGGTGTTGAGGTCACTGGTCGAAACGCGGTGTCTGGCTCTGTCGTAGACGCGAATGGCGGCAGCAAGCACCTCGGGTAAACCCTCGTGAGAGAGGGTGCTGGTGAGCACTTTGGGGGCGTTGCGTAAGTGAAACAGGTTGTAATCGAGTTGGCGTTGTATATCTGCTATAACAGCGTCTGTGACCAAATCCCACTTGTTGAGGGCTACCACCACAGGTTTTCCGGCGCTAAACGCTAAGTTGGCAATGCGCAGTTCGTGGTCGCCGAGTTCAAAGGGGTCGATCACCAAAATGGCCACATCAGCGCGGCTCATGGCGTCTTCGGAGCGCAACTTGGCGTAGTATTCGATGTTTTCGCTCGGTTTGCGGCGGATGCCTGCGGTATCCACCAAAATAAACGGACGCCCTCCAAATTCAAACGCCACGTCGATGCTGTCTCTGGTCGTACCTGCTTCGTCAGCGACAATCACCCGTTCATCCCCAACTAAAGCGTTCACCATGCTGGACTTACCCACATTAGGACGGCCCACGATGGCCACACGGACAGTTTCGGTAGCGGCTTCGTCGTCGCCTTCGGGGAGGCGTGCTAGCACCATATCAAACAGTTCCAGCACCCCCCGCGAATGGGTTGCCGAAATGGTAAACGGTTCGCCAAACCCGAGTGCGTATTGCTCAAAAAGTTCAGGGTTATTTTCGTGGCGTTCGTCGTCGATTTTGGTAGCTAAGAGCAGCACCTCTTTGCCAGTCGTGCGCAACCAATCGGCAATGTCGTAGTCGGCAGCCGTAGGAGACACTCTGCCTTCGACACAAAACAAAACCAAATCCACATCGTGAATGGCGGCTTCAACTCGAGCCATAATCGGGCGCTGCCAACTATCGCCGGACCATAACCCGCCTGTATCGAGCAGTTCAAAGGTGTGTCCGTCGTGTTCGACTAAGGCACTTTTGACATCTCGAGTGACCCCCGGTTGGTCGGCCACGATGGCTTCGCGCCTGCCTACAAGGCGGTTAAACAAACTCGACTTGCCCACGTTAGGACGTCCGATAATGGCGACTTTGGGCAACCTAATCAAAACACACCCCCGCTTTGATGCCGTAACCATTGGCAAACGCCCGAGCGTCCATGGCGGCTTTGCCACTTGGTTGCACCCTAAGGAGCCGGATAACGCCAGGATTGGCTGCTACGTCGATACCACCTGCGTGAACATCTAGCACGCTACCCGCAGCGGTGTCTGCGGATGTTTCGCAAACAAGCTCGAGCGCTGGCACCTTGAGGGTCTTATCCTGCCACAGTGTCCAACTTTTTGGCCACATTGACACCCCCCGATGACGGTTGAAGATGTCTCTAGCACCTGCTTGCCAGTCGATTTGCCCCTCTTCTCGAGTGAGCATAGGTGCGTAAGTTGCTTGTTCGTCATCTTGAGGGGTATTTGGCAGTTCGCCCGCTGCCAGTTTGTCTAAAGCTTCTGCCAAAGCAGTTGCCCCAAGTAAGGCGAGCTTATCAAACAAACTTTGGGCGTTGTCGCTGTCTGTAATTGCCAGCTTTTTGACGTGACGGATGTCGCCTGTGTCCATGCCAGCAGCGGTTTGCATAATGGTTACGCCCGTTTCTGTTTCGCCGTGAATGAGCGCCCATTGAATGGGTGCCGCGCCGCGATATTTGGGTAGTAGTGACGCGTGTACGTTCAAAAAGCCGTGCTTAGGAATCTCCAAAAGTGACGCGGGTAGAATCTTGCCATAAGCAGCGGTAATGGCGACGTCTAGCTCGAGCTCGGCAAGTTCTTTGGCAAACGCATCGTTTCCCTTAAGGCGTTCAGGTTGACGCACGGGTAAACCGAGGGTGCGTGCTTTTTCTACTACTGCCGGGCTGCTAACCTTCATGCCCCGCCCTGCCCGTTTATCAGGTTGACTGACAACTAGGGCTACTTCGTGGTCTTGAGTGAGTTGCTCGAGCACGCTGAGTGCAAAACGCGGTGAACCAAAAAAGGCAACCTTCATTACATCCTAGCCGCATCTTTGGTGTGGTCTTTGCGGTTTGGGTCTTTTTTGGCTTGGTCTTTGAGTTCGCGCAAAAATGCTTTGGCTTGCCGTTGCATCTCGATGAGTTCTTGGCGGTGCGTTTCTTTGAAGGTGCGCTGTTCAGCACTCGGTAAACGTTCAAAAAAGAGCACCCCGTTTAGGTGGTCGTTTTCGTGTTGAATCACATGGGCAAAGTGCCCTGTGGCAGTGATTTCGTGCTGTTCGCCGCGCACGTCTTGGTAGCGCACCTGCACGTCAAGGTGGCGTTTCATGTCTTCAACGAACAACCCCGGTAAACTCAAGCAGCCATCTTGGGCGAACTGTTCACCTGAAGCAGTAATAACTTTGGGATTGACCATCACGTGTTCGTTAATAACGTTCCAGCGGTGCTTTTTGTCTTCTCGAGTTTCCGGTTCGGCGTCTTCTTCGTCTTCGCTTTCGCCTAGCTCGAGCGCCACAAAAATGCGTTTGCTGATGCCGATTTGTGGCCCAGCCAAACCCACGCCGTTGGCGTCATACATGGTCTCGAGCATGTCTTGGGCTAGTTGCGCCAGCGCATCATCAAAAGTGGTGACTCGAGCAGCTTTTTTCTTCAATACAGGATCGCCATAGTAGCGAATGGGATAAATCATGATGTCTCCTTGTAATATATTAAATGTAGTAAAAATATCACCAAAGCAGGTATGTCGTAGGTATGCTGTTGGTGGCGTCATGCCTGTTTCCTATTGTCCGCATGCTTCTCTGAATGCAGTGTCAGCAGTGTAACCGTCTACACGGGAGAACATCGTAGAACGTTGACGTTGAGGTGGGAATTGGTGTCAACGATGCCCCCAAACCATTAGGCAGGTCATTAGGCAGGTCATTAGGAGGGTGGTGGCGCGGGAAAATCGCGTAAACGGCTCAAACGCAAACGCAACTCGGCAGACTCGAGCGCTACTAAGCCTTCGGGTAGTTGCGGGGTGACCGTCGCGGTGTGTTCGCCTTCACGCAAAGGTGTTTCAAAACTAACGCTAGCAACAACCCGTTCCAAGGCGCTCAAGGCCGTATGTGAACCCGCGACGAGCAAGTTGGTTTGGGTCAGTTGGCGATTTTCAACCACGAAGTCGGGCAGGGTGGGCAAGATGACCTCGAGGGGGACGCGTTTGGTGTGCAAAATGGGGTTTGGTTGCAAACGTACCTGCACGCTGGCAGGGTCTAATGTCACCCCGCGCACGGGTTCGCCGTTAGCATCAACCGCGTAAAGGTCGATGCTGAGCACGAGCGGTGCGTCGTTGTTGTTGGCAGCATCGTCGCCTGAGGTGTCTGGGGTGTTGTCTAGAGCGTTGTCTGACGTGTTGGTGGTGTCTGCGTTTTCGGTTGGATTGCTGACCTCGAGCTGCTCGAGGTTGATGGGTACAATAGCCTGTACGACTTGGTCGACCTGTTGGCTGCGCCCGGTGATAGTCACTTGGCTGGGGTCGATTTGTGCTTGGTACTGCACGTCTTGAAACAGTGGGTTACTCGTGTTGTCTGTTACGTCTGCTGCATTATCTGTTGTGTTGTTTGTGGAGGTGTTAGCACTAAGTGTGTTAGGCGGTGCGCGCAAAAACGTGCTGCTGACGGCGATGGTGCGGCTGGCTCGAGTTTCTACTGTGCCGATGACTTCTGAAGGGTTGCGCCGCAGTAACGTGATGCCCTGAGGTGGGGATACCCGCACCGGACGGGCGAAGTCTTGACGCACGTTGCTTAAGTCCAAGATGGTTTCGATGTTTTCAGCTCGCAACGCGTCAATGCGGGTACTCTCACCAGAGACGCTCACTTCAATAAACTCTGGCACGCCCGTTGCCAGTTGATTGTCACTTAACCCGACGACGGTGAGTGGTACCAAAAAACTGCGCTGACTGGTGGTTATTTGTTCAGTGCTGACAAATAACCACAAAAACGTTGCAATGGCCAACGCGGTGATTTTTTGCGGCCAGTGACGCGACAGACTGCGCACAATGCGCTTATGACGTTGCAAACTCACGCGCCATACACCTCACGCAAGGCTTTGAGTACATCCGAAGGGGCAATATCGCTGCGCAACCTGCCTTGGGTGGCCAAACTTACCGACCCGCGTTCTTCACTGATGACAATCACTAACGCGTCTGACTTTTCCGATAAACCCACAGCAGCGCGGTGGCGCGTGCCATGTTGAATAGACCAGCCTTCGTCGGCGTCGGTAAGGGGAAACACCGCTCCAGCATACGTCACGATGTCGCCTTTGATAATCACACCGCCATCATGCAAAGGCCCTTTAGAGTCAAAAATAGTCTGTAGTAGCGCCGCACTAACCGTAGAGCCGAGGGAAGTGCCTACTTTGCCATATTCAGCCAAGGGGGTTTGCCGTTCGATGGCGATGATGGCCCCGATACGTTCGCTGGCTAAATCGCGCACAGCACGCATGATTTCTTGTACTGGGTTGCCGCTGCCTGTGCGGTTCACCCGACCTTGCCCGACGCGCTCGAGCACCGCCCGAAGCTCCGGTTGAAAAATCACGACTAAGGCAATAAACCCCACCGGTGCCGCCCTATCAAACAGCCACTTGGTAGCCGACAAATTAAGCTGGCTGGCCAAAAACCACAACCCCGCTAAGGCGGCAACGCCCCGAAACACGTTCCATGCCCTCGAGCCATTGAGCAGCATATAAAGCTGATAAAACAGCACGGCCATGATGAAAATATCTAAAATATCAAAAAGGCGCAGGTTGTCAAACGGCGACAAGGCAACTCCTCCATGACGGTCGTCGGTGCGGTAAGTTTGGCAGTCAATGTGCGCATAAGCACAAGCGAACAAGCAAGCAGTCGCGTGTAGGTGTCGTGTTTTGTGTCAGAACCATCAGCAAACATCACCAGCAAACGCGTGTATCATCGGTATGTATTGGCTGTATGCAGCCGTGCAGGCACAAGCTATAACGTACATGACGACCTGCTACTGAGGTAGTGCTGCCGAGATAGAAGCAAGCACACCTTCAACACAAACAACCTTCAGTACCAACAGGCCTAACGAAACTCAGTACCAACAGGCCTAACGAAACAGTGTCAATGCGCTATGAACGAGCGTTGTGCTCAACACACGTTGTATCGCATGCTGCTGTATTTGGTGACGTTGCAAAATAAAACAAAGTGACAAACTACTGCACTACAAGCGCAAATAACGCCATACCTTGTCGATGATGGCGTAAGGGATTGTGCGGGTAAAGGTGATGGGGTGCTCGAGTGTTGCATTCATAATGCTTCGTATCATACAAGGGTAGCGCGTTTTTGTTCGTGAGACAGCCAAAAGCAACGCAATAGGATTTGGGTTAACCCTTGTCTTACTACATAAGCTCGCCACATAGCACCCATCAGCCAATGTCACGTCACGTGGGAATGTTGGCTGAATGTTGGTAGCATGTTGGCTGGGGACTTGGCAAGCCGCCCTTAAGCTGTTAGAATCCTATTTTGTTTGGGCGTATAGCTCAGTTGGTAGAGCGGCGGTCTCCAAAACCGTAGGTCCCGGGTTCAAGTCCTGGTGCGCCCGCCACATAACTCATCACTGC
>CAZKAZ010000054.1:0-29251 GCA_964550765.1 uncultured bacterium | reverse complement strand
GACAACCTTGATTACATTCTCGAGCACCTCGATGAGGTCGAACCCCCGAAAGTTGCTGACAAGATTCGCGCTAGCCTAGCAGACGTCAAACAGTCCAAGCACCTTTCCAAAATTGTTACCGATGCCGACATTGATTTGGATGTCACCAACTGGGCAGATAGGCAGCTCGAGGCAGAAGACTTAACGGCGCTTTTGCGCGAGTTGGAATTCACCTCGATTATGCGCGAGTTGGGTTTGGCAGAAAAGCATCACTACGACAGCATTCCTTGGAAGGATGCCTTTTTTGGGACAATTGGGTATGTGCTTTCAGACGATAATCCGCTCTTGGCAGACATACGTGAATTGGCCGTGGCGAATGCTCAGACGGTTGCTGCTACGAAAGATGAAGACGCGATGCTCGAGTACTTGGCTGCCGCGAACACAATCGACGCCGCCGATGCCAAGCGTGTGTGTGTGTATGCCCGTCAGCACGGTCTGACGTGTGTACCGGGTGATGACCCCATGTTGATGGCGTATGTTTTAGATCCCACCAATCCACAGATGGAAGCTGTCGCCAACCGCGAAGGTGCGGGTACGTGGGGCAAAGATGCTAGTTCTAAAGCGACGGTGAGCGCCCAACTGTTAAAAAGCTTGGGTGAGACATTACGAAAAGAACAACATGCCAAACAACGCGAATTGTACGAGACCATCGAACGCCCGTTGGCAGCGGTTTTGGTGGACATGGAACATGCCGGGGTGACGTTGGACGTGCCTTTTTTGCAAGCCCAAGCTGAGCGGCTAGCGGGGGATTTGCAGACGCTCGAGACACGGGTGCGAGAAATCGCCGAAGATGACGGTTTGAATCTCAATTCAAGGGATCAGTTGGCGACACTTCTATATGACAAACTTGGTCTTAAAGCGGGCAAAAAAACCTCAACCGGCAAACGCTCTACGGCAGTTAGTGCTTTAGAACCCCTCAAAAGCGAACACGAAGTGGTGCAATTGATTTTGGATTACCGCGAACTCGCCAAACTCAAAAGCACCTATCTTGACCCCCTTCCCAAACTCGTTCACCCTGATACTGGTCGCTTGCACACGACGTTCAATCAAACAGTGGTGGCCACAGGCAGGTTATCGAGCACCAATCCCAACTTGCAAAACATTCCCATCCGCACCGACATCGGTAGGCAAATCAGGAGGGGCTTCATTGCTGCTGAGGGGCATACGTTACTGGTGGCAGATTACTCACAGATTGAACTGCGTATCCTCGCCCACGTCGCCCAAGAACCTGCCTTAGTGACCGCCTTTCAAAACGGCGAAGACATCCACCGCCGTACTGCCGCTGAGGTGTATGGCGTTGACCCAAAAGATGTGGACGGACAGATGCGCCGCACGGCGAAAATTATCAACTTTGGGGTGCTGTACGGCATGTCGGCGCACAGGCTCACTAACGAACTAGAAATTCCTTACGACGAAGCGGATGCGTTCATCAAGACGTATTTTGCTCGCTACCCGAACGTGCAGGGTTATATCGACAAGACGCTTACGCACGCCCGCAAACATGGTTATGTTGAAACCCCACTAGGTCGCCGCCGCCCCATTCCCGACATCAACGCCAAAAATCGCAACCAACGCGAATACGCCGAACGCACCGCCTACAACATGCCCATTCAAGGTGCGGCTGCCGACATCATGAAACTGGCGATGATTGCCCTGCATCCCAAACTTGCTGAGCACGGTGCCAAGTTGCTGTTGCAAGTGCACGACGAAATCATCGTGGAAGCCCCCGAAGACGCCACTGATGCCGTGAGTGATGTGATGCAAACGACCATGCAAGACGCTTACGCGCTAGACGTGCCCCTCGTCGCCGAAGTAGGCAGCGGCCAAAACTGGCTCGATGCCAAATAGTTTTGATAACACACCTGCTGATGAGGTGAATTCTGTTGACGTCGATGCTAATGACGTGAATTCGCCTGATGCTGATTTCGTGGATTCTGAAGGAGACGTAGCGTCAGAAGTAGCGCCCGTAAACTCGAGCACCTCCTCCTCTAATGAAACGACTGTTCATGAAACGACTGTCACCAAAGTGGCTGAGGTAGGTACTGAGTCATCAGGTTTCACCACGGTCAAAAAAATGCCTGCTAGACGTTGGCGCAGTTATTGGCTCATCGTGCCGAGTGCAGCCATTGGGGGGATTGGTGGGCTGTGGTTGTGGGCGTTGCAGCCTAGTTATGTGGTGCGCTGGCCGTGGTGGTTGACGTTACTTGCGGGGGTATTCGTGGCAGGTGGTTTGTTAGGCGGGGCGGTGGTGCTCGAGCGCTTACTTCCTTCTTTCAAACACGCCACTAAGCTGCTCGAGCGCGCCCTCAACCGCTTGCCGATGACCTTACTGACGACGTTGATACTGGCGCTCATTAGCGGGGTATCCGAAGAAGTCTTTTTCCGTGGGGCGCTACTGACGTGGCTCGATGGTTTTTTGCCTGCAACGTTGGCACTCGTCTTGCAAGCGTTGGTGTTTGCTGCGTTTCACCCCATGCCGCGCCGCGCTTGGAGTTACACCGCGTATACCTTTGTGGCGGGGATGGCGCTCGGGGTATTGGTGCATCTGAGTGGACACCTGTGGGCGTCTATCGGAGCGCATGCGCTGGTGAATTTTGTGGGGTTTCTCGAGGTATACCAAAAACAGCGCCAAAAGCGTGCTCGGTATTGTCAGTTGTAATGTACAAGGAGTTGGCTAGCTCGAGCCACTACCAACGCGTTGTAAGCAGATGTGCAGGTGATTCAGTCAGGTGATTCAGTTAGTGCTATCACCTGCGTCGTTTAATGTTTATATATAAAAAATGACAGATTGTGAATGACTTTTACAGATGCGCTGGCTAATAAACATCAGTGTTTTTGCTTAAAGTTGCATTGTTGGTGACAAAATCGGTACGGCAAAGCGTGAATATCGGTGATGGCGTGGGAAATGAGGGGCTGGCTCGAGCAAAATGCCCCAATCTTGCTCCACAAGGGACAATTGTCCGTGGTTGCGCCGTGAAAATGAAGATATGATTAAGCATCGCCCTGTTGTGTTGTTGCTACCTGCTTGTAGTCGTTCTGCTTGTATCCGTTCTTCATCGGTAATATATATCGTCCGTCACTCGCGTCAGGCATCGTTTGGTACGTCGTCTAAGTGTGCGGTTTCTAAGCCAATCAACAAGCAAGTGTCAATTTATTGTTAATCAGTTCACTGTTAATCAGTTCACTGTTAATCGGTTCATTGTTAATCGGTTCATTGTTAGTCGGTGGTCAGTCGTAAGCCATGTGTCTTGTCCCAAGGAGGCTTGCTATGAACGTTAAACCGTCGCGTGTTGTCTTGTTTGTAGTCGTTGGCTATTTCATCACCCTCGCTTGCGCCCAAAACACCTTCAGCATCACTCTCGATAGCCGCCGAGGGGGTACGATTCCCACTGAAGAAATCGAACACCAATACTTGCTCGATTTGCCTGCTGGCGTGTCGCAAGTGACCATTCGGGTCGATGCCTTTGGTGATGATGCAGATTTGGCGGTGTATTACGGCGAAGAAGAACTCTACTACAGCATCGAAACCGACCCCTACCCGACGTTCACCATCGACAACCCCAGAGCGGGACGTTACGACATTTATGTGCTCAATTTGTTGATGCAACCGTTAGCCTATGAGGTGTATGTCGAAAGTGGTTCGGGGCAAGGCCGTCCCACTACCCCTGCAACGGGGCAAGACCAAGCCCGTCCAGTAACACCTACACCAGTAACGCCTGAACCTGCACCATCTACCCTGCCATCTACAACGAGTACGGCAGGGGCATGCCCTGACAACATGACGGCGTATCGGGGTGGCAGCGCCCTCACCTGCACCTGCAGCGCCCAAGCCAGCCAAGTTGAAGGTCGCCTTTGGGGTGATGGCGTCTACACGGACGATTCCAATGTGTGCTTGGCTGCCCGCCACGCTGGGGTGATTAGCCCCCAAGGCGGCACAGTGACGGTATATCCTGCGCCTGGTCAAGCTTCTTACTCAGGGTCAACGAGTAATGGGGTTACATCGGGGTCGTGGGGCAGTTGGGCGGGAAGTTTCCGCTTTGAGGTTGCTGCTGCTGAGCCTTGCCCTGCTAACATGACTGCCTACCGCGACAGCCACGATAGTTTGACCTGCATGTGCACTGCCCAAGCCAGCCAAGCCGAAGGCCGCCTCTGGGGCGATGGGCTTTACACGGATGATTCTAATGTATGCCTAGCTGCCCGTCATGCTGGGGTAATCGGCATGCAAGGTGGCACAGTGACGGTGTATCCCGCGCCCGGTCAAGCGTCTTACTCAGGGTCAGCGAGCAACGGAGTGACGTCAGGTTCGTGGGGCAGTTGGGCGGGTAGTTTTGAATTTGCAGGCGGACATACCCCCGCACCGACCCCAGTACCGACAACGCCCACTAATCCACCCGTGAATCCACCTGTGAATCCACCCGTGAATCCACCCGTGAATCCACCAAGCAATCCGCCTATGGGAGATGTGGCCAACGCGCCGACGTTGCCTGTGACCAGTAGCCAAGCGGCCACGTTGCGCAATGACGCGGGGGTGGTGCTCGAGATACCCGCAGGTGCTGTCCCGCGCACGGTCGCGGGCGAAGTGGGCGAGATGGTCTTTAGCATCGAACCTACGACTGTCGCAGATGACGTATTACCGTCAGGGTTTGCTAGCGCCGGGGCGGCGTATCACGTGGGGCCAGCAGGCTTGCCGCTCGAGCAACCCGTCACCCTCACCTTACCTATCGACCCCAGCGTTGAGCCGCAAACCGTCGTGGGGGCAGCGACGTTTGATGGTACTGAGTGGGTGGTCGTACCCGGACAGGTAGATGCCGCCGCTCGCACGGTCAGCGTGTCTACCGATCACTTATCGCCGTGGATGGCGATTGGTATGCCGACGGGTTGGCGACAAGATGACCCCCGCTTGGCGCAAGTAGGTGGTTGGCTCAGCATCGCCAATGGTGATGACCCGTCGCTGCTGTCCTGCCCTCGGGATGACAACCGCTGTAATACGCTCCCTTGGAAAGATGCTTATGGGGTGTGCTTGGTTGATTACAGGCTTGTTGACCCCAATCAGCGCTTTTGGTCTAGGAATGTGCGTGACGCTAGCCGTACGGCGTTTGCTGCCCAAGGTGAAACGATTCGCTGGTGGCTACCGAATGGCACGTATGTCATTGAAGCGTTGGTGAACACCTCGCAGTACAACAACATCGACCCGCTTTATATACCGCGTTACCGTCAGTTTGTTGCCCCACAACGCACCATCACCATCAATAACGGCAATGTCGTGTCGGTGAGTGAACCCGGACAATATCAAGAGGGCTTTTCGGTGTGTTTTGGTGGGCAAGGCGCAGGCAGTGCTCGAGAGGAAATCACCTCCGTAGGTACGGGCGCGATTCAAGTGACCTTAACGTGGCAGTCTGAAGTTGACTTAGACTTGTACGTGACAGATCCCAATGGAGATACCATCTATTACGGTGACACGACGAGTCTATCTGGCGGTGAACTTGACCGCGACAACATGTGTGGCAACTTCGCGTTAGGACGTCCAGAAAACGTTTATTGGGAAGCAAACCCGCCGAGCGGTACATACCAAGTAGAAGTAGCGTACTTTGGCAGTTGTGCAGACAGCATGATTGGCTCGAGTTGGAACGTGCGCACGGTAGTCAATGGTCGGTCAAACACCTACACAGGCACACTAAACCCCTTTGACCGTCAGCAAGTCACTACGTTTACCATTCCATAGATTTACAAAATGCCTACCAACTAAAGCGATTGCGCCCCTTGCCATCTTGGGGCGCTTTTGTTGGCGTGCTGGGGTAGACTCGAGCATGTCCTATGAACAAACCCTCAAAGACCTCGGTTACGACATCCAACCCGTCGAACTCGACAACGGCAAATTCGTGCAAGCGGTGCGCACGGGCAACTTAATATTCACTGCAGGCAACGTGTCAAGTTGGCAAGGCAACAAAATTATCGGCAAAGTTGGCCGTGAGGTGAGCGTCGAAGAAGGTTATAAAGCCGCCCGCTACAGCGCCCTAAACTGCTTGCGGGCAGTCAAAACCTTAACGGGCGACCTCGATAAAGTCACCCGCATTGTCAAAGTGTTGGGTATGGTTAACGTTGCCCCAGATTTTAATAACACGCCTGCAGTTATTCACGGTTGCAGCGACCTGTTGCGGGAAGTGTTTGGGGCGGCTGGCCTGCACGCCCGCAGCGCCGTCGGCATGACCTTACCGTTTGATTATGCCACCGAAATTGAAATGATTGTCGAGGTTGAAGCCAAGTAATGCCGTAAGCCCTTAGTGAGAGGTGAGTCGTCAGTGAGAGAATAGTAGCTAACGTATGGTGCGTCTGGCGTAATGGAGGATGCTCGTTCAACTTTCCCAAGTCACGTCACCATAAGTGTCTTCACGGTCAGGACTGGTCGAGAACATCACCACAGGTGTTTCGGTGAAGGCTTCGATATGCTCCAGGTAGCGGATAACAGGTTCTGGTAAGGCGTCGCGGTTACCTAAGCCTTGCAAGTCACCCCAGCCGGGCAAGGTGTCATATACCGGTTGGTCGTCTTCGTAAGCGATGCACACCTTGATTTCGTCAAAACCAGAGAGTACATCCAGCTTGGTGACAATTAACCCATCAAAACCGTTGATGTCGCACGCGTAGCGCAGTTGTACCAAGTCCAGCCAACCAACGCGGCGCGCTCTGCCTGTGGTGGTGCCGTATTCGTCCCATTGGTTGCTGCCGGTACCCCGCAAGCGGGTGGCCAAGTCGCCGTCTAGCTCAGTGATAAATGGCCCGTGACCCACGCGGGTGGTAAACGCTTTGACCACGCCATACACCTTGTCCAAGGCTTTGTGGCTGATGCCTGCGCCGACCAAAATACCGCCTGTGGTGGGGTGGCTGCTGGTGACGTAAGGATAGGTGCCATAACCGAGGTCGAGCATGGTGCCTTGGCCGCCTTCAAAAAGCACTTTATTGCCTTGGCGCATACCTGCACGCAAGGTGGCACCCGCGTCGCACACAAACGGCAACACAAACTCACGTACCTCGGCCAGTTCTGTTAGGGCAGTATCAACATCTGTCCAACCGACCCGCGCTGTGGAGTTGGGTTTGGCAGCCATGAGGCGCTCGAGCCTTTCCCGTAATACTGTTTCATCCTGCAAGTCGCCATAGCGAATACCTACCCGCCGCGCTTTATCGGAATAACAAGGGCCAATACCCCGCCCCGTGGTACCTACAAAACCGCCGCCTTCGTCGTTCTTTTTGTGATGGGGCAAAACCATGTGGGCTTCTTGGGAGATGAGCACCTGACCGGGGTTTTGGCGCTCAGCAAAGGCTTCGTATTCTTCGCGGAATTTCCACGGGTCAATGACCATACCTGCGCCCAAGATTGACGTGGGACGTTCGTGCAACACGCCACAGGGCAGGTGATGGAGCTTAAAAATTTCGTCACTAACCACCACGGTGTGACCCGCATTGGCACCACCGGAAAAGCGCACCACAAAGTCGGCTTGGCTGGCTAACGCGTCGACCACTTTGCCTTTGCCTTCGTCTCCCCACTGTGCGCCTATAATTGCAATTCCTGGCATAGCATTCTCCTTAGCCCCGACTGACACGTGCCCGACTGACAGGGGTTGGTGTGTTGGGTGCTGGTATTGGCTCGAGCTACCGCTCGCTCACCTGTCTCGTTGACTTATCTTGACATAATTTGCAGGGGGCTCGAGGTTACCCCCGAGGTTGCCGCCCGTGAAGGAGATGATATACGCGTGTTGAATGATGGCACTATTTTGTGGTGGGTACAGATATATCAGCGTGTCTTGCTCATGGGTATCTTTTTAATGACGACCTTGGGCGTGGCGCAGACGTTAACCGTGTTTGCTGCCTCGAGCCTCACCGACGCTTTTGAGGACATCGCTGTCGCTTTTGAAGCTGACAATCCGGGCGTGACAGTGCTTTTGAACGTGGCAGGTTCTTCGACGTTGCGCACGCAGATTGAACAAGGTGCACCTGCCGATGTGTTTGCTAGTGCCAACGTATTTCACATGGACGCACTGCTCGAGGCAGGTTTGGTGACCGAGGTGCAACGTTTTGCTCGCAACCGTTTGGTAGTCATCAGTCAACCCGAAGCGGACATTCAGACGCTTGGTGATATGAGTAGGGAAGGGGTGCGCTTGGTAATAGCCGCGCCGCAAGTGCCCGTGGGTGGGTATGCGCGTGAGATGCTCGAGCGCCTCGCTGCTCGTGGTGGTCAAGCCTTGGTAGATGCCATTCTCGCCAATGTGGTTTCCGAAGAATTGAACGTCCGCCAAGTTGCCAGCAAAGTGCTTTTAGGTGAAGCTGATGCGGGGGTGGTGTATCAAAGTGATGCGTTGGTGTTTGCTGAACTGGCGGTGATTCCCATTGCTGATGATGTGAATGTGACGGCGGAATATCCCATTGCTGTTGTGCGGGACGCCAGTGAGGTGGACGTGGCTCGAGCGTTCAGCGACTTTGTGTTGTCCGAAGAAGGCCAGAGGGTGCTCGAGGCCTATGGTTTTTTGTCCGTAACAGCGTCTTTACCCGTACCTGACTGATTGTGCCAACATTGATTGTGCCAACATGATGCCGACCTTGTGGTTACTTGCCAGTTTTCTTGCTTTGTTTATTGCCCTACCGTCACTGCTACTGCTCAGTTGGGCGCTGCGTCCGGGATTTACTGAGACGCTACTGAGCGAAACCAGTTTGCAAGCGTTGCAGGTAAGCATGACCACGACCAGCGTGAGCCTTTTGGTCATCATCACCTTAGGGACGCCGCTAGCCTATGTGCTGACCCGCAAACGTAACCTGTGGACGCGGTTTTTGGGGGTGTGGTTGGATGTGCCTGTGGTGCTGCCGCCTGTGGTTGCTGGGGTGGGGTTGCTGCTCGCATTTGGGCGGCGTGGGGTAATGGGGGAGTGGCTCGAGCCACTGTCGCTTGCTTTCAGCCCCACCGCAGTCATCTTGGCGCAAGTGTTCGTGGCCAGTCCTTTGTATGTGCGCAGCCTCAAAGCAGGTTTTGCCAGCGTGCACGATGACCTAGAAGCCAGTGCCACCACCCTTGGGGCAAATCCGTGGCGGGTGTTTTGGCACGTTACCTTGCCACTCGCTCGACCCGCACTCGTGGAGGGTAGCCTGTTGGCGTGGGCGAGAGCGGTAGGTGAATTTGGGGCGACGTTGGTGTTTGCAGGTAACTTGGCGGGGCGCACCCGCACGTTGCCACTCGCGATTTACACAAACCTCGAGCGCGACCTAGACAGCGCCCTTCACTTGGCGGCAGTGCAAACTTTGCTGGCGTTTATCTTTTTGACACTGCTGAAAAACGGGGTATTGAAGAAGATAGCTACCTCCTCGCAATGACACATCATGAGGATACATCATCACAAAAAGATCATCACAAAAAAAACGACGGCTTGGGTTCGTTAATGTGTTCACTGAGAAAGGTTTCCATCGTCTCGTGTTTGATGCCTTGCTCCTTCAGGGCGTCTTTGGGGATGATGTCGGCAGTGCCGTCTTCGCGCAGCAGATAAAACCCCCGCCTCGAGGACAGCACTTGCCGCACGTGGTCGTAATTGATGGTGACTTTGCGTTTTTTGGTGTCGCTCTGTTCGCTCACTGGCGCTGCTTGCGGGCTTTTGATGCGGTATAGCGTCGGCTTGAAGGTGTAATGGCGTGGGGCGTTGAGTTGCGGAAAACGCCGCCACAACTGCGCAGCGGTCACTTGCACCAAAATCAAATACCCCACCATCGGCACCAACACGGCAAACGCAAACACATTGCCACCCGGAAACACCCCGAGCAAACTCGAGAGGTTAAGCAGCACAAAGGTGTACATAAAAAACGGCAAAACGGGACGCTCAAAGGCGGTGACCCAACTGTAATACATAAAGTCACCTCGAGAAAGCGTCACGTCAACCTCGAGCTGGTCGGCTAGTGGCGTGTCAGATTGGGTTGCTGGCGGCGTGTCGGTCACGGTTGGTCACTATCGATTATGGTTAAATATTGTGTATCGGCAAAGCATTTAGGCAAAGCATTTAGGCAAAGCATTTAGGCAATGTGTCTAGGCAAAATGTGTCTAGGCAATGCGTATTGCAAAACATGACCTATTTGTAAGCTCTCTGAAAAGGGCTAGGACGGTGCTGTTTCGCTGTGACTTTTGTGATGCGTATGGTCGGTCATCTCGTGGTCGTCGCTTGGTTCAGGTGGGACATTGCCCGCTTGCAAAAGTTCTTCGTCACTCAGGGCATACAAATCTTGGATGACAGACGCTAACCACGCGTCTGCCTCGAGCCACTGTGTTGTCACCCATACCCCCATTGGTAGCTGTCTCGAGCAAGTTTCTTGTTTGCGGCTATCTGGCGTCATTTTGATAGCACGGCACATAACCTATCAAAGACTGGCGGTCAAAAGCAATATCTCGAGCCTACAATACCGACTGCAGCGTCCTGCGGCTTCTGTCAGATGTTGGCCGTTCTGCGCATGCGATACCCATCATTGCGATACCTATAACACCTTGTAACACAGGCACGTAGCACAGTGATGTGGCAGTGGTGGTGTAACAACGGTGATAGGACAAACCCCCACTACATCCATACAATCCCATCAACCTAACCATGCGTGCAGCTTGTTACTACGCGCTTAACGTACATTCTTAACGTACATTGGCATTACCCATGGCGGTTATCACCAGTTGCATTATCACTAGTCGCACTGTTATTCGTCGCGATGTCACTTATCACGAACCCACGTATCACGAACCCACGTATCACGAACGCACGTAACGAGGATGTCAGGCGTACTGACTAGCGTGTCCACGGTATCTGACACATATCAACAAATCGTCAACGAAGCGTCGCTCACAAGATGTTTTTATCATGCAACGTGGGTGTTTCGCAGTTGTTTTGTGCCGTCGCAAGTAGTCTACCGTAACTTTCTCACTTTGCCAAGGGCTGCAGCCGACAACATCCACACAAAAACATTAACCCACAAACGTCATGCGATGATGGCGCAGTGGGTCAATAGTGGGTCAATTGTGTGAGGTGGTGATTTGGCTAGGCGTCAGTGAATGGTTTACTCGTCAATTTCGACGACTTCACCGAGCGATTGTAAGCTGGCCTTGTAAAGTTCAACCGCGAGTGCGTGCACTTCGCGGATGGCGTCAGCACCTTGTGCGCCCGGGTTAACACGGCTGTTGGCGATGTGCAAGCTGGTCGCTAACACGTCTGGCACCAGTGGCCAAGGGCCTTCGAAAAGATCCTCGACAGCTTGGGCGTTACTGTCAATGTAGCTAACGGCTGCTTGGTTGACGATAGCTTGTCCAAGGGTGTCTTGCTCGATAGGGTCTCGTGTGGCGATTTCTTGCGGGGTGGTTTCTTGCGGGGTGGTTTCTTGTGGGGCGATACCGTTGCTAGCGAGGCCGTTTTTCCTTGTGTGGTTGCTCGAGCGACCATTGCTGCGGTTTTTGCTGGGTTGGTTGTTTTTGTTGGTTGTATCGGGTGTTTGGGCGTTTTGCTCGAGCACGACCAGGGCTTCTTCACTGGCGTGCCGTTCGGCGTCGCGTTTGGTGCTCCCTTGACCCGTGCCGTACACTTCGCCGTTCAAAAGGGCGTCACTGATGAAGGTGGGTTCGTGTTGCGGGCCGGTGCGTTTGGTGTCAAATTGGGGTTTGTTAAAACCCAGTTGTTTGCTGCGCTCAATTAACGCGCTTTTCGGATGAATCATAAACCTCCCTGAAGCGTGCGTGCTCGAGGCAAAGTCTTGCCGCAGGTCTCAAAGGCATCAGAATTCGCAGACATTGACAGTCAATTTTGACGTTTAACGTTGATGTGCTGCTAACGTTGATGTGCTGCTTTGATGTGTCGCTTTGCTATTCGCATGTGTTGACAGGCAAACGCTTTGGAAAACATACTAACCATCAAAAGCATTAACGATAAAAATTGAAAGGCGTATCGGAATTCAAACAGTATCGTAGTAGCAGAGCTGGGGTGAAAGTGATTGTTTAATCACGTAAACTTAACTGTTTTTGATTTGACGGCACATTGAGAAGATTATGTGTCGCAAAACCGCCTTGGGGAAAAGGTACGCGAAAAAAGCACCCTGAAACCACTACTTTGAAACTGTAATTTTTAAGCTAAAACTTTGAAGTCATAACCTTAAAATTACAACCTTGGAATTATAACTTCAAAATTATGATTTTGAGACTATGTTGCAAATGGGTTTGCGAACGGGTCGCTAACCCGCATGTCCTCGAGGCCTGCGTCAAATGAGCTTGCTCGAGCACGCACGCTTACCGCTAAAGGTTAACACGTTTGCAAGGGGTAATGTTTTGTGGTCAATACGCTTTGTGGTCGATTTGTCATCAATACGCTCTGTCATCAATACGCTCTGGCCAGTATTGGCGACACTACGGGCTGTCCCTTGGGCGCTTTTGGTTTCTCATCTGCCACGAATTTATGCAAGCTGCGCTAGACTGCCTTATGGTGCGACTTCTTCTCTGCGATGACCACGCGATGTTTCGGCAAGGTCTGGCGAGCATTTTAGAAACTGAAGAGGGCTTTCGGGTCATTGGTGAAGCAGCTACTGGGCGTGAAGCCGTGCGCTATGCCTTAGAGACCAAGCCCGATGTCATTTTGATGGACATCCAAATGCCCGAACTTGATGGTGTTGGGGCGACCAAAACCATCTTGAGCGAACACCCAGACGCCAAGGTGATTATCTTGACGATGTACCGCCAAGACCGTTATGTTTTTGAAGCTATTAAAGTGGGCGCTAGGGGATATCTTCTTAAAGATGCTGATGCTGACGATTTGATTGACGCCATCGGGCGGGTTGCCAAAGGGGAGACGCTTCTCAACCCAGAAATGGCGGCGTCTGTGCTAGAAGACTTTCGCAAAGCCCGCGAAGAACTACCTAGCAACCACGTGTCGGAACTGACTGACCGCGAGGCAACTATCTTGCGTCTCCTTGCTCAAGGGGATTCTAACCAAGAGATTGCCGAAGCCTTGGGCGTTAGTGAAAAAACGGTGCGCAATAGGCTTTCGGAAATTTTTTCCAAATTGCGCCTCAACAACCGCACCCAAGCCGCCCTTTATGCCCTGCGCGAAGGCATTGCCACGCTCAACCAAGAAGACCGGTGATGACGGTGATATTGGTAGATATTTCCAGTGGTGATGCAGTGGCGACGCAGTGGTGATGCAGTGGTGATGCAGTGGCGACGCAATAGCGATGCAATGGCAATATGCGCCAGTTTGGGGATATGTGCCAGCTAGGGGATGTGCACATTGACTAATAAGTTGACTAATAAGTTGACTGGCAAGGCGTGTGTTGTGGTGGGTTGTGTTTTTTGTCAGCGGCGTGCTGCGTTGAGACAGCAGATAAGCATGACGGGCGTTTGTGGCTATGCGTAGAGGTAAACAGAGAAAACCCCACAAAGATAAGCGTAACGGCAAGAATAACCACGAGAATAACCACGTCACGGTGCGGACGCTCAAAGCAGGGTGTCAGCGGACGATGGTGTTGGAAACTGACCTCACCGAAATTGCTTACCGGGCGCTCGAGTACCCCGAATGCCCAACCTGCCCGCACCGCGTAGTACCTGACAATGCTGCCCCGTTTTGTGTCTGGCGTGATGAGAACACCCCGCACCCATTTGCAGGCTTGGTGGCCTTAGAGGTATCTAACGACGTAGAGTGAACATATCGGGAGTGAACATATCGGGAGTGAACATATCGGGTGGTGTGAGGGGTCAAAATTGGCTTCAAGCCGGTATCAAGCGCGTAAATCCTGCTATCTTGGGTTATGCCTCAACGTGTTCGCAATGACCTGATTCAACTGCTGTGCCGCATTTGTGAAACCCCTGCGCCAACGTTTGCTGAAAGTGCCAGAGCCAGCCTCATTCAAGACCTCCTACAAGACATGGGCGTTACTAGCCGACAGGACGAAGTGGGTAACGTCATTGCCGAACTTCCTGGTGGTATGGGGCAGCGCGTGGTGCTTGCTGCACACCTTGACACGGTGTTTGAAGCGGGCACGCCCATTCAAGTAAAGCGCATCGGTAATACCTTGAATGCCCCCGGCATCGGGGACAACAGCGCCAGTTTGGCGGTGTTAATGCAGTTTGTGCAAGAAGTGCTCGAGCAAGACTCACCCCGCCCCCAGTTGACCATTGTGGCTACGGTGGGTGAAGAAGGCTTGGGCAACTTGCGTGGTGTGCGGCATTTAGTAGATACCTACCCAATGGACGCGTTTGTAGCAGTA
Source organism: uncultured bacterium (assembly GCA_964550765.1). Lineage (GTDB taxonomy): Bacteria > Deinococcota > Deinococci > Deinococcales > Trueperaceae > JBCCBI01. Next base: position 14,962 of record CAZKAZ010000054.1, on the reverse strand, counting down.
GATGGCTATTTGGGGGTGATTATCAACCGCAGCGTAGGCTCAAAACGCTACAAAGTCACCTTTCAAGCGCCAGGTGGCCACGCGTGGGGAGATTTTCCTAGCCCTAGTGCTACGCATGCCCTCGGTTCGGCGGTGCATGCGTTGGGCGAATTGTCGTTCAGTCAAGAACCCCGCTGGAGTTGGAATGTGGGCGTGATTGAAGGGGGCACGAGCATCAACACCATCGCTGAGACCGCTGCATTGTATTTGGACTTGCGCAGTATTGACCCGAGTCGTTTAGCACAACTCGACAGTGACGCCCTCAGCCGTCTTACCCGCGCCGCCCAAAAGCACGATGTCAACTTAGACACCGAGTTAATCGGTTCGCGTCCTTGTGCGTCCGTGGCCAATCAACCGTTGGTGCACGCTGCCCAAAGTGCCCTCTCGAGCGCCCGCATTCCCCCACATTTGGCAGCAAGCAGCACCGACGCCAACGCTGCTATGGCGGCAGGCATTCCGGCCATTACCTTAGGGGTTTACAAAGGTGGACACGCCCACCGCTTAAGCGAATGGGTTGACCCGGCGTCTTTGCCTGTAGGTGTTGACGTGCTCACGGCATTTGTGGCAGCGCTATCGTAAACCCATTCCGATTGCTTCCTTTGGCAATCAATGCGCGCAGAGCGTGTAGGAAAAGATACGGATTGCGGTAGGAACGTAAGAAAGTTCTTAGGGGTTGATGCAGTGTATCGTCGGAATGCGTATTGCACGACCAAGGTGGACATTGAATAACGATGTCTTGTACTCGAGTCGATGATGTTGCCTTGAACACCATACGCAATTCGTTGGTAAATCAGTTTGCTGGTGCAGTATCACCTGCTAGCGGGTGAAGGTCTTACCGTCCTGTCTTAAGCACTGATATACTCGCGTTAATATGCTAAGAATTTTGTACAGACATGGTGTGAATGGTACGGCCTTGCGCTGTTTGGGGTTTGTTTTCGTGAGTGTGTTGTTTGCGGTGACGTATGCCCAAGACGAACCCGCTCAGCCTGCACCGCGCAGTGATAGTGACGCTACCGTCATTGATTTGACGAACGAAGATTTAGCGAATGAACCCTTGTTGACGCTCGATGATATCGGCAGCACAGTACTCACTGCAGATACTGAATTTGTGGTGTCGGGGCAGGTGCTAGCTGGCGCCAGTTTGAGTATTAATGATGTACCTGTGGCCGTGGACGCTGATGGTGTGTTTAGCACCACGTTCGACCTAGCAGAAGGCGTGTATCAGTTGGTGTTTGACGTGCGCGTGCCCAGTGTGCTTTTGCGCCGCACTGTCACCGTGCGGGTCGATACCAGTCCGCCGCAACTGCGGGTTAATACTCCTGCTACGTTGCTGTCCGTGCCGACGGTGCGTTTATCTGGCACGCTCGAGCTAGACAGCCGTTTGGTCATTACCCGTGCTGGTGAAACCTTGCAAGAACTGGCTGCTGCTAACGACAGTGCGTTTAATGTGGATGTGGACTTAATAGAAGGTGTGAACGTGTTGGAAGTAGCCGCCGTTGACCCAGCAGGTAATCAAGTCAGTCGCCGTTTTGCAGTGGTGTTTGATACGACCGCGCCTGTGCTAGACCTTGTCGCGCCGCCGGCATCAACCCGCAACAACGCCTTTACCTTGCGCGGGGTGAGCGAACCCGCTACCCATGTGCGGATTAATGCGCGTCAGGGTGTTGTTGCTGCAGAAAGCTATCCAGACGGCAGTTTTAGTGCGAGGGTGCCGCTGCTCGAGGGCAGTAACGACATCACTGTGCGGGCAGCCGACAGCGCTGGGAACGTCAGCGAACAAACCTTCACTGTCGTGCAAGACACCTTCGCACCACAAATTGTCATGAGCTCACCAACAGGCAACACGGCCACCCAAGCCGATACCCTGACAGTGAGCGGGCAAATCAGCGACAGTGACCCCGGTATGTTACAAGCGACCCTCAACGGTGACACGTTACCCCTTGAAGGTGGGGCGTTTGATGTGGCGATGACGCTCGAAGAAGGTCTCAACGAAGTGGTGATTGTGGCCACAGATGCCGCAGGTAACACTAGTGAACGCCATGTGACCATCGTGCGCGATACTACTGCCCCAGAACTGGTGTTGCTCGAGCCAATCACCAACAGCGACACCCCTATGACGCGCTTACTTGCCCGTACCGACGACAGTGCCATTGCAACGTTGAATGGTGTGCCCATTTCGGTCTTGCCTGGGGGCATTATCGCTACTGATGTCAGTTTAGAAGCAGGCGAAAACCGCTTCATGCTCGCCGCTGAAGACGCGCTAGGTAACCGCAGCGAAGTGACCGCCACGATTACGTACAACCCGTAGCAACCCCCGCCACGATTACGTATCGCTTTTCTATGAATGACGTCCACAGGGAATGACGTCCACAGGGAATGACGTCCACAGGGTTGAACGCGATTGATATGACCTTGGCAAAAATCGGCAACTGTAGAAACGACACGTGGAATAGTACAACCCGTAGAAACCATAGTTATCTGCTATCGAACAGGTGTGGTGTGTGTGGTAAGCGATGTCGTCGCTGGACGTTGGTGAGGGATAGTGGTTGATATCTCAGTGGATGTGTTCAGTGGATGTGCGTGGTCAATGTGCTGAGGTGTTGTCCAAGGGTTGATGGTTTCTTGGGTGGTGTGCTCGAGCAAACGGGCAAACCATGTATCTTTAAGCACTTTGTTGCGTGAGCACTTTGTTGAGTAAGCACTTTGTTGAGTAAGCACTGTTGGGTACTTAGTGCGGTGAGAGAGTCTTAGTTGAGAGAGTCTTAGTTTGGTGAAACAGTCTTTGCTGAAGGGGGCGCTGTGAAACGGTGGGCGAGTGCAGGGTTAGTGGGTTTGCTGGCGCTGTTAACTTACTTGGCAGGGGTGAGTCGTCCGGCGGATGATCTGGTGCTCGATGCCCTGTTGCGGGCGCGAGGTCAGCAGCAAACAGCCGATGAAGTGGTCATTGTGGCTATTGGTGACGACTTTATGGCACGCTATCCGACCTTGCCAATAGACCGGCGTTTTTATGCTCGAGTTATCGATACCCTCGTCCAAGCGGGCGCACGCACTATTGCGTTAGATATCTTTTTTCCCGACCCGCGCCCCGAGCAAGATGAGATGTTGGCGCGTTCGGTGCTCGAGCATGGCGTCATTTTGCCGCATGTGATTCAAGTGCCTCGAGCCGAAGCCAGTAACATCAACCGACCCCGCACCCTGTTTGATGCCCCGCCAAGTAGCACCCTGAGCATCACCGATCAATTGCCTTACAACCCTTTGCTGCTGAACGCCACTCGAGGGGTCATCAGCCAACAAGCAGGCGCACGGCGGATGCAAGCGGTCTATGATTTCCGAGACGGCACGTTGCCCTCATTGGCGTTGGCTATCGCCCAAAAGGCTCGCCAAAGCAGCGAAGCAGAACCGACGGACGCCTTGCCTACGCCACGTTTTGTGTCCCTTTCGCCAGAAAAACTGGCTGGGCGCGAGTTGTTGATTGACTATCGCGGCAGCAATGGGTCGTTTCCGCGTTATTCGTTTGTGGATGTCTACGACCAAAACATCGCGTTTGCGGATTTGCAAGACAAAATCGTCTTGGTGGGTTACACGACCATCGGCACGGTGGATGACCAAATCGTCACCCCGTTTGGTCTGATGGCGGGCGTTGAAGTCAACGCCAATAAGGTCTATACCCTGTTGTATGGGCGTTTGCAGGCGTTACCTGCCCTTTGGTACGGCACGTTACTGCTGGTGTTATCGGCTGTGTGTGGGGCGCTCAGTCAGCGGCGGCGGGCGCTGTGGTGGGTTATCGGCGCTATGGTCAGTGTGCTTGTTCTTTGTGCGCTGATGTTTTGGTTGGGTTGGTTTGTGTCGCCACTATTGCCCGTAGTGACGGCGGTACTGATTTATAGCTTGACCAACTATCAGCACCTGCGCGAACTTGATCGGCAACTGTCGCGCCGCATTGTCAGTTTGCTCGAGTCGGTGGGGTGGTACGGACGTCTGGGGAACGCCGACCCCGAACGGCTCGAGGGGGTGCGTACCCAACAACTAGTGCGCGATGCGCCCCAGCGTTTGCAAGCGTTTTGTGACAGTTTGGCGGCATGGCAAGGGGTGTTGTTTGTGGGGCAGTTGCGCTATCACGCCAGCGGTTACAGTGCCCCTGAAGAAGCGTTTGCCCCCAGCCGCATTATTGCCCTCGAGCAGGTTGCCCTTGCTGCCCGCAAGCAAGTCCGCGAGTGTTATCAAGCAGGTGCGCCCAGTTATTTAGCCGCCCCACTGTCACTTGGTGGCGAACAAATCGGCAGCATCGGCATCATGTTGGCAGCGCCCCCCTCTGAAGACGTGCGGGCGCTGTTTCGCAGTTCGCTAGATAACCTCGAGCAACTCGCCCGCTACCAAGCCAGCGCCGACCGTCTGCGCCACTTGACTGATGCCCCCCGCCCGCTCAGAAGTGGCTCGAGCGAACGCAAACTAGACGCACTAGGCTTACTGGCTGATTTGTTGCAGACCGAACGCGGCTGGTTTGTGTCTTTGCTCGAAACCTTGCCGCAAATTGTCTTTGTGTGTAATGTCTACGGCGAAGCCATCTACCGCAATCAGGCGGCGCGGGCGTTTTTTGCCGATAGCAACAACTTACTGGTGGCGCTGCCTGCGCAGTTGGCACTGTCAGAAGGGCGTTTTAGGGAAGATTATAGTGCTGCACTAGCCGGCAAACGGCAGCTCGAGCTAGGCACGACCGTCATAAGTAGCAACGCCCCAGTGTTGGTGTCGTTGCGCCCGGTTATTCGCGACGGGCAGGTGCGTGGGGTCGCGGGGATGGTCAATAACCTCGCTAGTATCGAAGCTTTGTACCGCAACCGTCAAGACATGGTGGCCATGATTGCCCACGATTTGCGTTCGCCGCTTACCAGCATTCAAGGGTTTGGGGATTTGCTGGCTGAAACCGACCTCGACGAAGAACAACATGAGTTTTTGACGATCATGAACAACGAAGCCGCCCGCATGGCGCGCCTCACCGATGACTTTTTACAACTGAGCCGCATCGAAGCTGGCAAGTGGAATATCACCCGCAGCGTGTGTGATTTGGCCGAGATGATGCGTTTTGCAGTCGCCGCGTTGAGTTACGAAGCCTCGCAAAAAGACATTGACTTTCGTTTGGAAGCCCCGAGTCGCCTAGACGCTTGGGTCGATAATCACGCCATGCGCCGGGTCATTACCAACTTGCTCAGTAATGCCATCAAGTATTCGCCAGCAGGTACTCGAGTCACCGCCCACGTGAGCGAAAGCGACGACGCCTTCGTGTTGGCCGTCAGTGACCAAGGCTACGGTATGACCCCTGAACAGCAAGCCAACTTGTTTCAAAAGTACCAACGCATCGACGATGGTCCCCAAGCGAGCATCAAAGGAACAGGGTTGGGGTTGTATATGGTCAAACTCATCATCACCGCTCACGAAGGTGATATTCGTGTACGTTCAGCGGTATCGGAAGGGAGCACGTTTAGTATCACCCTGCCCAAAGTGAGCAGCATGACCCCTGCATAAGCAAAACCTGTGTATGAGCAAAACCTGCATAAGTACACAGGGCTTGTGTTTGCGGTGGGTGCTTCTGTTAAAATCATTTAGTGATATAGGGGTCGTTCGTTTGAATTCAGCTTCCGTGATTGCGCTACGCGTTAAGCTAACTAGCGCCGTGGTTGATTAACCTCTGACACGCACATGTTTGCCCCATGGTTGCGTACGCTTTATTTTAACCATGGGTTGTAACAATTGCTTGTTGACCGTGTTCTGTGCCGCTTGCAGGTAGGTTGCGCGCAGGTTGCGTGTGAGTTTTGGCGAAGTACATAGAAAACCACCACATAGAAAACCATCAAGAAAACCACATGGAAAACCACGTTTTGGGAAATAACCCCACGGCTGGAGGACGCCTCGAGGTCATGACAAAAAACGCCCCGACCAACAATGCCCCATCACAAGCGCTGATGACAACTCTGCCTGCTGAGCAAGCATCGTTCTATCACGCTGTTTGGCATGGTGCGGATGCAGGCATGTGTGTGACTGATGTTGAGGGTACATACCTCGAGGTCAACGAGGCTTACTGCCGCATGTGTGGTTATGAACGTAGTGAACTGCTGGGAGCAAAGATAACGCGGGTGCTGGCTGAAACAGAACAACAGGCTGTGCTCGAGCAATATCGGGCGTTTTTGCTGGGTCAAGAAGACGTGTACAAAGGTGAGTTTCAGTTCATGCGTAAAGATGGCTCGTTCGTTGATATTGCTGTGAGCGCCGCTTTAGTGCACGACAAAACGGCTTCAGTCTTTGCCGTGACCACAGTGACAGACCTAACTGAGCGTAACGCCCTGTTGCAAGCAGAACGCCATCAGCGCCAACTCAGTGACGCGCAAGCAGCGGTGCTTGCCCAAGTTGTCTCGCAGACGGATGTGTGCACGGTTCTTGACACGGTGTTAATGCATGTTAACGCGTTGGTGTCTTGTGATGCGAGTAGCATCGCCCTGCTTGAAATCGATGATGATACTAATGACCCTGACGATATGACGGCTGATGTGCTTAAGGACGTGCCAAAGGGCATAGTGCGGGTGGCTGCTTGGCGCAACAATCACCGCGAGACGTTAGGCGTGGCGTATCAAACGTTTTGTGCGCCTTTGGCGCTGCTGAAGCTCGAGCAAGCTACCTTGCAACGGGGCGCAATCATCGTAGCGGATGTTTATAGCGACCCTCGCCTTGAGCACGATGGCGACCGAGGGCATTGGGTTCACAGTTTTGCTACCATCCCCCTGCGTGTCAAAAACACAGTACTTGGCTGGTTGTGGCTCGATGCCGAAGCCAAAAATGCTTTTGACCAAGCTGCTATCAACGCGTTGCAACCCTTTGTCGATGCTGCTGCTATCGCTTTGCGCAACGCCCAGTTGTATGACCAAAGCCAGCGTCAACTGGCCGAAAAAGAACGCGTACAGCACGAACTTGCCCGCAGTGAAGCCCACATGCGTAAGTTACTACAAGCGTTGCCCGATGGTTTTGTACGCCATGACCCCGCTGGACATTACCTTGAAGTGCACGTTCCCGAAGGGTTTCGCCCCGTTAAACCCGCTGAAACGCTCATAGGTAAAACCATCGATGAAGTGTTGCCTGCGTCTGTTGTCGTGCAGATGCACCGCCACCTCGAGCAACTTTTTGCTACTGGTCAAATGCAAAAGCAAGAATATGTTCTCGAGGTGAACGGTCAAACCCACTTCCGCGAAGTGCGCTGGGTGCGCTTAAGTGCGCAAGAAGCCTTTGGCCTGGTGCGCGATATTACTGAGCAAAAATATGTTGAAGAAGCCCTCAAGCAACGCGAAGCCCTGTTTCGTAGTTTGTTTGAAAGTTCTGCTCTCGGGATTGCCCTTATTGATGATGGTGGGCGACTTGTGGATGTCAACGCCGCTTTTTGTAGGTTGTTGGGTTATGAACGTCACGAACTCATTGGCTTAGACCCCAAAACCATCACCCACCCCGACGACGTCGCCCTCACCTTGACGTTTACCGATAGCAACCGTTATCAAATCGAAAAACGTTTTTTCACCAAACAAGGCCAAGTGTTGTGGGTGCTGGTGAGTGCTACGCGTTTGCAGCTTTCTGCCGATCAACCCGTAATTATCATCAAACACGTGCAAGACATCAGCGCCCAAAAAAAGCTCGAGCAAGCCTTGCAAGCCTCACAGCAGCGGCTCGAGTCTATCGTGATTACCTTGCCCGATGTAGTGCTGACTTTGGCTGCTGATAACACCGTGACGTTTAGCAACGCCAGTGCCAATGGTGTTGTTACCAATGATGTTGTGAATGGTGATGCACTGGTTGCTACCAGTGAACCTACAAAAGATACGTGGCAGTTGGATATACAACGCGGTCAAGACTTCAAAACCCTCTTGCCCGCCGACGTGCGCCCAACCCTGTTGAACGCTTTTGAACGGGTGCGTAGTAGGGGCGGCATGGCACAACTGGAAGTGTGTTTGCCAGTGTCAGTACCCAAATCAGTATCCAAAAACGCAAACCATGACAATGTGAATGATGACGCAAGTCATGACACTGCAGACTGTGACACTACAGACCGTGACACTACAGACCGTGACACTGCAGACCGTGACAATCTAACCCACAAATACGATACAGCACAACGTTGGTTTTTGCTGCGGGTACGTCCGGGTGAAGCAGGCAGCCACGAACTGGTTGTGGTCATGACCGACATCAGCGATATCAAACGCAGCACCATACGTTTAGAACGTGCTTTGGAAGAGCGCACCACCTTGCTCAAAGAAATTCATCACCGGGTAAAAAACAACATGCAAGTCATTTCGTCGCTACTTCACTTGCGCGGTCAGACCCTTGCCAATGATGAACAAGGGCAGGTAGCGAGGGCGAGCTTACACGACAGCCGTGAGCGCATTCGGGCGATGGCACTCGTGCACGAAGTGATGTACGAAACCGACCACTTTGACGCTATTGATTTTCATGTCTATCTCAATAAGCTTTTGCGCATGGTGATGCGGGTTAACCGCATTGGTGATGTGCACTTAGCACTGTCGCTCGAGCCGGTCACCTTGCACATCGACCAAGCTATTCCTTGCGGCCTCATTGCCAATGAACTGCTTAGCAATGCCCTCAAACACGCTTTTGACGATGACCAACGACAGCGAGAAATACGCGTTGAAGTCAGGCAACAAGAAGACGACGTCAGTTTGTACGTGATTGATAACGGCGTGGGTCTACCCGCGACTATGCCTGAAAATCACCTAGGCATGACGATTATTGAATCACTAGTGACGCAGCTCGAGGGAACACTCACCTTCACCAACCGCCAAGCGCCAGAACAGGGCCTCATTGCCAGTGTGTGTTTTCCCAATGTGTTACCTACCACCACCCTAGATTAGCGGCCTAGATTAGCGGCCTAGATTAGTGGTTGGCCTGCCAAGTTGCACCATCAGGATAGGCATAATCCCGCAAACTATCTGCTTTCATGGTGATGCTGTAACCGGGCGTTTTCGGTAACTGATAGTGTCCGTTGCGCATGACCACCGGGTCGACGAAGTGTTCGTGCAAGTGATCGACGTACTCGAGCACCCTGCCTTCAAGCGACGTTCCCACACACAAATAATCAAACATCGACAGATGCTGCACATACTCACATAACCCCACCCCACCCGCGTGCGGACAAACGGGCACGTTAAACGTGGCAGCTAGTAGTAGCACGCCCAACACTTCATTCACGCCCCCCAGTCGTGCCGCATCAAGCTGACACACCTGCAGAGCATCCGCTTGGAGATATTGCTTAAACATCACTTGGTTGTGGCAGTGTTCACCGGTAGCGACCGCAATAGGCGCAACCGCTTTAGCGATGGCCGCGTGTCCCAAAATGTCATCGGGGTGGGTGGGTTCTTCAATCCAGTAAGGCTGAAACTGTGCCAGTTCGCGCATATTAGCAATTGCCTCTGGTACGCTCCAGACTTGGTTGGCGTCCATCATCAAGGTGTTACTTGCACCGATGCTGTCGCGAATAATCCCTGCGCGGCGTTTATCGTCTGCTAAATCTGCGCCTACTTTCAGTTTGAAGTGGCTGAAACCTTCATCTAGTGCTTCCTGACAAAGCATTCGCAACTTTTCATCACTGTAGCCAAGCCAACCTGCTGATGTGGTGTAGGCAGGAAACCCCGTTTTTTCTAAGTAGGTGAGACGTTCTGCCATCCCCTCGCGGCGCGTTTTGAGCATGTCCACCGCTTCTTCTGGGGTGAGTACCTCATGCAAATACGTAAAATCCACACACGCCACAATGTCTTCAGGTGACATATCTGCAAGCAGCTTCCAGAGGGGCTTACCTTCAACCTTGGCGTACAAGTCCCAAACGGCGTTCACGACGGCTGCTGCTGCCAAGTGGATGACGCCTTTTTCTGGCCCCAACCAACGCAACTGACTGTCTCCGGTGAGGCGTTTCCAAAAGCCCCCCAAGTCGCGGGTTAAGTCATCTAATGTCGCACCAACAAGGGTGTTAGCCAGTAACTGCGCCGCTTGCGTGCACAGGTCGTTGCCCCGCCCGATGGTAAACGTGAGGCCGTGTCCAGCGTGTTCGCCGTCAGTTTCCAGAATTACATACGCTGCTGAGTAGTCTGGGTCGGGGTTCATGGCGTCGGAGCCGTCGAGGTTGCGCGAGGTCGGAAAGCGAATATCATGCGCGTGGGCTGCTTGAATTGTGAGAGGCATAACCGTGATTATAGCGTTTGGCTCGGAATGCGTGTTTATTGTTTCTGAGCCAGGGAGATGTGTGTCGTTAGGTTTGCTGATTGAGGAAGGAGGCTCGAGCCAACCTCATCCTCGTGTCATCATCGTGGTGTTTGGGATGAAACGCGTGATGCCTCGAGCCACCCATCTCACCAAAATATGAGGGGCGGCTCGAGGCACGCATCAACCTCGCCTTTACATCAATCCTTACCCAAACACGCCGTACATCACCCCAGCCAACCACGACCCTACGAGTGCCAAACCGACGTAACACAAAAACACGTTGCGCTTCACCAACGGATACACCGCCATCGCCGCTGGAATGCTGGTAGCCGCCCCAGCGGTTAAAAACGCTAACCCTGCTGCGGGTGCCATGCCGAGGTCAACCAAGCCAGCAATTAAGGGAATGGCCGCATAACCATTGAGATAAGCAGGCACGCCCACAATCGTCGCTAGTGGCAGCGCCCAAATGCCTTCGCCCAACCACGACGCCACTACCTCAGCAGGCACGTAGCGAAGTAACAGACTTTCTAAGAAGAACGCCACGAGTAACCACTTGCTGAGCATCACGCTCGTGTCGCGTGCGTTTTGCCAAAAGACCTGCCGCCGCTTGGGGTCATCCCAAAACCACAAAGTGACGGGGGCGTTGTTGAGCGGGTTTGAGCAACCGCAACTGGGTTTGGTGGCTTGTTTTTGTGGCTCGGTGAAATGGCCTCGTGCTTGTAACCACGCCACAACCGTCCCAGAAAGTAAGCCGATACCGAGGGCGGTCACGACCCTGGCCACCGCAAAACCTGTGCCTAACTCTGCTGTAGTGAGCAAAAATATCTCCGGGCTCATTAACGGCGACGCCAACCAAAACGCCATGATGCCAGCTAGCGGCACGCCAGCAGCAAGTAACGCGGCGATAATGGGAATGACCCCACACGAGCAAAACGGTGACAGTGCCCCAAACGCGCTAGCACTCACAATTACTAGTGCCGTGCGTCCGGCGAATACCCGCCCGAGTTGCTTGTCCAAACGGCTGGCTTTGACCCATGCGGCAAACAGCACCGACAACAGCAAAAACGGGGTGATGCTCCAAAAGCTCGAGAGCGTAAACGTCAAACTTGCCCAACCCTGAACTGGTACGAGCACGATAAGTAACAAAAGCGCCGCTGCCAAGATGAACCAAACGGGTGAAATGCGCCAATTTTGAGGGCGAAAGGTGGATGTTGTCATGAGTGACCTCCTGTGAGAATGTGACTAAGTAACTAGATTTATGGTTATTTTGAAGCGAAAAAAAATGTCTCCTTTCTATATCTTCTTTCTATAGAGCGATACTGCGATACTTACTCAGCTAATGCTGCCCCTTGACGGCAAGCAATCTCAGCTTCGTCGCGGCAGCATTCGTCGGTGAGGTAGGTAACTAACGTGTCCATGGTGGCAAAACTGGCGTAGTTGAAGACGCTCGAGCCATCTTTGTGCTGTTCTACCAGACCTGCTTGGGTGAGTTTACCCAAATGATGGTTAAGCGTCGAACGGGGTACATCTTCCAGGCGCGTCTGCAAGTCGCTGATGTTGAGACCGCTGCGGCCTGCTCGCACGAGGGTGCGGTACATCTGCAAGCGCACGGGGTTGCCCAATGCTGAAAGTGCTGCTGCTGCGCGGTCTTCTTGCATAGTGAGAGCATAGACCACGTGGGTTGTCTTGCCAACTAGATTTCTAGTTATGTAGATGCGCTGACATTGATTTAGTATGCTGGTGACCCATGAACATGACTGAAATAAATAGGTTGACTGTTGTTGCTGATTGGCTGGGTTACTGATGCGGTTATTGGCGTTGTGTACGCATAATTCTGCGCGCAGTCAGATGGCGGAAGGCTGGTTCAAACATTACGCTGAGGGTCACGGGGTGGCGCTCGAGGTGCATTCTGCTGGCACTGAAAAAACCCGCGTCAAGCCCGATGCCATCACTGTGATGGCTGAAGTTGGTATTGACCTGCGTGAACATACCTCCAAGACGCTCTGGGAACTGCCTGACCCGTGGCAGTTTGATGTGGTTATCACCGTGTGCGATAGCGCCAATGACACTTGCCCGCGCTATCCAGCAGAGACGACGCGGTTGCATGTGTCGTTTGTGGATCCGTCGGGTGGCTCGCTTACGCAGTGGCGCGACGTGCGCGATGCCCTGGGCAAGATGGCGGAACATGTGGTCACGGGATTGGCTCGAGGGGACATGCCCACAGAAGCCGAGTTGCACCGTGTGCTCGAGGCAGCCCCGTGAGAATATGGCTAGCGGAGTTCATCGGCACGTTCGCGCTGGTGTTTGCTGGTATCGGTACGTTAGCCGCAGGTGGCTCGAGCCTCGCGGTGTCGTTAGCGTTTGGGCTTGCTGTAGCTGTGATGATTTCGGCAGTGGGCAACGTTTCTGCGGCACACTTTAATCCGGCAGTGACACTCGGGTTTGTGATGATGGGGTTACTGTCAAGAGGGCGTGTGTGGTTGTACGTGAGTGCTGAATTGGCGGGTGCGCTCGTTGCCATGTTGCTGTTGTTGCTGACGTATGGTCGCGACAGACTAACCGCTGTGAACTTTGGCGTCACGCAGCGAGCAGAGAGCATGTCGCTGGCGGCGGCGTTTACCGTCGAAGCGGTGTTGACGTTCTTTTTGATGTTTGTGATTGCGACGGCTGTGATTCAAAAAAGCCCCTCGGCAGGTTTGTACATTGGTTTGACGGTGACGCTAGGGGCGTTAGCGGGTGGGGCGCTTACGGGGGCGTCGATGAATCCGGCGCGGAGTCTAGCACCAGCGCTGGTAGCGAACATATGGTCAGATCAGTGGCTTTACTGGCTTGCGCCTGGGGTTGGCTCGAGCTTGGCTGCTGTGTGCGCACGATACGTGTGGCAAGGAAGTGTGAAAAGACACTCTACAGGGCACTGACTATAGGGCACTGACTATAGAGCATTGAGCATGGCGGCAATGGCGGCAGGCTCGAGCACATGTTGCACGCATCCCGTGGCAATGGCGGCTTCTGGCATGGCTCTAGCTACCGCACTTTTTGGTGACTGCACGATGGTAAGCCCGCCGAGTTCGTAGACCCGCTTAATGCCCCTAGCGCCGTCAGCGTTGGCACCGGTGACGATGACGCCAACGAGCTGTCCCAAGTAGGCTTCAGCGGCGGTCTCAAACAACACATCTGCCGCTGGCCGTACAAAGTGCTCTTTTTCGTCAACGGACAACGCCAAGTGCTTGTTGCGTTCTACCAGCAAGTGATAGTTGGGGGGCGCTACGTACACATGCCCAGCGCGAATGGGCAATTTATCGTCCACATTGACAATAGGTAGGGCGCAGCGCCGTGCCAACATACTGGCAAACGCCCCATCACGCCCCGATGAACGGTGCTGGACGATAAAAATTGGCCACCGAAACGACGTCGGTAAGTTGACAAGGAGCGTTTGTAGCACCTCAGGCCCCCCGAAAGACGCCCCAATCGCCACCGCACGGTAAGGATGTGCGGGGTGTTTTGGTGAGGGAGTATCGCTCGAGGTGTTGTTCTTAGTCGTGTTATTCACAGTCGTGTTTGTGGTGCTCGAGGCGTTATGGGAAATGTTGTTGATGACGTTGCTCGAGGCATTACCTGAGGTCTTGTCGGATATGCTTTTGGATATGTCATTGCAGACGTTGACTGAAACATTGTTTGCATCATCGGACGAACCTCATCACGCCATTACCCAACGTGACTACCCAATGTGCCAATGCCATGTTTACGCTATGACTTACGCTGGCAGCAGAGGTCATCAGGGTCACACACGGCTCTTGTAGCGATACACGCGGGATTCGTCATCAAATACCTCAAAACTGTCTTTGACGGTGGAAAAACGCAAAGTTTCTTTGCTGCCTAGGCACAAAAATCCGCCGTGACGCAAACTGTCTTGAAACAGACGAAACACCCGATTTTGTAGGGTGTCATTGAAATAAATCAGCACATTACGGCACAAAATCAAGTGCATCTCCGCAAAAACGCCATCAATAGCCAAGTTGTGGCTGGCAAAGGTGACATTCTTTTGCAAGTCGGTACGAAAGATGGCCGAGTTGTATTGGGCGTGGTAGTAGTCAGACAGAGACGCTTTGCCACCTGCTTTTTGATAGTTTTCGCTGTGAAGTTTGATGTCGCGCAGCGGATAAATGCGGGCTTTGGCACGCTGTAAGGCAACGTCGTTGAAATCGGTGGCATAGATACGCACGCGATCATAAAATCCTGCTTCTTTGAGCAAAATGGCTAACGAATATACCTCTTCACCCGTAGAACAGCCTGCTTGCCAGATGTTGATGTAAGGATAGGTGGCGAGAAAAGGTAACACTTTTTCACGCAAGGTGGTAAAAAACCAAGGGTCACGAAACATCTCTGTTGTCGTTACCGAAATCGTCATGAACAGCTCGCGAAAGTTGTCTTCATTGTACAGCAACGTCGGTATTAACTCAGAAATGCGCGTAGTGTGCTTTTTTTCCATGTAGTGCTTGATGCGCCGTTTCATCGAGGCTCGGCTGTACTGGCGAAAGTCATAACCGTAGCGACGAAACAGGGCTTCAAGCACCACGTCGAGTTCAATGTCTTCTATATCGATGGTATGCACCCTACAAATATAACCACACGCGCATCATAGAAAGTAACCTCTGGGTATCAACGGGCTTGGCGAGAT
>CAZKAZ010000053.1:0-30052 GCA_964550765.1 uncultured bacterium | reverse complement strand
TGGTGGTCGTTGACTTAGACTTATGACATGATTCATTTGGAATCGGTATCAGTCGTGCTTCAGGTTCAGGAAGCCTGCGGGCTACTCCTGTGCAGCAGTTACTTGTCGATACTGCGGGTAGTAGGTCTTGCTCAAGTAATCCGCTCGGTGGATGACATCACCTTGCTGACCATAAAGGCGCAAGACAATCACTTCATCAGGGGTTTCCCAGCGGGTTTCTAAGCGCAAGTCACCTTCAGCAATGGCTTCACCGTAGTTTTCGACGTTGCCTCGATGGTACTCATCAAGCCATTCGGTGTGTTCTTCATTGGGTTCACCGTAGAGCGAGGTGAGCACATCTTGCACCGACTCATAATCTTCAATATAGCGCGACAGTGATGCGTGATCATCGAAAATATAGGTGCCTGCAGCCAGTTCATCTTCGGGGGTGAAAACATAGCCAATAGTCGCCCCGACCCCAAACATGGTTTGCCCGCTGCTGTAGGTCATGATGTCGGTGTCTTCACTTACAAACGCGTAGGTTTCGTTGGCGCTCACGTCAGCTCGAGAGACGCCCCATTCATTCAACCGAAACCCCCTCGCGCTTGCAGCACTCAGCAGTAATACCGCCAAACACATCAACAGACACAACAACCGTCGTTTTTTCATCATGTTTCCTTTCACGTTTCTTTTTGTTGCTGTCAATTGTATCAAAGCGAACGTATCAAGGCGAACGTATCAAAGTTAACGCTTGGGTTTGCCCTGACGGCGTTCCATACGGCGGCGCTGAGCGCGGTTCATAGGACGCTGCTGACCACCACCATTACTTCCTGCAGCCACAGGGGTGCGCGGTTGCACTACCGGGCTGTCGTCATCGGAGTAATTGACCTGCTGCGGTTGGCGACCTTGCCGCTGCAAATTGCCTTCTTGTTGTACCCGCACGCGGAACATCAACTTGGCGGTTTCAAAGCGAATACTGGATTTCATCTCTTCAAAGAGGTTGTAAGCTTCAAAAGCATATTCTTGCAAGGGATTGCGCTGACCGTAACCGCGCAAGCCAATACCCTGACGGAGCACATCCATGTTGTGCAGTTGCTCTTTCCAGTGGGTGTCGACGACTTGCAAGACGATGTAGCGCTCGAGCTCACGCATGAGTTCTTCGCCAAATTCTTCTTCACGGCTAGCATACGCGGCTTCCATCTCTGAGACCAGGGTATCTACCGCTTCGTCGGGGTCTTGGCCACGCAAGGTCTCAAAGTCAAAAGTTTCAAGGGTAGGAATGGCTTCGATGAGTGCACCGCGCAAAGCAGGGATATCTTGCTCTTCAGGTTCGAGTTCGCGGTTCAAGTACGTCTGCGCAACAGAGTCAACATATTCAGCAATCATGTCGAGGACATCTTCGCGGATGTTCGTACCCAGCAAAATCTGGCGGCGCTGGGTGTAGATGGCTTCACGCTGTTTGCTCATCACGTTATCGAACTCTAAGAGCTGTTTACGGATGCCAAAGTTGCGGTCTTCAACCCGTTTTTGGGCGCGTTCAATCGCACCTGTAATCATGCCTGCTTCGATGGGTTCGTCGTCGTCCATGCCCATGCGGTCAATCCAACTGAGCACGCGGTCGCTGGCAAAAAGGCGCATCAGATCATCTTCAAAGCTGACATAAAAACGGCTCGAGCCAGGATCCCCTTGTCGCCCGGAACGCCCGCGCAACTGATTGTCGATGCGGCGTGATTCGTGGCGTTCGGTACCGATAATGTGCAACCCGCCTGCTTCTACGACCCGCACGTGATCGGCTTCGGCGTCGTCACGCAGTTGCTCGAGCTTCGCCAAAATATCTTCCGGCAAGCCTTCGATGCGCTCAGCAATCTCTCTGGCATCATCCATCTTGTGCAGCATCACCGACTTAATCAAAAGTTCGGTGTCGCTGTCGTAGCGTTCGAACCCCTCGCGGGTCAGCAGTTGCCGCGCCAAGGCTTCCGGGTTACCACCCAAGACAATATCCGTACCCCGTCCGGCCATGTTAGTGCTGATGGTCACCGAACCACTGCGCCCCGCTTGAGAGACGATATCGGCTTCTTTGAGGTGTTTTTTGGCGTTGAGGACTTCGTGTTCGATACCTTTGCGTTTGAGCATCTTAGAAAGCCGCTCAGAGGCTTCAATGGTGACAGTACCTACCAAAATCGGTTGGCCAGTTTGGTGAATTTCAATAATTTCATCGACCACGGCGTCGTATTTGCCTTTTTGATAGCGATAAACGACGTCGTTTTCATCTTGGCGAATGACCGGTTTGTTAGTAGGAATCACCAACACCGATGAACCATAGATCTCTTGAAATTCTTTTTCTTCGGTCTTGGCTGTTCCGGTCATACCAGCGATTTTGTTATAAAGCTTAAAAAAGTTTTGGTATGTCACTGTCGCTAGGGTTTGGTTTTCCCGTTCGATCTTGACGCCTTCTTTGGCTTCGATGGCTTGGTGCAAGCCTTCACCGTAGCGCCTACCGGGCATGAGGCGACCGGTGAATTCGTCAACGATAACGATTTGGCCGCTGTCGTCTTTGACGTAATCTTGGTCACGGTGATAATGCACCATCGCCCGTAAACCTTGGCGGAGCATGTGGGCGATTTCCATGTTTTCATGACTGAACAGGTCTTCAATGCCTAAGAGTTTTTCAGCTTTGCTGATGCCTTGTTCGGTTAAGTGAATGTCTTTGGTTTTTTCGTCTGCCGTAAAGTCACCCGTCGGGGGTTCGTCTTCACCCACACCGGGTTCACCACGCTCGAGCTTTTTGGCAATTTTCGCCATCACATAATACTTGTCTGTGGCTAGTTCAGCAGGCCCCGAGATAATGAGGGGCGTTCTGGCTTCATCGATAAGAATCGAGTCCACCTCGTCAATGATGGCAAAATTCATAGGCGTATCGTGACGCATCACCAAGCTATCGGGCCGAAACGCCATGTTGTCACGCAGGTAATCAAAACCCAGTTCACTGTTGGTGATGTAAGTAATATCTGCGTTGTAAGCAGCGCGGCGCTCTTCAGCGGTGCTGTCGTGGCGAATAACCCCCACGGATAACCCCAACGCCCGATACACCGGCCCCATCCACTCGGCACCGGTCTGCGCAAGGTAGTCGTTGGTGGTAACCAGATGCGCACCGTCACCAGACAAGGCATTGAGGGCAAGCGCCAAAGTAGCCACCAAGGTTTTACCTTCACCCGTTTTCATTTCGGCGATGCGGCCACCGTGCAGTGCTGCCCCACCCACGAGTTGCACGTCATAGTGGCGCATACCTAGGTTGCGAACGGCGGCTTCTCGAGTAAGGGCAAACGCTTCTGGCATCAGTTCGTCTAAGGTTTCGCCTTCTTGATAACGGCGGCGCAAGTCACCGTAAGCAGCCGCCAAGTCAGGGTAGGCTTGCATTTCTTCTTCAAGGGTGTTGACATTAGCAACAATCTCGTTTTCAATGCGTTTGACGTCGCGTTCGTTGGTGTCAAATAAGCGTTGAAAAAAGTCATTGAGTGAGCCAAAAAAGCCGTTAATGGCCTCGGGAATGGCTTGGAGCATGGTTAACCTCTCTACAAATTCTGTGCAAATTCTGCGTGTTTGCACGCGGTGTTCTCGATAGCGTTCTCGATTTGTGTGGACAGTGACGTTCGAGTTTTGTTGTGCTGTGTCGTCACATTACATTATGTATATTATGTCGCCCTAGCAGGGCAGCATGAAAATGGCTGTTGTTGGCGACAATACGTCAGCTAACAATACTCAGCTAGCCGTCAGCGTTGGTAGTTAGTCACCTTAAGCGTTGGTAATTCGTAACCTTAGTCGTTAGTCACCTTAGTAGCTAGTAACCTTGGTAGCTAGTAACCTTGGTAGTTAGTAACCATGGTAGTTAGTAACCATGTTGGCTAGTCACCGCAGCTAACGATATAAGTCACGTGTTAGCCTAGCATGTCACAACCGTTCAACTCTTGACATAAACCACCCCACACACCACCTCGCACCCTAGGTAAGGGCTTCTTACTCAGGTAGGGCTTTCTTACTAGGGATGGCTTCTTAGATATGGCTTCGCACCAAAGTGATGGCGTTGAACCCATACGTGCGCTTGTCTACATCTCGCCCGAGTGGTGGCACAATCAAGTCAAACTTGCTCGGGTGCTGCAGGATCATCAGCGGGGCGGCGCGGCTCTCGAGCAAAGCATCATAAATCGGCGGTAGCTCAGCGTCATAGGGCGGGGCGGCAAAAAGCACGTCTGCGTGGGCAGTTTTAACGTATTTCAGCGCGTCGGCTTTGACCACTTCGGTAGGCAGTTTGAGGGTTCTGGCATTCTTGCGAATCACGTTGACCGCTTCTTGGCTAATGTCCACACAAATGCTGTCCCACCCCCGAGAAGCGGCTTCAAGTCCCATGGCGCCCGAACCACTAAACACGTCTAAGAACGTGCCGCGAGGTTCGAACTCGAGGATATTAAACACCGCTTCACGAAGTCTTGCTGGACTGGGGCGCGTACCCCGTTTGGGTGTTTCTAGCAGGCGATTTTTGGCGCTGCCAGCGATAATACGCGGTTTACTCATAGCTTTAGCTTATGACGTTGATACAACACCTTGCGTTGCGCACCGTGCCGTTCGTGGATGCGGCCTTCGTTGAGCAGTTTGCTGAGGTGGGCAGCTAAACTGCGTTCGGCAAAGTCACGCATAGCCTCTGGCACATTACTGTAAAGTTGGTCGGTTAAATCCGAAAGTGAGGTAGGTTGCTCGAGCAACGCCAATACCTGCTGTTCTCGTGCTTCTTTGTGATGTCTTGCTTTATCAAGGAGCACCTGTGGCTGCCAACTCACCGCGCCGTGACTCGGTGCCACACAAGCTGCGCTCACGTCTTGCAAACGCGACAAACTCTGCAAATAGGCGCTCACGTCTCCTTCAGGCGTACCTACCCAAATGGCACCGTCACCCGTCACCATGTCGCCTGCTAGCATCACGATGGGCTGATTTGCTTGCCGCACAACAAAACTGAGATGACCGGGACTGTGACCGGGAGTATGGATGCTGCTTATGTGAAGATTGCCGTGCTTGAGCGTATCACCGTCATGAAGGTGATGAACATTAACCTCATCAGAGTGGTATTGGCGCAAGCGGTCTTGCTCGAGCGGATGCACATATACAGGCACGGGGGTGTGCTCGAGCAACCGCCCTAACCCCACTACATGGTCACTGTGGATGTGGGTCAACAAAACACCTGCAAGGTTGTACTGATATGCGCTCAACCAGCCAATAAGCATCTCAGCAGCTTCCACGCTACCCACATCGACGACCACTGCCTGCTTGGCATCATTCACGAGAACATAGCTGCTGGTGTGGTCATAAGGCGGTAGGGTTTTTACAGGAAGCGGCAGACGCCACAGCGATGGGGTAAGCGCCTCAACATCTAGATGAAACGTTGTATCAGTCACGTTAGTTAGCAAGCACGCCCTAGAGCGTTTCTTTGAGGTGTTGCAAAGCGGCAGTAAACGCCCGGTCAGCGGGTGCTTCGACATCAGGCACGACGCCGCGCCCTTCCCACGTTGCCCCGCGCAAAGGTGCTAACACGCCTGTAGCAATCCACGCTTGTGAACCGTCGCGCAAGCAAAATGGCAACACGGCTTCAACATTTCCAGCAGTCGTCTCCCCCACCACTGTCGCTCGTCCGCTGGCTTGCAGGGCGCCTGCAAAACCCTCAGCAGCACTGTTCACACCGTCATCTGTCAGGACAATCAAGGGCAAATCGGTAGCCGCCACACCGATAGCCGGATAGGGCATGGGCAGTGTCCAACTGGTGATGGTACGCCACAAAAAGCCATTAGTAAATACGCCAGCCGCTTGCATCATCTCAACCAAGCGCCCACCCGGATTCCCGCGCACGTCTACAATGAACGCGGCTACTTGCGGTGATAAGTCATCAACCGCCCGGCGCAGGTCTCGAGCAATCCCCCCGGTAGCCAAATCAGGAATCTCAATGTAAGCAATCGCCTGTGCTAACTGCTCACTCACACCAGCACGCACCCCGCTCGGGTAGGTCTCACGGCGCGATAATTGCCGCCAAACATCCCCGTCAAGCTCGTCCCAGCTTTGACTTTGGGCGTAACTAAACACCCCCAAACAAGGCAAATCTCCATATTGCTCACGGATTTCTGCAACCCGCTCGGGCGGCACATACACTGAGTGATTGTCACCAAGTTGTTCGTACATGGCTTCTAGAACGGCATAAAACGCCGCTTCGTCAGTAGCATCCAACGCTTGAGGTTCAAACTCACCGCGTACGTCTTGCCACATGTCGGCATCTAGCCCCCAATAGCGTTCGTTGACCAAACGCCAAGCTTGCTCAAAACGCCCTTGAAAGTCTTCTTGAACAGCTTGTTGGGCACTCGCCCCAAAATCACCAAAATACAACCCCACAAGTAGCAGGGCAAGAAAAAATCGCTTCATGGCTCGAGTGTAGCCAATCACGTGGGTTATTAACGTGACTCAACCGCTAAAAGGTCGTTGGCGTGTTGCTCCAGTTCAGCTGCTGTAAAGATACATGTTTGCGCCCCGACGTGCATGGCGTTCATCGCGCCAGCAATATTGCCGAGTTTGGCGGCGTAGTACAGGTCATAACCTTGCATGATGCCGTGGGCAAACGCCGCTGCAAAATAGTCCCCTGCCCCTGTGGTGTCGACGACACCGTCTACTTGCCACGCGTCTACGAGTTCGGTCAGTTCTGGCGTCACCACAATCGAACCCATCTCGCCCACTTTGACGATGACCCGTTCAATGCCTTGGCCGGCTAAACCTTCTACGGCTTCAGAAATGGACGATTCGCCCGTGAGGGTAAACAGTTCGTGCTGATTCATCAGCAAGTAATCCACATCACGCACGAGGGTGATGAGCCTGTCGCGCAACGCATCTACTGCCCCGCTTCCCATATCAATAAACGTGGTCAGTTTGGCGCGTTTGGCAATGTCGAGGGCTTTAACGGCATATTCACGCTGTAAGCCGCCCACCAAGCTATAAGCACTCATCACCAACGCGTCGCAGCTCGAGACATCCGACTCTTTGAGTTTACCCGCGTCCAACTTGCGACTAGCACCGCTGTAGCTGACCATGGTGCGCTGGGTGTCTGGGGTGATGAGAATGGTGACGGTACTAGTAGGGTTTTGCTTGTCAAACTGCACCAAGTGGGTATTCACCTTGGCAGCACGCACATGTTCAAAGGCCACGTCGGCAAATGCCCCCTCACCCACGCGGGTAGCAATGGTGACGTCATTACCCAAACGGGCGAGCACAGCAGCAATAGTGCCCCCTGCCCCGCCAGGGCCAATCAACGCCCGCTTAGCAGCCGTATCGCTGCCAGCTTCGGGCAATTCATCTATAAAAATCATCTGGTCAACGGTTACATCGCCGACCACAAAAAATTTCGACATGCCTTCTCTCCCATGGTGGTGCGCTCGAGCGCAACCAACTTCACAGCACTAGAGGCCACCACACTCGCAACTTTTGGGTCACGCAGGTGCTTGTAGTAACAACGCATAAGCCCTACATACGCTGCATATGCTTCTATCGCCATGCGTTTTATCCATGCGTTTCAGTTCATTATGTTAACGTTCTCAGGCACAATAACATCACCAGTGGCGGTGTTTAAGCGCACACTAAAACACAGCACAACATCACGTATCACAACGAGACCTCATGACAACCCTCGTGACAACAACACAACAACATGACAACAACGCAATGAGACCTCAAAAGTAGGATACCGTCAGTATACGATATTGCTAGGATAGCGTGCGAAGTTTCGCGTCATTCATAGATTACTCACAGGGAGCGATTACTTACAGTAAGTATCATGAATTTTTGGATAGATTTTTGTGGCGATGGTACGAACTAACGCACACTGCCGCACCACACGCATTATCTCGCTAGTAAAGCCATTACCACGAATCCAAAAACCTCTACACGCAACCCCGCGCAAAACCCCGCGCGAAACCCTACGCAAAACGCTATGCAAAATGCTACGCAATTCTCGCGCAAAACAACAGCTTAGCGTCTCACACAGCAACGACTGAACAACCAACGGCTCATGTAAACACACTTCAGTCGGGACATGTCGGCAATGCCCAGCAAGTAACACCCACAAGTCAATGCCCAGCAAGTAACACCCACAAGCCAATGCCCAAAAATCAATGCCAGCGGCGAACACGTTACCTCGCTAACAACCCCTAGCCGTACCATAACGCGGCAGGCGGGCTGACCAAAAACCAAAAACACACCTTGACAAGTCACCAGCCAGCAAGTATCATCTCTTTTGCTGTCGATAGACCGCCTGCCGAGGTGGTGGAATTGGTAGACACGCTAGCTTGAGGGGCTAGTGGCCGTTACGGCTGTACGGGTTCAAGTCCCGTCCTCGGCACCAAAGATTGCACCAGTGAGCTTGTTTCGCTGGTGTTTTTTTTGTCTATACCTTAACTAACGGCTCGGTGATTAACTGCCCGATAATTTAGACCGCTCAGTCAAGGACGTCTGCTTTAGCTCGAGCCAATAACACCGCTTCAAGCAGTTCAACATTCCCATGTTCCCCGATTTGCTCGAGGCAACCTGCAAAGTGCACATGATCTCTGGCTAAGCCCAAAAACTCCTGCCCGCGCCAGGTTAACTTGCCGCGCACAATCACCCCATCATCATCTTGAAAAGGTTCCGCCTCGAGCGCCACCAAGTTGGCTTCAGCAAGGAGCGTCACGTGGTAGCAGGTCAGGTCGCTCGAGAACGCCGCAAAGTCCAGTAACGTGCCGTCCATGGTGATACCCGAGACAGTGTAAGTGGGTTCTTGCTCAATGCTTAGCAAAATTTGCCGCAACAAACTGAGGTGACGTCGCATAAACCCATTATGACCCAACAGCGCACGACCTCACCACACTGCTTTTACCCGCTGCGTGATAGGCTACCAGCTTGTGAGGGCGTTTCCATTTAAGCAATACCGCCAAGGCCAACGCGAAGCCATCGACGCCGCCAATGACGCGTTTGAGGCGGGTAAACGTTTTGTCGTTATTGAAGCGCCCACTGGGTCGGGCAAGTCCGCTATTGCCGTAACGCTCACCCGCGAAGCCAGCAGTGCTTATGTGCTCACGGCGCAAAAGATTTTGCAAGATCAATATGCTCGAGACTTCCCCGAACTTGCCCTCGTTAAAGGTCGCAGCAACTACCCCTGCGAAGTTAACCCGCTTACCAATGCTAGCGCCGCGCCGTGTTTTTTGCGCCACCGCGACGCCCGCTGCGACGCTTGTCAGTATTTTGCCGCCAAAGAAAACGCCATGGCCGCTGGGTCAGTGGTCACCAATTACGCGTATTATCTGGCTGAGCTTAACTATTCAGGTGGCTTTGGCGAACGCGATTTGTTGATTCTCGACGAAGCCCACAACACCGAAAATGCCTTGATGCAGTTTTTGACAGTCACGATGAGTGAACGCGAACTGATGCGTTACGGGCTTGATAACCTGCCGCCGTTTATTGAAGATGACGAACAGTATTTTGATTATCTTGAAGACTTACTGCCCGACCTGTGGAACTTGCACAACCAAGCCGAACAAAACCTCAAAAAAACCAAAGACCCCACGAGCAGCGTCGCCCTCGACATCATGCGGCAACGTTCGTGGCTCAGCAGTCAATATCAGGGCATTGAGCGCATTATCAACAGCCGCAACGAAGACGATATTGAATGGACAGTGGAAACGCGCAAGCAAAAAAATGGTACGACGCTCACCTTTAAGCCCGTCAGTGTGGCGTCATTTGCTGAGGATTTGTTGTTTACGTACGGCAAACGGGTGTTGATGTTATCGGCAACGATTCTTGACCCTAAGACGTACTTGCGCAGCCTCGGGATTAATGAAAGTGACGCGGCGGTGATTGATGTACCGAGTACGTTTCCTGCCCACAAACGCCCTATCGTCGTGCAACCCACCGCTAAGTTGACGCGGCATTACCTCGAGCGCGACCTTCCCAAACTCGCTGACGCCATCAGCATGTTGATGGACACCCACGCCCGCGAAAAAGGTGTCATTCACAGCCACAGTTACAAAATTGCTCAAGCAATACTCGAGCGCCTCCCCATTCATCAACAAGAACGCATCATCACCCACACCAGCAGCGCAGGCCGCGATGATGCTTTAGAGCGCCACTGCAACAGCAAAAAACCCACCGTGCTCCTCACGCCGAGCATGACCGAAGGCATTGACCTCGCCGATGACCTATCACGCTGGCAAGTGATTTGCAAAATCCCCTATCCGTATCTTGGCGACCCCCAAGTAGCGCGGCGCAAAAGTTTAGACCCCGCCTGGTACGACTGGCACACAACGCTAACTGTAGTGCAAGCCTACGGGCGCAGCGTACGCAGCGAAGATGACCACGCGGTGACGTATTTGTTGGATGCGGATTTTCCTAGTTTTATCAAACGACAAAAACGTAGGTTGCCATTGTGGTTTGTGGACGCCCTCCAAGACGCTGACTGAATTGAATTGAATAGTTAATGATGGCAGCTCAGCAACGCAATGCCGCTATCCTCGAGCTTCATCATGGCGTCAACGCGTCAACATTTACCATCACGACAATTTTTTGACGGGGTTAGGTTCAGCAGGTTCGGAAGATGGGACTATGTCGGTGGCTCGAGCAGCCTGCGTCTCCCCTGTTGATTCTGCTACTTCGGTTGTTGATGCTGGTGTTGATTCTGGTGTTGATTCTGCTGCCGTGACCCGCTGGGTACTGCGAGCACTGCGCCTGCCAAAACGCCGTGCCAAATCAAGTTCATCCAATACCAACGCCGTCGGACGTCCGTGCGGACATACCCAAGGCGTGTGACACGCAGTCAAGTGGGCGAGCAAACCCTGAGCATCATCATTAGATAACGCGTGACCTGCACGGATGGCAGGCAGGCAAGCAAGCCGCGCCAAAATCCGCCGCCAGGCTGCGTGCACGTCATCCCCTGTAAGGCTGTCTTTTACGAGGCTGCTAACTAAGTGTTCGTGGCCAAGTAGAAACGCAGGTACGGTGCGTACACGCCAGGTATTGGCACGACTGAAGGGTTCAAGCCACACCCCTTTTTCTTGCAAAACTTCACGGCGCTCGAGATAATGGGCGGTTTCGGTAGCCGTTAACGGCAGCAGTTCGGGCTGCGCCAGCTCTACGGGTGGTTCTTGTTGGTAGCGGCGCTCGAGTTCTTCATAAACAATGCGTTCATGAGCGGCGTGTTGATCAATCACCCACAAATCACCGCCTGCTTCTGCTAGCAAATACAACTCACGGTAACGCCCCAAGTAATGCAGATCGGGAAATTGATGGTTAACGGGAGTGAGTTGTTGAGCAGTCGTGAAGGTGGGTAAAGCGGGCGCAAGGGGATGTTGGGCGAGGCTGTTGCGGAGGTGGTGCTCGAGCACCTGCGTCACCCTTTTGACATCACGAAATTTCACGTGCCGCTTATCGGGCGAAATATTCACGACTACGTCCGCTTGCGGCATGGTGACATTGAACACGCCGAGCGGATAGTGTCCACTAGGTAACAAATCCCCATAAGCACGCAACACCGCTTGCAACACACCATCTTGCCAATGCACCGGACGACCGTTCACCGCTAGCAACAAGCGATCCCGCCGTGGCCGCGACAGTTCTGGGCGCGATAGCATCCCTTGTACGGTGATGGCGTCATCTTGAGCTTGATTATCATCAGCATCAGCTTCAAGCACAGGCAAAAGGCGGTTGGCAGCAAGCGTCCCCCAGACGAACTTGCAAGCTTCCACAAAACTGCCGCCCGCATACGACCACTGTTGACTCTCCGAGCACCACGACAGCGCCAAGTGCGGATAGTGCAACAAGTAGCGTTGCACCAGTTGCAAGATGCGTTTTTCTTCGCTAGCAGGGCTGTCCAAAGCGTCGCGGCGAGCGGGAATAGCAGCAAACACCTCGCGCACGGTGACGGTAGTACCTGCAGGCGCGGGGTGCTCGTGCAGGAGCAATGTGTCTAAATCTTTTAATGAGGTGACCTCGAGCGTTGCCCCACCCAGTTGACCCACCGGGCGACTGGTGATGCTGAGGGTAGCGGCGCTGGCAATAGCAAACAAACCTTCACCGCGAAAACCTAACGTGTGAATGGCCTCAAGGGACTCGAGCTTACTGGTCGCGTGCGGTTGCACGGCGAGGGGCAATTGATCTTTCGTCATCCCCGTGCCATTGTCCGTCACTGTAATACGCGAGATGCCCCCTGCTTCTAGGGCGACGCTCACGCGGGTCGCGCCTGCGTCTAAGGCGTTATCGAGCAGTTCACGCACCACGTCTACGGGCGCGGTAATGACCTCACCGGCGGCAATTTCACGGATTAACGACTCAGGCAGTTTGCGAATCACGTGACTTTATTCAATCACAGCTTGCAGGTTAATGACGTGTTGCTCGAGGGCACACCTACTTGCGGTTGTCTTTAGCGCAAGAACGCGTTATTAGGAAACCCTGGATCAGGAAACCCTGAATCAGGAAATCATGGCGTCAACTTTGCGTCTAACTCAGGAAAAATCAATACGCTTCTGGCTATGACCCGTTGATACCTCCTATATGAGCATCAGATAAGCCCTGCTACAAGCCAACAACTTTGCGGTACGCTACCGTTATGACAACAAAATACGCTTGGGGAAGACTGTTCGCTGCCACCTTGTTAATGAGTGGGGCGTGGAACGTGGTATCAGCACAAGAACGGGTCATTGCTATTGCTGCCGGGGGCATGCACACGTTGGCGCTGACCGAAACCAACACCGTGGTGGCGTGGGGCGGTACGGGCACGTTTAATAGAGGCCAGACGCTGGTGCCAGAGGGCTTAAACAGCATCGTCGATATTGCCGCCGGACACACCCACAGCTTGGCACTGCGCAGAGATGGCAGCGTGTTTGCTTGGGGGTCATTTGGCGATGACGTGGCCTTTGGACAAACCGACGTGCCGCCAAATTTGAATAGCGCCGTTGCTATTGGTGCAGGGGGCGGGCACAGTATGGCACTGCTCGAGGGCGGTAGGCTCGTGTTTTGGGGGTTTGGTACCGAAGATATCAGTGAAACAAACGGCATCATCGCCTTGGCTGCTGGCAACGTGCACAGTTTGGCGCTCACCCAAAACGGACAAGTGCGCGGCTGGCAACACCGCGATGACGCTGACGTGGGGCAGAGTGACGTGCCTGCGGGGGTGGGTAACATCGTGGCGATTGCCGCTGGCGGGGCGCACAGTTTGGCACTTACTAGAGACGGGCAAGTGATTGCGTGGGGTGCGCAAAGTGACGCGTTGAACGTCGGTCAACTAGCTGTTCCTGATGGGCTTACGGGGGTCGTGGACGTGGCAGCAGGTTTTTTTCATTCGCTGGCACTCACCAGAGACGGGCAAGTGATTGCGTGGGGGGCAAAAGACAGCCAACACGATCATGGTCAAAGCGATGTGCCCGCTGAGCTGAATGATGTGATTGATATTGCCGCAGGGTTTTTTCACTCGGTGGCGCTCAAACGTGATGGCAGCGTGGTGGTGTGGGGAGCGCAAAGTGAACAGGTACAAGCCGGGCAACTAGACGTACCAAGCACAATTTTGGGCGGGCAATAACCTATATAGCATTTTCAAGATTGACGGCTACACGGTTCACACTAGTGAATGTCAGCGTGACGTTGGTGAAAATCGACGCCTGTAGTAATGACATAGGCAATCGCTAATATAAGCACGTGCACGACTAGGTTAGGTAAGCATCCGTGTCCTTTTGACTGTGTTCTTTTGACGTTGTAGCGATGCATTGTTGGTTAAGTTTGCTAGACTGAGCTGTGGTCGTTCAAATTTTGTTGTTTGCGTCTTACCGTGAGGTAATTGGCGAAAAAGAAGTGACCTTGACGTGTCCTGAGCGGGTCACAGTGAGGCAGTGTGCCAAGCAGCTCGAGCAGACCTACGGGTTATTTCTCGAGGGGGCTTTGTGCGCCATCAACGAACACTACGCTACGCCAGACAGCGTCATTCAAGAAGGCGACCGAGTGGCATTTTTTCCGCCTGTTTCTGGTGGGCAGAGCAACGACACTGACGATACAGATGACGTGTTTGTGGTTACAGAGAAGGACTTAGTGCTCGAGCACTACCACAAACTGGCAACTGCCAACGCTTGGGGCGCACAAGCCAGTTTCGTCGGCACAGTGCGCTCACCCAACGCCGGACACATCATTAAACACATCGACTACCAAGGCTACGACGCCATGATAATCACCCAGATGCGGACCATTGCTCAAGAACTGCGTGGTCAGTTTGACCTGGGCAAAATCGTCATTGTCCACAGATTAGGACGGCTTTTTCCCGGTGACGCGTCCATCGTGATTGTGGTTGCCTCCGCGCACCGCCGCGAAGCACTAGCGGCGTGTAGTGCTTGCATTGACCTATGCAAAGTGCGCTTGCCGGTGTGGAAGTATGAAGTTACGGCAGACGAGGCGCACTGGGTGGCTGGCAGTAGTGACGCTGCGCCCACACTGTGATATCTGCTTCCTGATATTAATCTTAGGGTTTGAGGCGATGGTCATTTGACTTGCAGGTTCGACTTGTGGGGGACATGGCTCGAGACTAAGCATGCGATCATCGTTGGCTTTTACAGCATCAAGCCATGTATTAGCTACTCACTACAAAACACCCACCGTGTGCTCACCCAATCAATCTGTGATAATCCAAAAGACGTACCGCCACCATGAAATACACGCTCCGTTTGTCACACAACCCACTACAACAACGCTTGTAAGTCACTCACGCGGTCAATGGCTTCCCAAGGAAATTCATCGCGCCCGAAGTGACCGTAACTGCTGGTGGCTTTGTAGATGGGTCGGCGCAAGTCCAACTGGTCAATAATAGCAGCAGGACGGGCGTCGAACACTTTGCTGATGGCCTCTGCGATGGTGTCTTCGGAAGTGGTGCTAGTGCCAAAGGTGTCCACATACATCCCCACCGGATGCGACACGCCGATGGCATACGCCAGTTGCACCTGACAACGTTCGGCAAGCCCTGCTGCCACGATATTTTTGGCGATGTAACGGGCATAGTAAGACGCACTGCGGTCAACTTTGGTGGGGTCTTTGCCACTAAACGCCCCACCCCCATGCGGGGCAGCCCCACCGTAGGTATCAACGATGATTTTGCGTCCGGTCAAACCCGCATCCGCTTCAGGACCACCACTGACAAAACGCCCCGTGGGGTTAACAAAGCAGGTGGTGTCATCCAGATAGGCTTCCGGTAGCACTGCTCGAATCACTTCCCGCTGCACGTCTTGGCGCACTTGTTCGGTGCTCACCTCAGGGTCGTGCTGAGTCGATACTACGACTGCCGCCACGCTCACTGGGGTGTCACCGTCGTAGCGAATGGTGACTTGGGCTTTACCATCGGGGCGCAAATACGGCAACACACCTGTTTTGCGCACAGCAGCCAAGCGTTGGGTCAAACGGTGCGCAAACATAATCGGTAAGGGCATAAGTTCGGGCGTTTCGCGGCTGGCATAACCAAACATCAACCCTTGGTCGCCGGCACCAAGTTGGTCGTAGGCTTGTTCTGTACTGTCAAAGGCTCGGTTGACGCCTTGGGCAATATCAGCAGACTGTTCGCTGATGGCAATGAGCACGGCAGCATGGTCAGCATCAAAGCCAAATTGGCTGTCGGTGTAACCCACTTCGCGCACGGTTTCGCGGACAATTTGCTGCAAGTCCACGTACCCTCGGCAGCTAATTTCGCCCGCAATGAGCGCCAAGCCCCGCGTAAGAATGGTTTCCGCTGCCACCCTCGCTAGCGGGTCAAGCGTCAAAATGGCATCCAACACGCCATCGCTAATGCGGTCAGCAAGTTTGTCGGGATGTCCTTCGGTTACGGATTCTGAACTGATGAGTCGGATCATAGTGTCTCCTGAGCAAAAGATATTTCGGTTGCGGTTGGCTTCATGCTGTCAGTCAGCGAGTGTGCAGTTTACGTTTATCGACGCATCGCCAAAGAAAACGCCAAAGAAAATATCGGCACAACAAGCCATCATGACAACATCAAACACAATTACGTCTACAGTCAATTACGTCTACAGTAATGACGTCAATGGGTTTAATCACGACATACATCACCCGTCATCTGCTTGGATTGATCGTGTGTCTTTTGGCCAGACGTCATGTTAAGGCAGCAAGCAAACCAGTATAATCAAGGGGATGTCCGCTGTTTCTAGCCTCACGGTGCGGCCTGCTCGAGCCACTGACGCCCCTGAACTGCACGCCCTCCAACAGACCATCTACGCCGAAGCCCGTTGGTTCGTCGGCGACGGCGCACCGAGTGCCGATGCTATCACGCGCCGCTTACGCAGCCTTGACCCGCGCCACAGTTGCTACTTGGTTGCTCTCGTCTACCCTCAACAACACCCCCATCAACAGCAGGCGCAACGAGAACATGTGAGTGGTTGGTTAGAACTCAACCGCCCCCAACCGCAACGCCTCAAACATGTGGCTGTACTCACTATTGCCGTAGCACCTGCGTGGCGCAGGCGGGGGGTAGCAAAGCAACTGCTCAATAGGGGGTATCAGTGGGCGCAGCAAAAAGGCGTCAAAAAGATTCAACTCGACGTGCGAGCAGGCAATACAGCGGCGATTGCTTTGTATGAAAGAGAGGGTTTTGTGCTCGAGGGACGCGAACGGGCGCAGATTCTCACCCCACAAGGTTACGAAGACAACTTGGTAATGGCTAAATTTTTAGACGAACGCTTACTGCAAAGCAAACCGCATCCCAACGGACAGGCTGTGGCGGGTAACCATGTCTGAACCACTTGCCCCTGTTAGCCCACTCGCCCGCAGACAACCCCAAGCCCGGGTCGGTCTTTTTGTCGATACCCAAAACCTGTATTACAGCGCCCGCGACTTGCAACATGACGGTGACAACAACAACGGATACGTCGATTATCAAGCTTTGGCGCACTTTGTGGGTGAGGGCAGACAACTACAGTTTGCCACGGCTTATGTGGTCGAACGTGAAGGAGACACCGCCGCGCACGGGTTTATTGCCAAGCTCTCGAACCTCGGTTACCGGGTGCGCCGCAAACTTTCCCGCCTTCGCTACACCGACGACAACGGTGAACCCATCTTTGAAGGCGACTGGGACATGGGCATCGCTGCTGACATTGTGCGGGCACTCGAGCATCTCGATGTCATTGCCTTAGCCAGTGGCGACGGTGATTTTGTGCCTATCTTGCAACTCGCCCAAGAACGCGGCCTCAGGGTAGAAGCTTACGGGTTTCGGCACACGACCAGCCAAGCGTTAATTGATTGCGCTGATGTGTTTGCCAACCTAGCAGAACTGCCTGACTTGCTGTTTTAAGGCTGATTGGCTCAAGCTAACAAATCTCTTCGTGACAGATATACACCCCAGTGATGTGCGTATCTGGTGTTTTTTTGTGTTTTGTATTCCCTAAAGTCTGCAAGTAGTTGGATTTAGGGGACGCTCGAGCCACCCTCTTTTCAACAAAATCGGACATCTGTTCACTTTGCGCTGTACGTTTTACACGTTTTGCGGCGTTTGCTGCAAATTGCACAACGCAAACCTGCAGCTTGTCATGTGGCGTCATTACAAAATGTCACTTTTGGCAAATTTGTTGACCATTTTGGCAAGATTTATTGTCTTTTTGCTGATTTTGACGGCATTTTTTGACACAAATGACAAAAAAGACTTGACAAGCCGTGCATATGCGACTATACTGAGGACAATTCAAACCAAGCCTATGAGGAGGTCAAAAATGCACAACAACGCCGGTCCTACTTACCGTGAATGGCTCGAGGTCATCAACCACCACGCCAACAGCGACTTCAACAGCCTCAAAGAAATCTCCAAACAAATCGAAGCCTGCAAAGACTTCTCTCAACTTAGCGAAGCCCAGCGCGCCCGTTTACTGCGCAAACTCGGTGATTTGCAAATTGCCGCTGCTCAAAGGGATACCTGGCACAAAGCATAAATCATGTCATACAAAAACTGATACGCAAGTGGTCATCACAGGTCACTTGCGTTTTTCTTGGTTTTCTGGTTGTTATTCTCAGTTCGCGGAATCAATTTGCACAGAGCGCATAGGAACGGCTACGGATGCAGGCGAGAACAGCAGAAGGTCTATAGAGTATTTTGAAGTTTTTATTATAAGTTTGTTATTATCAGCTTTAAATGCGAGACAGCAGAAACACGTCACCAACGCCTATACAAGCGACACAAACACACGCACAACACATAACACCATGGTGCTTGCACAACACGCAGGGCTTAAAGCTGACAAATTTGCTAGACTATCTTTATGAGCTATTTAGACGCATCCCGCCTGAGACAGGACTTCCCTGTGCTGCGTCGCACGATTGCCGATAAACCACTGGTCTATTTTGACAACGCTGCGTCGTCGCAACGCCCGCGCCAAGTCGTTGACGCCATGAGTCGTTATTACTATTACAACCACGCCAACGTCCATAGGGGGGCACATACCCTATCGGTTGAAGCCACTGATATGTACGAAGCCGCCCGCCACAAAGTAGCCGCGTTTATCAATGCCCCTGATGCTGCGTCTGTCGTGTTCACACGCAACACCACCGAAGCCATCAACTTAGTCGCCCGCAGTTGGGCGAATAGCAACTTGCAACCGGGCGATGAAATCATCGTCAGCCACGCCGAACACCACTGTAATTTGGTGCCTTGGCACTTTGTATCCGCCATGACAGGAGCGGTAATTCATGCCATCAACTTAACCCCAGAACAGCGCCTCGATCTTGACCACTTAGGCAGTTTGCTAAATGAACGCACCAAACTGGTAACGACGTTTCACATGTCCAACGTGCTTGGGGCGGTTAATCCCATCGCCGATATTGCCAAACGCGTTCACGATGCGGGTGCACTGCTCTTGGTCGATGGCGCACAAGCCGCGCCACACATGCCTGTAGACGTACAAGCCTTGGGGGCAGATTTTTATGCTTTTTCGGGTCACAAGATGTGTGGACCTACGGGTGCAGGTGTGTTGTGGGCAAAAGCTGATATTTTACGGGCGATGCCACCCTTTTTGGGCGGTGGCGAGATGATTCGCAAGGTAACCGTGGACAGTAGCACCTATGCAGATATTCCCATGCGCTTTGAAGCGGGCACGCCCAACATCGCCGAAGCCATTGGCCTAGGGGCGGCCATTGATTATGTGTCAGCTATTGGCATGGAAAATATTTGGCAACATGACCAAGCCTTGACCCGTTATGCCCTCGAGCAACTGCGTGACGTGGACGGCCTCACCCTATACGGCCCCAAAGGCGACGACAGAGGCGGTATTATCGCCTTCAACATAGACGGCATTCACCCACACGACGTGGCTACTGCCCTCGATGGCGAAGGCATTGCCGTGCGCGCCGGCCATCACTGCGCTCAGCCTTTGATGCAAGCTTTAAGCGTCAACGCAACTGCTAGAGCCAGTTTTTACTTCTACAACACCGAAGCCGAAGTTGACCGTTTTGTGAGCGCACTGGTTAAAACCCGCGACTTTTTTGCCGCGTTTGTGTGACTTAATTTGTGTGACGTAATACGTGTGAGTTTGTCATTGGCTAGTAGTTGTGCAAGGATTGCATCCGATGTTTTTAGAAATAGTCGTTTTAGAAATGAAAGTGAAGTTTTATGTCACTACTTGATAGTTTGTACCAAGAACTGATTCTCGAGCACTACAAACGCCCCCGCAACCGTCAGGTGCTCGAGCACGCCACCATGCAACAAGAAGGCCTCAACCCCTCGTGCGGCGATGAGCTCGAGCTTTATCTGGTCATTGAAGATGATGTCATTGCCGACATTGCCTTTACGGGTGAAGGCTGCGCCATCAGCCAAGCGGCCACCTCCATGATGACCGAAGCCGTCAAAGGACGCACCGTCAGTGAAGCCAAAACCCGCGCCCAAGAGTTTCGCGCCATGATTCACGGCGAACCACCTGCAGACACACTTGGCGATCTCAAAGTGCTTGCTGGCATCGCCAAACTGCCCGCGAGGGTCAAGTGCGCCACCCTTGCCTGGGTGACGTTAGAACAAGCTTTAGACCAATACCTCATGTAAACATCTTGTAAATATCTATTGTCACCACGTGGGTAAATACATGACGTGAATATCCAGGTCTAAGCACCTAGGTGTCATTATCTAGCCTTATTGGCGCTGTTTGATGACCACTGCCGTAATGTCATCAAGGACGTCTTTGTCACCGATGAAGCCGTGCACATCTGCGAGTAGCGCCCCCAACACCCCCTTAGCAGGCTGCTGCCATGCCTGAGCGATGACCTGCTGCAGACGCTCGAGACCATACATAGCGCCAGCGGCATTTTCGGCTTCGGTAATGCCATCGGTAAAGAGCACCAACCCGCCTCCTGGCTCGAGCGTAAGGGCGTCACTGGCAACAAACGGGCTGATATCTGCTTCAAGGCCGAGGGGCAGGCCTAGCTCGAGGGTATCTTTGACCGTCACCACCCCATCGGGGGCGACGTGCAACAAGTATTCGTGTTGCCCACTCACCCACACGTTGCCCCGTGTATCGCCTGCGTTGTCATCAGCTTGATAATCCAACAAACTCATGGTCATGCTTTTATTACCACCCATGCGGGCGAGGTTACCGTACAAGGTGCGGTTGAGCACCGCCAAAATGACGCGGGGGTCTTGTTCGCCGCTTTCGATGAGGGCTCGAGTGGCCGTTTGCGCCATGAGCATCAACAGACCACTTTCCAAACCATGCCCTGTGACGTCACCGATAGCCAATTTGAGGCTGTCACCTGCAGGCAAAACATCATAGTAGTCGCCGCCAACTTGTTCGGCAGGTTGCATGCTGCCGGCAATATCTAGCGCCGTAATGGCAGCAAGTTCGTCTTCTTTGGGGATAAGCAAGGCTTGAATGCGGCGAGCGATGTCAACCTCGGCGTGGGCGCGGGTGAGGGCATCTTGATAGGCTCGAGCTTGTTCTTCGGCTTGTTTGCGTTCGGTAACGTCTACCGACATACCGCCAATAGCATATAGCGCGCCGCTGTCATCAAAGATAGGAAAGCGCGTGGTCAACAAACAGCGTGTCCCGTCTGCTACAGGCATTTCCTCATTGAGAATAACCGCTTGCCGCTCGGCCAACACCTGTTTTTCGACCGCGATAAAGCTCTCAGCATGCACATCAGGTAGCAAATCAGCATCACCCTTACCGAGCATGTCTTGGCGAGGTAACCCGAGCATGTCAGCAAAGTGTTGATTAACCCGCACATAACGGTGCTGGCGGTCTTTTACCCACATGATTCCGGGGGTATAGTGCAAAAAGCCAGCAAACAGGGCTTCCCGTTCGGCCAAGGCTTGGGTGCGTTCAGCGACTTGGTTCTCTAGCTCATCGAGCAAGCGAATGTTTCTCACCACCGGGGTGAACACGCTGGTGAGTGCGTGGCACAAAGCCCGTTCGGCAGGGCTAAATGTTTGTGGCTCGAGCCACGTCAACACCACGATGCCAATAATGTCGTTTTGGTGCAAAAGCGGAAAGTACACCACGGCTTGGTCACCAAAAAACGCGTGCGCTTGTTTGGAAGCGTCATCGATATCGGCCTCGGCCAAATTGTCGATGATGAGCGCTTGGTTAGGATGGTCGAAAATCGCTTCTGCCAGCGGAAAATCCGCCAACTTAAAACGCGTCCCTGAGGCTTGGGTGTCGTAATTGCGGCGACTCACGTGGTTAACGATAGCCGTCCAGGTGGGTTCGCCCGTGTCGGTATCAGGGTCAACGTACATGAGGCGGGCTTCTACCCCATCGCGGTCAAAACGCTCAAGCACCCGCCATAACAAAGCATCACTGTCCGTAGCAGCGTTCAACTCGCGGCTGATGGTGTTGAGTGTCTCGAGGCGATTATTCACTTCAGTAAGACGCCGTTGGTTGTGGTGTTTGGCGCTGTTGTCCTCAGCAATCATCAACACCTGCGTATCATCAAGTTTGACGATATGGACATCGAAGACCATGGGGACATCAAACATGCGCCCTTCAGCCGTTTTACTAACCACATCAGCCACATCGGTCTCAACAGCTTCGGTCTCAACAGCTTCGGTCTCAACAGCTTGACCGCCCTCGTACACGTCGTAGTGATTGCGCGTCGGTAAGCCCGTTGCTAGGGTTTGCGCAATAGATGCTTGAATGCTAGCCGCATGTTCAGGCACGACCTCGCTGAGATGTTTACCGATGAGGGCGTCGGCGTCGTCTACATACGGTTGGTGTTGCCCTTGCACGTTGCGGTAGTAACCTGCTTGGTCAATGGTGAAAATCATCTGCGGCAACGCTTGCAACAGCGTACGCTGGCGTTGTTCGTTGGCAGCTAAAGCGTGTGCTGCTTGTTTTTGCTCGGTGATGTCTCGAGCCACGGCATACGTGTACGCACCACTGGCTTGACCCTGCCACGACAACCAACGGTAACCACCATCGCGGCAGCGGTAACGGTTTTCAAAGGCGATGCTCTGCTGGCCTTGCGCTAATTTGTCGACCTCAGCGAGGGTAGCAGGCACATCGTCTGGATGCACGAAATCTACAAATGGTTTCGCACACAGGTCTTCAGCGCAGTAACCCAACACCGTTTCCCAACGCGGGTTTACCTTGACAAAGTAACCCTGAGCGTCAGCGATTGCTAACAAATCGAGGGAAAGATGAAAAAAATTGCTGACGTCAGGCATGGTAAACGGTGTTTGCAACGATGATTTGGTGGGTAACACAACAAGACACTCCCCTGCGGCTCGAGCATGTTTGCTTTTTTAGTGGGCAATTTTTGGTGGGCAATTTAGTGGACAATAGTGATTCATACAACACATCGTGATTGCTTGGTGTAACTGATTAGACAGCTTTTGTCATTCCCGCCCGTATTGATTGACAGCGTATTGATTGGCAGCTTAAGCATTGACAGCATATTGATTGATAGCTTACGTGTTAACAGATTAAAAATTTGCTAAACAATTACTTGACTTAAGCAATTGTTGACATAAATTGGTTTTTAGCTAGGTAGCGGGACTGCATGCAAGGATTTACGTGATAAAGGATTACGCGATAAACACCTACGTGATAAACACAAACACAAAGGTATTTGCGTACTACTAGCGTACGGGCTAAATTGAATCTGTGATGTGCTGATGCTCGCAGTATGAACACTGCCTCAAGTGAAGGTGAATCAGCTCGAGCATTTGCTTAGCACTAACCGTCTTAGCACTAACAAAAAACCGACAGGCACGTGTCAACTGATAGCTTGACAACTTAAGGATGAAAGAGCACACCTCACCCCAAGACCAGCAGGCTATCAGAGTGATTGGAGTCACATTATTTCTAACACATTCAGACAAAAATTCGTTCTTATATAGCAATCCAAACCCGCTGCCGCGGGGACGTTTCTAATATCCCACCCACAAAACGCGTGTTATGATACTTTCTGTGAATACCTTGCCAGCAAGCAAGCTCGAGCCTGATGTCATCTTTATCAACATGGCAGATTTGCACTCGTCTTATGACAACTTTCCGGGCGTACTCGGCAGGGTGCAAGCATTAGTTCAAGAATATTCTGATGCAACAACATATATTATCTTAAATGGCGATTTATTTGAACAAGGCAACCTTTGCACGGCGCGCACCCAAGGGGCAATCGATTGGTTTTTCTTAGAACAACTGCGCGCTTGTGCGCCGGTGATTTATAACATTGGCAATCATGAATTTGACTTTTTAGACCCACATGATTTTTTGGCCGAAGCACGTGCTCGAGATGTCGTCGTCATGAGCAACATGCTGGTGGATGGTCAACCGCTTGTACCCGCGTCGCACCGCTTTACGGTGGCTGGTAAAGAAATCGCTTTGGTGACGGTAGCGACCAATCAAGATTTCACCTACCCCGAACCTTTGCGCCCTCGCCTCACCTTGCCCGACCCGGCGGCGTGGTTTGCTGAAAACTACCTCGAGCTCATCGACGGCAGCGACTACAACGTGCTCATCAGTCACGCGGGCGTCGTGGCTGACGTGGCCATGATGGCGCAACTACCCGATTCACGCAAGCACCTGTTTGTGGTAGGTGGACATGACCATCTTAATTTTCGCAAGTATGTAAGCGGTAGAAGCTATTTACACAACGGGTTTAAGGCCGAAAAAATCAACTTGGTTAAAGTATCTTTTGTGGAAGATGCCGCGTGGATTAGCTTTCAAGACTACCCTATTGACCCCATCAACGAACTTGGGGTCACCATCAGTAGCCACAACACCCCTAATCCCACACTTACCAACACCAGCGCACTCATTGAGCGTATTCAACAGGTACGCGAAGACACCCTCACCCCAGAAGACTTAGAACCCATCGGCACATTGCCACGTGATTTTACTGTGCAAGAAGCCATCAACTGGGCTATCGAAACCATCAAAAATGAACTTGGCGTTGATGTGGCCATCTTGAACCACACCTCGTTTGGCGCCGGACTGCCCGAGGGCGACTTGCCGCGTTACCGCTTTGATGAGTTTTTGCGTTTTGACAGCGACCTGCTGCAAGCCACCGTCGACAGCGACACCTTGCAGCAAATTTTGAGCCGCGCCAATCAAAACGCATACACGCTGCTCAAAGAACGCACGGGCGATTTTATCTATACCAACAACATCGACCCCCAACCAGATCAGCACTACACCTTGGTGACCTCGAGCTGGGTGGCTATGCCCTTTAACACCATGCGCTACCTCAACACCGACGACATCACCTTTAGCAAAATCGAAGGTATCACCCTCAAAGCCCTGCTGCAAACCGCCCTGCACTACGGTTGGTAAAGGGGGTTGGTAAAGGGGGTTGGTAAAGGGGGTTGGTAACAGGCGTTGCTAATCGGCATTAATAATAAAAATAACGATGGGTAGCGTCAGTTGCTGACGGTCTACACCCAACAAACAACAACCCCACACCTTCACACAGCGTGGGGTTGTTTGATTTTTGTAAACGTCTTTAGGTATTGGGCAGAAATTTTAGGCAGGAATGGCGAGGGCGTTAATGACGGCTTCAGTGAACGCTTTTGTACCCCTACTACCGCCTAGGTCTTTGGTGGCATCCTCTTTAAGGGCAGCTTGTACGGCGTCTTCTACGGCGGTAGCCGCTTCGGGTTCGTTCAAACCGTGCCGGAGCATCATGGCCACAGACAGCATGGTGCCCACCGGATTAGCGAGGTCTTGGCCGGCAATATCAGGGGCGCTACCGTGCACGGGTTCAAACAAGCCGATGTCGCCACCCAAACTAGCCGAAGGTAACACCCCAAGTGAACCGGGAATGACGGCGGCAAGGTCCGACAAAATATCACCAAACAAGTTGCTGGTGACGATGATGTCGAACTGTTTGGGGTTACGCGCAAGTTGCATAGCGGCGTTATCGACGTAGAGGTGCTCTAAGGCAAGTTGCGAATACTCTTGTTCGTGAAGCCCCACTACCACATCACGCCAAAACTGCGACACATCAAGCACGTTGGCTTTGTCGACGCTGGTGACTTTACCGCCGCTTACTTTGGCAGCTTCAAACGCCACTCTGGCAATGCGCTCGACTTCGGCACGCGAATAAACCATCGTAGAAAGACCTTCGTCAGCTCGAGCATGTGACGGTTTACCGAAGTAAATACCGCCTGTGAGTTCGCGGACGATGAGCATGTCTGTACCTGCAGCCACTTCACTTTTTAGCGGTGACAGGTGCTCTAAGCCTTCAAACACCTTGACCGGGCGTAAGTTGCTAAATACACCTAAGTGCTTGCGGAGCGCCAAAATGCCCGTTTCAACGCGCAATTCTCTGGGTTGACGGTTCCAAGGGTGATCGCCTACTGGGCCACCGACTGCCCCCATCAAGACAGCGTCGGTACCTTGGATGCCCTCGAGCGTCTCTTCTGGCAGTGGTTTCCCATGAGACTCTAGCGCGTTACCACCAAAGGGCAAACGAACGTATTCAAACGACAAATCGTGTTTACTCGCAACCGCCTCGAGCAGCTCGAGGGACGCATCAATCACTTCCGGGCCAATAAAATCCCCGGGCAATACGGCAATTTTGGTCATGCCAACCTCCAAACGGACAAACAGCTACCGTGTGTCCTGTGTTATGTCAACGTACATCAATGTACCATCGCTGCTTGCCTAGGTCGCTAGGTCGATATCGCCAAACCTTGCAGCATCAGCAGCGGTTGCTGTCATTACACGTCAATCACATCAACGTAGTTCGGCATCGAGGGGTTACGAAAAACGCTGGGGTTACAAAGAGCACAATCTTGACAACACAATCTTGACAACACAGCCTTGACAACACAATCTTGACAACACAGCCTTGACAACACGGGCTTGATAACAGGGCAAAACCCACCAATCAGTCTTTAGCGCTTACTGCGCGGATCCAAAGCATCGCGCAAACCATCACCCACAAAATTTAACGCTAGCACAGTGATAACGATGGCCAAACCAGGAAACGTCACCGCCCAGTGGGCTTCGCGGATAAACGGACGGGCGCTACTCAACATGCTGCCCCACTCGGGGGTTGGCGGCTGCGCACCAAGACCTAAGAAGCTCAGGCCAGCAGCGGACAAAATCGCCCCCGCTAGCGACAAGGTGACTTGGACGATAACCGGGCTTAACGCGTTGGGAATAATGTGCCTGATCATCACGCGGCCATCTCTTGCACCCGCAGCAAGGGCAGCAGCCACAAAATCTTGTTCGCGCACGGTAATCACCGAAGAACGGGTAATACGGGCAAACGCCGGAATGTTGGCAATCCCCACAGCAATCATCACGTTAATCAAACCAGGACCAAGGGCGGCGATAATCGCCAGAGCCAGCAAAAACGCAGGTAGCGCCAGCAGCACGTCTACAAACGCCATCAACACCGTATCGATGCGGCCACTGTAGTAACCACCTACTAACCCCATACCGCCACCGACGACGAGGGCGATACCTACTGACACAAAACCCACTTGTAAGGAGATGCGTCCGCCATAGATAATGCGGCTCAACACATCGCGGCCAAATTGATCGGTACCAAGCCAGTGTTCGGTCGTAGGCGGGTCCAAACGGCTGCGCAAGTCTTGACTGTTGGGATCATAGGGGCTGACGACGTTAGCGAGCAACGCAGCAGTCACGATAATGAGCAACACCGCAAAACCAAACACGGTGCGGGGGTTACGGCGCAAACGGCGCCAGACGCGATTATCGCGGCGACGTTTTGCGGGGGCAGGCGCGTTCACAGCAGAAGAAGGGGTCGTCATGGTGTCTCCTTAACCACCGCTGTAACGGGTGCGCACTCGAGGATCGATGTAGGCATAAAGCACATCTACAAACAAATTCACTAGCGCATAGGTAACGGCAAACATCATCACCACGCCTTGCACCACCGGAAAGTCCTTAGAACGAATGGCGTCTACTGCCAAACGGCCAATACCCGGCCACGCAAAGATGGTTTCGGTAATAACCGCACCTGCTAGCAAGTTACCAAACTGCAACCCAATCACGGTGACCACTGGCAAAAGGGCGTTGCGCAACGCATGACGGTAGAGAACAGATGCCCGCAGTACCCCTTTGGCTCGAGCAGTACGAATAAAGTCTTGGTCGATGGTCTCGAGCATGGTCGAACGCATCATCCGGGTAATAGCAGCAACCGCGCTCGTGCCAAGGGTAAACGCGGGCAAGATGTAATACTGCCAGCCGCCCAAACGTCCCGAAGAAGGAAACCACTCGAGCCACACCGAAAAAATCAAAATCATCATTAGCCCTTGCCAAAAAACAGGCATCGCCAAACCACCTAGTGCGCCTATGGTAGCCACATTATCCGCAAACGAATCAGGACGCGTCGCCGAAAAAATCCCGATAGGTATACCTATAACAATGGCTAAACCAATGGCGACTGCGGCTAGTTCCACTGTGGCCGGAAAACGTGCTAACAGTTCTTCTAATACCGGACGGTTCGAGCGAATCGAACGCCCCAAGTCGAGTTGCACCATGCGCCCTAACCAAATGGCGTATTGCACCACTACGGGTTCATTCAAACCCAGTTGTTCACGCAAGTTTGCATATTGTTCTTGGGTAGCATTTTCACCCAGCATCAGTAGCGCCGGATCGCCTGGGGTGAGGTGCATGATGCCAAACACAATCACACTCACACCCAACAAAATGGGAATAATCAACAGCAAACGCCGAGCCAAATATTGAAGCATTCGCCCACTCCTTTCGTCATGCCAATCTTATGCCAATCTTATGTTTGTCACTCAGTAAACCTAGAGCAGCAGTGCACGTCGTGCTGCCGTCATAAGAAGCTGCTTAATGCACCACGCCTGCCGTGAGAGACAAAAACCAGCACGAAGTAAAATAAACAGCAAAATAGGCGCTAGGCTTAACCCAGCGCCGTGTTTCCAAACGTCAACAAGCTGTCATGCTCTTCAATGCTGACGTGTGTTTGTACTGCTTGTGTATGGTTATTCTTTGCTGACGCTGTAGAGGCGGTGGTGACCAGCAGGGTGCGGCACGAAACCACTCACGTTGTCACGCAGACCGTTCACCTCGGTTTGGATGTACAAAAACACCCACGGTGCTTGTTCAGCAATGATTTCTTGTGCTTCTAAGTAAGCATTCAAACGCTCGTCTTGGTCAATCGTGGTACGACCCAAGGTGAGCAGTTCATCAACCCGTTCGTTGCCCCAGAAGGTGCGGTTGGGGCTGCCGAAGTTGTCACTGTGAAAAAGACCATAAAGACCGTAATCAGCGTCTGCGGTGACCGTCACCCAGCCGAGGATGAACATGTCGTGGTTGCCCGCAGAGGTTTCAGCGAGGTAGGTACCCCACTCGAGCACCTGCACATCGACGTCGATACCGATTTCACCGAGTTGCGCTTGGGCAATTTCGGCAATTTGTACGCGCAAGGGGTTGTCGTTCGTCCACAAGGTGGTGCTAAAACCATCTGCGTAACCGGCTTCAGCCAGCAGTTCACGCGCCAATTCGGGGTCATATTCGTAGGCTTCAAGGTCTAAGTTGGCACCAAACACTTGCGCCGAGATGGGGCTAGTCGCAGGTACAGCTTGACCTTCAAAAATCACTTCGACGATGGTGTTTACATCGATAGCGTGGTTGATGGCTTGGCGCACCAAGACGTCATCGAAGGGTTCTTTTTGGGCATTGAAACCGATGTAGGCAGTCGACAAGGTTTCTACTGACTCGAGCTGCACTTCTGGGTCATCAGCCAAGCGCTGGGCGTCGGTGGGTTCTA
Organism: uncultured bacterium; assembly: GCA_964550765.1. GTDB lineage: Bacteria > Deinococcota > Deinococci > Deinococcales > Trueperaceae > JBCCBI01. Next base: position 802 of record CAZKAZ010000053.1, on the reverse strand, counting down.
GCGCATAAGCAATGTCTACGCCGCCCGTTTCCAGTTCAATCGCCCGCACGGTGCCTTCAGGAATGGGGCGGAAAATAACTTGCTCAGGTAACACCTCGCCGCCGTACCAGTTGTCGCTGCGCTCGAGCACCAACTGCGATGAAGTATCCCAGCTCACAAACGCGAACGGCCCGGTACCTACTACCACGCTCGTACCATAGTCTTCACCAGCTTCGGTGACGGCTTCTTCGTTCAAAATTGAGGTAGCCGTGTGCGAAAAGTGGTTCAACGCAGGCGCAAAGGGATATGCCGTGGTCACACGCACGGTCATGTCATCAATGGCTTCAACGCTTTCGACAAACCCAAGCAAAAAGCTTGCTGGCGCGGCAGTTTCTGGGTCCAACATGCGGTTGAGGGTAAACACTACATCAGCAGCTTCTAAGGGTTCGCCGTTGTGGAAGGTAACGCCTTCGCGCAAGGTGAATTCCCAGACAGTGGGTTCAACTTGTTCCCAAGACGCAGCCAAACCGGGCGTCAATGACAGGTCTTCGTTTTGTACGACCAAGGTGTCATAAACTTGCCGCATGATGCGAGCAGAAGGTTGGTCATTCGTTTTATGCGGATCCAAAGTCACCGCGTCTGCCCCTTGGGCAACGGTGATGGTTTGGGCGGCAGCACCCGACAGTAGCGCAGCGGCTAGCAAGGTGATACCGAAACGTAACATGCTTTTCATGTATTACTCCTTTCACAGGTGCGTCGCAGTTCACATGAGCAACATACTGTGAATTGCAACGCAGGTTTCAGCGCCAAATTGTACAATGCC
>CAZKAZ010000052.1:20999-32983 GCA_964550765.1 uncultured bacterium | reverse complement strand
CAATGAATGACGCGTTTCGATGTCCTTAACACGCGTACCCTCAAACTAGCGACGTGTTTTTGTGTTTTGCCTGGTCTAGCAAGACAGATTCCAACTAAACACTGCAAAAAGTCCTACAGATTTTCTTCTGTTTCCGCTTACGTCCGTTGTTGCTACACGCTCTGCGCAAATTGATTTCTAAAAGCATCAATTGGAATGGGTATGACGCGACGCGTTATAGATTAGCTAGACTACCTCGGCGACAGCTATGGCGATAGCTATGCAGTCACATTCAAGCCAATCAGCCTGCAAAGAGGTGTTGGTCAGCTACCAACTACTGGGCTTGGCGGATGATAGTGATGGTGTTGACGGTGCTACGGGCGGCGTTGGTCAGTTCGAAGGTGACGGTACTCGAGCCATCGGCTGGCGTGAGCGTGACACTGAAACTGCCATCATCAGCCAGAGACACCACATCGCCTGCAACCCGCAAGGTGTCGGTGTTAATAGCCCGCCCTTGCAACAGGAGATTATCCGTATCTACGAGGACCACCGTGCGCACGTCGGGGTTGAGTTGCAAACGCGGTTCGGGGGTTTGCTCGAGCAGCACATCACGCGCTAAGTTAAAAGCATCAAGGTCGTCTGGCTCGAGGGGAACAACACCGGCTACAGGGTCGAATTGCTCGTCAGCTGCAACTTCTGTCCCTGCGCCATTTACAACACCCAAGACTGTTCCTTCAAACACTTTGATGGCACTTGCCCCAACACCTGCAGCATCTACCCGAAAAGTCGTCCCACGCACACCTGCTACCAAGCCGATGGTCTCAATGTCAAAACGCTGTTGCTGGCCTTCAACCACACTCCACAATGTCCCTCGGCTCAGGTCAATGACTGTACGGCGCGTGCCGTCTTCAAGGTCATCAAAGCTGGTAAACGTAGCTTGACTGTCAGCTTGCAAGCGCACCACGTTAGCGTTATCGAAGGTGACCTCGAGCCAACTGTCAGCACCTGTGCGGGCGCTCATGCCCACTTCAAAAGGCGCTTGTAAACTGGCGGCTTGCCAGGTATCTTCACCAGGTAATAGCAACTCACTGCGCCCCGCAAACGCGTTCACCAACGCGCTTTCACTGGCTACGGGCACGATGTTAAGATACCAAGGATCGCGTTCTAAATACGCCGACACTTCAGCGGTGTCCATGTCAGCACCCCGAAAAAACTGCTGCCCTGGGGTTAGCACCACAGCACTGCCTTGCGGCGAGGCGATGACCCTACCTGCAAACACCGCCACACGGCGCACCTCGTCGGTGACATCAAAACGGGCTTCACCATCAAGTCTGAGGGTAGGAATATCCACATAAATCACCAAATTACTAGCACTTGCGTAGATGCTGCCAGCTTCGAGCACGTAACCCGAGGCACGCCGCAACAAGGTGGTATCTCCGTCTAGGCGGATGTAACTTTCGTCATTTAACTCAAGCCATACAGCACCGTTAGCTAGGGTGCGCACGCGGCCATCAAGCGGCAATGATTCACCTTCAAACGCCGGACGGTAGCTGCTGCCTGCCGTTGACAGCTCGACAGCACCAGAGACGGCATTGAGCACCTGTGCGTAGGAGGTTGCACCTAACATCAACCCAAACGCCACCCCTAGTGTCAAGCCAATCAGGACAAACTGCCGCCACAAAACATGAGTATAACGCAGCCACAAACAACGCCAATCCACACCAGACAGTGCCCTCGAGCCAATCGTAAAAGAAAAACGCAGCGCTAACATGGTGCTAAATTAGCACACTATGAGAGTAACGAATGTCCCGGTTGTGTTAACGATAGCTAAAGTTTTTTTAGACGGGTTGTTGTTAAACATTAATAGCTAAAGTTTTTTAGACAGGTTGTTGTTAAACATCGATCTCACTGTACAGCTATTTTCACACCATCAAATCTTATACCACTGAATTTCACACCATAGTTCACACCACAGAGGGCATCGCCACTTCGTCAGCAAGTTCGTGTAGGGTGATGCGCGCCCCAAGGCCTTGTAAGCGCCTGTCCAAGGCTTCATAACCGCGTTCTATATACTCAACACCAGTGACATGAGACGTACCCCTAGCAGCCAATGCGGCGATAATCAACGCCCCACCAGCACGAATATCCGCCGCGTGTAACTTCGCGCCATGCAACGCACCCCCTTGCAGAAACAGGGTGTCACCTTGCAATTCGGCTTCGACGCCCATACGCTGCAACTCAGCAACATGGGTAAAGCGGTCAGGATAAACCTCATCGTTTACGGTGCTAGCACCAGCAATCGTGGCTAAGAATGCCCCAAAGGGGGCTTGTACGTCTGTGGGAATACCAGGATAGACCTGAGCACGCACGTTGACAGGCTGTAATGTGGCACGGGCATCGACCTCGAGATTGGTTTCTGCACTATACGTGTCATCAGCATGACTACTCACACCGTTACTACCCATAGCGTTACTACTAACCACGCCGTTACTACTCATCTCATCGCCATCAAAAACTAGCTCACACCCATCAGCATCACGCACCACCACCCCACATGCTTGTAGCGTCTGAATGACAGCGTGCAAGTGAGCGGGAATCACCCGCTGCAAGGTGACATGCCCTCGAGTCGCTGCTGCTGCCAACATCAGTGTGCCAGCTTCGATGCGGTCAGGAATAGGCTGATAGTCAATCCCCATTAACGTGGCGACGCCCGTGACGGTAATGCGCTGACTGCCTGCACCATGCACCTGCGCACCCATGCCGTTGAGCATATTGGCAAGGTCGGCAATTTCAGGTTCCAAGGCAGCGTTTTCGATAATCACCGTGTCACTGCCCAGGGCGCTAGCAAGCAGTACGTTTTGCGTGCCGCCTACAGTAGGGGCATCGAAGGTGACCGTACCTGCTAAAGGACGCTCGAGCCAGACTGCAAAATCGCCACTTTCTTCTTGCACCTGCGCCCCGAGTTGACGAAAGGCTTTGATATGACGGTCAACCGGACGCGGCCCAAACGCACACCCTCCAGGCATGGAAATGCGCGCTTCACCGCTGCGCCCCAACAGAGCACCAAGGGCAACAAAACTAGCGCGCATCTTGCTGACCATGGCATAAGGGGCATCAGTACGCGTAAGGTGGTAGGCATGCAAGTGCAAATCGCACCCCTGCCAACGCACCATCACCCCAAAGTGTTCTAAAATCTCGAGCAATACCAACACATCGCGCAACTTGGGCACATCGCGCAGTACCACCGGCTCAGCCGTCAGCAGGGCTGCCAAAATGAGGTACAACGCCGAATTTTTGGCGCGGTTAACGGTGATGTCACCTGTGAGGGGCGTACCGCCCTCTATAACAAACGCTCGAGCCGCTGTATCCGCTGACTGATTGACCATGACGAAACCCTTCTATAAATGACGCCAGCGAGTGAAAACACCCTAGCGCTAGCGACGAGCAGCAAACATACAACAAGCATTTCACATTTAACAAACACTTTACGTGCAACACTTCAGCATGTGTCAAGTTTTGTAGCAACAAACGATGCAGTAGACATTAAATAGTATCGTGTTACCATATTGCAACATACCTATCGCAGACGTATCAGCATTGATTTACGCGACCTCAACACAGTTAGCAAGACACAGTTAGTAAGATATTGCCAAGACTAACAACCACGCTGATTTGTCAACCTTGTGCTTTGTGCGTACTTGCTTGTGCGTATCAGCTTGTGCGTGCCTTCCACAAAGGCTTACGGTGAACTAGCAGTTAAGACACGATTCCATCACGTCGGTTCAGGTTCAGTACGAGCGTAGTATCGACGTCTGCCTGTGTGTCTGCCGTAGCGCCCCTGTGTGTCTGCCGTAGCATCGATGTGAGTAATCGACGTGAGTCAGCGTGAAAAAGTACACAAGTTACACACGTTACACACCTTAGTGTATAGAGGTTACTTGAGCGTTGTCAACCTCAACAGTAGAATGCTAATATTGTCACAGGAGGCAAGCGTGCCAAAGCGTGAAAAAAGTAAGCGATTGCAAGTCGTCATCTCCGAAGAACAAGATTCATTGCTTACCAAAACTGCCTACCAACTCTCTAACCCGGAGCGGCTCGTGTCTAAATCTGAAGTCGTGCGTTTGGGGATTTCTATGCTCAATCAAGCCCTCGAGCGCGGTGAACTTGACCCTGAGGTGCTCAAAATTATCAACGATGCCGACAGCGATAGCGAAGACACCAACAGCGAAGACGCCCCAGAATAGCCCTTAAAAAACGTGGGTGAAACGCTTCTTAAATTCAAACGCTTCTTAAATTTAATAGCAATACAATCAAAATCAATCAACCATCGTGACAAGGTAAACGCCAGCGCGATGGTCGTCTGTATTGGCAGATAAGACTTCTTGCAAACGTAGCAACCGAACCATGAAACATTTGCCATCAGTGTTGATTTCTGCACGAGGTCTACTGCAGATGACGTTGAAACACCACGCTGTATGAAGCGTCAATCGCGTGAAACACCAATGCGGCAGCCTACTTTTTGTGGTGACATTTCGCTGCAGTCGTAGGTGTGGTGCTCGAGTGTCATAATTTGCAATTTCCCTCACACTCTCCAACAGAATTACCTTGATACTCTTTGAACATTCAATTATCAATGCCGTCTCCTTACAGTTTCACAGGTGAGGTGAACGCTTGATGGTGAATTTGCCAAAGCCAGTCGTGTCAAGTCTCTCATAGGACTCCGCGCAAAATAGTGTAAATGTGAATGATGCATTTTACTACTAAAGTAATTATCTTGATAAAGACATCAAGTCAAAGTATTTTGTGCTCGAGTTGATGCTGCGACTTTGGCGTCAATGCGTAGCAAAACCGCGCAACACATCGGTGAGCCTACTTGTCAATGCACTATTACTTTTTCATTATATGATAACATAAATTTTTATATTTGTTGGAAGTTTTCAACAGATTAAAACCACAAGTGGGGTACAAATGAGTCATGTTGTTCTGCTACCACTCAGCAGTCCAGTAGGCATAGGGCTTGCATCTTTATACGAAAACAAATACGAAGTTATACTGCATCACCAGACTGATTCGCCAACTAATTGCATCTTGTGTTTAAGGCAACATCATCGACATCAAGCACGAAATGCCTTTATTCGATATCTAGCTTGGCTTAGCAATACGAACGCTGGGTCTTAAAACAAATAACACGCCCTCTACGCACAAGCATCATTGCAGTGTTATTTTTAGCGTTACTTAAAAGGCTTGATATTTAAGGTACTCTTTTAATGTATTCTTGCATAAAACACACATTGTGGTCAGCTGTGGGCACATCATGAACGATAAATGAGCACACAAGCTAGGTACATGAGATGGTACAAAGAATAGTGAACGTCAACATGACAGGCAAAAACAAAAACACGGCAGGTAACACGGGAGGCAAAGGGTGAATCATTTGGGTTGGCAGGTAAAGATATGGGTGCGCATGTGCGTCATCAGCACTTTGTTTTTGGCAGGTGCTGCGGCACAAACGCCGCTTCTTTTTCCAGGAAATCAGTTTGGCCAAGCCAACTTGGTTATGCCCAACAACCAGCAGGTGTTGCAAAGTACCTTTGGCGACAACTACGAAGCTTTGCATGAATTTACTGCAGACAACCGTTACCGTCAGCGTGGACGTGCCATCGGGCGCTTGGATATTCTTCTGGCTGATAGTAGCGGTAAACGTTTTGTATCTACCTGCACGGCCACACTTATTGCCGATAACTACTTGCTCACTAATCACCACTGCACCCACGGACGCGATATTGTTAGCCGTTTCAGCATTATCGACATGGTGCTGCGCATGGGCTACTTGTCAACCGATGACATGGGTGAGGTGTTTGCCGTTGCCACCAACCCCGTTGACTTAAGCGAAGACCTTGACTATGTTGTTTTGCAAGTCGAAGGTAGTCCCGGACGCACCTTTGGCACGATTGATTTACAGGTGCGCGATCCTGTACCCAACGAAGAATTGTACTTGATTCATCACCCTGCTGGCGGCCCGCAAACACTCACCCGCAAATCGTGCCGCTTGGTGAATATTAGCGGCAACAACACCGACATTCTACGGCATCGTTGTGACACGTCGGGCGGCAGTTCGGGGGCGTTGCTTTTTTCGGACAACGACAACAGTGCCGTCGGTTTGCACTTTGCGGGTTCGGCCAATCCAAGAGCCAACTTGCCCAACTCAGCCAAACGCTTGGCCAGTTTGTTGGTGCGCAGTAACACCCTGCAGCGTGTCGCCCAAAACATCGACGTCGGGGGTGAAGTAACTAGCAGCGAAGTCAGTGACATTGTGAGCCGGGCTGAGAGCGGTGGACATTTACAACTTCGCGCTGGCAGTTACGATTTGACCCGCACCGTGCAAGTCAGCCGTGATTTGCGCATCAGTGGGGTGGGAGCAGAACGCACCGTCTTGGTGATACGCGAGAGCAACATATTGTTTGCATTGGCAGCAGACGTCACCCTCGAGCTTGTTGGTGTCACCTTGCGCTACGAAGGCCACGCTAGCGGTAGCGCTATTTTGGCTGATAAGGGCAACATCATCATGCGTCAGAGCAGCATTGTAGGCAGCACCGGACATGGTTTGCGCCTCATAGGGGACGCTCGAGCAGACATCGACAACAGCGAGTTTTTTGATAATCACGGCAGTGCGTTGTACATTTCGGGCAACGCCCATTTACGGCTCGAGAACAGCACCATTCGCGGTAATGACATCGGTATCCGCTTTGCTGACACCTCTACTGGTGAGCTTATTAACAACGTCAGCGACGTCAACCAACGCTACGGTCTGAGTGCTCAAGACGACACCAACATCACCGCGACCGATAACTTTTTCCGCGATAACGAAGCTTCTGGCGTGTACATCGCTGGCCGCAGCCAAGGTATCTACACCGGTAACACCATCGACAACAACGTCTACAGCGGCATCAGCATTCAAGACGCCGCCAACCCAGACCTCGCCCGCAACACCTTACGCGGCAACGGACACGCAGGCATCACCTACTTGGGCAGCGCTAGCGGCAGAGCCACGCGCAACATTAGCGAGAGCAACGGCTTTCATGGTATTGCCGTACGCAACGAAGCTGACCCTTTACTTGAAGATAACGTCTTGCGTAACAACAGCGGCGCGGGTTTGGCCTATTACGAACTGGCGCGGGGCACGGCTACGGGTAACACCATCGAAGGCAACGACCAAGGCATTATCGTCAGTGACGCCAGTCAACCAACCTTAAACGACAACATCCTGCGCGACAACAACCGCGCAAGCAATACCTTTCGACCTGCAGCGGTTCTGCTACACACATCAGCAACGACCCATTAACGCTATATACACCCAACGCCATTCAACCTGCGCCAGTGACCAGGCAGTGACCAAACAGTGACCAGGCAGTGACCAAACAGTGACTAGGAATGACCAGGCAATAGTAGATAAGCCTCGAGCAGCGCTTGACGGCTGCGGGGCTTCCTGATACACTACGTTGTTTTGCCGGGATGGCGGAATTGGTAGACGCAGTAGACTCAAAATCTACCGGCCTTGCGGCTGTGCGGGTTCGAGTCCCGCTTCCGGCACCATCATACGTTGCCTCGAGAGAACCAGAGGCAACGCATTTTTTTGTATAATTTTCGGAGCGTAGCCACAACCAACATCACCTAGGATGTTGCGCACCAGTATGTTAGGTGTAAACACAACCAACACACGCAGCGGGTACGGCTACAACCACGGTTACAACCATGATGCCATGACTCTTGTGGTGTCGCCTGTAGACTCGCTGTTATACGTGCGCAGATAGTTGTATATTAACAAATACGTAACAGATACGACAAGCACGATAAGGAGAATGAGCATGTTTATTATTTTTTGGTTTGTATTACTTTTATTTATTGCCACGTCAATCGCCTTAGTAGCGTTGGTTTTGTTACAAGAACCCAAACAAGGCGGCCTTGGTGAAGGTTTGGGCGGCGGCGGCAGTCAAGACTTCGCAAGTAGCGTGGGTGGTTTGAGCAGTGGCCTCGAGCGCCTCACCATCTGGGCGGGGGTCATCTGGGGACTGTTGGCCTTGGCGCTTGCAGTGATTCCCCGCGCTTAAGCTAGCAGCCCCAACTTAAAACGCAATATGAAGTAACACGACCTCGAGCCACGCTCGGGGTTTTTTTACGTGTCGCCAAGTGCTCCCAAAAATTCACTGGGTGCACCCACGTAGCTCATCAGTAGCTGTTCACGCGCTCGAGTGGCAGCTACGTACAGCAAGTTGCGTTCTTGCTCGAGCACCAACTTGCGTTCTGCTTCATCAGGTGCATCACTTAACGCCTTCGGCAAGGGAATCACGCCAGCTTCGCAGGCCATCACAATAACGATTTTGAATTCTAGACCCTTGGCGCGGTGCATCGTGCCGATGGCCACACGGTCTTCAGGTGGGGTGGCGTCACTACTGAGCATGGCACTCGGGTAGCCACAGGCATCTAGCGCGGGCTGTATACGCTCGTCTATCAAATATTTGGTGCGGGCAAAAAGGGCAATATCGCGGGGCTGAAAACCGCTGTTGAAGTAGTGCTCTAAACGACTGGCAATAGCGTCAATTTCTTGTTTGGGGCTGGCAAAGTCAAGTACTTCTGGTTCTGGCCCCCGCAAAAGCGAAATGGTCACGCGGGTTTCGGTATCACCATCTACGTCAATGAGTTCTTTGGGCAAAAGACGGTCAGCACGGCGGCGGATTTGTTCAGTAGTACGGTAGTTGAGCTTGAGGATGTGTGAACGCCCCTTAATATCAATTCCCGAAGCTTTCAAGCTGGCTCGAGCTGTGTAAATGCGTTGCCCATTATCACCTACGAGCATGAGGCTATTGGGCGCATCGGGGGCAAGCGTGCGCAAGAGGCGCAATTCTGCCGGACCAAAATCCTGCGTTTCGTCGGCAACCACATGGGTAAACAGTTCCTTACCGTCAAGTTCATCGGCCACGCGATGACATAAACGGGCGAACGTCATACGTCCTTCTTCAGCAAATTGCTGGCGCACCTTATCGAGCACCTTCCAAACCCGCATCCGCTGCCGCACTTGCAAGGGCGTCCCCCGTCCTACCCGCGCAATCTGCCGATAGTCATTGAAACTATTCACGTCGTACGCGTCAAGGACATGATGCCATTCAGCCAGCAAAAAACCTGCTGAAAAGTCCGTTTCACCTGTTTCGCGCATCGCCCGTGTGATTTCGCGCTTTAACACCACATCTTCTAACTTGGTAAAAGGCTGAGTGTAATGCTGGAAAGCCAGTTGGTGCAAATTTTGCACTGTTACCTGCTGCCGTGCTGGGCTATCGCCAAGCAGTTGACCTAAGGCGTACTCGAGCCGACTGGCTAGTGCCTTGGAGAAAGTGGTAAGTAGCACTCGAGCACTTGCATCATTACGCACCAAAAACGCCACCCGATGCAGCGCCACCACCGTCTTGCCTGTACCTGCTCCACCGGAAATTTTGGCTGCACCATTGTAGTGCTTATGCACGGGTTCTTGCTGTTTGGGATGCAAAAACACCATCCACTTATCGAGCGGATAGTCAAGCGCTTGATGCAATTCTTGTTCGTCTTGCCCTACCACCACAAAACGCCTGCGGGCATCGGGATGCAAGAAGGGATCGCCATCGACAAGGGGCGTAGGCGTCGGTACAAACTGCCCTTCTACCAACATCATCAGGTGTTCAGCGGCCTCGTCGGGTAATTCTTCAGAAAAGTCTAAAAACTCGTTTCCAGTCATCTGTTGGACAGCCTGAAGCCATTCGGGAGGCACGCCTAGCGCCAGCAAATACTCTTCGTCAAAACGCTTAAACACCGCAGGGCCTTTACTGACTTCAACTTGCTTGATGACTTCTTGAATGCGCTCTTCGGACTTAACAAACTGCGCTGCACCCGTTTTGGGGTGAATTTTGACCTGATTGTTACTCGCCCAGCGGTAGGCTTTGTCGTGATGGTCGATGTAGCAAATGACCATATCTTCGCCATGTTTGTAGACGATGGTGCGAATGTCGTCGTTCACCCGAAAAGACCAAAAGTTTTTGTCTTTGACCTTGTGTACGCGGTGAAAATTCAGACTTGGCAAGCTGGGGTCAACCTGAAAGTCAAAAATGCTCTGCTTGGCAAGGTTTTGTTCGTCTTGGGTCAGTGAGGCGAGGCTTTTGGTGTAACTGTCGGCAATCAAAAATCTCATGACGAAAGCCTTTCGCGCAGTGGTTCGATAACGGCGTCGGGGTCGTCTTCGTCAACAAAAAGTACAGTCTGGTCGTAGGTTAATTCGGGAGTACCTTTTTCTGCTAGGGCAACCTTGTCCCAAGCTAACAGGGCAATAGCCGTAGTAGCGCTACCGTTTTGGGTGAGTGGCAACATGGACGCGTCTAAGTTGGGGAAGGGTAGGTCGGCTTGCTCGAGCGCATCAACGAGCGGCCACCAGCGGGTTTCTTCGTACATCTCTAGTAACCCACGCACATCATCCCAAGGTTTGTTCACGTTTTTTACTCCCACTTCTGTCGCGTCACTTGCGTTTATATCCAAAGGCGGCGCTTGCCACAAATCCCCTAGTTCACTTTTCGAGGCAGGCGCAGGTTGGGCTTGGGGATAAAAAGCACTTTCCGGCGTGAACGTCACCGCGTTGATGGGGAGGTTAGCGGCATCTAGAGCGTCGAAGAGTAGCTCGAGCGCCCCCCCTTTATCCTTAGTAGCACTCAAACACAGCCGGTCACGTGCCCGTGTTAAGCCTACGTACAACACCCGCCGCAGTTCATCGCGCTCAGCATGCTTTTGTTGATTTTTTAGCTGTTGGTAGAGGACTGGCTCGAGCATCTCCCCTTGTTCGTCTGCTACCTTAAACGCCACCCCCAAGTCAGCATCCACCAAAGCCGCTGGTGTCTGATTGCCTGTGTGGTAATCAAGGTCGGCCAAAATCACTACCGGAAACTCCAGACCCTTGGCGCGATGAATGGTCATGAGCGTAACCGCATCGTCCGCTTGTAAACTAGGGCGCGGCACGGTCACCTCAGCCCGCCACAAACGCTTGAGCCGCCGCACCACCGTAAACGTATCGCTACCAGGTTCAAGACCACGTACAAATTCCAAAAACGCCCGATAATCCGCTACCCGCCGCGCTGCCCCGGGCAAGTTGGCAACTACTGCGCTGTAACCCGTAAGGGCGTCCAACCGTTGCAACACACGACTAGCAGGCATCTCAAAACGCTTTTCGTGCAAGGGCAACAACACCTCAGTTACGTGTTGCATAGTTTCGGGAGGATGGTTTTGCAGGGTATCAAACCAACATTCCTTGTCAGCCGTCGCTGCAGCAATCTCACTGAGTTGCCCGTCTGAAAGGGCAAAGTAAGGACTTTTGAGCAGTGCCGCTAGTGCCAAGTCATCCCGCGCATCAGCAAAAAAACAAAGCGCCGCAAACATGTCTTTGGCTTCGCGGGTTTCTAATAAATTCCCGCCCCCCGTGTGCAGTGCAGGTACGCCCAAGGCTGACAACACATCACTGTAGGTATCGAGCGGTTTCCAAGCTCGAGTCAAAATGGCAATATCACCCAAAGCCAGCGCCCGCTGCTGTTGCGTCTGTTTATCAAACACTGGCGTTTTTGCATCTAATAACCCCTGAATCAACTCGGCTAAATGCCGCGCTTCACTGACCTGCCGGAAGGCTTTGTTGGGTAAGTCCTCCCCTGCCAGAACGTAGACACCCACAGGCGTTTCACCGTCATTCAAAGCAGGGCGGGTAGCTTCTAGGGCTTGATGGCGTTCACCCAACAGTGGCACGGTCATATTGTTAAGGTGTGCCATCAGACTGGCGTGAATGCGAAACGAGGTCGCCAGAGACACCACCTCACCACCTTGAGCAACCTGCGCTTGCATGCGTTCAAACACCCGCACATCCGCCCCGCGAAATCCGTAGATGCTCTGTTTTTCGTCGCCTACAATGGTGACAGTGGCTCGCTCGGTCACAGCGTCGATAATGGCGG